>DGTK01000001.1:0-1913 GCA_002393735.1 Lachnospiraceae bacterium UBA4338
AGAGTAGGGGTTGCATTACCGTTAATTTGTTAAGTAACCATTACCGAACCAAAGGTAAGCAATTGCCTGAAGTTCGGATTTTTTGTATACTGACATTTTTAGGAGAAATCATTATAAAAAAGGTATCTGAATTTTTCCAAAAGAATAAAGAAATGATTATCAAAGTTGCAATCATGGCAGCTTTGCCTTTTGTTTTAAGTCTTGTTTACTCACTTTTTAAAGGTGGATTTGTAGGCAGGACTTATCTTCCTGCAGGAGAGTGGAATGATGAACTTTTCTACTATAAGCAGGTTGAGTGCATTCTTAATGGTGGATACCCGGCAGGTTTTTTTGGATTTAATGAAAGTCATGCCCAGGTGCTTTCTTTTGCGGCATGGAGTCCGGTGCTTCTGCTTCCATGGATTGTGTGGGGGCTGATTTTTGGATGGACTTTCATGTCTCCTGTGTATTGCAATATTTTCTTTTTAACTCTGGCATTCGTTGTTTTCGTACTTGTTGCAAAGCCTGATTTAAAGCAGACCATATTAATTGCTGCAGGTTCAGTATCATTTACCCATTTTGCAAGACAGATGATGTCAGCCATGCCTGAAATTACATGTTTCAGCCTGGTTATAATGTTCTATGCATTCGCATACAGTTATACCAAAAAGCCGACTAAATGTGCCCTGGTATTTATGTTTATATTTGCATCACTTCTTACACTGATGAGGCCGTATCTGCTGCTTCTTTTAGTGCTTGTAATATATTTCTGCATAAGAGAATATAAGTGGAAGGGTGCGCTTATTTCAGCGGGCGTTCTTGTTGTAACACTTGGATTATACTGGGCTATTAAGAAGTATTTCGGAGCCGAGTATTTTGCAGATCTGTTCTTTACAGACTGGGTGAAGGCTTATTTTGACCAGGGATTATTTGGAGGAATTAAGTATACGCTTTCAAAACTTCATTACATGGGAGCGGATATGCTTAAGCATATGATTCTCGGATTATCAGAAGGACTTTGCTCGGGCGCCATCTTTATATGCTATGTTGCAATGATTGTAATTACACTGGTTCAGACACTTGTGGACAGAATTATTTATAAGAAAGATCCTGAGAAGGCTGAAAACTTTAAGAAGGATATGACGATTGAATTACATTTCGGCCTGTCTCTTATTGCAATGCTTATCGCCCTGCTTCTTATGTACAAGCTTACAGAGGGCAGCAAGCATCTGCTTACATTTATTGTGGCCGGAATTATTATCTTCGGAATGAGAAGCACTAAATACGCAGGCAAGACATTCATTATTGTGGCAATGTTCGTATTTTTCTTTATTATCAAGGCGGGTGACCCATATGATTACAAGCCGCCATTTGAAAATAACTACATTACGGGCAAAATCACCGAATGGACAACTGTAATGAATGAGAAAATAGAACTTAACCCGGAAGAAAAGCCAAGCTTTGATAATGTAATTATCTGGGTATTTACAGATGAGATAGATGGAAAAGAGAGTGTTGCCAAGTGGCAGTATCTCTATGGAACGCCAAAGGGAATGGGAATAAGCTGCTGTACATCATATTATATAAATAATAATATTGATGACCTTAAGTCCAAATATATAATGACTCCTGTTGGCGGTGAAATAGCAAAGAAAATCTCCAAGAGGGGCGCCAAACTTCTCTATGAAGATGAGGACTGCGCACTATATCAACTTAGATAGTTAATTTTTGTTGACAATCATTTAATAATAATGTTACTATGATAGGGCTTTGGCAGTTCAAAGCTATTTTATTCCGGCGAAAATGCTTGCATTTTCGACGAAGAGGAGACGCCGCGAAGCGCTAAGCACAGCGAGTTTACGAGCTGGGCGGGAAAGCGAAGCGAGCGTGGACGAGGCTCCGTGGTCAAGCGGTTAAGACATCGCCCTTTCACG
>DGTK01000001.1:1992-2316 GCA_002393735.1 Lachnospiraceae bacterium UBA4338
GGTTCGATTCCCGTCGGAGTCATTTAAAAATTCTTGCAAGATACTTTAAAAAAGTTCTTGACAGAATAGCACAATTAAAGATATAATGTCCTAGTGCCTTGAAAAAACATCATGCCGATGTGGCTCAATTGGCAGAGCAGCTGATTTGTAATCAGCAGGTTATCGGTTCGAGTCCGATCATCGGCTTTCACCCCAAAGGGGTTTGGACCTTTAGCTCAGTTGGTTAGAGCAACCGGCTCATAACCGGTCGGTCCTGGGTTCGAGTCCCCGAAGGTCCATTATTTTTTTTTATTTGGCCTAGTGGCTCAGTTGGTTAGAGCGCCG
>DGTK01000001.1:2502-29209 GCA_002393735.1 Lachnospiraceae bacterium UBA4338
TTCGAGCCCTGTAGGTCCCATTCACCTAAGCAATTAGGTATGCCGGCGTGGCGGAACTGGCAGACGCACAGGACTTAAAATCCTGCGGGACTTATACTCCCGTACCGGTTCGATTCCGGTCGCCGGCATTAAAAGAAGTAGAGTATCCACTCTCACCCTACAACATAAGGTTCGTAGGCGTTTGATATTTTTTAATAATATTTCATAGTGCTAAAAAGCAGAAGTGTTATTTAAGATGCAGAGTGGATATTTACATATCTGCTTTTTTTATTGCAACTTATAGTTTTTATACATTAGTAGGAGGGTACAACTATTAGCGATTATTTTATTAATGAGCAAATCAGAGCTAAAGAGGTCCGCGTCTTAGACGAGGAAAAGAATCAGTTAGGTGTTATGTCTTTTAAAGAAGCTCTTGCTTTGGCAGAAGAGAAGGAGATGGATTTAATTCTTATTTCCCCAAATGCCAATCCACCGGTTTGTCGTATTGCTGATTACAGCAAGTTCAAATATGAACAGAATAAGAAAGAAAAAGACAACCGTAAGAAGCAGAAGCAGCAGGAGACAAAAGAAATCAGATTATCACCTAATATCGATACTAATGATATTAATACTAAAGTTTCAGCTGCAAGAAAGTTCCTTACCAAGGGCGACAAAGTTAGAGTTGTTCTTCGTTTCAGAGGTAGGGAGATGGCCCACATGGCAGAAAGCAAACACATTCTTGACGACTTCGCAGAAGCACTTACAGACATCGCTTCAATAGAGAAAGGTGCTCAGACAGAAGGAAGACAGATTGCAATTGTTTTAGCTAAGAAGTAATTAGGTAATTTATGATTTAAGGAGGAATATAATCATGCCAAAGATGAAAACAAGCAGAGCTGCGGCAAAGCGTTTCAAAGTAACAGGAACTGGTAAACTTAAAAGAAACAAGGCTTACAAGAGCCATATCTTAACAAAGAAGTCAACAAAGAGAAAACGTTCTCTTCGTCAGTCAGCTATTACAGATGCTACAAACGTTAAGAACATGAAGAAGATTTTACCTTATATTTAATAAGAGAGGAAGGAAGATACAATGGCAAGAATTAAAGGTGGCTTAAATGCTAAAAAGAAACATAATAGAGTATTAAAGCTTGCGAAGGGCTATAGAGGAGCCAGATCAAAGCAGTATCGTATCGCAAAGCAGTCAGTAATGAGAGCTTTGGCTTCTTCTTACGCAGGCAGAAAAGAGAAAAAGCGTCAGTTCAGACGTTTATGGATTGCTCGTATTAACGCAGCAGCAAGAATGAATGGTTTATCATACAGCAAGTTTATGTATGGTCTTAAACTGGCAGAAATCGATATCAACAGAAAGATGCTTGCTGATTTAGCTGTTAATGATGCAGAAGGTTTTGCAAAGTTAGCAGAAATCGCTAAGGATAAAATTGCTTAATTGATTTTGATAACTAAATTAATGCCTCCTTCACGTAATGTGGAGGAGGTTATTTTCTGCAAAATTGCTCGAACAAATGTTTGCAAAATCTGCCGGCTGTGATATAATAATATTACTTCAAACAAAGGAGAACGAATATGGGCAATACATTAGATACTTTGGAACCGAAAGAGGTATATAGATTTTTTAAGGAGATTAGTGCCATTCCAAGACCGAGCCATCATACTGAGAAGATAAGTGCGTATCTGGAGCATTTTGGCCTTGAAAGAGGGCTTTATACAAGAAGGGATGACTTAGGCAACGTCGTAATTAAAAAAGAGGCTTCAGAAGGCTTTAAAGATAAAGAGCCGGTTATTCTCCAGGGTCATATGGATATGGTGGCTGTAAAGACTCCTGACAGTGCTGTGGACCCATATAAGGACGGGCTGGACCTGCAGGTTGAGGATGGTTATCTCTATGCCAAGGGTACTTCTTTGGGTGGAGATGACGGTATTGCAGTGGCTTTCATGCTGGCGCTTTTGGATGGCGGTTATGAACTTCCGAAGTTGGAATGTATTTTTACAGTAGAGGAAGAAGTTGGCATGGATGGAGCACTTGGTCTTGATATGTCAGATATAGAAGGAAAGGAATTAATCAATATTGATTCAGAAGTAGAAGGAATTCTTACCCTGGGCTGCGCCGGTGGCATAAGACTTAATGGTAAGTTTAAGCTTGAGAAGGAAGATACATATTCAGGAAAGATTACTAAGATTAATATTTCCGGACTTAAGGGCGGTCATTCAGGTATTATGATTCATCTTGGAAGAGCCAATTCCCATAAACTTATGGGCAGAGTGCTTAAGGTTTTGGAAAATGAGGGAGTAGATTACAGATTAGTAAGTATTGAAGGTGGTGAGAAAGATAATGCCATTGCGAACAATACTACTGTGAAACTTGTGATTAAGGCTGGTGAAGATAAGTTACAGGATATTATCAGGAAATGCGAAGATGCATTTAAGAAAGAATATGAAGGAATAGAAGATAGTATCAAGGTTAATGTTTCATCTCAGGAGGCAGAGGATACAGTTTATTACAACAAGGCTACAGCTAAAAGAATTGTGGATTTCCTCAATATTGTTCCCGATGGCGTAATCAAAATGTCCGAAGATCTTCCGGATATGGTGGAAACATCCCTTAATATCGGAACCATTGTAATGGAAGATGACTATATAGTTACAGATCAGCTTTTAAGAAGCAATGCAAAGGCTGGCAAGAAAGAAATCCTTGATGCGGTTTCAAAATGCATACAGGATGTTGGGGCTGAAAGCGTAGTATTCGGAGACTGCCCTAACTGGGAATATCGTAAGGATTCTCCACTTAGAGAGAAGATGGTTAGAATATTTAAGGAAGAATATGGATATGAGCCAAAGCTTGAAGTTGTGCATGCAGGCTTGGAATGCGGCATATTCTGCGATAAAAAGGAAGATTTGGACCCGGTATCCATAGGCCCTAATATCCTGGATATTCATACAGTAAAAGAGAAACTTGATATAGAATCCGTAAACAGAACATGGAAATATTTATTAAAAATACTACAAGATGTGGAAGGTTAAAAAAATAACAAATGGCTCAAAATGGCACTATTTCGGACTAGTCAACATAAAACATAGGAATAATTTTGGTGTAAACCACAAGATATAGTGGTTGATTTTAAAAAATATTCAAATATATTGTATTTTTTCTGTTGACATCTATATGGGAATGTGGTAGTATAGCAATACACGACCACAAGATATAGGGTTTTGAAATTTTGCAAAACACTATATTAAGCGTAATAAATATTAAGAAATAGTTCTGTAATGGGAGGATTAAGAGAATGTTTGCAGTTATTAAGAGAGACGGAGAGACAGTTGATTTTAACATTAGCAAGATTAGCAATGCCATTATCAAGGCATTTGATGCTACATCTGTTAATTACACAGATGACATTGTTCAGCTTCTTGCATTAAGAGTTACAGCTGATTTCCAGGAAAAGGTTGAAGATGGCATGGTTCATGTGGAAGATATCCAGGACAGCGTCGAGAAAGTATTAGAGCAGGCCGGATATACAGAGACAGCCAAGGCATTCATCCTTTATCGTAAGCAGAGAGAGAAGATGAGAGCCATGAAGTCAACTATCCTTGATTATAAGGATGTTGTAAACAGTTACGTTAAGGTTGAAGACTGGAGAGTTAAAGAGAATTCAACTGTTACTTACTCTGTAGGTGGTTTGATTCTTAGTAACTCAGGTGCCGTAACTGCCAACTACTGGTTATCAGAAATCTACGATGAAGAAATCGCAGAGGCACACAGAAATGCTGATATCCATATTCATGACTTATCAATGCTTACCGGATACTGCGCAGGCTGGTCACTTAAGCAACTTATTAAAGAAGGTTTAGGCGGAATCACAGGTAAGATTACATCAGCTCCTGCAGCTCACCTTTCAGTTCTTTGCAACCAGATGGTTAACTTCCTTGGTATCATGCAGAACGAATGGGCAGGCGCTCAGGCATTCTCATCATTTGATACATATTTAGCTCCTTTCGTTAAAGTTGATAACTTATCATATGACGAAGTTAAGAAGAGCATCGAAAGCTTCATTTATGGTGTTAATACTCCATCCCGTTGGGGTACACAGGCTCCATTTACAAATATCACATTAGACTGGACAGTTCCTAACGACTTAGCTGAACTTCCTGCAATCGTTGGCGGTAAGGAAATGGATTTCTGCTACAAGGATTGTAAAGAAGAGATGGATATGGTTAACAGAGCATTCCTTGAGACAATGATCGATGGTGATGCAAACGGAAGAGGATTCCAGTATCCAATTCCTACATATTCAATTACTAAGGAATTTGACTGGAGTGATACACTTAATAACAGACTTCTCTTTGAGATGACTGCTAAATATGGTACACCATACTTCTCAAATTACATCAACTCAGACATGCAGCCTTCAGATGTACGTTCAATGTGCTGCCGTCTCCGTCTTGACTTAAGAGAACTTCGTAAGAAAACAGGTGGTTTCTTCGGTTCAGGTGAGAGTACAGGTTCTGTAGGTGTTGTAACAATTAATATGCCAAGAATTGCATATCTTGCAACTGATGAAGCAGATTTCTTCAAGAGACTTGATCATATGATGGATATCTCAGCAAGAAGCTTAAAGATTAAGAGAGGCGTTATCTCAAGACTTCTTGAAGAAGGATTATATCCATATACAAAGAGATACCTTGGAGACTTCAACAATCACTTCTCAACCATCGGTTTAATTGGTATGAACGAAGTTGGTCTTAATGCCAAGTGGCTTGGTGAAGACATGTCAAGCGTGAAAACACAGGAATTCTCAAAGAAAGTTCTTAACCATATGAGAGACAGACTGGTTATTTACCAGGAACAGTACGGTGACCTTTATAACTTAGAGGCAACTCCTGCTGAAAGTACAACATACAGATTTGCTAAGCATGACAGACAGAGATATCCGGATATCAAGACAGCAGGTCATGAAGGAGATACACCATACTATACCAACTCATCACATCTTCCTGTAGATTATACAGTAGATATCTTTGATGCACTTGATATTCAGGATGAGTTACAGACATTATATACATCAGGTACAGTATTCCATGCATTCCTTGGTGAGAAACTTCCGGACTGGAAGGCAGCAGCAAAGCTTGTTAAGACAATTGCTGAGAATTACAGATTACCATACTATACAATGTCTCCTACATATTCAATTTGCAAGGAACACGGATATATCTCAGGTGATCAGAGAACATGTCCTACATGTGGCGCTGTAACAGAAGTATACAGCCGTATCACAGGATACTACAGACCAATTCAGAACTGGAATGATGGCAAGACTCAGGAATACAATAACAGAACTGAGTATGAGATTGATAAGTCACATCTTAAAGTTCACCAGGGCGCAAGATTATCCAATTACGAGAAAGATCCTGATGCATCCTGCTCGAAGTTAGCTGATGGCTTACATCTTTTCACCACAAAGACATGTCCAAACTGCAAGAAGGCTAAAGAGTTCTTGGAGGGCATCGAATATGATGTAATTGATGCTGAAGAGAATATGGAATTATCCAAACAGCTTGGCATAATGAGTGCACCTACACTTGTAGTTGTTGACGGAGACAAGATGTCCACCATTATAAATGCTTCTAACATCAAGAAATATATAGATGAAAATATAAAAGCTATGGTATAATTAAGAGCGTCAGGCTACAATGGTCTGACGCTTTTCTTATTTTGTCATACTCAGGCAGAAGAAAAAATAAACCAGAAGGGAAAGAATGATATGATTACTAAATTGTTAAATGAGATTCAAAAGAAGGATGCGCCTATTGTTGTGGGCTTAGATCCAATGGAGAAGTTTATTCCAACTTACATCAAGAAGAAAGCTTATGATGAATATGGTCAGACTTTAAAAGGAATATCTGAAGCAATTTATGAATATAACAAAGGAATAGTTGATGCTGTATGTGATCTTGTTCCTGCTGTTAAACCGCAGATAGCAATGTATGAGCAGTTCGGTATTGAAGGACTTATGGCATACAAGAAGACAGTAGATTACTGTAAGTCAAAAGGCCTTATTGTAATTGGTGATGTCAAAAGAGGAGATATCGGTTCCACATCAGCGTCTTACGCAGTTGCTCACCTTGGCAAGGTTAAGGTAGGAGATGAACTTATTCCTGTATTTGATGAAGATATGGCAACAGTTAATCCATATCTTGGTACTGACGGCGTTAAGCCTTTCGTAGATGTATGTAAGGCTGAAGATAAAGGTATCTTCGTACTTGTTAAAACATCCAATCCAAGCAGCGGTGAATTACAGGATAAGATCTGTGATGGAAAGCATGTATATGAACTTATGGCAGAATATGTTAATAAGTGGGGCGAGGATGTAATGGAAGGCAATTACAGCAATGTTGGTGCTGTAGTTGGTGCAACCTATCCTGAGGTTGGTAAGGCATTAAGAGAGATTATGCCTAAAACTCTTATCTTAGTTCCTGGCTATGGTGCTCAGGGTGGTAAGGGTGCTGACCTGGTTCACTTCTTTAACAAGGATGGTCTTGGTGCAATTATCAATTCTTCAAGAGGAATTATTGCAGCATATCAGTCAGAAGCATATGCTTCATATGGTGAAGAGAATTATGCTGATGCTTCAAGGGCAGCAGTTATTGCAATGAAAGAAGATATTAAGTCAGCACTTAAATAGTCAGAACTTATTTTAGGAGGAAGAAATAATGGAAAGTTATAAACAGGAATTTATAGATTTTATGGTGGAAGCCAATGTACTTAAGTTCGGGGATTTTACACTTAAGAGTGGAAGAAAGTCTCCATTCTTCATGAATGCAGGGGCTTATGTAACAGGATATCAGCTTAAGAAATTAGGCGAATATTATGCCAAGGCAATTCATGATGCATATGGCGATGACTGGGATATCTTATTCGGACCTGCATATAAGGGTATTCCACTTTCAGTAGCAACAACCATTGCATACAGCGAACTTTATGGCAAAGAAGTTAAATATTCTTCAAACCGTAAGGAAGTTAAGGATCATGGTGATGTGGGAATCCTTCTTGGTTCTAAGATGCAGGATGGGGATAAGGTTGTTATTATTGAAGATGTGACAACTTCCGGCAAGTCTATTGAGGAAACATATCCAATCATTAAGGCTCAGGCTGATGTGGAAGTTGTAGGTCTTATGGTAAGCCTTAACCGAATGGAGAAGGGACTTAATACAGATAAGACTGCACTTGATGAAATTGCAGAAACATATAATATCAAGACAGGCGCAATCGTATCAATGGCTGAGGTATGCGAATATCTTTATAACAGAGAAGTTAATGGCAGAGTTGTGATTGATGATGAAATCAAGAAAGCAATTGATGCATACTATGAGCAGTATGGTGCAAAATAAGGATTATAAATGAGCAGCAGATTTAATTTAAGCAAGAAGTACAAATTCACAGACAAGAAGATAGATAATCTCAGTATTATGGGAATTATCCTTGGAAGTATTTCCCTTCTTGCTTTAATTGCGGCTATTATCATAAGTTTTTTCAATGACGGTCAGGCCTTTATCAGATTTGGCCTGACTGTTATTCTGGCGCTGATTTTTTCAATTGTGGGAGAGGTTCTCTCCATTATATCCAGATTGCAGCCGGATAATTATTATATTCTTTCCGATACCGGAATCGTGATTAATACAATCAATCTGTTTTTTATCATGTATATTGTTGGGCTTGGAATAATGAATTATTAAGGAGCATTGATGGAAGAAAGATTAACACTTGCTTTAACAAGAATCAGAGAAATAGAGAATGAAGAAGGGGTGATGGCATATCAGCCCTTTTTTAAGGTTGTAAGTACATTCCTTTTGGATTTATATGAACTGTATTCTCTTAATAAAGGCGTAGAGTCAGAGGGCGTGATTACTGCACTTTGGAAGGATGGAGATTATCAGGGAATTAATGATCTTCTTTATAAGGATGCCATTCCGGAAGGATATGATAACAGTTTCTTAAATCCTGATTATGCCTATGGTGTATTAGGCTATGCAGGGCCTTATCTTTCTGCAATTTATACAGAGATTAAGGCAGCGATTCCTGATGCATATGAAGGTTATCTTGAAGGCATTCTTATCAGGATGGAACTTATGCTGGAGGTTTATTCATCCCTTTTGGTGGCAGATGGAGAAACTGAGGAAATAAACAGTATTAAGGATATATTTTACTGGTATGTAAGTGATTATTATGAGACAGAGATTCCAAGATTAATTAAGTCTCAGTTTGAGGTGGAGAATCTGGCTTTCAATATTGTTACCAAGGAAGATTTAAACAATCCGTCATACCTTTACAAGTATGGTGAGAGAGTAACAATAAATGAAATAAGGGTAAGTGAATTCTTATCATCACTTCCTGAAGAAGATATAGATAAAATGGCCGCAACTATAGTGAATGGTTACAGAGATGGTTTTATTCAGGCTGGAAAGGATCTGTCTAAAAAGAAATATGCCAATATAAGATATCATATTGGTTTTGAAAGAGTAATAAAGGCGGTTATTGATAAACTTTCAGAACTGGGTCTTGAGCCTGTTATGTACAGGGGAAGAAGGGATATCTTTGCTAAAAGAAATCTTAATCCGATAGGCTACGTGGGAGCCAATGAATTATTACAGCTTGATTATGACCACAGAGAAGATATGGGTATGATTCTTGATGGTCATCTGGTAAACAGAAGAGTGGAATGTTTAAAGGTTGCATATGAAGAAAACAGGGAAGCTGCTGCCTTATTCGCAGGCCCTATCGTAATTGAAACCTTTGGTGAGCCCATTGTTGACTTAGTATCAAGAGAAAATGCCATTTCGCTTAATGAATCACAAAGAAAGAATAACGTGGAATTATCATCCCAAAATGCTGAGATTACGGCTAAGTACATTGATCCGGAGCAAAGAAGTTTCAGTATAATTGCTTTCCCAATGCCATCCATCTCTGAGAATTATAAAGAGATTTTTAAGGATACAATAAAGATTAATACTTTAGATGTTAACAAATACAGAAAGATTCAGCAGACAATAATTGATGTTCTTGATAAACATTCAGTAGCTCATGTTGTTGGTAATAATGGTAATATAACAGACCTTTATGTGAAACTCTGGGAACTTAAGGACCCTTCAAAGGAAACAAAGTTTGAAAACTGCGTGGCTGATGTGAATATTCCTGTGGGAGAAGTCTTCACATCGCCTGTTTTAGAGGGAACACATGGAGTTCTTAATGTTAAGAAAGTATTCTTAAACGAGCAGGAATATAAGGACCTGACACTTGAGATAGAAGATGGATATATTAAATCATATTCCTGTGCCAATTTCTCAGACCCTGCAGAGAATCGTAAGTATATTGAGGCAGGGATGTTATTCCATCATGAGACCCTTCCTATGGGAGAATTCGCCATAGGTACCAACACCACGGCTTATGTTATAGCTAGAAAATACGATATTGAGCAATATATGCCTATTCTTATAGCAGAGAAGACAGGCCCGCATTTTGCATTTGGTGATACCTGTTATTCAAGAGAAGAAGAGGTGAGGGTATATAACCCGGATGGTAAGGAAATAGTTGCCAAGGAAAACAGTGCATCAGCCCTCAGAAAGACAGAACCGTCCAAGGCATATTTCAATTGTCATACGGATATAACAATCCCTTATGATGAGCTGGGACTGCTGGAAGTTATAGATGAAAATGGGGAGTCTGTAAAGATAATCGAGAATGGCCGTTTTGTCCTTGAAGGATGCGAGGAACTGAACGAGGCTTTTCTTGACTGAAATAGGGTAAAATAGTATAATTAAATAGGTTATGTGTGGAAATTTGGATTAATTTTAAAGGAGTAATTCGGCAAGCCCGAATTTGATGATATGAAAAAAGCTTTTTTAAAAACTCTTATATCTGTCAGCCTTGTGCTGACTCTGACTGCTGGTGGCTGTAATATGCTGCATAATCCTGCTAATTCCAATAACAATCAGGGTAATGTTACTAATGATGGTAACAATATAGGAAATTCAAATAATGAGGTTACTCAGTCTACCGACTGGGGCATTGACCAGTTTAATGTAGGTGGCAATGGCTCAAATGACGGCCAGGATACTGATGTGGCTACAGGGGAATTTGAATTTATTCCTCTTGTGACTGACTGGACCTATGATGGTGACTGGCAGGATAATTATTCAGTTAGTTACAGTACATCATTCATAAATACAGATAATCTTGGTAAGTATTCTGCATTGAAGAGTGCAATGGAAAAGGTTGATGAAGACATTAATGGTGCAGCGCTTGATTCTTACAGGGATTATACTGATTTTGCCAAAGAGAATCTTGAATACATGAACGAGGATGATTTCCTTAGCTGTTATTATTATTCGAATCTTACCAATTACAGATCTGATACTGTAATGGTTTCATTGATGGAAACAGTTGAAAGTTATGCAGGTGGCGCTCATCCTAATACATATTATGTATCACATAATGTTGATTCAAAGAGTGGAAAGACTCTTGAGATACAGGATGTAATTGCTGATAAAGAAGGATTCTATAATGCAGTTATTGATTCCTTAAATAAGCAGTTCTCACAGGATGGAATCGGAACTGATGATTTATGGGAGAATTATGAGGAACTGATTTATGATTCAATTACTGATCCTGAATACGGATGCAATTTCGTAATGGATTATGATTCTATTTTAATGATTTATTCTCCATATGAACTTGCGGCATATGCGTTTGGCCCTGTATTTATCAGAGTAAGATATCAGGACTGTCCTGAAGTATTCAATAAAACATATACAACTTACAGCAAGGAAAACATAATCTACAATAATTACGACGGAATGAATCTGTATATGGATTATGATAATGATGGTACAGAAGAAAATATCATGGTCAATATGCTTTATAACGATGATTACGGCGAATATGATAATCTGGTTATTGAAACAGATACTGCCAAGTTCCAGGATGAAAACATATATGGCTTTAGTTATGATGTTGCAGGAGCTAAGGTTGACGGCAGGTATTTTGTCATTCTTAAGACCTCAGTAGAGAATGATTATACATGTACTTATATTTTCAGTGTTGAGAATGGTGTAATCAAACAGACTGATGAAGTATTCGGAAGCTTCGAATCATTTACAAATCCGGACTGCTTCTTTGTAAATCAGAGACTTGATCTTTTAAGTACATATGATGGTTTCAAGTTAAGTAAGATTAATTCAAATGGTAAAGTTGAATTTATGGATGACTGTTATACTGCAACAAGTCATATTCAGCTTACAGCGCTTCGTGATATAAACGGATATGCAGTTGACTCAGTAGGCGCTCCGGATGGAGAGAGTAAGGTAATCCCTAAGGGAAGTACTGTTTTAATCGCAGGTACAGATGATAATACATATGTTGACTTACGTCTGGAAGATGGAAGTTATGTAAGAGTATATGTTGATAATGATGACTGGCCACAGAACATTGATGGCGTGGATATTCAGGAATTATTCGACGGCGTTTTATTTGCCGGCTGATTTAGGAGGATATAAAGATGCAGGTTAAAGGTAACAGCGATGTTAAACCAATAGTTAGTATTGTTATGGGAAGCGATTCAGATATGCCGGTTATGTCCAAGGCAGCAGATATTCTGGATAAGTTTGATATCCCATATGAAATGAAGATTATTTCAGCACACAGAGAGCCTGATGTATTCTTTGAATATGCCAGGAGTGCTGAAGAAAAAGGAATAAAAGTAGTTATTGCCGGAGCGGGAATGGCAGCTCATCTTCCTGGTATGTTTGCAGCTATTTGCCCAATGCCGGTTATCGGTATTCCAATGCATACCACATCACTTGGCGGAAGAGATTCTCTTTACAGCATAGTTCAGATGCCTTCAGGTATTCCGGTTGCAACTGTTGCAATTAACGGCGGCGCCAATGCAGGTATTCTTGCTGCAAAGATTCTTGCCACATCAGATTCTGTACTTCTTCAGAAACTTAAAGATTACAAGAATGAACTTGCAGACAGCGTAATTGCCAAGGATGCCAGACTTCAGGAAGTTGGATACGAGAATTATCAGAAATAAAATATAAAACATAAAGGAGAGACAACTATGGATTACAAGTCAGCAGGGGTTGATATTGAAGCCGGTTACAAATCTGTTGAATTAATGAAAGAGTATGTTAAGAAGACCATGAGAGAAGAAGTCCTTGGAGGACTTGGGGGATTCTCGGGTGCTTTTTCATTAGCTAAAATTAAAAATTACGAGGAGCCGATTCTTCTTTCAGGAACTGATGGCTGTGGAACCAAAGTTAAACTGGCTTTCCTTATGGACAAGCATGATACCATCGGTATCGACGCGGTTGCCATGTGTGTCAATGATGTTGCATGTGCAGGTGGTGAGCCGTTATTCTTCCTTGATTATATTGCCTGCGGTAAGAATTATCCTGAAAAAATCGCAACAATCGTTAAGGGCGTTGCAGACGGATGTATCATGTCAGAATGTGCTCTGGTTGGCGGCGAGACAGCAGAGCATCCGGGACTTATGCCGGAAGATGAATATGACCTTGCAGGTTTTTCAGTTGGCGTAGTTGAGAAAAAGGATTTGATTACAGGTGCTGACCTTGCAGATGGAGACGTACTTATCGGTATTGCTTCATCAGGTGTTCATTCAAACGGTTTTTCACTGGTTCGTAAAGTATTCGAGATGACAAAGGAAAGTCTTGATACTTACTATGATGAACTTGGCAAAACTTTAGGTGAAGCTTTAATTGAGCCAACAAGAATCTATGTTAAGGCTCTTAAAGCTATTAAGAACTCAGGCGTTAAGGTTAAAGCCTGCTCACATATTACAGGTGGCGGTTTCTATGAGAACGTTCCAAGAATGTTAATTGACGGTAAGAGAGCAGTTATTGAACTTAACAGTTTTGATGTTCCTCCTATTTTTGATCTTATAAAGAAGACCGGAAATATCGCGGATGAAATGATGTACAATACATTTAACTGTGGTCTTGGCATGGTACTTGCAGTTGACAAGGCTGATGTAGACAAAACAGTTAAGGCAATCAACGAATCAGGCGAGAAGGCTTTCGTAGTTGGTAAAATCATTAACGGCGAAAAGGGCGTAGATTTAGTATAAAGGTGATTATATGTTAAAGGTATGTGTATGTGTATCAGGCGGCGGCACCAATCTTCAGGCCATAATTGATGCAATTAAGGATGGCAGGATTACCAACGCAGAGATTGATACAGTAATTAGTAATAATGCTGATGCTTATGCCTTGGAGAGAGCAAAGCAAAATGGAATTAATGCCATTTGTCTTTCTCCCAAGTCTTTTGAGAACAGAGATGCTTTTAATGATGCATTTCTTGATAAACTTAAAGAGATTAACCCGGACCTCATCGTTCTTGCAGGCTTCCTGGTAGTTATTCCTCCACAGGTTATAAGAGCATTCAGAAACAGAATAATTAATATTCATCCATCCTTAATTCCTTCATTTTGCGGAACAGGATATTATGGACTTAAGGTGCATGAGGCTGCTTTAAAGCGCGGGGTCAAAATCACCGGCGCCACAGTTCACTTCGTAGATGAAGGCACTGATACAGGCCCAATCATTGCCCAGAAGGCTGTGGAAGTTAAAGAGGGTGATACACCTAAGGAATTACAGCTTCGGGTTATGGAAGAAGCGGAATGGGTTATTTTGCCAAAGGCTATTGATATGATAGCTAACGGATTAATAAGTATAGGAGAGTAATAAAATGAAGATTGCAGTTATAGGCAGCGGCGGAAGAGAACATGCCATATGTTATGCATTATCCAAAAGCCCTAAGGCAACTGAAATTTACTGTCTTCCGGGTAATGCCGGAATCGGCAGAATCGCAAAGTGCGTTGATATTAAAGTGATGGATTTTGACAACATTGTTGATTTCTGTGTTAAGAATGCAATTGATCTTGCAATTGTAGCACCTGATGATCCATTGGTTGCTGGTCTTGTAGACAGGTTAAGTGCAGCAGGAATCAAGGCATTTGGACCTGAGAAAAAGGCTGCCATACTTGAAGGAAGCAAGGCTTTTTCCAAAGATTTAATGAAGAAATATGGTATTCCTACAGCTAAGTACGAGAATTTCACGGAACTTGATAAGGCTATTAAATACTTAGATAATGTGGATTATCCTATAGTTATCAAGGCTGATGGTCTTGCTCTTGGTAAGGGCGTACTTATCTGCAAAGATTATGACGAGGCAGTAGATGCACTTAAGAGCATGATGGAAGGCAAGAGGTTCGGTGATGCGGGTAATACCGTGGTTATTGAAGAATTCATGACAGGAAGAGAAGTATCGGTATTATCCTTCTGTGACGGTAAGACAATTAAGGTATTATCTTCAGCTCAGGACCACAAGAGAGCAAAAGATAATGATGAAGGTCTTAATACAGGTGGTATGGGAACATTCTCACCAAGTCCTTTCTATACAGATGAGATTAATGAGTTCTGTATGGAGAAGATTTTTATGCCTACAGTTAAGGCAATGGAAGCTGAAGGCAGAACATTCAAGGGCGTTATCTTCTTTGGTTTAATGATTACCAAGGATGGCCCTAAGGTACTTGAATATAATGCAAGATTCGGTGATCCTGAAGCACAGGTAGTACTTCCACGTATGAAGAATGATATTGTGGATGTAATGCTTGCATGCATCGATGGAACACTGGATAAGATTGATATTGAATTTGAGGATAATGCGGCAGTATGCGTAATCTTGGCATCTGACGGTTATCCGTTATCATATGAGAAGGGGTTTGAAATTAAGGGGCTTGAGAAGTTCGATAACAAGGAAGATTATTACTGCTTCCATGCAGGAACTGCTCTCAAAGACGGAGTTATAGTAACAAACGGTGGCAGAGTACTCGGGGTTACTGCCAAAGGAAACACATTAGTTGAAGCAAGAGCAAAAGCTTATGAAGCAACAAAGTGGGTTGATTTTGACAACAAGTATATGAGAAACGATATAGGTAATGCGATATTGTCAAAGTAAGGAGAGCTCTTAAAATGAGAAAATTGGAATTGATGATGAAGTCAACATTAGTTGTTATTGGTGCCATTGTAGTGGCAGGACTTATGTCCATAAATGCACTGGCAGCAGGTGGTACTGTTAATGCTTCTAATGTTAATGTAAGAAGTTCGGCAGATACTACATCTAATTCAGTAGCGGTGGTAAATACCAATGATGCTGTAACTATTAATACTGAAGTTACAGGTAATGATGGAAAGACATGGTATAATGTTACAACTGCCGGAGGTGTTACAGGTTTTATTCGTGCAGACCTGGTTACCAAGACTCAGGATGCTGCAGCGACAACAACCACAACAACTACAACAACTCCTGCAACAACAGATAATAATGCAGCAGCTGCAACAACAAATGCTACAACAACTACCAATAATACAACAACCACAACCACAACCACAACCACAACGACTCCTGCTACAACAGAGCCTAAGGTTCAGGTAACAGCCATTAATAACCAGACAGCATATATTGCTCCTGCAAGTGTTAATATTCGTAAGACACCGTCCACTAACGGTGATATAGTTGCCAAGGCTCAGCAGAATTCTGTCATTACCCTGACAGGTGAGACTCAGGCATCGGATAATTATAAGTGGTATCAGGTATCTTTTGAAGCCAATGGTACAACAATGACAGGTTTCATCAGATCAGACCTTATTACATTTACTGCTCCTACAGTTAAGCCTGAACAGACAGAGATTACAGGTCAGCAGGGTGGACAGGAAGAACCTGAAGAAACACCGGTTGAGGAACCTGTAGCAGAAGAACCTGTTGAAGAACCTGTAGTAGAAGAGCCTGTTGAGGAGCCTGCTCCTTCAACAAGTACAGGTATTTCGTCATTACATGCTATTCAGCCGGGCGCCGCACCAAGCGTGATTCCTACCGGTTTTGAAGAAGTAGAAGTTAAATTTGGTAATGATACGGTATCAGCTTATGCAAAGGGTGATTATTATCTTATCTATGCAGAGAATGGTGATAATAATCCAATGTGGTATATCTTCGATTACAGAACATCCAATTTCATTCAGTATGATGGTTTATTATCATCAGCTGATGTTAAGGGCGGCGGACTTCTTGGAGGAACAACAAATATTATTATCCTCGCAGTTGCTGCAGTAATCATTTTAGTTTTAGCCATTGTCGTTGTTTTACTTCTTCTTAGAAGAGGCAGAGGCGGAAATGATGATGACTATGAGACTTACGATTCATATGACGATGATGATAAGTATACAAAGCCATCAACATCTGCAAAGAAGACAATCTATGCCAAGGATTCAGTAGAAGACATTCTTGATGATGACGATTTATATGATGATGATATTGTTCCAAGTACATATGCTCCGGAACCAAAGCAGACATATGTAGAAGAAGAGACATATTCTGATTCCTATTCAGACGATGAATACGAAGATGATGAAGAGGAAGAAGAATATATCGAGAAGCCAAAGAAGGTAAAGAAAGAAAAAGTTAAGAAAGAAAAAGTTAAAAAAGAAAAGCCTGCCAAGAAAGGCAAAAAGTCATTAGGTGCCAAGTTCCTTGATTACTTCACTGAAGTAGAAGAAGTTGAGGATGACGAGGATGAAGAAGATGATGATTACGAAGAGGAAGAATATGTAAAGCCTGCCAAGAAGTCATCAGCTAAATCTTCATATATCCCTGATGACGATGAGGATGATATTAATTTCATTGATTTATAAAATAAAACAACAGGGTGACCAATATGGAATATACGAAGATTTTGAATGAATCTTTTGACAGGGCAGCCGCATATTCCAGAAAGTGCAAACAGCAGTACATATATCCGGAGCATCTGTTCCTTGGTATTATAGACTGTGATGAAGTTCTGGAAGGTCTTGATTTAGTTGATACATTTGCCGGCAAAAGAGATCAGATATTCAAGTTCATAAAAGAAAACTCAGACCCGGAAGGCAAACTGCCACCGAAAGGTAAAGAGAGAATATCATCAGAATTGGATGCAGTTATGGATAATTCTGAGGATATTGCAAGGCAGCTTGGAGTTCCAAAGGTAAACTGCGAGACCACTCTTCTTTCTATTGTTGAGAAGAAGAATGAGTGGGTGAATTTTGCCCTTGAGAAATCCGGTGTTAATGTTGAGATGCTTGTTCGCAAAATCCTTCGTAACATGGTTGCAAGCAATGCTGAAGCAAAGAAGGAATTCTTTGCAGGCAGAGTCGGAGCACCCGCCGGCAGAAAAGGCGGTCCCGATGGCAGGACTGAAAAGGGTGAGAATATCCTTAACAAGTACTGTAAGGATTTAACCAAGGATGCATATGAAGGAAAACTTGATCCTGTATATGGCAGAGATGATGAGACTTTAAGAGTTATTCAGATATTAAGCAGAAGAAGAAAGAATAATCCTGTAATCTTAGGTGAGCCAGGTGTTGGTAAAACAGCAGTTGTAGAAGGTCTGGCACTTAGAATTGTACAGGGAAATGTTCCTTTTAATCTTGAGAATAAGAGAATTCTTTCCCTTGACTTAGCAGCAATGGTTGCCGGAACCACATATCGTGGACAGTTTGAGGAAAGAATTAAAAAGACAATAGAATATGTTGCACAAAGCGGCGATATTATTCTTTTCTTGGATGAACTTCATACTTTAATGGGCGCAGGCGCCGGCTCTGATGATAAATTAGATGCTGCCAATATTTTAAAACCTGCTCTTTCAAGAGGTGAGATACAGCTTATTGGTGCTACAACCTTAAGTGAGTATCGTAAGTTTATCGAGAAGGACGGGGCTTTGGAGAGACGTTTCATGACTGTCAATCTTGAAGAGCCTACAGCAGAAGAAACAATCAAAATCATTAAGACTTTAGCTCCTAAATATGAGAGATTCCATAAGGTTGTAATTACTGATGAAGCAATTGAAAGCGCAGTAAGGCTTAGTGGAAGATATATTAATGAGCGTAAGTTCCCGGATAAGGCCATTGATGTAATTGATGAAGCATGTTCACTGGTTCATCTTGCCAAGGTGCCTTATACCAAGACTAAAGAATATTATGATAAACTTGATGAATTGGATCAGGGCATAGAAGATGCTATCTTTAGTGGCGATTATGCCAAGGCAGGTGCTCTTAAGAAAGAGATGGATAAGACCTATGATGGTCTGGTTGCTCTTGATAAGAAGTTTGAAAAGAACGATAAGAGTGTGGAGATTTTGCCAGCCCATATTGAAAAGGTAGTATCAACCTGGTGTAAGATTCCAATTTCAAAACTTGTTGAAAAAGAGAGTGATAAACTTCTCAGACTTGAGAAGGAATTACATAAAAGAGTTGTTGGACAGGATAAGCCGATTGAAGCATTATCAAAGGCTATCAGAAGAGGTAAGACAGGTCTCGGCGATCCCAACAGACCTATTGGAAGCTTCTTATTCCTTGGCCCAACCGGTGTTGGTAAGACTGAATTATCCAAGGCACTGGCAGAGGTTCTCTTTGGAGATGAGAAAGCTCTTATCAGATTTGATATGTCTGAATATATGGAGCCTCATGCTGTTGCCAAGTTAATCGGTTCACCTCCGGGATATGTTGGTCATGATGAGGGCGGACAGCTTACAGACAGAATCAGAACCAATCCATATTCAGTTGTTCTTTTTGATGAAGTGGAAAAAGGTCATCCTGATGTAATGAACATTCTTCTTCAGATTCTTGATGACGGACAGCTTACAGATTCAAAGGGCGTTAAGGTAAGCTTTAAGGATGCAGTAATTATCATGACATCCAATATCGGCGCTGCAAGAATAGTTGAGCCAAAACTCCTTGGTTTTGGTGCAGAGTCAACACCTGACAGCAACTACGAAAATATGAAGAGTAAGGTTATGGAAGAACTTAAAAAGACTTTCAGACCTGAATTCATCAACCGTATTGATGAAATATCCGTATTTAAACAGCTTACAAGAAAGGAAATCGTCAGCATAGCAGGACTTCTGCTTAAGAAGGTTTCTATAAGAGCCAAAGAAAATATGGAAATTAATATTACTTTCTCCCAGAAGTTAAAAGAGTTTATCGCAGATACATGCTCTGATGCCAAGATGGGTGCAAGACCTATAAGAAGAGGTATTCAGACTAATGTTGATGATGAACTTTCTCAGGAATTCCTTTCAGGTCATATCAAGAGGGGGGATGATGTCCTTTGTACCGTAGAAAAGGAGAAGGTGATTTTTAAGGTTAAAAGCCCAAAAAAGAAGGAGGGATAGGAAATGGCTTTAGTTAAAGATTTAATCAAGGTTGAATCAGATGGTAGTCTTAGTTTCGGAGATTATACTTTGGAGGCAAAGGGGAAGCTTGAAGACTTCAAGTATAATGGTGATGTTTATTCCGTTAAGACTTATAAGCCAATGACTAAGTTTAAAAGAAATGACATGCTGGTTTATGAATCAGTTCCTGGAACCAGTGTAAATAATCTTGTAGAGGATGAAGAAAAACTGGAATTCTTGGTATCAGGTGAAGGTGATGCACAGATTACAGTTGGTCTTGAAGAGAATACAGAATATGATGTTAATATTGCAGGTACAGATTTAGGCAAGATGTCTACAAATATGTCCGGTAAGTTATCACTCAGCATTGATCTTCAGGGCAAGGGTGAAGTAAAGGTAGTAATTAAGAAATAAATATGGCAGCTGGTAAAAGTAAGACAGTTTTCTTTTGTAAAGAATGCGGGTATGAGTCTCCGAAGTGGGTAGGACAGTGCCCGGGCTGCAAAGAGTGGAATACTATGGTGGAAGAAGTAGTTAGTAAAACCAAAACTGCTTCTTCCATTTCTATAGGGCTTCCTAAAGCTAAGGTAAGCACTCTTTCAGATATAGTAATTACAAAAGAAGATAAAATTTCAACTGATATAGAAGAATTAGACAGAGTGCTTGGGGGAGGTATCGTACCCGGTGCTCTTATTCTTGTGGGCGGTGACCCGGGTATAGGTAAGTCCACGCTTCTTCTTCAGATAAGCAGGCTTCTTAGCAATAAGGGGCAGGAAGTATTATATATATCCGGTGAGGAATCACAAAAACAGATTAAGTTAAGGGCTGAAAGAATCGGTGAATTCGGTGATAAGTGTAAGATATACTGTGAGACAGATTTAGATGCAATTCGTCAAACCATTACCAATGAAAAGCCGAATATCGTAATCATTGATTCCATACAGACAATGTATGTAAGTGATATTTCCTCAGCACCGGGCTCTGTATCACAGGTCAGGGAAGCCACCGCAATTCTTATGAGACTTGCAAAGGAACTTGGAATTGCCATCTGGATAGTAGGTCATGTTACCAAGGAAGGTACTGTGGCAGGTCCAAGAGTATTAGAGCATATGGTGGATACAGTGCTTTATTTTGAAGGTGACAGGCATGCGTCATACAGAGTGCTTCGTGGTGTGAAAAACAGATTTGGTTCAACCAATGAAATTGGAGTATTTGAGATGCGTGAGCAGGGGCTTACACAGGTTGAGAATCCTTCAGAATATATGCTTAATGGAAGAATTGATAATGCATCAGGAACCATTGTTTCCTGCGCATTAGAAGGCTCAAGACCACTTCTTATTGAGATACAGGCTCTTCTTACAAGAACCAATTTCGGTCTCCCGAGAAGACAGGCCCAGGGTACGGATTATAACAGAATTAATCTTTTGATGGCAGTGCTTGAAAAGAGAGTAGGACTTAATATGTCAGATCAGGATGCCTATGTTAATATAACAGGTGGCATCAGAATTACAGAACCTGCAATTGACCTTGCAATAGTCTTAGCCATAACATCAAGCTTTCGTAATAAACCGCTTGATACAGGACTTGTGGCTATAGGCGAAGTTGGTTTATCCGGAGAGATAAGAAGTATAAGTCAGATAGATAAAAGAGTATTAGAGGCAAAGCGCCTTGGATTTACAACCTGCGTTGTGCCTGCGTCCAATAAGTCCTCTTTGGAAGGCGTGGATGGAATTAATATTATTTATGCCCAGTCTGTTGATGAGGCGATTAAGAATGTATTTAAGTAAATATTTTTTGTTGCACATTAAAGGAGATTATGATATAATCTCTTTTGTGTGTGGCCTTAGGGGAATCATACAATGGCAGTATGACGGTCTCCAAAACCGTTCATGGGGGTTCGAATCCCTCTTCCCCTGCTAAACCTTATCAGAGATGATAAGGTTTTTCTTATGTATGAGGGAATTTAAGAATTGAGTAATTTTTATGCAAAGATTTAGAAGATTAATATATATATTTTTTCTGTTCATATTTCTTTTTATGGTAGCGTTTATGCCGCTGAAAGTCAGAGCGACTGAAGGGATGGAGGCTACTTATAATCTTACATTTACCAAGACAGAACCGGATAATAAAACAGTAATTGAAGGCTCAGGCTATGTGCTTTATACGGATGAGGAGTGCAGGGTTAAGGCGCTTTATGCATCAGGGGCAGCAATGGATGAGTTCTTTACGGGAAATGATGGAAAAATAATTATCAATAATCTTAAGGAAGGTACCTACTATCTTAAGGAATCAACCACACCTTACGGATATGAGAGTGACAAAACTGTTTATAAGATAGAAATATCCCCTCGCCGAATCAGCCTCCTGGACTCATCAACCAACTCAGCCTTAAAAGGCCTTAAGGGTGAGCCTGTTGTTAAAGAGGTAAGCTTTAGCAATGTGGACTTTTCAGGAAACGGAATTGAAGGCGGGAGTTTTGCCATATATCCTGATAATAACTGCTTTAAGGCAATTTCCGAGGTGAAGGCAGATTCGAAGGGCAATGTGACTTTCGAAGGAATTCGCTATGGAACCTATTATTTGAGACAGACCAAGGCGGCAGCAGGATACAGGGCCTCATGTAAACTTTATAAGGTGACAGTTTCGGAGGATGTGATTATTAATGACGGAAATGTGGATACAACCACGATTACGAACGATCAGACCTCTGACATTGTGCTTATTCTGGCAAGTGAAGAAGATAATACTGAGCTCATTAAGGGCGCCAAATTCGGCCTTTATACGGACCCGGACTGCACCGTAATGATGGAAACGGCAGTTTCTGATAATAATGGCCAGATTATATTTAATGATGTAACTTTAAGGGGAAGTCTGTATATCAGACAGCTTGAAGTGGCAGATCCGATGGATAATGGCGGAAGAGCATACAGGATGTACGATAAAAGGATTTATACCGTATTTATTGATGAATTTGGAAATGTGACTTTCCCAAACATTACCTATGAGGGTTTTGTATTCGAGGAATGCAGCGTTAATAAGATATTAAACGTTCCCGTAACCATCGTGTCGGTAGGCGCTCTGTGTAAATTCGAGGATGCAGAAGGTGAGACTTTATTAATTAATGATATTGGCAGGGAAGCAGAAAGCGTGATTTTCTCAATCAGCGCGCTTGGTGGAACTGATACCCCTTCAGATAATAACAAACTGGTGGCATCATATGGAGCCACAGGACGCCTTGCAAGGGCAAATATGGATATAGATGTAACATTTATGCCTAATGATACAATATGGCGTTATAAGGTGGAAGAAGTGTCTTATCCGGTGGGATATGATGCGAGTGATGAAAGAATGGAATACTTAGTCAAAATCACCAAGGACGAAGAGGGCGAGATAACAGTTCGCTATGCCATAGACGGAAGCAAGTTTAAGTTATATAAGGATAGCACACAGATTATATATACGCATACAAGAACAGAGGATTATGATTATCTTGTGGCAAAGGCTGAAGAAGAGACGACAGGTGACGAAAATGCAGGAAATGGCAGCCAGAGTATTAAAGAAAACGTGGTTAAGACGGAATATGTTCCTAACAGCGTTGTTGACAGTATTTATATTATTGTGCCGGCGGCTTTGCTGGTATTACTGATAATTCTTGCAGTATTCTTTGCAATTAAACAGTTTGGTGTCAAAAATATATCCCTCTAAATAATGCATTACTTTGGATACTGTGTTATAATTTACTTTAGCAGGTTAAAATAGTAGCAGATTTTTTGGCAAAAAAAGGTCAAAAAAGCAAATTTGGCTAATATTGTGTTAAAATTAAGCAATATTATAGTAGATTTTTGTTCGGATTAGCAATATAATTCTTATTGAAAGCTGAGGTGTGGCGCTCACACCTTAGTTATTCCGAAAGAATTCCCCTTTTACACAAAGCAAAATCCGAAGGCTTCCCCCTTCGGATTTTTGTTTTACTTAGAAAATTGCTCCGAATGTTGGAGAAAACTTATGACGTACTTTTATGTGGTATTGATATTTCATATTCTTATGGCATTTACCGCTTTTAGTGTGTCTTTTTTTATTTTCTCGGACCATACTTCTTCTAACCACAAATTCCTTGGTATGGCATGGCTTTCCTTATGCGTCTCTCTTTTGGGGCAGGTTTACGGTATTGCGTCGGCGGATTTTAAGGATGCGATTTTCTCAAACAGGATAGAACTTGTAGGTCTGTTTTTCTTAAATATCTTTCTGTTCCTCTTTATCGTAAGAATGGTGGAGAGTAAAGTTTCCATCTGGTTAATTTATCTTATGGTATTACTCGAATTCGCAGCTTTGATGTTCCTTTGTACAGGCGACAAGCATATTTTTTACTATGTAAATGTTGAGTTCACAAAGGTCAAAGGTTTTCCAAGATTACAGGTTACATATGGTGTAGTTGCCATTTTCATCAATGCCTTTAACGGTATTTTGTCTACAGTCAATCTTTCATTAATTCTAATCGATTATTTCCGAAATCGCCGCAACTATGGCAAGGAAATGCTGTATCTGTCACAGGCATATTTATTGTCATTTTTAGGTGTTATATATACCATGGCTTTACAGGGCGGATTCCTGCCATATAAGCTGGATGTGGGATTTGATCCGTTCTATTTAATCGCATTTGCATCCCTGGGATTTTTCACCATGGTAGTTTTCAAGTACAGAATATTCGATACGATTTCAATAGCGAAAGAGGACGTTCTTAAAAACGTAAATGAAGGTCTTTTAATTATTGATATAGGTCACAAGCTTTTGTTTGTTAATGAAACAGCTCTTGAACTTTATCCGTCCCTTAAAGATAAGAAGGACATGGAAGCCACCATTAATGAGCTTTTCAGCAATAATAAGAAAAATATTACGAGAGGCGAAAATACCTACTATATTTCGGTGTTGCCTATTTATAACAAAAACAGGATCAAGGGTTATAATATCTGGATATTTGATAAAACAGAAGAGGCGAAGTCCACGGCCAAACTTCTTGAACTTAAGGAAGCAGCGGAAGAAGCAAGTAAGGCTAAATCAGTCTTTCTTGCCAATGTATCCCATGAGGTAAGAACACCTATGAATGCCATTATGGGTACGGCGGAACTGATGAAGAGAGAAGAGAACAGCCCGACAAATAATAGGTACATAAATGACATAATTAATGCCAGCAACAGTCTTTTATCCATCATTGATGATATCCTTGATTTCTCAAAAATTGAAAAGGGCAAACTGGAGATACATGAAGGTGATTACAGTTTAGGTCAGATAATCAAAGAGATGACTTCCATTTTAGATGTAAGACTAGATGGCAAGGATGTTAGTCTTATAATAAATGTTGATGAGACGCTGCCTTCATATTTTTACGGAGACGAAAGCCATGTAAGACGTATCATAGTTAACCTTTTAAATAATGCAGAAAAATATACATTATATGGCAAGATTACTCTTAATGTCGGCTGGAGCAAAGAAGAGGGAGATATAGCAGATATCAGGGTTTCTGTCGAAGATACTGGTATAGGTATCGCTAAAGAAGATATGGAAAGACTCTTTGAAAGTTTTGAAAGAGCAGAAACCGCAAGAAAAAAGAATATCCAGGGCTTCGGTTTGGGCCTTGCCATAACAAAGGGACTTATAGAGAGCATGGACGGCGAAATCTCTGTTGAGAGTGAGGAAGGAGTAGGAAGTACATTCTCCTTTAATATTAAGCAGAGAATCGTGGATTATACTCCGCTTGGCAAACTTGAAGATCTGAAAACCAAAGAGGGCAATGTGGATGATGAGACATTCATAGCTCCGCAGGCGAGGGTTTTGCTGGTGGATGATAACCAGGTTAACCTTAATGTTATCAAGTCATTGATTGATGTATATAAGATTCACTGCAGCACGGCAATCAGTGGCGAAGAAGCCCTTAAGAAAATGTCAACCAGTCACTACGACATGGTATTCATGGACCAGATGATGCCTGGTATGGACGGAATTGAAACCACAAGGCGTATCAGGGAAATGGCAGACCCTGCCAGGAACAGTATTCCTATTGTGGCGCTTACAGCCAATGCGTTAGAGGGTGTTCGAGAGATGCTCCTTAAGAACGGTTTCCAGGATTATGTGGCCAAGCCTATGAGCATCAAGGTGCTTGAGAAGGTTCTTAAAAAATACATCCCTGCCGAATATATCATCTATGTAGACAGAGAGCATCCTGAAGAGATATTGGGAAGAAGTATCGTGATTCCTGATGTGGATGTGGAAAAAGGTATAGAGAATTACGGCAACAGCCGAACCAGATATTTAAGCGTGCTGAAATATATTTATGAGGACGGCGCCGGAGCAATGCGAAGAATGTCCAATTATATGAAGGATGAGGATTACAACATGCTTTCATATGAGGTTCATGCAATAAAAGGCCTTTCAGCAGGTATCGGTGCAGACAGGATAACAGAGGAAGCCAAAAACCTGGAGAGGGCATGCAAGGAAAAGGATGAGGAATACATCCGGAAGAATTATCCCTTATTTATTGAGAAATATGCCATGCTTCTTGCCAACGTTAAATATGTACTTAATGATAATGACGTTACAGTTGGCGGTGAAGGTGGCCCCTCTGACGGAACCGGCGAGCAGCTTAAACTGGGCGATTTTCGAATATATCTTAAGAAACTTAATGATGCGCTTGAGTATCTTGAACAGCAGGAGGCATCACAGATTATCAGTGAGCTTCTTAAGATGAAGATGTCGGATGAACTTAGAAATGCGCTTAACAAAGTCCGCTCGGACATTGATGAATATGAATATGACAGTGCGAAAGAAAGATTAAGTCATATCAAAAAGATTAAAATCACTGACGAGGCATAATGTGATATAATCATAATAACAAACTTAAGTGGGGGTGGAACTATGCTTGAGAATGAACAGTTAAGTACAGAACAGATACTGGAGAAATATCGTGATGATGCAGCGCTGCTTATGAAATATGTGCCATATCTTAAAAAGAAACTTGGTGAATATAAGCCGCAGCTTCATAAAGTTGAGGGAGAGGATAACAGGAGTATCATGATTCCAATCTTCGACAGTACCCTTCTTCAGATGGCAGAAGAGGTTGGGAGCCTTCAGTTTATGAATGAGAATTATGCATATGTCTATAAGAAATACAGAATGACAGACAGTAACGATGAGCTCTATCAGATTAATAAGGCAGGAATCCAGAATATGGATCTTTTGTGGGGCATCCTCTCCAAGTATATCCTTAAAGGAAGGGTAAAAGGTCTTATATGGCAGGAAGGCGTGGCAAACGGAGTTATGCTCGCAGCCATTCAGAAGATGAATGACATAATCCTGTTCTGGACAAAGGAAGATAAGACTTTATAAGAATATTAAGATATAATAAAAAAGCCATCGGGTGTTTGAACTGCACCCCGAATGTTAGA
>DGTK01000012.1:0-54186 GCA_002393735.1 Lachnospiraceae bacterium UBA4338
AGGATCGAACTCTCTAAAAAAATTTTTAAGATTTCGTCCCTTCAAGATAAGCGTCTAGCTATATCTTTCCGTTTCACTTTACATTTTTAAGGTTTGTCTTTCTCTGAAATTAACTCTTATTGAATTGCTTCAATTTTTAGAATTGTTTCAGGGTTGCATTACTGTTTATTTGTCAAGGTACTTGTTGCTCTCAAACCGCAACAGAACTATACTATCATTTTTCTGTTCGCTTGTCAACAACTTTTTTAAGTTTTTTTACAAGAAAATTCCACTGCTGTATTTCTCGCAGTGGAACTTTATAATAACATCATAAATACTCTAAGTCAATGATTTTAAATATGTTTTTTTAAAGAATTTTTCGCACCGCAATATCTAGTATTTTGGTACAAACTTTAGCACAACTTTTACCTTATTAATAAGAAGAAACTATTCTTCATTCTTGTCTGAAGACTTCTTATTAAAGATTAATAATTTGCTGAATACATAATTAAGTATTGTAACAAGTACAGCTGAAATGAAGATTTTTACAAACCAGTAATGAAGATCATCTATATTCCAGGATGCAAGGAAACCAAAGACCTTCTGGCTCCATACACATATAGGAAGAAACAAAGGCCAGACATTAATGAACACAAACATAATCAATATATCAAGAATCCATGTTCCAAGTCTGGAGCCGGCGAAGCCGAAGAACTCTTTAATGATATGCTTATTTTTACTATGGAATACCCATATACGGTTTAACGGGTAGGCAAAAAGCACGCCCGCAACCCACCCTATTGTATTAATAATAAAGTTCTGAAATTCATTATCGGAATCAAGACCACACACCTTGGCAACCCAGCAGGCTCCCCATGAGAAAATCGTGGTCAGAACTCCCACTATTAAATAGACAATAATCTCTTCATATTTCTTATACAGTTTTTTAATTGTTTCCATGTAGGCTCTCCTTCAAGTTCTACATATTATAAACATATTTTGAAATATAATTCAATCTTTTACGGTCCAAACCCATCACGGCTTTTCTCTGCCGGATATTGCATCATGGTCCAGCCTGTACAGGAAATAGTAAGAAAAAAAGAATACCGACAAACCTATTACCGCTATAATCAGCTCCAGTCCCCAGGAAGGAATATCAACAACACCGAATAATACAAGTCCTGCTATGAAATCCATTATAGTATGAATAACTATTGCCAGAGGATAGAGCCAAAATTTCCTATTGGATTTCAGTGCATAAAAAACCATTATTGACGCCCCAACATGAAACAGGACTGCGAATATTCTCTCAGACACGCCCAAAAGCAAATCACTTAAGGAGTAATTCGCAAGCTGGGCGGCAAGGTCCGTCATGGCTCCCACCTGATCCGGTGCCACTTCCGCAACCTGCTGCACCATCTGGGCAAAAGCCCCGCTGTTAATCATTACGGCATACATTATATATTCAAAATAGGTAAGTCCAAGTATCAGTATGACTTCGAATCCACCATGACCTATGCCATAAGAAATCGATGTTTCTCTGTTTCTTCTTTTTTTAAGAACTGTCAAATATGCCACCAGTCTTCCTGTTTCTTCGAATAATCCCGGAAATAGACCAACCAAAAAAGCAAGTAATAACGGTCTTGCATTAATAAACTGAGCTATTGGATGATCCGGAAGTCCCATTGCCGTTGGGAATAAAAGCACGTTCTGTATTGGTTTTTCCAGAATCAGCGCAAACAACAGAAAAGTTGCAGCGCCCACTAAAATAGTAGTAAAACGCTCTTTTTTCCTGAATTTCCATACCAACGCAATAGCCAGCGGAACTGTCAGAAACAAAATTAACCCAATTATCATATATACAAACTGTAAAGTTCCGATTTGCTGAAATTCCATTAGTTTTCTCCTCTTTCTTTAGAAATCACTTTCTTATGATAACCCCTTTGATTACAATGTGGACATCTCATTTTTCTTGCTGTTCCGATGTGAGGCGCCCAAAGAACCGCATTGTAAGTCGGAACATATCTTTCACCACAATTGGGACATTCATAATATCCTGCCTTATGCTCAATATGAAGTCCAATTATGCCTGTGGCAACAACACTTATGACTGCAACCGCAATCAAAAGACATCCGATAGGAATCATTCCTTCATTACATACATAAGCTCCGGAAAGAATCATCACAACATAAACGGGAATAATAATGTAAATCAGACATTTTTCAATAAATAAAAGTCTTTTTGCTGATTCTTCTTCCTGCTGCTTCATTTCCAGAATAAGTGTCTCTGCATATTCTTTATAATTTTCCATAACTATATGCTCCCCAGCGAAAAGCTCACTAATTTCAATGTGCAGAATTTCGCACAAGTCCTGCATAATAGCTGCATCCGGGAGACTGTGTCCGGTTTCCCATTTTGAAACCGCCCTGTCCGTAATACCTAATTTTTCTGCGAGCGCAGCCTGTGTAAGCCCCTGTTCTTTTCTGCTTTGTTGTATAAACTTTCCAATTTTTTCCTGATCCATGAGGAGCCCTCCTTTCTGTAAGTCCACACTAGCATTTTGCAATATTAAATACCACGAACTGTTAGTTGAGTTGCCAAAAATCTATTATATTTTTTAACTCAACTAATGGTTGAATACTCAAAAATGCCCAATTTCAGGGCATTTTTAAATGTTTCCTAGAATCCACGATAATCAATTATTTCATCAAGGAATGAATCATAAATTATAAATCTAAGATAAGCACCATCGTTAGAATAGTTTTCTCTATTGATTAAAATATTGTCTTTTTGCAATAATCCGCCATATTCATCATCTGTAAACTGAACTTTAACTGCGTATTTAGGAGAAAGTTCAAACATATATGGTTCTGCGTCAGGATTATTATAATATATTCTTTCTACAGTTCCATTATCATATAACCACTTGCCACCATTTAAGAAATCATTGAGATTAAGTCCTAATTTCTCAAGAGCCGGAGAATAATCCATAATGCTGTCCTCATATTTGCCCTCTAAAGAGATTATGCACTTAACATTCTCTAATTCAAGCAGGTTATCCACATATGCATTTAAATCTTCACTTTTAATCAGCTTATCTTCCGCCACAAAATTATTATATCTAATAAGAGCCTTATCCCACTGCTCGTAGCCCGGATTAGCCGCTCCGCTTTCAGATTTATGATTCTCTAAGGCATAATTCTCGTTAATATACTTACCTAAATATGAAGTAAATTTATCGGCTCCATATGTATTAAGGTGAGTGTCATCAGAAAAATCGGTGCTGTAATCAAGACCTAATTCCTGTCCGAGTAAATTTCCATCAATAGTCGGAATACCATTTTCCTCACCATACTTTTTAACAGTATCTATTCTGCCCTGACCCTCTGTGGTAAGAACGCAAGGTGTCACAATAAAAAGAAGATCAAAATCATTTTCTTCGGAAAGCGTAATTAATTTATCAACCCACTCCTTATTTGAATCCTTAAGGTCTAATATATCTCCATTAGCTGCTATGGAACTCATGTCATAGGATTCGCCCTGATGGAATGATAAAATATTTCCCCTTACATAAGTATTAACCGGATTTTCGTAAAAATCATAGCGTCCGAGTTCCTTATATCTGGTATGAATAATAGGAAAACGGAAAATATAATCAGGCCAGTTAAGAATATTAACGTCTTCCATTACCATTCCAATACTGTTAGCAGATGTTCTCATTCCAAGAAATTTTCTGTAGACATTTGCCAATACAGTTATATTGTCAAAAGAAGTCGCATGCAAATCCACAACTACCAGTTTAGGAGACTGCGTCTTAAGCATCTCTTTAATAATATGATAATTACCCGAAATATCTGTACCTGAGATGGTTAAGTCAAAAGCAGAATAACCATAATCTCTCCAGAGAATCTCAGGATCTATTCCAATATTAACATGAGAATTACCAACAAAGACCACGTCCATCGTATCATCCGGAGTATTATAAAGCATCTCCATGGAAGACTGATACGTGGTAATGGTATCTTTCCACGACAATACCTTATATGTAATTGCAATACATATTCCCGCAAGAATTGTAAAAATTACGATTCTGGCGATTTTAGCTTTTCTACTCATAAATCCTCATTCGTGGTTAAAACCACATTTTTTTAAAATGCAAAATATATAAACTGTGCAGAACTGAAATCCACACCATATTCACCAAATACAATAATGCTAATTATGAAGAATAAAAATACTATCCATCTGAACATCAGATTCTGTTTATATAAAAACTTACCAACATCCTCTCCCTTTTTATATCTGATCAAACTTCCAATAATCAGAATACATAAGGCAAATAATAATATTAATACTTCCCTGCTATCAAGTCCGAATTCATAAAGACTTTCATCAAATAAAACCCATGGGTTAAATCTTGTAATCATGTGCTTTATGAATTTTGCTGCCTCAAGCATGGATGATGATCTAAAGAAAATCCAGGCAAAAGTTGTAAGGCAGTAGGTAATGAATATCTGACCAATTTTATAACTTATCGGTTCTTCACTGATATTAAGAACTTTCCTGCATTTTTCTCTGACCGGTTTAAGCAAGTCTCCCACTACCTGATAGAAACCATGGATGCCGCCCCATACAACGTAATGCCAGGCAGCTCCATGCCACAAACCGCTGACCCAGAAGGTAATCATAAGATTAAGATATTTGCGCCACTTTCCTTTCCGGTTTCCCCCAAGTGGAATATAAAGATAATCCCTGAACCAGGTACTTAAGGATATATGCCATCTGTGCCAGAAATCCGCAATGCTTGTAGCAAGATATGGAGTATTGAAGTTCTCCATAAGATTAAATCCCATCATTCTTGCAGCCCCGATTGCAATGGCTGAATATCCGGCGAAGTCAGTATAAATCTGAATTGAAAAACCAACAGCTGCAAGCACTGTTTCCACCGTACCTGCAAGATAAAGGTCATTATAGACACCATCTACAAAAAGTGAAACCCTGTCGGCGATGACCATTTTCATAAAAAGGCCATAAAGCATAAGTCCAAAACCACTTACGAAGCCTTCGTAATTCCACATTCTTTTTTTGTCCAGATCTCTAATCTGACCAAGCAGATTCTTCGACCTCTCAATAGGACCTGCCACCAGCTGAGGGAAGAAACTTACAAACAAAGCATATCTGAAGAAATTTTTCTCAGCATCCACATCACCCCTGTATACATCAATTACATAACCAAGAGTCTGGAAGGTATAGAAAGATATACCTACAGGCAGCAGCAGTGAAAATGGATTTGATATTAAACTGATATGGAAAATATTTAAGAAAGTATTTACGCTGTCAATTGCCAGATCCAAATATTTAAATACAAACAAAATCCCCAGCGTAACTATAAAAGACATGGCCACGAGCCACTTTAAAGTCTTCGCGCTGTTATCCTTGCCCTTATCCCTCACCTTCTTTATCCAGATTCCGGAAAGGTAAGTTACAAGTGTCGCTGCAAAAATCAGCACCGCATATTTATAATTCCAGCACATGTAGAAATAGTAGCTGGCCATTAAAAGCCAGTACATCTTCAGTTTCTTTGGAATTACAAAATATATTAATATTACTATTGGAAAGAACAGTAAAAACTGTATGGAATTAAATAACATTACGTCCCCAACCCAAAATACATTTCGTGGTTATAACCACATTTTAGTTATAATCATTTAAACCGGCGTCTTCAAGTATGTCATAATACTTAGCCAGCTGTTCAGGAGTGAAAACACTCTTATCTATTATCTGACCGTGCTCAATCATTCCTTCGTTCGCTGCGATAAGCACTCCCATATCATCAAGTTCGATTCTCTGTTTAACCGAAGCATATGGGAAATCATTAGTTCCTTTTTCTGTTATTACTCTGAAAAACTCATGGTAAAATTCAACTTTCATATTTACCACTCCGCCGTAGAATTCCCTCAAAGTGCCATACTGACTCTGCGCAGATGGAAGATATCCGAAAAAGGCCATAAATACAAAATATGCCGCAAACATCAAAAGTATAAAACCGCCAAAGCGAATCGCAAAGGGAATAAACAATAGACCGATTCCTGCAAACGCTGTAATAACTGCCAGAATCAGTACCTTCGTTGTAAATCCGTTATGCATTGAATAAAAAGATGCTCTGGCATATTTTTTAAACATCTTATAGGTAAGAACAAACTCACAGGTTAGCAAAACCGTATAGTCCACTTTGCCATCCGCAGTTCTTACAGGCTTCTTCTTATAAGCGTTGTTCACAAATGACTGACCTTTTCTCTTTCTTGAAGGGTCGGTCATTCTGACACTTTTTCCCATATATCCTCCTAGAGTTCAGCCGAGTCTAATATTATGGTAAAAGGACCGTCGTTCAGAAGGCTTACCTTCATATCCGCTCCAAAAATCCCCTTTTGAACTTCATATCCTTCAGCAGCACATCTTGAACATATATATTCATAAAGATTATTGGCCTGCTCAGCCTTGGCAGCGCGAATAAATGAAGGACGGAAACCTCTTTTCATATCAGCATATAAAGTAAACTGGGAAACCAGTAATAATTTTCCGCCTACATCTTTTAATGCCAGATTGGTCTTACCCTCACTGTCTGCAAAAATCCTCAGACCCAGAAGTTTATGAATCATCTTCTCGGCGATTTCTTCATTATCTTCTTCGCAAACACCAATAAGCACTAAAAATCCTTTATCTATACTGCCTGTCACTTTATCATCCACAGTAACTGAGGCATTTTGTACTCTCTGAATTACAAATCTCATTTATCAATAATCCTCATTAATGAAACCATAAGTATAATGGTCTCTGAACTTTCCGCCAATTCGGATACTCTGCCTTTCGGTTCCTTCTTTCACAAAGCCAAGTCTCTCCAGAACTTTCTGGGACTTTTCATTGGTAACCATAGCCCTTGCATCAATTCGATGAACATTATAATTGGCAAGCACATGATCAATGCAGGCTTTGCATGCTTCAGTACAGTATCCGTGTCCCTGCATCTTCTCATCTAAATTATATCCGAAAATCGTACTTCTGTAAGGCTCCTTACGAAGTCTTGAAAAACTGATGGTTCCAATTATTGTATCCGGGTCTTCCTTAAGATAGAAATAATAATATAAAGAAGCCGAGTTCTCCATATTCTTCATTTCATTTTCCAAAGACTTGCGCTGATAATCAGCTGTATAGAATATATCCAGAAAAGTTGGCTCATACTGAACAAAGAATGCTCTGTTTCTCGTATAATAATCAGCCAGTGCATCCGCCATTGAAACATCCGATGGACGTATTATTAATCTTTCCGAATAGAATTCTTCCATATTTTTCCTCTGTAAATATAGCAAAAAACGTTCCCTGCGGGAATCGAACCCACAACTAGTGCTTAGGAGGCGCTTGTTATATCCATTTAACTAAGGGAACATGTTAAGCGGTGGCTTCTAACCTTTAGTCCGAAGCCCCGCCATATAAATTATTTAATTTCTGTCATTCCACCCATATAAGGTCTTAATACTTCAGGAATTGCAACAGAGCCATCTGCTCTTAAGTTGTTTTCCAAAAATGCGATAAGCATACGTGGTGGTGCAACAACTGTATTATTAAGAGTATGGGCAAAATACTTGCCGTCCTTACCATTAACTCTGATCTTAAGTCTTCTTGCCTGAGCATCACCTAAGTTAGAACATGAACCTACTTCGAAATACTTCTTCTGTCTTGGTGACCATGCCTCAACATCGAATGACTTAACCTTAAGGTCAGCCAAATCTCCTGAGCAGCACTCTAATGTTCTTACAGGAATATCCATTGAACGGAAGAGGTCTACTGTATTCTGCCATAACTTGTCAAACCACATTGCACTGTCTTCAGGCTTACATACAACAATCATCTCCTGCTTTTCAAACTGATGAATTCTGTATACGCCTCTTTCCTCAATACCATGAGCACCTTTTTCCTTACGGAAGCAAGGTGAGTAAGATGTTAAAGTTTTAGGTAATTCTTCTTCAGGAATAATTGTATCAATAAACTTACCAATCATTGAATGTTCTGAAGTACCGATTAAGTATAAATCTTCACCTTCAATCTTGTACATCATGGCATCCATTTCAGCAAAGCTCATAACACCGGTAACTACATTACTTCTAATCATGAAAGGAGGAACACAGTATGTAAATCCTCTGTTAATCATAAAATCTCTGGCGTAAGAAATTACTGCACTGTGAAGTCTTGCAATATCACCCTGTAAATAATAGAAACCGTTACCTGCAACTTTTCTTGCGCTGTCTAAATCGATACCGTTAAATCTTTCCATGATTTCTGTATGATATGGAATCTCAAAATCAGGAACTACCGGATCACCATACCTGGTTACTTCAACATTCTCTGTATCATTCTTACCAATAGGTACAGATGGATCAATAATATTAGGAATTGTCATCATAATCTTAAGAATCTGCTCTTCCAATTCCTTCTGTTCATTATCAAGTTGTGCTAACTTTTCTCCATCAGCTGCAACCTGAGCCTTAACTTCCTCAGCCTCTTCTTTCTTGCCCTGAGCCATTAATGCGCCAATCTGTTTTGAAAGTTTGTTACGATTAGCTTTAAGGTCATCGCCCTCAGACTGAACAGCACGTCTCTTGGTATCAAGTTCAATAACCTGATCTACTAATGGAAGCTTCTCATCCTGAAATTTCTTCTTGATGTTTTCCTTAACCGCATCCGGATTTTCTCTTAAGAATTTAATGTCAATCATTACCTTCATCCTCCGATTCTTTTTTAGCCTTTATACCCATGGCCTTATTAATTGCTCTCTGCTCTTCAGGTCCTAAACTGGCTTTGCACTGCCCACCCATGATTCTTTTGTTATAAACAAAACATCCTGTTGTGCTGTGTACTGAATTAATTACAAAACCATTATTATTCTCATCCAGCAAAGCCAGAGCAAAACTCATATTTCCACCCATGGCATTGAAGGCATCATATTTAACTAATCCGATTTTCTGAAAATTATTTTTATTCCTTTTAAATAATTCTCTGATTTCTTTATTATTTTTCTCAAGGAGAGAATTAATCATTGCCTGATTATCAATTAACTCTCCAAGTTTTTTCTCCAGGCTTCGTCCATTGGCTCCTGCCATAAACTTATTATATCTTTTAGTAAGTAAATTGATTTTATTGAATTCCACAATAAGAAGAACCAGCAAAATAATTATACATACTATTAAAGCAATTAAAACATATGCAATATCCAGGGAACCAAGACCTATACTATTTAGTAAAGGACTATTCATATATACTCCAAGTTATGTAAACAAAATTTATTTTCTCACCACTTATCATTGTACCCTTATTTGCCAATAAGTTCAATAATTCTGTCCAAATCTTCGTGAGAATAAAATTCAATTTCTATCTTACCCTTGCCATCATCCTTACCTGAAACTGCTACCTTGGTTCCAAGTTTATTTTTAAGATTATCGGCTATGTCATTATATATGGTAGAAAGTTGTTCGCTGACTTTCTTTTTCTCTTTCTTTTCCTTGCCAAGATTCTTAACAATCTTCTCAATATCACGTACTGAAAGTTTCTCATCAAAAACTCTCTGGGCAAGACTGTATTGTGTCTCCGGATCTTCCACTCCAAGAAGTGCTCTTGCATGGCCCATGGAAATCTGTCCATCAATTAACATATCCTGAGTATTCTTTGTTAACTTCAGTAATCTGATGGAGTTTGTAATTGTAGTTCTGCTCTTTGAAACTTTCTCAGCTACCTCATCATGGGTGAGATTAAATTCATCCATAAGTCTCTTATATGTAGTTGCTTCTTCAATTGGATTCAAATCCTCTCTCTGAGTATTTTCAATAAGACCAATTTCCAAAGCTTCAAGATCAGTCAGATCCTTAATTACAACAGGAATTTCTTTGATACCGGCGATGGTAGATGCTCTCCATCTTCTTTCACCGGCAACTATCTCATAATAATTATCTTTCTTTCTGACAACAAGTGGTTCCAGTACGCCGAACTGTTTAATACTGTCTGCCAGTTCATTAAGAGCATCCTCATCAAAATTTTTTCTCGGCTGACTCTTATTAGGAGATAACTTGGACATGTTCATCATGACAGTTCCGTCTTTAGCTTCATCCTTTTTTCCTGAATCATTTGTATCGATAAGTGCGGATAATCCTTTTCCCTTGTTAAGTCCTCTTTTGGTTGCCATTTTTCTTCCCCCTATTTATTATTAACCTTAATAATCTCATCAGCCAAAGATGCATAGGCCTGTGCCCCGGCACTACTTGCATCATATTTACAAATTGGCATTCCATAACTTGGTGCCTCAGCAAGTCTTACATTTCTAGGAATATTAGTTTCAAATACTCTTTCCTCTAATGCTTCCTTAACACTTTCAACAACTTCCTGTGAAAGATTTGTTCTGCTGTCATACATGGTGAAGACTACACCTTCCATCTCAAGGTATGGATTAAGTTTCTTCTTAACAAGATTAATTGTATGGATTAACTGACTAAGGCCTTCCATTGCATAGTACTCACACTGAATAGGAACAAGTACACTGTCTGATGCTGTCATTGAATTAACTGTTAACATACTAAGTGATGGTGGGCAGTCAATAATTACAAAATCAAACTTATCCTTCACCCAGTCCAGTTCATTCTTAAGAATATATTCTTTCTTATCAGCTTCGATAAGTTCAATCTCTGCAGCAGCAAGATTAACATTGGATGGAATAATTGAAAGATTAGGAATAACATCTTCAATCATGCAATCCTTAACTGAACATTCTCCCAGCATAAGTTCATATACTGTATTCTCAAGTTCATTCTTCTCGATACCGAATCCGCTGGTAGTATTACCCTGAGGATCAATATCAACTACAAGAACTTTCTTTCCTTTCTCTGCCAATGCCGCAGAAAGATTAATGGCAGTAGTAGTTTTACCTACTCCACCCTTTTGATTTGCAACAGCAATAATCTTAGCCATTTATAATTCTCCATTCTACATAAAACTCTTTCACGTGAAACATTTTTCGCGTGCATTTGAAATTATAACACTATTTAATATTATATTCTATAACAAAATCCAAGATAAATTATTTTTGTAAAAACCTAACAAACTTTTATTTTTTTATTTTTGTTATTTTGTTACAAAGACGAAATTGAATTTCCGGTCGGTGCTGTTACAGGTCGGTCTTTTCATTTAGGTCGCTTCCGGTCGGTGCTATTATAGGACGGCCGCGTCCTGAAAACTACTCTCCCGTCAACCTCGATTGGGCTGGCGCCCTAATCGGAAAGGATTGCCGGCAGAGCATTTTCAGTCCTTGGCCTGTATTACGTAAGCGCGAGGGAGGTGCTGTTGTTCGTTTTTGGACCGTGTGGAACGCCGGCACTTGCGAGCGTCTTTCAGCGAGCTTAGTACCGCTGCGGGGAGCAACGAGCGAGAGCGTGTCCAAAAAGGAATAATAGCACCGACCGGGAGCGTCCTTTTATCATAACACTATATCTAGTAAATTATAATAATTTGAAAAACCAGCAATCCACCACAATATCTTGTTTAAATTGTGGAACTTTTAGCGAGTTGAAGTTGAAAATCGGAAAAGTGTTTCACGTGTAAAATCAAAATCTAGACAAAAATGTTTCACGTGGAACATATATCTTGTGGTCGAATTTCAACCTGACATATGTTTCATGTGAAACATTTTAAAAAGCAAACTATATTTAGTGTTTGGAAATATTATCAAGATCATCACTATATTTAGTGATTTCTGTTTTAGCTCGTAGTGGATCAAAAGTTATAAAGTCAATTGTCTGCTTAAGTCCATTAGATATATGAGCAATCTTTTTCTTATCTTCAATACTAAGATCAGATGGTACAGAAACATTGGCAGATATTTCTTCTTTATTATCATCTGATGTAGATTCTACTGTTTTACCTTCAGCTTCTTCTCTGGAGATAGAACCTTCAAGGAATAAATCAAGTGCATCCTTTGGACGGGAATCAGATTTTCTCTCTTCCTTATTTTTTGCTTCAGTATCCTGGAGGAGTAAATCATCAAGGGCATTCACTCCATTTTCAAAAGAGAATATTCTTCTGTCAATCTTCTTAATTACATCCTTTAAGTTATCACATTTAACAGTAAGTAATTTAATACTTTCTTCTTCTCCCTGAAGATCAAATGACTGCTGATCTCTTGGAGAGAATACTGCACGTGATTTCTTCTCTTTATCTGAGGAGTAAGTTTCCTTCTTCTGTTTAAGTAATTCCTCATTCTCAGCAAGTTCATTGGAATACTCATTTCTCTTTTGCCTACACTCATCAAGATATGAATGAAGTGTCATGGAAAGGTCAGTTAATTTTAACTTCTCATCAAGTAACATATTATACCCCCTTAATGTAAAGGTTCCTTGGAAGGCAATCCACTTTTACGCGGATATTTTCCTTTGGTAGAATTAACCTTTTCTACAACAAGTAAATTTCTGCTAATATCTTCACCTATAGTAAATGATATAATATTTTTTATTTTTCCACCTAATGTATTAATGGCATTAGGATACATGGATAATTCTTCATCTAATTTTTCTGATTTATATGATATGAATATTCCACCAGTTTTAACTAAAGGAAGACAGTACTCTGATAAGGTAGATATATTTGCAACTGCACGTGAAACAACATAGTCACCTTTTTCACGATAAACACCATGTCCAAAATCCTCGGCCCTTGAATGTATTGCAGTTATATCTTTAAGATCTAAAACCTTAATTACTTCATTAAGAAAATTTATTCTCTTGTTAAGGGAGTCAACTAATACTACCTTGGAAGAAGGTAATAAAATTTTAATTGGAATACCAGGAAATCCTGCACCGGTTCCAATATCAATTATAGTTGGAGAGTAAGTATCATATTTATCAGATGATACATTAATAGTATCGAGATATTTAACTATGGATAAACTGTCTACAAAATGCTTAATAATTACATCTTCATATTCTGTAATAGCTGTAAGATTCATTCGACTATTCCAGTCTACCAGTAATTCATAATATGTATTAAACATGTCAATCTGTTCATCACTTAATGTAATATTTAATTGTGACATAGATTCTTTAATAAATGATTTATCCATAGTTCAAATTATGTGGTTATAACCACGAAATTGAAATTTTTATAAAATGTGGTTAAAACCACGAAATTATATTTTTACTTTTTCTGAGTCAGATAAACAAGTAAGACAGAAATATCTGCAGGAGTAACTCCACTGATACGTGATGCCTGTCCGATATTTTCAGGTTTAAATTTATTTAACTTCTGTCTTGCTTCAAGTCTCAATGATGAGATTTCATTATAATCAATATCTGAAGATAATTTCTTATTTTCTAATTTCTTAAAATGATTAATCTGCTGAAGCTGTTTCTCAATATATCCTTCATACTTAATCTGAATATAAACCTGTTCCTTAACATCCGAAGGAAGAGGTTTTCTATCCGGATCAATTGGTGCGATTAATTCATAATCAAGTTCCTGACGACACATAAGGTCTGCAAGTGAAAAAGCAGTCTTAAGGGGAGATGAGTTCATTGACTTAAGAAATTCCTGAACTTTTGCGTTGGCACCAACAAAAGTATTTTTAAGTCTGTCTATCTCATCTTCTATCATCTGTTTCTTAAGTTCAAACTTTTCATATCTTTCATCAGAGATAAGACCAATGTCATGACCAATTTTTGTAAGACGAAGATCGGCATTATCCTGACGAAGCATAAGTCTGTATTCTGCTCTTGATGTCATCATTCTATATGGCTCATTATTCTCAAGAGTAACAAGGTCATCAATCAAAACACCAATATAAGCATCTGACCTTGTAAGAATGACAGGATCCAAATCTGATAATTTTCTTGCTGCATTAATTCCGGCCATTAACCCTTGCGCTGCAGCTTCTTCATAACCTGAACTTCCGTTAAACTGTCCGGCAGAGAATAATCCACTAACCTTTTTAAGTTCAAGTGACAAAGTTAATTCTCCAGGACATAAACAATCATATTCAATTGCATATGCATTACGAACTATGACTGCATTTTCAAGTCCCGGCACAGTGTGATACATGGCAATCTGAACATCTTCCGGCATGGAAGATGACATGCCGCCAACATACATTTCATTAGTATATAATCCTTCAGGTTCAATGAATACCTGATGTCTTTCCTTATCTGCAAACTTAACAACCTTGTCTTCAATTGAAGGACAGTATCTTGGACCGGTTCCTTCAATGATACCTGCATAGATAGGTGAACGGTCAAGGTTTGCTCTGATGATTTTATGAGTTTCCTCATTGGTATAAGTCATATAAACAGGAACCTGTTCTATCTGAACTGATTCAGGATCTGTTGTAAAAGAAAATGGAACTACTCTCTCATCACCATACTGGATTTCCATTTTTGAAAAATCAAGGCTTCTTTTATCCATTCTTGCAGGAGTTCCTGTTTTGAATCTTCTAAGTCCAATACCTAATTTGGTAAGTGACTCACCAAGATGAGTTGCACTCTGAAGTCCGTTTGGTCCGGTATATGTAATACTTTCACCGCACAGGCATCTGGAATTAAGATAAGTTCCACTGCAGATAATTGCCGCCTTACATTTATATATTGTACCTGTATAAATTTTTACACCACAAACAGTATTAACACCATCAACTTCTTCAGTTAATATTTCACAGACTTCACCCTGCTTAATGGTTATGCCTTCAGTATTCTCCAAAACTTTTCTCATATTAAGAGTATAGACAGACTTATCAGCCTGAGCTCTTAATGAATGAACTGCAGGGCCTTTGGAAGCATTGAGCATCTTTGACTGAATAAAAGATTTATCAATATTAACACCCATCTCACCACCAAGTGCATCAAGTTCACGAACCAGATGTCCTTTGGAAGTTCCACCAATATTAGGATTACAAGGCATCATTGCAATGCTTTCAACACTTACTGTAAAAATAGTAACCTTAAACCCAAGCCTTGCTGCAGCCAGTGCCGCCTCACATCCGGCATGGCCTGCACCTATTACACATATATCTGTTTCAATAATACTGTTATTCATCTACTTACCCATACAGAATTTGGAGAAAATCTCATTAACCACATCTTCTCCTGTATCCATTCCAATTATCTCACCAAGTTTAGCATAAGAAATATACATGTCCACTGAATAAATATCTTCAGGAACACCATCCATTACTGCATTTATAACTTCTTCAAGATGAGCCTTCGCTTCATCAAGTAAAGTTTTATGTCTTACATTACTTATGCATACTTCATCATTATACTTTATTTCATCATTGTAAAACATCTCTTTTATAATATTACTGATTTTATCTACACCAATATTATTCTTAACAGAGATTTCCACAATATGAACATTATTGTCATCTTCAAGAAAACTCTTTATTTCAGACTCTTCTATTTTGTTATCCACATCGGTTTTGTTGATAAGTATAATAGCCTTCTTATTATTAATTAATCCAAGAAGCTTCTTATCTTCTTCAGTAATACCAACTGAATTATCCAAAAGAAGCAAAATCAGGTCCGCGTTTTCATATATCTCTTTAGCTTTATTTATACCAATAGCTTCAACAACATCTGATGATTCCCTGATTCCTGCTGTATCAATAAGCTTAAGCAAAATCCCATCCAGATTAACTGTTTCTTCAACTGTATCCCTGGTAGTACCTGCAACATCAGTAACAATTGCTCTTTCATGTCCCACCAGATAATTAAGAAGTGAAGACTTACCAACATTAGGCTTACCTATGATACCTGTAGTAATTCCTTCTTTAATTATTTTGCCATTATCATAAGAAGAAATTAACTTATCAACTCTTAAAATAATTTCTTTTACTTTTGAAACCAGGGTTTCCTGATATTCATCCAAATCAATATGTTCAGGATCATCAAGTCCCGCTTCAATATATGCAATATTATAAAGCAGGTCTTCACGAATACTTACAATTTCCTTATATAAACTTCCTTCAATCTGCGATATTGAATTAGAAGCAGCATATTCACTTTCAGATGCAATTAAATCCATAACTGCTTCAGCTTTACTTAAATCTATTCTTCCATTTAAGAAAGCTCTTTTGGTGAATTCGCCTCTGTCCGCAATCCTTGCGCCATTACCTGCAAGAAGATATAAGATTTTATTCATGATATATGGACCACCATGACAGTTAATCTCAACCACATCTTCTTTGGTATAGGTATGTGGTGCTCTCATAAGAATAACCATAATCTCATCCACCATTTTATCACCATCATATATATGGCCATAGTGAATGGTATGACTTTCCTTATCAGATAATTTACCATTTTTTAATTTAATTATCTTTTCTGCAATATCAATACATCCTTCGCCTGACATCCTTACTATACCTATACCGGATGGAGCAAGTCCCGAACTAATTGCACATATTGGGTCATCTAATCTGTAAGTATCCATATTAATTCCTAAATATTTTAATAAAAGCTGCCTATAAAGACAGCTTTATTATATCATATACAACCTTAAGAGGTTGCCACTTAAAATTATCCTCTCTTTGGAGAAATAACAACTTTTCTATATGGCTCTTCACCCTCAGAATGTGTCTCTACATACTTATCACCCTGAAGTGCGGAATGAATAATTCTTCTTTCATAAGGATTCATTGGCTCTAAAGTAGTAGCTCTTCTTGTTCTCTTAACATTCTTGGCAATATTTCTTGCAAGATTTTCAAGAGTCTGTTTTCTTCTTTCTCTGTAATTCTCTGTATCAACTTTTACTCTGATATACTTATCAGTATACTTGTTGATTACAAGAGAAATAAGATACTGAAGTGAATCAAGGGTCTGACCTCTCTTACCGATAATATAAGAAGTATCATTACCGCTTAATTCAACACTTAATTCTTCATCATTTAATTCAGTCTTAATTTCAGCTTCAACATCCATTGCCTTAAGTACTTCTTTAAGAAATTTAACTGCAACTTCTTCAATATCAACATCTGAAGCTTTTTTATCTGATGAAACGCCGGTAACATTTTCAACGATCCTGCTTGCCTGCTCTTTAGCTTCTTTTGCTGCAACTTTAACCGCCTCTTCTTCTAAAGCCTTCTTAGCTGCTTCTTCTTTAGCCTTGGCAATTTCTTCATCAGACTTAACTCTTGCTTTAATAATTACCGGTTTTGAGTTAAAACCAAGAAATCCTGATGAACCTTCATCTATAACAACGTAATCCAGACAATCACTTGCTACAAGAAAACTCTGGCACGCATTGGTAATTGCATCATCTTTTGTTTTGCCGCTAAATTCTTTATATTCTAAATTTGCATCCATTATTTATTATTCCTCTCATTATAGTCTTTAACTAAATTAGCTTTGGAAGCTAAACTTCCCCCCGTACCGGACTTTTTATTATTAGTCTTATTAAGGTACTCTGTTGCTTTTTTTATCTGAGCTTCTCTTTCTTCCTTGCTTAAGTTTGAGCTTGGTTTTGTATTACTGCTATTATTGATATTTGCAGTATTTGTATTGGCAAGCTTGGCAATATTCTGAGTTAAAGTTCCGCCCTTTTCAATCTTTTTATTATATTTTTCAACATTCTTGGCAATTACTGCATCAATATCCATTTTATCAATATACTTATTGATAATAACCTGCTGAATGGTTCTTACAACCGCACCTGCAATCCAGTAAAGTCCCATACCGGAAGGAAGGGTTAAACAAAATACTGCAGACATAAGCGGCATTGTAACATTCATCATCTTCATGGACTGCATCATAGGATTTTCTTCCTTACCAGGCTCTGTATTGGTATTAGCCTGAGGACTTAATTTAACATTAAGCCACTGGGTAAAAGCCGCCAGCAAAGGAATCATAACAGCACCTATAATTATCCACCAGTTGGCACCTGACCAGTTAATTGAACCAAACTGCTTAAAGATGTGATCAACACCAAGTTCATTAAGAATAAGGTTACTTGGTGAATAACCCATGTTAAGACCTAAGAATACATTATATTTATCAAGTCTTTCAATTGTACTTGCAATATCCGGTCCTAAAGTAGAAAACTTGTCAGCAATTGAAGCCCATTCCTTTGTACTACATCTGTTAAGTACATCAATAAATGCGTTCTGAACTGTAATTACATCAGTATCTGTAATTGTTGGATTAACCGAGCTGGCAAGTGCTGTGGATACAGTATCCTGAACTTTGGCAAAAGCCTCAGTCTGGAATACATCACCTTTAAATTGTTTTCTGAAATAAGCCGCTGCCTGCAATTCCGAAACAAAAGTATTACTTCCGTCCTGGACAATAAGATTGTTAACCAGTGGGAAGAAAGCACTTTTAACTTCCTTAACATATGCAGGTATTGCATAGATTACTCTGTAAAGAGCAAACAGAATCGGCATCTGGATAAGTAACTGAAGACAGCTGCCTGTAGGAGAAACTCCATACTTGGCATATACAGCCGATGTTTCCTGCTGCATCTTTGTCATTGATTCATTATCGGTTTTGCCTTTGTATTTATCCTGAATCTTCTTTATTTCAGGATTCATAATTGCAGAAAACTTAGAGAATTTCTGCTGTTTAATGGTAAGAGGTAATAATAAAAGGTAAATAATAATTGTAAATATAATTATTGATAAACCTATATTTGGATACCATACACCTTCTTTACCAAATAGATTTATTACAAAATTCTGTACCCAGAAGATTCCCTCCATTATAAGACCAAGAAGTTTAGAAACCGGTCCAATAATAAAGGAAGAATTCTGAGTTAATAAACAATAAAACACTAGTTTTCCTCCGAAATATAAACAGAATCGTTAGGGAACCGGATCATATCCGCCTTTGGAAAAAGGATTACAACGAAGTATTCTCCACGCAGTTAAAGCCGACCCTTTTATTGCCCCGTGCTTTTCAACAGCCTGAATTCCATAACATGAACATGATGGAAAATAAGGACATTTGGTCGACTTATATGGAGATATATATTTTTGATATGTTTTAATCGATCCTATTAATATTTTTTTCATTATTAATAATATGATGAGAATTAGACAGGCGGATAAGAGCATTTTCAATATGCCCGTAATCTGCAGTTGCTGCAGACGTTCTGCCTATGACTACTATGTCTAAACCACTATTAAACAAATTCTCATGCAGTCTGTAAGCTTCTTTAACCAGACGTTTAACTCTGTGTCTGATTACACTGTTACCTACTTTTTTGCTTACCGATATTCCAAGTCTGTTAATTCCAAGTCCGTTTTCCACAACGTATATTACTAAATAATTATTTCCTTTTGACTTTCCTGAATTATAAACTTTTTTAAAATCAGTATTTTTCTTTAATGAAACTGTTTTTAACATATTTTTCTTATAAGAAGAAAAAAGACCACAATAAATGCGGCCTATGCTGATAATTTCTTTCTTCCTTTAGCTCTTCTTGCTGCAAGAACTTTTCTTCCGCCGGCACTGCTCATTCTTGATCTGAAACCATGAACTTTTGCTCTCTGTCTTTTCTTAGGCTGAAATGTCATTTTCATAGATAGGCACCTCCTTTTCTCGTGTGGAAACACAAATCGATTATAAATGAAATATTTTTTTACGTCAACTAAAAATTAATAATATTATCAATAAAAATGCCTAAAATAAAGGATTTATAATTTTTTTATAATACCAGGTTTCTAATAATAGTTTTACATAATGTTATCCCCAAAATGTGAATAACTTGTTGATAAATAATGGTTATAATCATCAAAAATCCCTATTTTATCGTATTTATATGTTGATAACTTTTAAACACAGGTTTATATAACTGGGTTAAAATTGTTTATAAATATTTTATTTTTACTATTTTAGTTTACATAATTATTAAAGTAAAAGTTTGAAATTTTTACTATTTTAAGGTATTATATATAAGGAGTTAATTGTTGTTAAAATTAGGAGCAATTTTAAATTGATGACAGAAATTGAGAAATTTTATCTTCTTAATGATAACTGGGATAAAATTAAGAAAACAGTAAAAGATACATATGATATTTCCAATGTAGCATATGATACTTTCATAGATAATATGAAACTGGATTCCATAAGTGAAAATACAGTTTACATTATTATTCCTAATAAGAAGAGTATTATTAGTTTCATTACCAAGAGTTATACAGACTTTTTCACAGTTACGGTTACTGAATTCATTAATGATGGTATTTCATATAATGTAATATTTAAATCTGAAGAAGAAGATGTAACTCAGAAGACTAATACTACAAAACTTGATTTTAATCTTATTGAGAAATCTAATCTTAATCCAAAATTTACATTTGATAATTTTGTAAGAGGAGATAATAACTCTTTTGCCCTTGAGGCATCAGTTGCTGTTGCCAATGCTCCGGGAATTGAATTTAATCCTTTATTTATATATGGTAATTCAGGACTTGGTAAGACACATCTGCTTCATTCAATTGGTCATTATATTTTAGAGAAAGATAATACCAAGAATGTTCTTTATGTGAATTGTAAATCTTTCCTTAATGAACTTATTCCTGCCATTAGTGGTGGTAAACAGAATATTATAGATGCTTTCAGGAAGAAATATCTCTCGGTGGATATTTTGCTATTTGATGATATCCAGTTTATTAAAGATAAGAAATCTTCAATGGAAGAATTCTTCTATACATTTGAATACTTATGTAATAACAATAAAGCCATTGTTATTTCATCTGATAAGCCACCAAAGGAATTCGAGGATTTTGATGAAAGATATATTTCAAGATTCTCCATGGGCTTAATTGCTGATATTCAGCCACCTTCATATGAAACAAGATATGCAATTTTACAAAAATTAAATTCTCAGCATAATAATATATTTAATGATGAAGTTCTTTCCTATATATCTACAAATGTTGATACTGATATCAGATCACTTGAAGGTGCATATAAGAATGTTATTCAGTATGCAAGAATATATGGAATTAAGGATATAACAATAGAACATGTTAATGAAGCTATTAAAGAATATATATCTTTTAATAAGAAGAGACCTATAACTCCTCAGAAGATTATGAATGCAGTAGCTGAACATTATAATATTGATATTTCAGAACTTTTATCATCCAGCAGAAGATCAGAAGTAGTATTTCCAAGACAGATTATATACTATCTGTGTTCAACCATGACTGGAGAAACACAGCAAAATATAGCTAAACTTTTAGACAGAAAAGATCATTCAACTGTTATTTCCGGATCTAATAAGATTAAGGAAAAGGTTGAAAAAGATGATAATTTTAGAAATGAAATAGAAGTTATTAAGAATAAAATTACTTCTATATATTAATATAACAAATATTTTTTGTGGATTAATGCTGACAAATCTTATATTTATAAATAATTAAAAACATCTTATAAATTAAAGAAATCCTTATTTTACAAGGCTTTAAGGCATTTATCAACATATAAACACACCTTATTATTATTACTATTATTTAACTTACTATATTATTTATTTTTTAATTAATTAGTTAATTAATTTAAGACAGGAGGCACTTATGCAGATCAGTATTTCCAAAAACGATTTATTGGATGGTATTAATACAGTTATTAAAGCTGTAGATAATTCCAACAGATATGTTAATTCATTATATGAATGTCTTTTAATAGATGCTTCATCCAATAAAATAAGATTTGTTGCCAATAATGAAGAGATTGGTATTGAAACAGTAGTTGAAGGAAAGATTATTAAAAATGGTAAAATAGCCATCGCTGCTCATTTCTTACAGGATACTATCAGAAATATTCCTGATGGTGAAATAAATATTTATACAGATGATAATTTGGTTGTAACCATTAAGAGTGGTTCAATTGAATATAATATTAATGGTAAAGATGGAGACAGCTTTAATGATCTGGCTCCAATTAAGAGAGAAGAAAAACTTGTTATTAATGAACTTATTTTAAAGAACATGATAACAAAAACAATTTTCTCAATAAGTGAATCAAATGCCAATAAGGTTTTAAGTGGTGAATCATTTATTGTAAGAAACGGTAATTTATGTATTAAAGGTATTGATGGAAACAGAGTATCAGTACGTAACCAGAAAGTTGATGATGCTTCACTTGATAAAGAAATTGTTATTCCTGGAAAGAGCTTAAAGGAAATTATTAAATTAATTGGTTCAGATCCGGAAAAGAATATAACATTATATTTTATGCCAAGTCATTTAGCATTTGAATATGATGAAACATTAATTGTTGTAAGATTAATTGATGGTAAGTTTATTAATATTGATAATTTCTTTATTAAGGATTATGAAACCAAGGCTACTTTCAACAGAACAGAGCTGGTTAACAGCTTAGAGAGAACACTTCCTCTTATTAGAGAAGATAAGAAGCCTGTAATTATTGATATTAATAAAGATGTATTTGAAGTTAAACTGGTAACCAATTACGGTTCTTACTATGATAAGTTATTTATAAGTACCGAAGGAATTAATATTAAGATTGCCTTAAATCCTAAATTCTTACTGGATGCTCTTAAGGCAATTGATGATGATGAAGTTAGTCTTTTCTTCATGAGTCAGAAGAATCCTTGCTTTATAAGAGATGAGAATGATTCTTATATTTACATTGTAATGCCGGTAAATATTAACTTGTAAATAAAGGAGTTAAAGTGGATTCAATTACTATAAGAGACGAATTTATTAAACTTGGACAGGCCATGAAGTTAGCCAGTATGGTTTCTTCCGGAGTTGATGCCAAAATGGTTATAACTGAAGGCCAGGTTAAAGTTAATGGTGAAGTATGTCTTCAAAGAGGTAAAAAATTATATTCAGGTGATGTTATTGAATATAATAATCAAAAGGTTAGTATTAATTGATTTTAAGAGGTTTAAATGTATATAAAATCTGTGGAATTGTCTAATTATCGTAATTATGACAGTTTGGATCTGGATTTAAATAATGGTAATACTATTCTTTATGGAGATAATGCTCAGGGAAAAACAAATATTCTTGAAGCAATAGGAATGTGTGCTACTGCCAGAAGTCATAGAAGAAATAAGGATAGTGAACTTATTAAATTTGGATGTGAAGAGGCACATATAAAAACCATTCTAAATAAAGATAATGAAGATATATCAATAGATATGCATCTTCGTAAAGGTAAAAATAAATTTATTGCCATAAATAAGGAAAAAGTTCCTAAAGTATCTGATCTTATAGGAGTAATGAATATAATATTTTTTTCTCCTGAAGATTTAAATATTATTAAGGATGGTCCTGTATTTCGTAGAAATTTTGTAGACATGCAACTTTGCCAGTTAGATAATTTCTACATTTATAATTTCAATAATTATAACAAAATCATCGAGCAGAGAAATTCTTTATTAAGGGATTTATATTTTAATCCAACTTTAAAAGATACTCTGGATATATGGGATAATCAGATAGAATCCTATGGAAGCAAGATAATTGAAAGAAGAGAAACTTTCATAGAACAGCTTAATGAAATAATTGAAGGCATTCATTTTAACCTGTCGGGTTCTAAGGAAAAGATTAAAATTATTTATAAACCGAATGTTGGTAAAGATGATATTGGAATAATGCTGAAAGCCAATCAGCAGTCTGATATCAAGAATAAAATAACATCGGTAGGACCTCACAGAGATGATCTGATTTTTACCATTAATGATATGGATGTAAGAAAATTCGGATCCCAGGGTCAGCAAAGATGTGCTGCTTTATCACTAAAACTGGCACAAATTGAAATAGTTAAAAAAATTATTAATGATAATCCTATTTTGCTTTTGGATGATGTTTTATCTGAACTTGACAGTAACAGACAGAATTTCTTACTTAATACAATAGGAGATATTCAGACAATTATTACATGTACAGGTCTGGATGAATTCGTTAACAGCAGAATAGAAATAGACAGAATATATAGAATTACCGCAGGCAATGTGGAGGAAACCAAATGAGTAATGAAATTGATAATATTAAAGTAGAAGAAGAATATGGTGCTGACCAGATTCAGATTTTGAAAGGACTTGAAGCAGTTCGTAAAAGACCCGGTATGTATATAGGCAGCACTTCATTAAGAGGTCTTCATCACTTGGTATATGAAATTGTGGATAACTCTGTTGATGAAGCTTTGGCAGGATATTGTACAGAGATTAATGTAACAATTAACAAAGAAGGATCTGTTACAGTTAAGGATAATGGTAGAGGTATTCCTGTTGGTATCAATCATGAGATGGGTATTCCTGCTGTAGAAGTTGTATTTACAGTACTTCATGCCGGTGGTAAGTTCGGTGGTGGAGGATATAAGGTATCCGGTGGTCTTCATGGTGTTGGTGCTTCAGTTGTTAATGCTTTATCCAAATGGCTTGAAGTAGAAATCTGCAAGGATGGAATTGTTTACAAGCAGAGATATCATAATGGTGGTGAAGTAGAATATTCACTTAAGGAAGTTGGAACCTGTGAAGAAGGAGTTTCAGGAACAAAGGTTACTTTCTTCCCGGATGATGAGATTTTTGAAGATATAAGATTTGATTTTAATACACTTAAAGACAGATTAAGAGAGATGGCTTTCTTAACAAAGGGTATTAAGATTACTTTAACAGATGAAAGAGAAGAAGAGCCTAAGGAAAGAGTATTCCATTATGAAGGCGGTATTAAGGAATTTGTTTCCTACCTTAACAGAGGTAATACTCCTTTATACAATGATGTTATATATTTTGAAGGTCTTAAAAACGGTGTATATGTGGAAGTTGCTCTTCAGCATAATGACGCCTATAACGAAAGTATTTATTCCTTTGTTAATAATATTAATACACCGGAAGGTGGTATGCATCTTGCAGGATTTAAGAATGCCATTACCAAGACATTTAATGATTATGCAAGATCAGCCAAGATTCTTAAAGATTCAGATGCCAACCTTTCAGGTGATGATATAAGAGAAGGTTTAACCGCAGTTATATCGGTTAAAATTGAGAATCCTCAGTTTGAAGGACAGACAAAGCAAAAATTAGGTAACTCAGAAGCCAGAACAGCAGTGGATTCTTTGGTAAGCGAGCAGCTTACATATTATCTTGAACAGAATCCATCCGTAGCCAAGAGTATATGTGACAAATCCTTACTTGCCCAAAGAGCAAGAGAAGCTGCAAGAAAGGCAAGAGATCTTACAAGAAGAAAGACAGCACTTGAAGGAACAGCTCTTCCGGGTAAGCTTGCGGACTGTTCAGATAAGGATCCTAAAAATTGTGAAATCTACATAGTCGAGGGAGATTCCGCGGGTGGTAGTGCCAAGGTTGCAAGAGACAGAGCAACACAGGCTATTCTTCCACTTAGAGGTAAGATTCTTAATGTAGAAAAAGCAAGAGTGGATAAAATATACGGCAATGCAGAGATTAAGGCTATGATTACAGCCTTCGGAACCGGTATTCATGATGATTTTGATATCAGTAAATTAAGATATCACAAGATTATTATCATGACCGATGCCGATGTGGACGGTGCTCATATCAGTACATTGTTACTTACATTTATATACAGATTTATGCCTGAACTTATTAAGCAGGGATATGTATATCTTGCAACACCTCCTCTTTATAAGTTGGAGAAGAATAAAAAAGTCTGGTATGCATATTCAGATGATGAACTTAATAATGTATTAAATGAAGTAGGCAGGGATCAAAGCAATAAGATTCAGCGTTACAAAGGTCTTGGTGAAATGGATGCGGATCAGCTTTGGGAAACAACCATGGACCCTTCAAAGAGAATCTTAAAGAAAGTTACAATGGAAGATGAAATTGAATCCGAAACAGATTTAACTTTCAAGGTTCTTATGGGTGACAATGTAGAACCGAGAAGAGAATTCATTGAAGAAAATGCAAGATTTGTTAAAAATCTGGATATCTGATGATTATTATATATTTAGTCAGGATACCTTAAGAACGGAGTAATATATAATGGATGAAAATATTTTTGATAAGGTTGAACATGTAGGCCTTAAAAAAACAATGGAAAACTGTTATATCGACTATGCCATGAGCGTTATTGCCGCTCGTGCTCTTCCTGATGTAAGAGATGGTCTTAAGCCGGTACAAAGAAGAGTTTTATTCTCAATGTCAGAACTGAATAATACACCGGATAAGCCCCATCGTAAGTCAGCGCGTATCGTCGGTGATACAATGGGTAAATATCACCCACATGGTGACAGTTCCATTTATGGTGCACTGGTAAATATGGCTCAGGAGTGGTCAATGAGAGCACCACTTGTAGATGGTCATGGTAACTTTGGTTCTGTTGACGGCGATGGCGCAGCTGCCATGCGTTATACAGAGGCAAGATTATCAAAGATTTCCATGCAGCTTCTTGCAGATATCGATAAAGATACTGTTGATTTTGTACCTAACTTTGATGAGACAGAGAAAGAACCAACAGTTCTTCCAAGCCGTTATCCTAACCTTCTGGTTAATGGTACTACAGGTATTGCCGTTGGTATGGCAACCAATATACCACCTCATAATCTTGGTGAAACAATTAATGCCGTTGTTAAATTAATTGATAACAAAATTAATGAAGGCAGAGAGACGGAAATAGAAGAAATCCTTGATATTATCAAAGGACCTGACTTTCCAACAGGTGCTGAAATCCTTGGAAGATCAGGTATTGAAGAAGCATACAGAACAGGCAGAGGCAAGGTTAAGGTTAGAGCCATTACCAATATTGAATCACTTCAGAATGGTAAGAACAGAATTATTGTTACAGAGCTTCCTTATCTTGTTAATAAGGCAAGATTAATTGAGAAGATTGCTGAACTTGTTAAAGAGAAGAAAATCGATGGAATCACAGACCTTCGTGATGAGACAAACCGTGAAGGTATGCGTATTGTAATTGAACTTAGAAGAGATGTTAATCCAAATCTTGTATTAAAGCATCTTTATAAGCATACACAGCTTCAGGATTCCTTCGGTGTTATTATGCTTGCTCTGGTTAATAACGAGCCTAAGGTATTAAATATCCTGCAGATGCTTCAGTATTATTTAAAGCATCAGGAAGATGTAGTAACAAGAAGAACCAAATTTGATTTAAAGAAAGCTGAAGAAAGAGATCATATCCTCCAGGGCTTACTGATTGCTCTTGATAATATTGATGAAGTAATTAATATTATCAGATCAAGTGAGAATACACAGGCTGCCAAGACAGCATTAATGGAAAGATTTACATTAACTGATGTTCAGGCTCAGGCCATTGTGGATATGCGTCTTAAGACTCTTACAGGTTTGGAAAGAGAAAAACTTGAGAATGAGCATAAGGAATTACTTGAAAGAATTGCTTATCTTAAATCAATCCTTGCTGATGAGAAGATTTTACTTGGTGTAATTAAAGATGAGATGCTTCTTATTGCCCAGAAATACGGCGATGAAAGAAGAACAAGAATCGGCATCGATGATGATGACATTACTGATGAAGATTTAATTCCTAATGAGAATACAGTTATTGCCATGACATCCTTAGGATATGTTAAGAGAATGACTGTTGATAACTTTAAGTCACAGCACAGAGGTGGCAAGGGAATTAAGGGAATGTCCACAATTGATGATGACTATATTGAAGATTTACTTATGACTTCAAATCATCATTACATTATGTTCTTCACCAACCTTGGCCGTGTATACAGACTGAAGGCTTATCAGATTCCGGAAGCATCAAGAATTGCAAGAGGTGTTGCAATTATCAATCTCTTACAGCTTAATCCGGGTGAGAAGATTTCTGCAGTTATTCCTATTAAGGATTATGATGAAGACAGAAATCTCTTCATGGTAACAAGAAAGGGTATTATTAAGAAGACTGCACTTAAGGAATTCTCAAATATCCGTAAGAATGGTCTTATTGCAATCAATCTTCGTGATGATGATGAACTTATAGAAGTTAAGACTACAGATGCCAGGACGGAAGCATTCCTTGTAACCAAGTACGGTATGTGTATCAGATTCAAGGAAACAGATGTAAGATGTACAGGCCGTGATACCATGGGTGTTATCGGTATGAACTTATCTGATGGTGATGAAATCGTAGGTATGCAGCTTGATCACCAGGGTGATTCACTTCTTATTGTTTCAGAAAAAGGTCTAGGTAAGAGAACATCCTTAGATGAATTCAATGTTCAAAGAAGAGGCGGTAAGGGTGTTAAATGTTACAAGATAACCGAGAAATCAGGATATGTAATCGGCGTTAAGGCTGTTACAGATGAGCATGAGATTATGATGATTACATCTCTTGGAACAATTATTCAGATTCCTATGGGTGATGTATCATTAATCGGAAGAAATACAACAGGTGTTAAATTAATTAATCTTGATTCCAAGGTTAAAGTTGCCAAGATTGCCAAGGTAAGAGAGAAGATTTCCGATGGAGATAATGAGCTTACCATGGAAGAGGTGGAGGAACTTCCTGTCAGTGAAATACCTTCAGAAGAAGGAAGCACACCTGCTGATATTGAAGCACTTGTAAGTAAGGCTTTGGAAGAAAATGATATTGAGGATACTGACGATAATACAGATTCTTCTGAAGAATAATTACAACTAAAATTTAAATTTAAATCAGGCAGGGGCATTATTGCCCCTGCCATTTAAAAACTTTATTGACAGTATTGATTTAAAGCGTTAAAGTATTAAATAAGCACAATATGAAAGACAGTAAATTAAAAGTAATAGACGGAATTAAAAAAGACAGATTTCATCTTCTGGATGTAATCAGGGGAATAACCATAATCAATATGATAATCTATCATGGATTATATGATGTGGTATCCATATGCGGAGCGCATATTCCTTTTTACAGCAGCAGATGGGGATATGTATATCAGCAGATGATATGCTGGTCCTTTATTATAATATCCGGAATGTGTCGTGCACTGGGTTCAAGAAATCCTAAAAGAGGTATCATTGTTTCTTTGTGTGGAATCATAATAACACTTGTGACAATGATTTTTTTACCGGAAGAGAGAATTATTTTTGGTGTTCTTACAATGCTTGGTGCTGCAATGCTGATAACCCTGGCACTTGATAAATGGCTTAGAAAGATTCCTGATGTGGCAGGCTTAATCATATCGATTCTTTTGTTTGTAATAACAAGAAATGTTTATATTCACAGCCTTGGATTTGAAAGACTGGTTATATGTAAGCTTCCGGATTTTCTTTATAAGGATTATTTTACAGCTTTTCTTGGTTTTCCTTTTAGGGGATTTTATTCCGGCGATTATTTTCCAATAATTCCGTGGTTATTCTTATTTTTGGCAGGTTTTTATTTATGCCTCTTAATTAAGGATAAGGAAAAAATCAAAAAAATATTATCCAAGGACGTACCTGTTTTTTCTTTTATCGGCAGGCATTCCCTATTAATATATATGCTCCATCAAGTTATACTTTACATTGTGGTTTTGGGGATATATTATTGTTTAAGTGCGATGTGATTTGTGTAAAGCGGGAGAAAACGAGGTTAAAAAATGGATAATTTGGGAATATTCAGAGACATAGCCATAATCATTCTTTTTGCCAAGTTCTTCGGACTTGTGGCAAGAAAGCTTAAAGCTCCACAGGTTGCCGGAGAAATTGTAGCGGGACTTATTATAGGACCATCGGTTCTGGGATGGGTTAATACCAGTGATTTTATCCTGCAGATGGCTCAGATTGGCGTAGTTCTTCTTATGTTCTGCGCCGGACTTGAAACCAATTTAAAGAGTCTGGTTAAAACAGGACCTAAGGCTCTGGCCATAGCCTGCTCCGGTGTTTTTGTCCCACTGGTTGGTGGAACACTTTTATACAGCTGCTTCTATGGTTTTCATTCCATAGGAACTCCCGAATTCTATAAAGCTTTATTTATGGGAACAATTATGACCGCCACATCAGTAAGTATCACTGTGGAATCCCTTAAGGAAATGGGCGTTCTAAGTGGCGAGATTGGAACAACCATTTTAAATGCGGCAATTATCGACGATGTAATCGGTATGGTGGTACTTACCTTTGTTGTGGGACTTAACGACCCTGCGTCAAAGCCGTATACGGTTGTAAGAAATACATTATTATTCTTTATTCTTGCCGTTTGCGTGGGATTTATCTGTTATAAGGTTTTCAAACTTGTGGATAACAGATATCCTCACAGCAGAAGAATTACCATTGCGGGACTTGCTCTTTGCCTGGCCCTTGCATTCGTGGCAGAAGAATTCTTCGGAATTGCAGATATTACCGGTGCTTATGTGGCAGGTATTATTCTTTGCAACATCAGGGATTCGGAATATATTGCAAGAAGACTGGATATTAATTCCTATGTTTTATTCGGACCGATTTTCTTCGCAAGTATCGGTCTTAAGACCGATATTTCAGACTTAAATGTCAGCATATTATTCTTCGCAATCTGCTTCGTACTTGTCGCAATGATTACCAAAATCATCGGCTGCGGACTGATGGCGATGATATGCGGTATGAAACCAAAGCATGCGCTTAAAGTGGGCGTTGGCATGATGACAAGAGGCGAGGTTGCGCTAATCGTGTCCCAGAAGGGACTGGCAGTGGGAATGATGGACCCGGTATATTTTACCGCAGTTATTCTTTTAATAATTGTTTCATCCATCACTACTCCAATACTGCTGAAACTTTTATATACCAAATGGCCTGAAGAGGCTAAAGAATAAATATATTTTTACAGGGGGAAATCCTAATGGCAGCAAAAATTACCATGATGCTGATTTTCTTCGCCATGATGATTGGCGTGGGAATCTATGCAAGAAAGAAAGCAACAAGTGTGGACAATTTTGTCCTTGGAGGACATACGGCAGGACCCTGGTTCACTGCTTTTTCCTACGGTACTTCATATTTCAGTGCGGTTATTTTCGTAGGTTATGCAGGACAGTTTGGCTGGAAGTTCGGTCTGGCTTCCACATGGATTGGTCTGGGCAATGCTTTTATCGGAAGTTTACTTGCCTGGATTATCTTAGGAAGAAGAACGAGAATCATGTCCAACCATCTAAATGCGGCAACCATGCCTAATTTCTTTGGTAAAAGATACGACTCCAAAGCACTTAGAATTGGCGCATCAGTTATTGCCTTCGTATTCTTAATACCATATACAGCATCTGTATATAACGGTCTTTCAAGATTATTTGAAATGGCATTCCATGTTCCTTATGAAATATGTATCCTCGTAATGGCAGTGCTTACAGGTATATATGTAATCCTTGGCGGTTATATGGCAACTACAATCAATGATTTTATTCAGGGTATCATCATGTTATTTGGTATCTGCGCAGTAGTTGTTGCAGTTATTAACGGACAGGGCGGATTCTATCAGTCACTTGTAGGTCTTGCAAGTATTCCTGCAGACGAAGGAATCGCTGTGGCAGCTCCCGGTGTATATGCATCCTTCTTTGGTGCCAACCCGTTAGACCTGCTCAGCGTAATTATTCTTACATCACTTGGTACCTGGGGTCTTCCTCAGATGGTTCATAAATTCTATGCAATCAAGGATGAAAGATCTGTCAAAACCGGCGCCATCGTTTCTACATTCTTTGCAGTTATCGTTGCCGGCGGATGCTACTTCCTTGGTGGTTTCTCAAGATTATTCAGCTTCGCTGATATCTATGCAGAAGATGGCAAGGTAATTTATGATAATATCATTCCTGCAATGTTATCAGGTCTTCCTGATATCTTAATCGGAATCGTGGTAGTGCTTGTACTTTCAGCATCAATGTCCACATTGTCATCACTGGTTCTTACATCAGCGTCCACGGTTACTCTTGATATCGTAAAGGGTAACATTATTAAGAAGATGAGCGATAAGGCGCAGCTTATAGTGCTTAGATGTTTTATCCTTTTCTTCGTAGCTTTATCAGTATTTATCGCTTGGAATAAGACCACATTCATTGCACAGCTCATGGGTATTTCGTGGGGTGCTTTGGCAGGTGCTTTCTTAGCTCCTTTCATGTATGGTCTTTACTTTAAAAAGGTTACCAAAATCTCCGTCTGGGCAAGCTTCATTACAGGCGTGGGTATTACGGTATCCAATATGATCTGGGGTTACCTTTCATCCCCAATCGTTGCAGGCGCCCTGGCCATGATAGCAGGTCTTGTGGTTGTTCCTTTAGTCAGTTTAATCACTCCTAAGATGGATGAGAAAAAGGTTGATGAAATCTTCAAGTGTTATGACAAGGTTGTAACAGTTGAGCAGAAAATGTTCCTTACCGAAAAAGGTTTGGAAGAAGACGAGAAGATGGCAGATTAATGAAGGAATTTTATCGCAAGCATAAGTGGATATTTGTAACTTTATTTTGCTTTGCACTCTTTATATATTATTTTATATGGAGTGCAGTAAAGCCTTATGATTATGCTCCGGATGAATATGCCAGATTTCCAATGATATATTATTTGTTTGAAAACGGAAAGCTGCCTTCAGGGTGGCTTTCCGAAATTCGTAATCAGTGGTGGGGCTTCTCCTACGCATTCTATATTACATGGTTACCATCCCTGCTTAGTGCCTTGTGCATGAAGATTGTATCTTTATTTACCATGAGTGCAAAGGCTATCTTGGTTGCAGCACGTTTTCCAAATGTGGTTGCTTCTGTATTTACAGCCTTATTTTTATTTAAATCATTGGATAAATTATTAACCAATGAGAGAGTTAAGTGGTTTGTATTTATTTGTGTATCAACAACGCCGCAGTTTGCATTTCTTGCAAGCTATATAAATAATGACGCTCTGGCTCTGCTTGGTTCTTCAATGATTTGCTATGCCTGGGTTTATATATTAAAAAAGGAATTAAATATTAGAATTTCCGTACTTCTTGGTTTTGGAATTTCCATAGTTACATTGTCTTATTATAATGCCTATGGCTGGATATTACTTAGTATGGTTTTATTTATAACTCTGGTTTGGAATACCAAAAAGGCTGAGAATAAAGAGAAGAATAATCTGTGGATCTGTGGTCTTATAGTAACAGTAATTGTTTTGGGATTATGCGGCTTCTTCTTAGTAAGAAATACCATTATGTACGAAGGTGATGTTTTCGGTTTAAAGACATTGGAAAAGTCCAGTGAAATGTATGCGGTGGACACTCTTAAGCCGTCACTTAGGCAGACACCTCATAATATGGGTGAGAGCATAGCTCATATGGTATTTTTAAGACCTTGGATAGTTGATTCATTTAAGTCTTCAGTCGGGTTTTTTGGCTATATGATGTTTCAATGTTCAATGAAGTTTTATATTGTTTATGCAATAATTGACGTATTAGGTTATCTGTTTTTCTTAATAAATACGGTAACTAAGAGAGCAAATCTGAAGGAGAATATAAAGGGAATATTCTTTAGATATATGATAATAATTGCAGCGCTTATACCTGTTTTATTATCAATTCACTATTCGTATTATACTGATTATCAGCCTCAGGGAAGATATATTTATCCGGCATTTCCTGCAGTAGCAGTTATGTTTGGACTTGGATATGAGGCTTTATATAAACTTTTAAAGGAGAAGGTAAAGGTATCTGAAAAGTTTCTTAAGCCAGCGGTTATAGCGCTGGCCATTGGAATGATGATTGTAAGTTTATATATCTTTAAAAAAGTATATTTACCTTCGGCATGGGGATCAATGCAGGATTTTGTATATGTATTTCCAGTTTTTAATTTGTAAAAGGAGATTTTTATGACTTTACAACAGATGAAATATGTTATATGTGTTGCGGACAGAGGATCAATGAATGAGGCCGCAAAGGCTCTTTATATATCGCAGCCAAGTTTGTCCGGAACCATTAAGGAACTTGAAAAAGAAATCGGAATTAAGATTTTTAACAGAAGCAACAAGGGTATAGAGCTTACTACTGAAGGCAGTGAGTTCATTGGTTATGCAAGGCAGACTTTGGAGCAGTATAAGTTCATGGAAAACAGATATTTAGGCACATCTTCTGCCAAGAAGGTTTTCCATGTTTCTGCGCAGCATTATACTTTTGCGGTGGAGGCTTTTTCAAACGTGGTATTAAAAAATTCCATGGAAGAGTATGATTTTGCCATATATGAAACCAGAACAGGTGAAGTTATTACTGATGTAAAAAATATGAGAAGCGAGCTTGGAATACTTTACATCAATGATTTTAACAATAAGGTTTTATATAAGGAACTGGCAGAAAATAATCTTAACTTTAATGAGCTTTTTACCTGCGATACCTATGCATATCTTTCAACGAACCATCCGCTTGCCAGGAAGAAAAAGGTGTCATTAAAGGACCTTGATGAATATCCTTGTCTTTCCTTTAATCAGGGTGAGAAGAATTCCTTTTATTTTGCGGAAGAGGTGTTAAGCACTTATCCTTATAAAAAAATTATTCGTGTTAATGACAGGGCGACAGCCCTTAATATGATGACACTTCTTAATGGTTTCACCCTTTGTAGCGGTGTTATCTGTAAGGAATTAAACGGTGTGGGATATACGGCAGTTCCACTGGATGCTGAGGAACAGATGACCATCGGCTATATAATCAGGAATGATCATATTTTAAGTCCTATGGCACTTAACTTTATTGAGGAACTTAAGAAGTATAAGCCGCTCTAGTTGTTATTCTTATTTGCCGATATATAATTATGGTGTTATAATTATAAAATATCGGTACAAGAAGGTTTAATATGAGTGACGAAATAAATAAAATAACTAAATCAAGTATCTGGGACGAGGTGGATGAAACTCCGAAGGCGGAGGCGGAAGTTGCGGAGCAGGAAGCGCCAGCTCCGGAGGCTGAGGCGACTGTAGAAGCCGAAGTGGCAGAGGCAGAAGTGTTTGATGCTGAAGCGGAAGCGCCAGCGCCAGAGGCACCTGCGGAGGCAGAAGTGTCTAATGCTGAACCGGAAGCGCCAGCGCCGGAAACAGAGGCAGAGGCAACCGCAGAAACTGAAGCTCCAGAAGAGATGGAAGAAGAAACCATCCCTGATGAGGATATCAATATCGAGGAAGACGTCCCTAAGAAAGATGAGCCGGTAAAGGCAAAAGAAGATAAAGGCGATAAGAAAAAGAAGAACTTCTTTGCTTTTGTCATAAATGATATTAAGAATTTCAAGACTCTTGATAAAAAAATAAAGATAATGTATTTTGTCTTTATTGTGGCAGCAGTGGTTTTTGTCATATCCGCAGGATATTTAATCAGTTATCAGATTAGAGTTGCCAAAGAGAGAAAAGCCTGGCAGGAACTGGTGGACAGCAAGATTGTGGTAATCGATGCAGATTCCATAGGTCTTGATGCCATGGTGGATAATCTGGCTCTTGCAGCTCAGGAAAAAGAGGAGGAAGAAGAGGAGAAAGTTATTCTTCCTGAGTACCTTCCTTTCTATGAGCAGAATAATGACATGGTGGGCTGGATTCGCTTAGATGGCACGGTTATTGATTATCCGGTAATGCATACTCCTGATTATGTGGATGAGAATGGAATAATCGGTCAGAAATATATTCACAGGGATTTCAATGGTGAGGAGTCCACATCGGGCGCAATCTTCATCGACTTCAGATGCACTATGGATCCCCGTTCCGACAACCTGATTCTCTATGGCCATCATATGCGTAACGGCACAATGTTTAAGGCCATTATGAATTATGAGAATAAGGATTTTTATGAGGAGCATAAAATCATAGAATTCGATACCCTTTATGAGAAGGGAGAATATGAAGTATTCTCAGCATTCAGGGACAGAATCTATAATTCCACAGATACAAATTACAAATTCTATTATTTTATTGATTCAGAAACAAAAGAGGATTTCGATTATAACATTGAGAATCTCTGCAGCAAATCTTTGTATGACACAGGGGTTGTGCCTGAATATGGCGATGAGCTGATTATGCTTGTAACCTGTGCATATCATACCAACGAGGGACGTTTCGTGGTATGCGCTAGGAAAGTTAAGGATGAAGAAACCGAATAAGGAAGTATAAGTGTTTAAGATACTTAAATACATCAAACCATATGCATTGCAGTGTGTGCTGGCGCCGCTTTTTAAGCTGCTTGAGGCGTCCTTCGAACTTTTTGTGCCACTTGTAATCATATCAATGGTGGACAATGGAATAGCAGTTAATAATAAGACTCATATTATTTATATGGGTCTTCTTTTAGTTTCGCTTGCAGCCATTGGTCTTGCCATGAGTATTACCGCCCAGTACTTCTCGGCGAAGGCGGCTTCCGGGTATGCGGGAATACTGAGGGCGAAGATTTTTGATGATATTGAGCATAAGAGTTATAAGGAGATAGACAGCATCGGCGTTACCACCATGATAACCCGCATCACCAGCGACGTTAATCAGGTGCAGACCGGTGTGAATCTTTTTTTAAGGCTTCTTCTTCGCTCACCTTTTGTGGTTTTCGGCGCAGTAATTATGGCCTTTACGGTTAATGTGAAAGAGGCCCTCATATTTGTTGTGGCAATTCCACTTCTTTTTATTATCGTATTTATGATTCTTCTTGGCAGCATCCCTCTTTACAAGAAAGTCCAGAGTAAATTAGAGGATGTGCTGACTCTGTTTCGCGAGAATCTTCTCGGTGTCAGGGTTATCAGAGCCTTCACCATGGAGGAAGAGGAGACGGAGAAAACCGAGAAGGAAATCGACAGCCTTTCTGCCATCTCACTTTTCGTTGGAAGAATCAGTTCTTTATTAAATCCAATTACATTTGTGGTTATTAATCTGGCTACATATATTATTCTGGTTAACGGCTCATTCTTAGTGGATGAAGGCGCCATTACCCAGGGCGAAATCATGGCACTGGTTAATTATATGTCCCAGATTCTGGTGGAGCTTGTTAAGTTTGCAAATCTCGTTATTACCGTAACCAAATCCGTGGCCTGCGGAGACAGAATCGAGGCCATGCTTAGTGAAGGAAGCATCGAGGATGGCAGCGAAGAACTTGAATCCATCGAATCCATAGAATTTAAAAACGTATCTTTTGCCTACGAAGGAGAAGGTGAGAATGCCCTGTTTAGCATAAATTTATCCTTAAAGAAGGGAGAGAGCATAGGCATCATCGGTGGAACCGGTTCCGGCAAAAGCACCGTCGCTTCTCTTCTTTGCGGCTTCTACCCTGCATCCTCAGGGGAGATTCTGGTTAACGGCAGGAATATTAAGGAATATTCCAAGGAAAGCTTAAACAAAAGAATCAGCATATCTCCGCAGTTTAGCGTGCTTTTTAAGGGGACGGTTAAGGATAATCTTAAATGGGGCAAGGAAGATGCCACTGATGATGAGATGTGGAAGGCTCTTGATATGGCATCTGCCACAGAATTCATTAAGGGTAAGGACGGGCAGTTAAATGCCGAGGTAAAGGAGGGTGGCTCCAACTTCTCAGGCGGTCAGAAGCAGAGACTTTCCATTGCAAGATGCCTTATTAAAAACAGCGATTTATATGTGCTGGATGATTCCACATCTGCACTTGATAATATTACTTTGAAGGAAGTTAATAAAAATCTGAAGGCACTTGGAGAAGATAAAATACTGGTGGTTATTTCCCAGAGGGCGTCCCAGATTATGGATATGGATACAATTATTGTCCTTGAAGACGGACATATGGAAAGTATGGGTACACATGAGGAACTTATGAGAAGTTCAGAGGTTTATAAGGAAATATACAGGACACAGTTTAGTAATGAAGAGTAAGACTTTAGGCTTTATTTTCAAGTACATAAAAGGCTCATTATTCTTTGCAATATTAAGCATTATTCTAAGTGCGGCTTATGTGGCAGGAGCTCTTTATATTCCTTATGTTATTGGTAAGGGAGTGGACGCTCTTTTTATGGAAGGCGGAGATGAGATTATGCTTAGGAGTCTGATCCTTCTTCTTATCATCATTCCGCTGACTGCTATTTGCCAGTATATTATGAGTTTATGCAACAATCGTGTCAGCATAAAGGTTGTTGAGAGAATACGTAAGGATGCCATAATAAAGATACAAAAACTGCCTATAAGTTTCCTGGATTCAAAGGGAAAGGGCGAGCTTTTAAGTCTGATTATTGCGGATACGGATGCTATGTCTGATGGTCTTTTAATGGGCTTTAATCAGTTTTTTGTGGGTATAACCACAATTCTTGGAACGCTGTGTCTCCTTGTTATGATAGATTATAGAATCGCGCTTTTGGTACTTCTTATTACGCCATTATCACTGTTTATATCAGCATATATTTCCAAAAAGACATATGTGCTTTTTGATAATCAGTCCCGTATAAGAGGCGAGCAGACCGGCTTTATCAATGAGATGGTTACCAATGTTAAAACCGTAAGAGCCTTCGGACATGAGGATGAGAATACAGATAAGTTTGGTGAGATTAATGAAAGGCTTGTGGATGCATCCACGAAGGCGGTTTTTTTCTCATCCCTCGTTAATCCTTCCACAAGATTTGTTAATGCAATCTGTTATGCCCTGGTAGCTGTGGTTGGCTCCATGATATGCATGAAAGAAGAGGCTTTTACTGTAGGTCTTCTGACAGTTTCCCTATCCTATGCCAATCAGTATGCCAAGCCATTTAATGAAATAACGGGAGTTATTACAGAACTTCAGAATGCCCTTGCCTGCGCGGAGAGAATCAGGTTATTCCTTATTGAGGAAGAGATGGTTATGCCTGAGAGTAAGGATTTAGAGCCATCGAAGGGAGCCATTACCCTTAAGGATGTGTCTTTTGGTTATTCAAAGGATAAGGTTTTGATTTCCAATCTTAATCTTGATGTTAAGCCGGGACTTAAAGTTGCAATTGTAGGACCTACCGGCTGCGGCAAGACCACACTTATTAATCTTTTAATGCGTTTTTATGATCCGCTTTCAGGTCACATATATTTAGATGGTAAGGACACCACGGAGCTTTCATATAAGGATTTAAGGGATAATTTCGGTATGGTGCTTCAGGAAACCTACATAAGAAAGGGCACGGTTGCAGATAATATCAAAATCGGCAAGCCGGATGCTTCCATGGATGAGATTATTGAAGCGGCCAAAAAGGCCCACGCTCACAGCTTCATTAAGAGGCTCCCTAAAGGATATGATACCATGCTTTCAGAAGATGGCGGCAACCTCTCCACAGGTCAGAAGCAGCTTATCTGTATAGCAAGGGTAATGCTTATTGATCCATCAATTCTTATACTTGATGAGGCTACATCCAATATCGATACAAGAACAGAAATCAGGGTTCAGAAAGGATTTGGGGAATTAATGAAGAACCGCACATCCTTCATCGTCGCCCACAGACTTTTCACCATAAAGAACTCAGACATTATTCTTGTTATGAAAGATGGCAATGTCATCGAACAGGGCAGCCATGATGAACTTATGGCAAAGAATGGATTTTATACTGAGCTTTATAATTCTCAGTTCACCTAAAGTTATGATGAAGTTTTAAGGAAAGGGGACACATTAAAAGATAAGGAAGAAATATGAAAAAAGACAAAAAACAGATAATCCTTCAATATGCCCTGGGCTATGGGCTAATGATAATTCTCTATTTTATCATACATATGTGTATTCGCATTTTAAGCGGAGATGATGTTTTCTTTTCCAGAGCTTTGGATGATGAGAATATTTTTTCTTTTCTTTCCTACAGATATCTTAACTGGACCTCCAGACTGGGAATTGAAGCATTGCTTGTTATTATTGCAAGACTTCCCATTATGGTATGGCGCATTACGGATATTCTCATGATTATTCTCCTTAGCGTAAGTACCGGAATTATCATTAATAATTCGGATAATAAGTTCATATCCCTTCTTGCCATTCCCGTGGTTATGATGATTCCCACCGAGGTGATGCGCTCTGCGGGAGAAATGGCAACAACCATTAATTATCTCTGGCCTGCTGCCTGCGCCTTATATGCCGCATCATATCTGTTCAGGGCAATAAGGGGAATTAAGGTAAAATTATTTGAATATCCTCTTATATATCTGTCTTTGATTTTTGCTCTTTTTAATGAGCAGATTACGGTTATATTTTTTGTGGCAACGGGATTATTTATATTAGCAGATGTTATTAAAAGCATTAAAGATAAAGCCAAACCATCCCTTTCTATTCACTGGTATGTATTTTTCGTACTTAGCTTACTTGGAATATTGCTGGTTGTTACCTGTCCGGGAAATGCCAACAGAACAGCGATAGAAGCAGGTATTAATTTCCCGGGCTGGGAGAATGTAACCCTGATTGAAAAACTTGGTATGGGCTTTTTGCAGGCAGTAACATTTCCAATGCTGAGCACAGAAACCAACTTCCTGTTTTTCTTTACGACATTCAGTATTCTTTATATTAATATAACGAAGAAAAAGAAATACATATATATCATTGCATCATTGTTTCCAATGGTGCTGCCGACTCTCTCTCTTATTGAGAAGATACTGTCAATGGCGCATATTAATATTACTTTTGGCGTAACATATTTTATGAGCAATGTGGATTTGCCATCAATGTCCGACGTACCAATGATTCATGTAATTATAGAAGTGCTCATATATCTTTTCTATATTATCTGCACCATAGTTGGAATAGTGGGCGTGTTCAGTAAAGGTAAAGAAAGAATCATTGCCATTTTACTTCTTTGTGCGGCTTTTTGCTCACGTATGCTTACAGGTTTCAGCCCGACAGTATATGTGTCATATCACAGAACAGCAATAATTGAATGTATTTTAATTGCGCTTTTAAACGGATATCTGCTTTGTTTTTATAATGCCCATGAAGATGATAAGAATAAAAAATATAGAAGAGTGATTAATGTTATTGCACTTATTCTCGGCCTTGTTACAGTACTTAAGCCGCTGATATAAAAAAAAACATATCCATAAATATTTTATCCTGATACGTATATGTAATATAGTTTATGGAAGAAGGGGGGATTAATGTGAAAAAAAGATATATTGTATTTTTATTATGTATTTTATCAATTTCTATAACAACATGCTTTGCGGGATGTGCGAATGTCTTAAATAATAATGGCAAAGACAACGAGAATCAGACGCCGGAAGGTATGACTCGTATATATGATATTGAATTAGTTGTTGCATCACCTAATGAGGATCATATTTACTGTGTTGATTATCCAAGTTGTTATTATGTTTTCGGACAGCATAACGAAAGAGTAAAATTTGAGAGAGAATATGAAGCAAAGCATTATGTTAAGGATGAGGATTTGCAATACTTGCTTGATTACATAGATGAACATCAGGATCTTACTGAGAGAGGCGATGATTCTTTATTTACCTATTCTTTAACAGTATGTTATTTTGATGAAAATGATGAAATGTTATATGAAAAAGCATGGGGATATGATACTTTTCCTGCTGAATTAAATGGTGTAATAGATAAAATAAATGAAATGTGTGGTGAGGATGTTATGCCTTATCCTACAGATGTAATCTCAGATATTCCTGAGTTTATTTATTCAGAAACCGGCTTAACGGAAAATGATTATCCTAAAGAAGACATTGAGAAAATGTGGGCAGATCAGAATTTCATAGCCATGGATAAAATGTTACGTGAGTATAGTGGAATAGACGGAATGATGAGTATATATTATTCAAACGTTGCCAGGGAAGATATTTCAGATTATGTCCCAACAGAATTACGGGATGCAAAAAGTATCAGTGATGTACAATTCGAAACATTTGTAAATGCTTATCTTAAAGTGCTTAACGATGAGATGGGAGAAAACTGGTCATTAACCTTTGAAGAACTTGATCCGGATGGATTAAATATGATAAACAGAGATGGTCATCCAACCCATGGTTTCATGTATATTGCCAAGGCAGAGTCCGTGAAAGATTTCAGAACAAATGTTGAAGGCGATCAATATATAATTATTGTTCCAGAAGGAGAATTAGAGCAAAGCTGCTATTTTGTATATAATGAAGATGCCTCCTGTGTTTTAGTAGGATATACCAATGCAGGAAATAATTTCAATGAGTATGTTAAAAAGTTTGTTTCACTGGGGGTAAATAGTGAAGAGTAAAAAAATACTGACAATTATTCTTTTAGCCTTGTTAACATTAACATTTACAGGCTGTTCAAAGACGGTGGAAAATTCGAAGCATATGACGGGGCGAATCTTTACCAATAAGTATATGGAGGATCTTGATGGGATAACTTCCGTGGATTATGAAGAATACTGGCTGTCTGAACAAATCCTCTTCTTTGAAATGTCAGGTAAGGATGAGGGTTACAGAGGCATCATATATATAAGTGAAGAGAAAGCACAGGAACTTCTTGAAGACTATGATGACTGGAGTCTGGATCAGACAGGTCTTCCTAAGATGAACGAAGTTGATACAAAGCCCATTAGTGGATCTGACTGGTATTATTCCAATGATTTTGCTTCTGAGTATTCAACGCTTCTTCAGATTTGGGATCTTCGTTTTAATGGAAAAGATGCCATAATATTCGATGTTCATACATTTTAAAATCAGCCCCGGGAAAGCCGGGGCATTTTCAGGCAAAAAAATAAGCACCAACCCCATGGCTCATATGTCCACAAAACCAGTGCTTAGTGCGCGATCAGGGGCTCGAACCCTGGACACCCTGATTAAGAGTCAGGTGCTCTACCAACTGAGCTAATCGCGCATGGCAGATGTTGCAATATATTCTTGCAACGCAAAGTCTATTTTATTATACTTGAAATATATTTGCAATAGTTTTTTAACACTTTTTTCATATTTTTTTATAATTGGTTATTGTTTTTGGTTATATATCATTACGGGGGCGTAAAAATGGACAAAAATAATAATGGACTTAATATTGGAGCAGTTGGAATGATGGGATCGGCAGGAGGTATGCATCCTGTTATAATGGCTATGGCAGCATCAAGCGTGACCGGCATAGATATAATGTCTGAACCGGAAGCCAGGGATGATTCAAATCTTACAATGCTTGCAGAATACTGCGATAAAACAGTGGCTACCGTGGGCGGAGACGGCTATACTGAATATGTTTTATATCATAATGAAGAAACAGATGAGTATGAGCTTCATTATTATTACAACTACGGCGGTGCACCTGAGATTCACAGGTCTTATGAAAGCAGTAAGGACTTTGCAGATAAAATACTTAAACTCATTGATGATAAAAATATTATATCCTGGGATGAGAATGAGGGCGCAGGATTATGCGGAAGGATGTATGTTGTTAAATTTAAAAAGGGAAGTACCACATACAGAATTACCTCAGATAATATGCCATCACCTTATGATATTGCCATATTTGAAGAAATAGGCAGGGCAATGGCAGCAGGTATCAGCCAGGATAAAAGAACATATAAGAAATAGAAACGGATAAGTAAAATGATATTTGATACTCATGCACATTATGATGACAGGGATTTTGACGGAGACAGGGAAGAGTTAATAGAATCTCTGCCCCTTAATAATGTAACAAAGGTGGTAAATGTGGGCGCCAGCATAATGTCTTCATACTGGTGCCTTGATTTATGTCATAAGTATGACCATATTTATGCAGCAATCGGGGTTCATCCATCTGATGTATACTTAAATATGGATAAGGATTTAGAGCAGTTATTTGGCTTTTGTTCTGACCCAAAAGTGGTAGCCATTGGAGAGATAGGCCTTGATTATCATTTTGAGGATGATACGGATCACGCCCTTCAAAGGGAATATTTCATTAAGCAGCTTTATATCGCTCAGAAACTTAAGAAAAGTATTATTATTCATTCAAGGGACGCAGCAAAAGATACACTTGATATATTAAAAGAAAACTATACCGGTGAGTCCAAAACTGTTATGCATTGCTTTTCCTATTCCGAGGAAGTTGCAAAAGAGATTCTTGATATGGGACTTTATATTGGAATTGGCGGCGTGGTTACCTTTAAAAATGCAAGGAAGATGGTGGATGTGGTTAAGAGTATGCCCCTTGAGAGACTTTTAATTGAGACGGACTGTCCTTATCTTGCACCAACGCCTCACAGGGGTAAGAGAAATTCCTCTTTATATCTGCCCCTTGTTATTGAAAAAATAAGCGAAATCAGGGGAATATCACCAAAAGAAGTTGAAGAAATAACTTATAATAATGCCATGGAATTTTATGGCTTATCTGATGGAGAATAAAATGGAAGTAGGAAATATTGGAAGCACTCTGGATATTTTGGAGCGCCATAAGTTTAATATACAAAAGAAGTTTGGACAGAACTTCCTTATCGACAATAATGTATTGGACAAAATAATCGCCACCGCAGAAATCGGAAAAGACGACGTGGTCCTGGAGATTGGACCGGGAATGGGAGCTCTTACACAGAAACTGTGCCAGAGTGCATATAAGGTGCTGGCTGTGGAGATTGATAAGAATTTAATTCCGATCCTTGATGAAACACTTGGTGGTTATGACAACGTAAAAGTAATTAATCAGGATATTCTTAAGGTGGATTTGCCAAAGTTTCTTAAAGATGAGGCAGAAGGCAGAAGAGTTAAGGTTGTAGCCAATCTTCCCTATTATATTACAACCCAGATAGTCATGACCTTACTTGAAAGTGACGCTCCAATATCAAGCATTACCATCATGGTGCAAAAAGAGGTAGCCGAAAGAATGCAGGAAGGGCCGGGGAGCAAGGATTACGGCGCTTTGTCCGTAGCGGTTACCTACAGATGTGATGCACATCTTGCATTTACCGTATCTCCTAACTGCTTTGTTCCAAAGCCAAATGTAGACAGCGCGGTTATTCATCTTAAAGTATATGAAGAGCCCCCTGTAAAAGTGGATGATGAGGCTATGATGTTTAAAATAGTTAAGGCCACATTTATGCAGAGACGCAAAACCATGGTTAACGGCTTATCCAATGCGGGATTTCTTGATTTTACCAAGGATAGAATTCTTAAAGCCCTGGAAATAATGGGCAAAAGAGCAGATGTGAGGGGGGAAAGTTTTACAGTTTCCGACTTTGCTGATTTTACCAATATAATAATGAAGTTATAAGCAGAGAAAAAAACTCTGCTTTTTTCGTTGTAAAAATAGTGCCAAATAAAACATTATATGTTAAACTTATAGTGTGTTGGTTTATTTGTGTAAAAAGGAGAATTAAATGGAATATGTATTAAACGGACAAGAATTAAGTACCTGTATGATTGGTACATGGTCATGGGGACCCGGAAACAATGGTTCGAAGATGGTTTTTGGCCAGTCTTTTACCAAAGAGCAGCTTAAGGAAACTTTCGATACTGCCTACAGTCTTGGCTTTAATTTCTGGGATACTGCAGAAGTATACGGAATGGGCACATCTGAGCAGATTCTTGGAGAGTGTATCAGGGATAAGGATAATGTAATTATTTCCACAAAACATATGCCCGGTGGCCGCTATTCAGAAGGAGAGAACAGAAGAGCCATCGAAGGAAGCCTTGCAAGAATCGGCATATCTTCCATAGATTTATACTGGCTTCATTCTCCTAAGAATGTGGCAAAGAATATGGAAGAACTGGCGCAGTGCCAGAAAGACGGACTTATTAAGAGTATTGGTTTATCAAACGGCAGCGTGGAGCAGATTAAGATTGCCGAGGATACTCTGGCCAGGCATGATATCAAACTTGCAGCAATTCAGAATCACTACAGTCTTCTTGCCATGGACAGGGAAGAAGAAGTGCGTAAATACTGCATGGAGAAGGGGATTTTGTTCTTTGGTTATATGCTCTTGGAGCAGGGCGCTTTGTCAGGACATTATGATTACAAGCATCATTTTGAAACATTCTCCATGAGAGGCTTAAGTTTTGGCAAAGGAAAGTTTAAGAAGATTGATAATCTCCTTCAGTATATGCGTAAATTAGCCCAAAAGTACGATGTAGACCCTTCTCAGATACCTATAGCATGGGCAATAAATAAGGGAATCATTCCGATTGTAGGTATGAATAAGGCTCGTCATGCTGAACCCTTAAGCAAGGGAATTAAGCTTGAACTGGCCCAGGCAGAGATAGATTCTTTGGAAGAACTGGCAAGAAATTCGGGCGTTAAATGTAAGGGTATTTGGGAATAGTTAAAAGATATAATATGGGGGCCTTTAGATAAAGCCATATCGCTTTGACATTGGTAGGGGTGTGTGATAAACTAACAATGGCTAAAAGTGTAATATTTTCTTAATTTAGAGGATAAGAAATTGGGCGAATTAGATATAAGACTTAAAAATATAGAATCCTGCATGAGTAAGGGCGATTATGAAAGTGCCGTTACAATTGCATCTAAAATCAAAGAACCTAGAAAAATCAAAAATGTAGATCAAATACTTATGCTGGCGGAGCTGTATCATAAGGTTAAGGAAGTGCCTGACCATGATGAGATTAGCTCCGAATTGTATGATTTGGCATATTCAAAGGCTCCAAACAGCAAGAATGTTGTGCTGGCGGCTTTTGATTTTAATGTTAAGAGAAAAGACCCAATCAATGCATTAAGATATTTCGATTTATTCAGAAGATTAGAGACAGACGAGGCGGAGATTTGTATTGCGAGACATAAGTATTATGTAGCAATTGGCGCTGTTTCTGATGAAGAAATGATAGAAAACCTGGAAAGGTTAAAGGAAATAAGACATATTGAGCAGTGGGAATATGCCCTTGCAAGACTGTATAAAAAGGCAGGATATGTTGAAAAATGTATTTCCGAATGTGATGAGATTTTCGCATGGTTCCATAAGGGTAAATATGTAACCAAGGCTTTGGAACTTAAGATGGAATTTGAGCCATTGTCCAAGACTCAGCAGTATCAGTATGATATGCGCTTCATCATTAATGATGAGGAAGACCTGGTTCAGGGTGCAAAGGCCAATATGGAGCAGATGGCTCCTAAGGAAGAGAAAAACAAAGTCGATGATTTTGATGAAATTCAGGTCAGTGAACTTGGCCAGACCGGCGATCTTCAGGATATGATAAAGAAAAACCTGAGTGAACTCTATGGCGATGATGATATGAATGATGATACTTCTGCCATAGGAAGAACCGGTGACTTATATAAGAATATTCTTCATAAAGACACTTCAGAAATTGAAAGAATGAATGAAGAGTATGAAAATAATGTGATGATTGGAAGAACCGGAGGTTTTGATACCGACAGTTTTGGCAGTGCTGAGAATTTAGGTTCAACCAGAGTATTCCCGGCTGTAGGCAGCAGGGTTAATCCTCCAAGAAAACAGCAGTTAGAGCCAAGAGAAGAAGTATATCATGGCACAATTCCTTTTGATGCTTCCGAAGTAATCATGGAAGATGAAAGCGCAAAGGGTAAAACATCTGAACTCATTATGAGTTTAAGAGAAGATGAAGATGACAGCAGATTAAATGACTTTAAGAAGGAATTTAAGAAGAGCGCAGGTTTAAAGGCTGACACCCTGGATGATGACCTGGATGCTGAATTTGATTTGGATAAATTCCCTAGCGCAGAAGAAATTGCCAAGTCACAAAAACTGGCTAAAATTAAGGATTTGGAAGAGACTCAGAGTCTCGTAAGCTCCATGGCTGTGGAAGAGCCTGCCGAGAGTGTTCCTGCTCCTGAGAGTTACAGAAATGCCTACGGCGAAGTAGGTAATTACATATATCAGAATGAAGACGGACAGCTTAGCTTATCTCATATTACAGCTGAGGAAATCGTTGAAAAACAGATTACCGGCCAGATGAATATCAAGGAATTCCTTGATAACTGGAATAATGCCAAGGATGAGAAAGAGACTGAGCGTCAGGAACGTTTCAAAGCCCGTATGCTTGAAGAGACAGGCTCATTAATGAGCACCATCGATATGACAGTTCCTATTATGGATACTGAACTTGATGAAAGACTTCTTACAAAGAGCGGAAGCGACGAAGCTGTAGAAGAATTCCGCAAGGTTATTAATCCTGATATCATTTCTTCCAAGGAAGAACTTGATGAGATTATGGCCAAAGAAGAGAAGGCTGAAACTGAGACTCCTTCAGATGTTGAAGCTGACGAGACTGAGGAAATCAGCGAGGAAGAAAAAGAAGTTCTTGATGAGGGATTCGAAGAAGCAATACCTGAAACTGCAGCTGAAGTGATTGCAGAAGAGATTATTGAAGAGACAGCTGACTTAGAGGCCGAAGAAGAGACTGGGGCAGCTGAAGATGCAGAGGCTGTTCCTGAAGAGGTATCCGTAGCCCTTGAAGATGAACTTGATTCCATTATTGCTGATGCAATAGAAGCGGAAGAAGAGATAGAAGAAGAAGTATCCGAAGAGGCTTTGGAAGCAGCTGAGGATTCTGCTGGGGAGTTGGAAAGCGAAGATGAGGCAACAGCTGAAGAGATTCCTGAAGCCGTAAGTGAGGCTAAGGAAGAAACAAAAGCTGAAAGCACTTCAGAGGCAGGCAGTATCTGGGAAGAAGTTGAAGGCAGGAAAAAGCCGGAAGCAAAGGCAGAAGAAAGTGAAGCCAAAAGCGAAGAGACTGAAGAGTCTGATGAAAGTGATGAAGCGGAAGAGACAGAAGAAACTGGAGAGCAGGTTTCAAGTCAGGGTACTTTATCTGATGATGAAAGAAAACTCTTTGCTCCATTCCTTTATTCCAAGGCTATGAAGAAACAGATCATCGACAGTCTTGAGAGACTTACTCTTGCAGCATATGTTGGTAATCTTCTTATTACTGCTGATGAGAGCAAGGATGCATCTGATCTTGCAAGACTCTTTGCTTTATATGCCAAGGAAAGCGACAGTAATTTTACGGGAAATGTTGCTATTATAGATTCAGAGAAGTTCAATAATAAAGATATTAAGAGCATATTTAGTAAGTTAACCAACGGTGCCTTAATCATAGAGAGAGCCAATAAGCTCACATCTGCATCAATTAATACATTCCTTAAGGAACTTAATCAGGAAGAAGCCGGTATTATTGCGGTGCTTACTGATACCAAGACAGAGATGAGATTCTTACTTGACAGAGCTCCTATTCTGACACAGTTCTTTGATGGAAGAGTAGATATTATATCCAAGACTACAAAGATGCTGGTTAAATATGGTATTCAGTATGCACAGTCCAAGGGCTATGTTATTGATTCCATGGCAGAACTTGCATTTAACAAGCGTATTGATGACCTTAAGAAAGGTAATCATAATGTAACAATTGGGGAAGTTAAGGAGATTGTTGACGAAGCAGTCAGGAGAGCCACTAAAGGTCTGTTCAAGTTTTCAAAGAAAGACGAAAATGGCAATACTATATTAAGAGAGAAAGACTTTAACTAAGTTTCAAGGGAGAAGAAATATGGCAGAAACTACCAAGAAAACAGCAGCTGCAACTAAAGCTGATACAGCCAAAAAGACTACAACAGCCAAGAAAGCAACAACTGCCAAGAAGGCTGCTACAACTAAAAAGACAACTACAACCAGGAAGGCTGCAACTACAAAAAAGGCAGCAACAGCCAAAAAGACAGCAACAGCCAAAAAGGCAGCAACAGCCCAAAAGACAGCAACCGTTAAGAAGACTGAAACAAATTCTGCACCATTAAAAGCTTTTAAGAAAGAAGAAATATTCATAAGTGATGCAGACTGCTTCCTTTTCGGACAGGGTACACATTATGATATTTATCGTAAGCTGGGTGCTCATGTTACAGAAGTAGGTGGCAAGGAAGGAGTATTCTTCGCAGTATGGGCTCCTAATGCAACCAGTGCTTATGTAATCGGTGATTTTAACGGTTGGGATGAAAATAAAAATCCAATGGAGAAGATGGTTGATCATGGCATCTTCACCACATTTATTCCGGGTGTTAAGGAAGGAGACATGTATAAATTCTTACTTCATACACCTGACGGAAATAAGTTATATAAGGCAGACCCATTTGCAACCTATGCAGAACTTCGTCCGGGTACAGCTTCAAGAGTATATGATTTAGGTCATTTTATCTGGGAAGATGAAGAATGGGTTACAAAGAGAGATAAGAAGAATGTATTCAAGCAGCCAATGGCTATTTATGAATGTCATATTGGTTCATGGATGAGACATCCTGTTCCTGATAATGACGGCTTCTATACATACAGAGAATTTGCGGACAGAATCGTAGAATACCTTAAGGAAATGAGGTTTACTCATATTGAATTTATGGGTATTGCGGAGCATCCTTTTGATGGTTCCTGGGGTTATCAGGTAACCGGATATTATGCTCCAACTTCAAGATACGGTAACCCTGACGACTTCAGATATCTGGTTAATAAACTTCACCAGAACGGAATCGGCGTTATCCTTGACTGGGTACCTGCCCACTTCCCGAGAGATGCTCATGGTCTTGCAGAGTTCGATGGAACCTGTCTTTTCGAGCATCCGGACCCAAGGCTTGGAGAGCATCCTGACTGGGGTACAAAGATTTTCAATTACAGCAAGAATGAGATTCGTAACTTCCTTATCGCCAATGCTTTATACTGGATAAGAGAGTTCCATATAGATGGTTTAAGAGTAGATGCAGTTGCTTCCATGCTTTATCTTGATTACGGTAAGCAGGATGGATGCTGGGTACCTAATAAGTACGGCGGAAATGAGAACCTGGATGCAATCGAATTCTTCAGACATCTTAACTCGGTTGTAAGAGGTGCTTATCCTGGAGTATGCACCATTGCTGAGGAATCCACAGCATGGCCTAAGGTTACGGCAATGCCGGAAGAAGGCGGTCTTGGCTTTACATTTAAGTGGAATATGGGATGGATGCATGATTTCTGCGAATACATGAAATTAGATCCTTACTTCAGAAGCAACAGAGATAATCATTACAAGCTGACCTTTGCCATGAGCTATAATGAAGCAGAGAATTATATTCTTCCTCTTTCCCATGATGAGGTAGTTCATCTTAAATGTTCAATGGTTAACAAGATGCCGGGTTATCAGGTAGATAAATATGCTAACCTCAGAGTTGGATATACATTCATGTTTACACATGAAGGCAAGAAGCTTCTTTTCATGGGCCAGGAATTCGCTCAGGAAAGAGAGTGGAGTGAGGAAAGAGAATTAGACTGGTATATGCTTGAGAATCACCTTAACAGAGGTATGTTTGAGTATGTGCAGGAGCTTCTTAAGTTATATAACAAGTATCCTTCACTTCATGAAATTGATGCTTCATGGGATGGATTTGAATGGATTAATGCTGATGATGCTGACAGAAGTATTTACAGTTATTACCGTAAGGCTTCCAATGGTAAGAAGAATATTCTGGTTGTTCTCAATATGACACCTATGCGCAGAGAGAATCTCTGGATTGGTGTTCCTAAGAAGGGTAAATATAAACTTCTTCTTAACAGTGATGACAAGCGTTTCGGTGGAAATGGCGGGCAGATTGACAAGGTTCTTGATGCTGTTGAAGGCGAATGCGACAGAAGAGATTATCATATTGAATTTAACTTACCTGCATATGGAGCAGCATTATTTGAATTTTAATTAAAGTATTTACAGACACTTTTCCCTGAGACTGGTGGCTTAAGGAAAAGTGTCTTAAATTATAATTAGGAGATAAAATGATTTTTTATTTTAGCGGAACAGGGAACAGCAGGCATGTTGCTGAATATATAAGTAAAAAAACAGGGGAAGAATTAGTATCAATTGCTGAATGCAATAATAATAAAATCTATACCTTTAAACTTAAAAAAGGCGAAAGAATAGGTTTTGTTTTTCCTGTATATTACTGGGGAATGCCTTCGGTGGTGGAGGATTTTGTTAAATATTTAAGAATTGAGACTTACGGAAAGCATTATACTTACAGTGTATTAACCTGCGGCGCTACCACAGGCGGTGCAGATGTTGCTTTATCCAAGTTACTTAAGAAGAAAAACATACATTTGAATGCTTCTTTTGCTCTTAAGATGGTAGATAATTATACTCTGGTTTTTGATGTTAATGATAAGGGCAAAAACCGCGAAATCAACGCTCAGGCAGAAGAACAACTTGTCAATGTGGCAAAGAATATTGAAGACAGAGTTTCAGGGAATTATAACAAGATAAGAGGCCTATGGCCTGCTTATCCAGTTACACATGCTCTGTATAATGCCACAAGATTTACTTTTCCACTTAAGGTATCAAAGAATGATTGTATAAGCTGTGGCAAATGCGCCAGGGAATGCCCGACAAAGACAATTATCATGGAATGTGGAAAGCCGGTATGGAATAATGCAAGATGTACATTATGCCTTTCATGCGTACATAACTGCCCGGTAAATGCAATTTCCTACGGACCTACAAGTAAGAAAAATGGTCAGTATACATACGAAGAAATATAAGAGGACCGAAATATGCGTGAAATAGATGTTTCAGTTATTACAGATAATGTGGCAGAAATGTGCATTTCAGTTAATCATTTTTTATCGGATGATATGAAATGCGCCATTGAAAAAAGCTATGATAATGAGAAAAATGAACTTGGCAAAGTTATTCTTGAAAAGTTAAAGGATAATTTACAAATTGCCGGCGAAGAAATGATTCCAATCTGCCAGGATACAGGAATGGCAGTAATTATCATGAAAGTTGGCCAGGACGTGCATTTTACAGGCGGAAATATTGAAGATGCCATTAATGAAGGTGTCAGAAAAGGCTATACTGAAGGCTTCCTTCGTAAGAGCGTGGTTGACGATCCGCTGATTCGTAATAATACTAAAGATAATACACCTGCAGTAATTCATTATTTTATTGTGCCGGGTGACAAGGTTGAGATTACGCTGGCTCCTAAGGGATTCGGTTCAGAAAATATGAGTAAGCTTTATATGCTTAAGCCTGCTGATGGAATTGAAGGCGTTAAGAATGCCGTACTTCAGGCAGTTAAGGATGCAGGTCCTAATGCCTGCCCGCCTATGGTTCTTGGTGTAGGCATCGGAGGAACTTTTGAGAAAGCAGCGCTTCTTAGTAAGATGGCATTAACAAGAGAGGTTGGCTCCCATTCAGAACTTCCACACATTAAGGAACTTGAAGAGGAACTTCTTGAAAAGATAAATGAGCTTAATATCGGACCTGCCGGTCTTGGCGGAAGCACAACAGCCATGGGAGTTAATATTGAGACATATGCAACTCATATTGCAGGACTTCCGGTAGCAGTAAATATCTGCTGTCATGTTAACCGTCATATTAAGAAAGTAATATAGAGGTGTAAAATGGAATATCATATTGAAGCTCCTATCAGTAAAGATGTATTATCTAAATTAAGAACAGGAGATAATGTATATATAACAGGAACAATTTATACAGCAAGGGATGCAGCTCATAAGAGAATGGATGAAACCTTAAATAAGGGTGATGAGCTTCCTGTGGATCTTAAGGGAAATGTAATCTATTACATGGGACCAAGCCCTGCAAGAGAAGGAAAGCCAATAGGTTCTGCAGGACCAACAACAGCCAGCAGAATGGATAAATATACTCCAAGGCTTTTGGATTTGGGACTTGGAGCCATGATTGGAAAGGGCAAAAGAAGCCCCGAGGTACACGATGCCATAGTAAGAAACGGCTCTGTATATTTTGCAGCAATTGGCGGCGCGGGAGCACTGCTTTCAAAATGTATTAAAGAGTCAGAAGTAGTTGCCTATGACGATTTGGGAACAGAGGCAATCAGAAAGTTAAGGGTGGAGGATTTTCCGGTATTCGTAGTAATTGATTCTACCGGGGATGATTTGTATTTAAAGAATAATTAAGGTGATTGGTATGGTTAATTTTACAGTTGATGCAACAATAGACAGTCTTGATATTATTCTTGAGAAACTTGAAGAAATGCTGGGCGATAAGGAATTCTCGCCCAAAACCATGATGCAGATTCATATAGCAATCGAGGAATTATTCGTTAATATTGCGCACTATGCCTATCCTGAAGATGCGCCTGGAAAAGCAGAGATTGTTATGGATATTGACGATGATGATGTTGTTACAATTATCTTTAAAGACAATGGACAGCCATACAATCCGCTTGCGAAGGAAGATCCGGATGTAACATTATCCGCAGAAGAGCGTGCCATTGGTGGTCTTGGAATCTTTATGGCTAAAAAAAGTCTGGATTCAATGGAATATGAATATGTTAATAATCAGAATGTTCTGACCATTAAGAAGAAGTTTGTCTAAAACCACCGCCATCAGTTGACAAAGATTAAAAGCCTATTGTATAATGCTAATTGCGTTTGAGTTCAAGTAAATATATAGATAAATTCGGATGGAGAAATACTCAAGAGGCCGAAGAGGCGCCC
>DGTK01000012.1:54247-65581 GCA_002393735.1 Lachnospiraceae bacterium UBA4338
CTGCTAAGGGTGTAGGTCGGGCAACCGGCGCGAGGGTTCAAATCCCTCTTTCTCCGCTAAGGCTCGATAGATAAACCTATCGAGCCTTTTTACGTAAAGAGGCAAAACGTAATGTTGTGAAAAAAAAGATAATTTGTTATTATTTAAGGGAGCCAGTCTTCCGGGAAGAAAGGAAGAAGAATAATATAAAACTCACGACAGAGGAAGATAGGATATATTTGGAAAAATGATAAAAAAACATAAAAAATATATCAGCCTGATGATGTGCATGGGGCTTATAATCAGCATCCTTACGCCGGTTATAAGGGTAAGAGCCGATGTGGATTATATGGCTGAGGCGGAAGCGCGTAAATATAATGAGGTACAGTCAAACTTAATTCAGGACTGGCCCCAGGGTCCTCAAATAGGCGCCGAGGCAGCCATCCTTATGGAGGCAAGCACCGGTACGGTATTATATGCCAAGGAAATTACCAAAAAAGAATATCCTGCATCAGTAACCAAGGTAATGACAGGTTTACTGGCAGCAGAAAACTGTGACCTGGATGAGATGGTAACTTTTTCTCACGAAGCGGTTTTCGGTATAGAAAGAGGTTCTTCCAACATCGGTATGGATGAAGGAGAATCAATTACCATGAATGATGCTCTTCACGGAATGCTGATTCTTTCAGCCAATGAAGTTGCCATGGCAATTGGAGAGCATATCGCAGGAGATAAGGATTCATTTGCAGAGCTTATGAATCAAAGGGCTGCAGAACTTGGCTGTGTTAATACTCATTTCATGAATGCCTGTGGTCTTCATGATGATAACCACTATACATGCGCATATGACCTTGCATTAATTGCAAGAGAATTCTATACATATGATTATCTGGCCAAAATCTCCAGAACCGGAACCTGTACTTTCGAAGCTACAGCAACTCAGCCGGATTCTTTCTCACTACAGAATAAGAACCAGCTTCTTGAAGGACGCCGCTGCGAATATGAGGGACTTCTTGGAAGCAAGACAGGTTATACAACAGTATCAAGGCAGACCCTGGTTTCAGCTGCCGAAAGAGACGGAATGACTTTAATCTGCGTTATATTAAAGGAAGAATCTCCTTACCAGTTTGAAGATACGGTGGCGCTTTTTGACTATGGATTTGAGAATTTCCAGTTAGTTAATGTGGCAGAGAATGAGTCAGAATTTATGGTATCTGACAAGGATTTCTTTTCAGAGGGCCAGGATATTTTTGGAGATAATCAGCCATTTCTTCAAATAGACCCTGATGATTATGTGGTTATTCCTAAAACCGCAGATTTCAGTGCTCTACAGTCAGAAATCGTTTATAATTCCAATGCAACTGGTGGTATTGCGGACATTAAATATACCTTTAATGGAACAGAGGTTGGAACTGCGACAGTGCTTTCGGCTGATGCAGATGGCGCCAAGGAAGGCAATGACAAACTTTTCTCTGAGGGTAATCCAATTGAAATAGAAGGTGGTCCGACAACCAATGACAATGCGCTTTTCCTTAATATTAAGTGGATAATCATAGGCGTTGTTGGTGTGGTGGTAGTTGTATCAGTTATTCTGATTGCTTTCTCAATTCTGAAGGAGTTCCATTTTGAAAGGGCTTCGGGAAAGAGAAGAGTATTTAAGTTTGGCAGAAAAAGAAGCCATTATAAATCCAGATACAAGGGATACAAATTAAAAGACAAGAAGTTTAAATAGGAGCCTTAAGGTGAGACTTAGAAATATAACAGGTTCAAAAGAATATATTGCAGAGAGTCCTTATGTAGTGCATGACATTGCAGCTCATAAGAATGGGTGGGCGGAAATTTATGGAAATAGTAATCCTGTCTATATCGAAATTGGAATGGGAAAAGGGCAGTTCATAATTACTCTTGCCAGGAATAATCCTGATATTAATTATGTCGGAATTGAAAAATACTCCAGCGTACTTCTTCGGGCCATCCAGAAGCAGGAAGAGCTTAATCTTCCTAATCTTAAATTCATAAGAATGGATGCAGAGGAAATCTGCGATGTCTTCGGCGAGGGTGAGGTTGACAGGATATATCTTAATTTCTCAGATCCGTGGCCAAAGGACAGACATGCCAAGAGAAGGCTTGAGTCCAGGCAGTTTCTGGAAAGATATGATGCGATTCTTAAACCTGATGGAATTATCGAATTTAAGACTGATAACAGAATGCTCTTTGATTTTGCAGTGGATGAGGTGAAGGAAAGTCCGAAGTGGCATATGGATGAATGCACATATGACCTTCATAAGGATGAAAGACTGATGGTTGGGAATGTAATGACTGAATATGAAGAGAAGTTTTCGGCCATTGGCAATCCGATATGTAAGTATATAATAAGCAGATAACCACACGCCACGCTTATTAGCATAACCACACGCCATGCTTATTAGCATAACCACACGCCACGCGTCGTCCAAAACTACTCTCCCAAAAGCTCATTGCTGCAAGCAGCACAGGATCGCTTTTGTGAGAGCATTTTGTCCTAGCGTGGCTAACTTTATAAAAATTTAATTGTTTGGGAATAGAAAAACTATTTACAAGCAATTTTTTTTATGGTAGTATAATTTCACTTAAATGAAATATATTTCACAACGATTTCATCATTGAGATGAAATTTGGCCCTTACTTTGTCTTAAGTAGCTGTTTAAGAAAGGAGAACTGATATGTTTGAGAAAATGCATAAAAATGTTGATACCACCGGTTTTGAGGAGAAACTTTATACTCTTCCTTTCCTTTATACTGACGTACTTTGTATGTACTATGGTCTCTTGGATGAAGAAGTAGAACTCAGCCTGGAAGAAATAGCAGAAGAACTTGATGCCACATATGGACTTAAGATTTCTTCTCTTGCGGTTATTGAGCATATGGTAGAGCAGGGCCTTGAAATGATTAATTATCATGGCGATGCTGAAATTGCCGACGCCGACAGGGTCATCGTAATTGATCTTCCAAGAGAAGACAAAATCAAATCTGCCCTTGCAATGAGAGATGAATATGAATGCAAGGCAGTATATGCAGCTTCCCTGGACTGCGAAGATAAGGATAATCCGAAGCGCGGTGTCCTGGACGTTACACTTATGGCCTTAAATGAACAGGGCCTTAGAAAGATTGACGAGATAATGGGCACCGGTTATAAAAATAAAGACGACATTTACGTCAGGGATTTTAAGAATATTGTAGAAAATAAGGACGATTCCTATCTTGTAGGCATTAAGGTTAACTGGAAATTCTTCCTAAACAGAGCTTACATATTTAAGGAAGATGAACTTAAATATGAAGTAGAAGTTCTGGATTATTTCAAGGGGGCTGATATGGCCATTCTTCCTCCGCTTGGTGAAATATATTATGCCACTTCCCACGAGTCGCTTATTTTTGATGATGATTCTTTGGGATATACACTGGATGATTATTTAAGTGCAGAAAATGCTGCGGCAGTTGCAGCAGTTTATCTGGAAAAAAGAGATATACTTCCAATTGCAGGCCTGGATACCCTGCTTCTTACAAAAAGCAGAGTGCTGGATTACATATACCTTGATGAAGAAGGTGCCATGTATGCAGCGGCTCTGGATCCGGCTTATATCGCGGATAAAGCCGAGGCGATTAATATATATAAATAAGGATAAAAGGAGACATTGCAATAAGCAGTGTCTCCTTTTGCGTAAGGGACACTTAAAAAAAATTTATATGCGCGGGGATTTTTTTTATTCATCTTATTGCAATTTGCTTTTTCTAGTTTTATAATTTTTTTTGTTGAGACACTTTAACAAGTTAAACTAGTATAGTACGTCGCAATTTTGCGATGGTTAGGAGGAAATTATTATGTCATATGTTGATGAAGTAATGGAGAAAGTTAAAAAAAGAGATGGTGATCAGCCTGAATTCATCCAGGCAGTTACTGAGGTTCTTAATTCACTCAGACCTGTAATCGAGAAGGATGAAGAGAAGTATCGTAAGATGGCTATCTTAGAGAGAATAACAGAGCCTGATCGTCAGATTATGTTCAGAGTACCTTGGGTAGATGACAATGGACAGGTACAGGTTAACAGAGGTTTCAGAGTACAGTTCAACAATGCTATTGGACCTTACAAGGGAGGTTTAAGACTTCACCCGTCAGTAAACCTTGGTATTATCAAGTTCTTAGGTTTCGAGCAGGTATTCAAGAATTCTCTTACCACACTTCCTATTGGTGGTGGTAAAGGTGGTTCAGACTTCGATCCTAAGGGCAAGTCAGACAGAGAGATTATGGCTTTCTGCCAGAGCTTCATGACAGAACTTTGCAAATATATCGGCGCTGACGTAGACGTTCCTGCAGGTGATATCGGAACAGGCGCAAGAGAAATCGGTTTCATGTTTGGTCAGTACAAGAGAATCAGAGGTATGTACGAAGGTGTTCTTACAGGTAAGGGACTTTCATACGGCGGTTCACTTGCCCGTACAGAAGCTACAGGTTATGGTTTATTATACTTAACAGAAGAGATGGTTAAATGCCATGGTGATAAGATGGAAGGCAAGGTTATCGCTGTATCAGGTGCCGGTAATGTTGCTACCTATGCTATCCAGAAGGCTCAGCAGTTAGGTGCCAAGGTTGTTACATGTTCAGATTCAACAGGCTGGATTTATGATGAAGATGGTATCGATGTTGCTCTTCTTAAGGAAGTTAAGGAAGTTAAGAGAGCTCGTCTTACAGAATATGCTGCAGCTCGTCCATCAGCTAAGTACTTCGAGAAGAAGGATGGAGAGCATGGCGTATGGCAGTACAAAGTAGATATCGCTCTTCCATGTGCTACACAGAACGAACTTGATATTGAAGATGCCAAGATGCTTGTTGCTAATGGTGTTAAGTATGTTGCAGAAGGTGCTAACATGCCTACAACTTTGGATGCTACAGAGTACTTCCAGAAGAACAACGTACCATTCGTTTGTGGTAAGGCTTCAAATGCAGGTGGTGTTGCAACATCAGCTCTTGAAATGAGCCAGAACTCAGAAAGACTTTCATGGTCATTCGAAGAAGTTGATTCCAAGCTTAAAGGTATCATGGTTGGTATTTATCACAACATTGATGACGCTGCTAAGGAATATGGCATGGAAGGCAACTATGTTGCAGGTGCTAACATTGCAGGCTTCAAGAAGGTTGTTGATGCAATGATCGCTCAGGGCGTATGCTAATTGAAAAGTCATTAATTAATATATTTTATGAAAATCCCGTAGATTTTGTGAACTGCACCCCGAATGTTTTGTCTAACATTTGGGGTTCACTTCATTTGTTCTGCGGGATTTTTATTTGTTATACTTTTGTTGCTCTTAAGTGTTATAATGGTGCATATAACATGTAAACACAGGCACTGTGTATTATAAAAGGAGACAGGAAATATGAGTGTAGAAGATTTAAATATTGAAATATATGCTGAATTAGATGACCTTAAAACAAATGATCCAGCTTTTCTTGATATTCAAAAGAAAACCTACGAATACAGACAGGCCAATTTGGATTATTACGGTCTTTTGGACAGCAGAGCAAAGAAAATTCAACTCATTGATATTAATGGCAAAGCTGTGGATAATGGGGATTTTGAACTATTTTACAGACCAGATTACCTGGCCCGTAATATTCAGTTAAGAAACGAATATAATCAGTATTTTGAAAAAAATAAGGACAAAATCACCAGTGTTGAATATCAGACTGTTCTTAAAGCGTATGAAAAACTTGTTGAAAAATGCAAAGAGGATGAAATAACCATTGGAAGAGACAAGCTGCTTGATGAAATGGTTATGCATTTTAATCATAACATTCATACTCCTAAGGGTGGCAGCCTTAGTGCTGATTCGCTTGCCCGCAATATGGCAGCCAGATATTATATGGGTTTACTTAAGAGACAATATAATGCTGCAGCCAAGATTATTGAGAGTGGAACAGAAAAAGAGAAAGCCGAAGCATTAAAATGGCAAGATGATATAATATCAAGTCTTTATTCCGGAAAATTTGAAGAGAATATAGATAATTTTATAAAAAATCATCCAGTAGGAAAACTTGTATATGACACTGTTAATAGTAATTATGCACACCAATATTCCGCTGGACTCGATTTACAAGGGGTAAGAATCCTGGACTCCGGTATTAAAACCAGTCTCATTAATTACAAAAATGAATTAGAACTTAAAGTAATCGGACTACACACCATAGATGATGGCACTAACAAGGCTGATTTAGAGCAAAACAGAGCCACGGCGCTTGAATATGTTTATGAAATTGAAGAGTTATGTGATATTTACAAATTAACAACACAAGGTAATGGCAAAATAGACTTTGATGCATATGAGTTTAAGGTTACAAATGAGCTTACCGGATCTTTTGACGATAAACTTGAAACAATAAGAAAAAAACTCTTTGATGATTACAATAAAACAGTTGAGAAAGAAGTAAATGATGCCATTGCCAGTCAGCAAAAGTTATATGATGACGCCATGCGAAAGAAATACTCAGCAGATGCTGACTTCCATGCACTGGAAAAAGAGTTTAAAGAAAAGAAAAGCAGATATGAAAAAGCCAAGAGTAATTTAGAAAAGATTAGTAAATTAGAATTTGCGGATGAGACCACAAGAAAAGTAAATGAAGGAGTAGTAAAGCATCAGGAAGAAGAATACAAAGAAATATCTGAAAGGTATGGAAATGCAGCCAGTAGGGCATCTTCTATATCCAGACAGGCTGAGGCTATCAAAATTAAGCTTGATCAGATGAAAGCCGGCAAGAACGATCTTCTTATGCAAAAGTATAAAGAGAATCCATATCAGCAGGAAACTAATATTGGATTAAGAAAAGGAACTCATAAGATTGTTGATACTGAAATATTTGATAATGGAATAAAGAATGATAAATATGAGGTACTTCCTCCGTCCAGTGTTCAGGCGAACAGAATGTTAAAATTCATTGGTTACTTCGGCACAGGTAAAGTAAGCAGGGAAGAATATTATGATTTTATTCAGAATGATCCTAAGAATATTGAACTTCTTAAAAAAGCCAGTGAGGAACTTCCTGTTAAGAGGACTGTTAATGAAGGCATTGAACCAGGAATTGCAGCTCTTGAAATGAGAAACAAGCAGTTAAATGACGAGCAGAAGGAAGAGGCTAAGCCGGAAGAGGTTAAGGCTGAGGTTAAACCGGAAGAGGTAAAAGAGGAAGAACCGGAAGTAGAAATTGACTACTCTACAATCAAAATCCTGCAGGAAGCCAGAGCTGCAGCTAAACCTTCAGATAAAAAGAATCCTACATTTGAGGAAGCTCACCGTGGAATGGTGAAGCTGGGTGTTTTGGTGGATTCCGTCGCTGCAGGAAACAAGGGTGTCTGGTTTGGTTCAAAAGAATATGATGATATTCTTAAAGGCCTGCAGGCTGTAAAGATAAGCGAAGATTACTTAAATGAGAATGCTGCAACTGCCGATCCAAAGAAACTTCAGGAAGACAGAATAGCGCTTATGGAAGCAAAGAAGCTTCTTGCTGTTCAAATGAAGTATTATCTGAAACGTAAGGATTTGGAAAAGGCTGAAAGAGTAAATAATAATAAGAGAGAAAACAGCAATTCAGAAAAACGTAGAACTATTATGTCAGAAGTAAATGCAATTTTTGCAGAGAATATTGCTGCTGACGAAAAGGCTTTGGGATTAGATCCAAACAGGGATAAATTCTATGAAAATACTATGACTGAAATCAAGTATTTCCACACTTTAGACATGAAGAATCCTGAATTAAAAGATTTATTTGTCTCATTTGGCAATTTAATGAAGCAAAAGCCTGAAAATATGACTTCTCGCGAAAGACTTGAAGAACTTTCTGCAACTTATAAGAGACTATTTCTTGCTGCTGATAAGTATAAGAAAGACAGTCCTGTCAGGGAGTCACTTTTGGAACTTGGCGTTAATGTTGCAGGCTATTTCCTTAGAGAAACTGCTGAATATTTACCGAACAAACTTGATACATTAAAACAGAAACTGGAAAAGATTAACAAAAAATACAAAGTTAATATTGATACAGATGTTTCTAAACCGGAAGAGGCGGCTCACTCATATGATGATATAATCAGACATAATGATGTAATCATTAAAGATCAGTCCAAATCAATCTTCAATAAAGAGTTTCATAAGAAAGAGTCTGCTGAAGAAATGGCAATATTCATTAATAATGAAGAAGTTGAAGGATATAAAGCAGATTTTGATAATGATGAGAAGAAGGCTCTTAACCAGATAAGACAGTCTGCTTATCATAATATATTTGCTGATATACAAAAGAGTAAGGCGGTGATTTTTAACCCGGTTAAATTTGCTTTTGATGCAGGACAGTTTAGAACTGAAATGAGGAAAGAATATAATGCATTCCATAAGGCTTTTGGAGAAAAACTTTCTGCAGAATTCAGCCTGTCTGGTAAGAATATTTCCGGAGATAATGCATGGACGGTTAATGATATTGATTTGTCCCTGGATTCAATTAAGAGAATTAAGGATGCGGCTTTCAAGGAAGTAATCGTTAAAGAGATGACCAAACTTGGAAATGCAGCCAGGAAAAATGATAAGGCGGATATCGAGAAGGGCCTTAATGAACTTAATAAGTTAAGAGAACTTTCAGGAAAAATAGGCGCCGAAGCTGTTTATAATTCAGCTATTGAGGTAGAGGGCAAGCAAGTGACCGTTAAACATCTTGAAGATGTGGTTAAGGCAAAGGCCAATAAGGCACTTGAGGTTAAGGCTCAGAAGCAGAATGACAAGCAGCCGGTTAAACCGCAGACAGGAATGAAAAAATAGTCTTTTGGTATTTTTATATTTTAATAATATGTTAGCTTTTTTAGAGCAGGGCATACTTCAATACGCCCTGCTCTTTTTTCCCTAAAAAAGTGATAAATAATATATTCCATCCCATCTTTTTGTGATAAAATGTTATTTGAGGTAATTATTCTAAGAAACAGGATTAAGGGCAATGCTTTTAAAATTTGATAAACTTAAAAATGTACGGGATATAGGCGGAATCGAAAATAGGGAAGGAAGAAAAATTCGGTCCGGCCTTTTTGTACGTTCGGGATACCTGTGGCAGCTGCAGCCCTCCGACAAGGACCGGTTAAGCGAGATGGTGGATATGATTGTAGATTTAAGAACCGACCAGGAAGTCAGGGAAAAACCCGATGATGAAATAAAAGGTGCCCAATACCTGCATCTTCCGATTTTTAACGAGTTTAAAGCCGGTATTACCAGAGAAGAATCCACGGATGAGATGACCATGGAAGAGGTTATTTATAATCCTGAGGCGGCCAAAGAACATATGTGTCAGACCTACAGATATTTCGTGGATAATGATTATGCCTTAGGTCAGTTTGCAAGGCTTATAAGGCTGTGCATCGAACCGAGGGATAAGGCACTTCTTTATCACTGCACTGCCGGCAAGGACAGAACCGGGATTTCCACGGTGATTCTTCTGGAGATTCTGGGAGTGGACAGGAAATACATAATCGAAGATTATATGCGTACCAACGAGTATCTTATGGAAGATTATGAGACTCTCACCGGGTATATTAAAATGCAGCTGGGGCCCAGTAGCAACACCCAGGCGGTGGAAGAATCTTTATGGTATTTCTTCGGCGCCCAAAGGGAGTTTATTAAGCTTTATTATGATATAATTGAGAAGCGTTACGGTTCCTTCGGTGATTTTGTCAAAAATGGACTTGGAATAACTGGTGAAGAATGTGAGGCTTTAAGAGCCAGAGCACTCATATAAAGGGGAGAAATATGAAGATAATCGATATTTTAAAAGACGAAAAAATGATGCTTTCTTATGAAGTTTTTCCGCCGAAAAAGGAAACTTCCTTTGAAAACGTAAAAAGAGCAACGGAGGAAATTGCCACATTAAATCCTTCTTTCATGAGCGTAACCTACGGTGCGGGAGGAGGAGTGAGTAATTACACTCTGGACATTGCCAGAAACCTTAAGGATAAATACAATGTGCCCATGCTGGCCCACCTCACATGTGTTTCCTCCACCAAAGAACTGGTGAGTAAGCGAATTGAAGATATGGCAAAGGCCGGTATCAAGAATGTTATGGCCCTTCGTGGGGATTTGACCGAGGAGATGAAGGGGGAAAACAGGGAAAACTGGGATTATAACTATGCGGTTCAGCTTGTAAGACAGCTTAAGGAAAGTCCTTATGATTTCTGCATTGGCGGAGCCTGCTATCCTGAGGTCCATCCGGAAAGCATTAATCAAAGAGAAGATATTAAGCATCTTAAGGAAAAAGTGGATGCGGGTGTTGATTTCCTTACAACACAGATGATATTCGATAATAATTTATTCTTTAATTTCTTATACAAAATCAGAGAGGCGGGCATCACAGTGCCGATTATCCCGGGTATTATGCCAATTACCAACGCAAAGCAGGTTGAAAGAGCTATAAAACTTTCCGGTTCATTTATGCCTGTAAGGTTTAAGTCCTTAGTGGATAAGTTCGGCTCAGATCCGGATGCCATGCGTTCTGCCGGCATTGCCTATGCCACAGACCAGATTATCGACCTCTACGCAAATGGCATAACAAATGTCCATGTGTATACCATGAACAAGCCGGAGGTTGCAAGGGGGATTAAGAATAACGTAGCCGATATTCTGGGAAAGACTTTCGCATAAACTGAGGTATTTTAATGAAGATAGCAATATATATTATATGTACTGTTCTGGGTTATATGTTCTGTTCTTTCAGCATGTCTCATCTGCTGTCGAAGATAAAAAAGAAAAACCTGCGGGAAGGGGGCTCGGGTAACCTGGGCGCTTCCAATACCACGATACAGATGGGCATTAAATACGGTGTACTGGTGGGAGCTGTGGACATTTTTAAGGGTTCTTTGTGCGTGTTTGCGGTGAGGTTTTTATTCCCGGAATATGTGCTGCTTCATTTTCTTGTGGCAGCAGCCTGTGTAATGGGACATATGTATCCGTTTTATCTTGGGTTCAAGGGGGGCAAGGGTTTTGCCACCACAATCGGAGTCATGTTCGGTCTTTGGCCTTTGATAACAGTGGGAGTGGCAGCAGGGATTATTCTGGTTGCCTTAATTACGAATTATCTTATTATATCCACCATACTTACAGCTATTTCCTTTCCGGTTATTTCTTATTTTATGACAGGAAACCCGTTTTGCTCTTTGGTGGTGGCAATCCCTATGATTATAATAATATGGAAACATTTCCCGAATGTTGTTAAAATCGCCAAGGGCGAGGAGTTCAAGGTAAGAGATATTTTATTCAAAAAGAAGAAAAATATAGATAAGTAAAAGACTAACTATTAAAGAAAGT
>DGTK01000005.1:0-35103 GCA_002393735.1 Lachnospiraceae bacterium UBA4338
ATTATCACACATGGGAGAAAGAAAATAGTTCCCACTACTATGAGGTTGACTTTTTGCTTGCTTCGAAAACAAAGATAGTTTCGATTGAAGTTAAGTCATCCGGAATCGGTAAGCATGAATCAATTACAGAATTTCAGAAAAAGTATTCTAAGCATGTTTCGAAGGAAATATTGTTATCACAAAAAGATATAGGTAGCAGAGAAATGTTGAAATTATATCCAATATACATGTTGCCATTTTTAATTGAAGACCTATGAAAGGATGAGAAGCCTTCCGTCCGTCTTCTTCGGTCGAAGTATTAAAATTTTTACAGAGTTTTTTTCACAGACTCGTTGTTTTGAAAGAGTATGAAAAAATTTAAAGTTATCTCTTGTTTATCTGAATTAAAAGTGTTAGACTTGTAAATAAGAAAGCACCCACTCCTTAGTGGATGCCTCTCGAGTTTGGGTATTAGCTCATTAAAGAGCCAAGCCTCCCTCGTAGCGCAGACGAGAGAGGCTTATTTTTTTCGCTTTTTACTTCTTTTTTCAAGAAAAGTAAGCTATGTATTCCGGCAAGCCGGAATAATAGACTCGGGAGTCTACCATTTCGAAGTTTATTTAACTTTTAAAAGAGCCAAGCCTCTCCCGTGTGCCGACGTGAGAGGCTTATTTTTTCGCTTTTTGCTTTTTTTTCAAGAAAGCTAAGCAATGAAATTAGGTATAATATTACTAGTTTTAAAAGGCATTTGATTTTTAAAATTGAGGGTTTTACATGAGATATTGACATTCTTTTTTTTATGCGCTACAATTTAGAAAACAGCCCACAAAAATATGAGAAATGTGGACAACAATCAAAAAAGGAGGTATAGTGATGAAAACACGTGCAGAATGCCTTGAGGAATATGGATCAGACTATTTTATAGAGAAAAAGATAGAAGAAGGGGAATTATATAAAGTTGGTAAAGGCGTATATTCAGAAGATAAGTATGTACCAGAGATTGCGATATTTTCATATAAGTATCCAAAAGCTGTTTTAACTATGAATAGCGCATTTTATTTCCATGGGCTTACAGATGTGATCCCTGATGAGTGTGATTTGGCTACAAAGAGGGATTCGACCAAAATCAAGGATGAAAGGGTTAAGCAGTATTTTGTGCCGGATCCGTTTTTTGAAGAGGGGATAGAGTTGGCAAAATATAAAGGGTATGACATTTTGGTGTACAGCAAAGAACGTATGCTTATTGAACTTATTAGATATAAGAGCAAGATTCCGTTTGATTACTATAAGGAAATCATACTGAATTATCGTAAATTACTGCCTCAACTTGATATTCAAAAAATCCAGGATTATGCATTGGCTGCACCAAAGAGTAATAAGGTGATTGAGACACTTAAGGCGGAGGTTTTTTGATGTGGAATTTGGAAGAAATGGTTAATCATTATAGAGATATGGGACTTACTGAGCAATATGCGGATGCAAGAGTTTGTCAGGATATAGTTCTTAAGGCCATTGAGAAGAGTGATTACGGAGAAAAAGTCACTGTTAAAGGTGGCGTAGTTATGCGAAGCATTAGTGGTGATTCAAGACGGGCTACAGAGGATCTCGACATTGATTTTATAAGATATTCTATTGAGGATGATTATATTAGATTATTTATATCGAAATTGAATTGTCTTGACGGTATAAATATAGAGATTAAGGAAGATGCGATAGAACCTCTTTCTCAGCAGGAGTATAATGGAAAGAGAGTTAAAGTAATAATTAAAGATAATGATGGAAACTCGCTGGAAAGCAAAATAGACCTTGGGGTTCATTCAAAAATGAACATTGAACAAAAGGATTATTGCTTTGATGTTTGTATGGATGATGAAGGAGCGAGTTTGCTTATCAATTCCTGTGAGCAGATTTTTGCAGAGAAACTTCGGTCGCTTCTTAGGTTCGGTCCAATCTCTTCAAGATATAAGGATATTTTTGACTTTTGTTATTTAAAAGATTATGTAGATGTGGCCGTACTGTCTGAATGTATCAAAACATATATCATTGATGAACCATCTATGAGAGAGAAAGACATGGATGGAATCAGAAAAAGAGTTTCGGTAACATTTAATAATCGTAGTTACAGAAATAATGTGGAAAACTGTGGAGATAGGAATTGGCTCCAAATGGATGTAGGTGAAGCGTTCAAAAGTATACAGGATTTCTTGGATACAATAGAGATTTGATGCAGGAAAAAATCCATTCGGCGATTGGACAATTGACGGTTTTAGCAACTATATGAAAGAGAGGGGAATTATGATAAAATTGGGTATATAATTATATTCATGGATAATTTACTATGGTTCTTTTTAAGAAGATCAGAAAAACTTCCAAATCCGATAAAAAATTTGTAATTTGGAAGTTTTTGCATTTATAGAAGATTCACATAGGGAACTTTTTGGTTCGATTTTTGCTAAAAAGTTCCCTAATTTTAGTTGAATTTTAGGGAACTTTTTGATATAATTGAGAAATAAAAGTTCCCTAAAAGAGGATTATTTATGAGTAATATTGAATTGATACAGTCATTAATAAATCAAAAAGCAGAAGCAGAAGCTCGTCTAAACCTTATTCCTTATGACGGATCTCCGGAGGTAAAGGAAAGCCCAAGTGGAAAATATCTCTATATCCGAAAGAGAGTTGGAAGCAGGCTGACATCAACGTATGTTGATGTTTATTCAGATGAACTTTATCAGCTTCTTCTCAAAAATGCCAAGGAATCGAGAGAACTAAAGAAAACTATAAGAAGAATATCAAGAGAATTGGCTGAATTAGGCTATAAATCGAATGAACTTGCTTCAAACATAGTTTTAAATCTTGATTTTGCACGTGCTAATATGAAAACCAGTATATATGACCAGGCTGTTTTGGAAGGCGTGTCGACAACGTTCCCGCAAACTGAAGATATAATTGAAAATGGAACAGTGAACGGCATGACTGCGAGTGATGTACAAAAAATCCTCAATTTAAAACATGCATGGGAATTTATATTAGATGAAGATGTTATTCAAGCAGACAGTGATTACTATCTGCTTTGTCATATTGCAAAGCTTATTAATGAGGGCTTCTATTCCGATGGTGGAAGGATAAGAGGCGTTCCTGTGACAATTGGGGGATGTAACTATATTCCTCCGATTCCCATTGAAAGTATAGTAAAAGATGAAATTCATGAAATTGTCTGTGAAAATGAAGAAGAAATCGATAAAGCCGTCAATATACTTCTTTATTCCATGAAGACTCAAATATACATAGATGGAAACAAAAGGGCGGCTGTTATTTTTGCAAATCATTATATGATTTCACATGGATTAGGCCTTTTGGTGATTCCGGAAAAAGAAGTGGCTGATTTTAAAAAATTGCTTGTAAAATACTATGAAGATGATGATAAAGAAGAGATAAGACAGTTTTTGATTTCAAAATGCTGGCGAAAAATGAACACTTGATGGAATAGGTGGCTGATATGAGTACAAAAATCTTATATGTAGATAAAAGGCCGGCGGCTTGTCCGATATGTTGCTGTGCTATTACGGGTTCACCTTGGTCGACGACGATTTTCTGCAACATGTGTGGAACGAAGATTGTGGTAGGGGATGCGGATGAGGCTGGTGAGGTGCCTGGCGATGACAGGGCACAACTTGATGAAGAACTGGATTTAACAGATAGTAAGTATTCCTACAATAACAATAGTTTTAATAATGGCATGAAAATGATGATTTTGGAGTGCCCGAAATGTCATGCGTCTTTGGAAGAAACTTCTAATATGGGGACTTTTTACTGCAAGTACTGTGGGCAGAAGATTGTTGTTGGGGAGATGCAGGATGCGGCAGTTCAAATAAAGCAACGCGAAATTGAACTTCAACATGAAACTAAAAGAATAGAAGCTATACAACAAATAAGATTATATGAGAAAAAAATAAAAAGACTGGAACAACAAAAAGCAGCAAGAAATACAATGACAATCGCATTAATATTTGTTGCTTTGGGTATTGCAGTAATGATGAGTTTTATGATTCCACAGGCTGTAAAACATAAAAAACTGGTGGATAATCTTAGAAGTGTGGAGTCTGAGGTTCAGACGGTCATAGCGGCGGGTGATTATGAATATGCTTTGATTAAAGTTAACGAACTGAGGCTCGATGATGGTTATTCCACGACGGAAACGGAAGCGTGGGATGCCAAAAGAGAAGATTATATTAATACCATTAAAACATTGATGGAGCATAAGGGAATAGAGCCGGCTGCGGAGCCGGGTAGGGATGGTTCTGATAAGTATGATTATATACTTGAATAGAGAGATTAGGGGAATGATAAATGTCATTAATTGAAATACTATTAATAGGTGCAGGGTTAACCATTGTAGTAGGAATAATACTGGTTCTTATCGCTATAATAAGTCTGGTTGTTTATTTGATTGATTCTAAGTAAAGAGGTTTGGTATGGGTTCAATTTTGATTAAAGATACAACAAGAGAAGAAAGAGAGAAGATAGTGGCTGAGTCTATTGGGAATATCAGTGGGTCATGTGACGGATGTATGGCCGGGCTTGCGGATATGTATCAGGATTATATTGAAGGTAAGAAGGAAATTCGTGAGATTAATATGGAGTTTAAGGCTAACTATGAATCCGGGATTGAAGGACCGGAGAAGAAGAGTTGCGGATATTATTAAGGTTGTTTAGGAGGGGAATTGATTTATGAGTAAGACAATTAGAATTCTTTCGGTGGTGGCGATTGCGCTGGATTTTATTTACTTATTGGTTGGAAGGATTATTGTTCCGGCGGTGGTATATGCGCGGCAGATTTATAGTATTTATTTGAGTTTAGACAACTGGACCAAATGTATGCCGGCAGTATATATGTATATTGGTGCCAGTGTGCTGAGCGGGCTGGGAATTCTTTTTATGTGGATATATGCCATTGTTATGATTGTAAAAGCGGGGACAGATAGTGACAAGATTGGATTTGAGATATCGGGGTATGTGCTTATGTTAGGGGTTGCGCCTCTTATTTCCGGAATTGTTGGGTTTCTTACCGCTTTTGTGGGCGTAGGTCTATTCTTAAATAATTCATTTACTGCGGGAATATATTCTGTAATGAATAGTGCAGCTGCTTCTTTAGGAATGATACACAGCGTGGCTTTTTCGCTGGTGATAATTGCGTTGACTTTGTCTCTTGCAAGGAAGAAGTATGAGAATGGGGTTGTTGAGGAATGATACATATAAAAAGATGAAGGAAGGGCTTCGTGAGAACGGGGTCTTTTTTTGTTGATTTTTTGTAAAAATATGATATTATGTAAATAGTCATATATGAGCAATTAAACGAAAAAATACTGTATAAATATTATATCTGACTATTTACAGGAGAAAAAATGAAGATAAATAAAGATTTATCAACGAATGGAATATATGCGGAACTGGTTAGAAGGTTTAAAGAGTACAGGATAAGCGCGGAACTTACGCAAGGGGAAATTGCGGAAAAGGCAATGCTTTCCAAAAGTACCGTTTCAAGATTTGAAAGAGGAGATGATATCAGTATGAGTGCTTTTATTGCGCTATTGGGTGCTGTAGACATTCAGGGTAATCTTGAAGTTCTGATACCGGATCCGGATGAGAGGCCGTCATTTTACCTGCCAGAAAGGAAGAATAAAAAGAGAGTTCGACATAAAGAGGATAATAAAGGCAGTAAGAATATGTGGAAATGGGGGGACGAGGAATGATAAAAGATGTTGAAGTATTCATATGGAGGAAGAAAAGTGGAGAATAAGGGTAAAATTTGGAAGATTGTGGTGATATGTGGTTCTGTTTTGGCATTATGTGCGATTATTATTGGAGTAATCTTTTCGGTGTCTAAGAGACCGCAAAATAAGCCGCAGCAGCCGGTTATAACAACTTCTTCAGTACAGGAAACTGAGGATGTGACTTTGTGTGTGACAGGTGAAGTTATTGAGGAGCCAAAAGACGAGCTTTCATGCTGGAATGATCTTGAAGCTAAGAAGGCGTTGGTTGAGTATGTTGAGAATGTTACGGCGCCGAACAGCGAGGATTTTATTCCATTTGAAAACAGGGTGGCGGTTTTTGACATGGATGGTACTTTAGTGTGCGAGACGGATCCTTACTATTTTGATCATCTTTTGCTTGTGCACAGGGTTTTAGAGGATCCTGATTATAAGGATAAGGCTTCTGATTTTGAGAAGGATATTGCAATGAAACTTCAGGCGAAGTTCAATGGTGAGGATGTTGAGGTTTCAATGACTGAGCATGGACAGGCTGTGGCTTCTGCATTCAAGGGGATGACGCTTGATGAGTTTGAGGAGTATGTTGAGGATTTCCGTAATCAGCCGGCTCCGGGTTATGAGGGCATGACAAGAGGGCAGTCTTTCTATCTTCCGATGATTCAGGTTGTTAATTATCTTCAGCAAAATGGTTTTGAGGTTTACATTGTAAGCGGTACAGACCGTTTTATTATGCGAGGTCTCTGCGAGGGAATGATTGAGGTTCCGCGTGATCACCTTATCGGCTCTGATATGTCATTAGTGGCTGAGGATCAGGGTGATACAGATGGTCTTGAGTATACGTTTGATGATGATGATAAGCTGGTATTGGGCGGGGATTTTATCATTAAGGATTTGAATATGAATAAGGTTACGGTTATTGCGCAGGAGATTGGGGTGCAGCCGGTGCTTTCCTTTGGAAACAGTTCGGGGGATGCGGCCATGGCGGAATATGCCACAAGCAATAATCCGTATAAGAGCCTTGCGTTTATGATTTGCTGCGATGATACCACTCGTGAGAATGGTAATGTTGAGAAGGCTGAGAAGATGAAGGCTATGTGCGAGGAGTTTGGATGGATTCCGGTGTCCATGAAGGATGACTGGGGTACCATTTATGGGGAAGGTGTTGAGAAGAAGTAGTGTTTATGGATTAAGTGATTAGGAGATTCAAAACATGTATCATTGTGATGGTTTTGTTTGTGGTGGAGAGCCAGAATTACAAATTGAAATTGAAAAGGTTAAAGTATTACCAGACATGATTATGATATTATTATTTAAATCTGGTGAACAAAGACTATTTGATGCTACAGTTTTAGAAGGAGAAGCGTTTAAGCCTCTAAAGAATGAGGAAGTGTTTAATACTGCCTCTGTGGAGCATGGTATAGTAGTATGGAATGACGGTGAGATTGATTGCTCTCCTGAATATATGTATGAGCATAGTTATGAATATCCTGCAGATAGCATGGTGAGTTAGTTTGTTAATTTAAGAAATAAAAGTTGAGTTGAACAAAGGTCTTTCTGGTTAGAAAGGCCTTTTTTTGTGCTGTTTAGATATATTTAATTTGATAAGATATAAGTGTATAGGATATAATGAAAACAGGTAGGTTTTATTTTTGGGGGAAGGAGATATTTATTATGAGAGATGAATTATTGAAGGGATTAAGTGAGGAGCAAAAGAAGAAGATAGCTGAGTGCAAGAGTGCGGAAGAGGTGCTGGCGCTGGCGAAGGCTGAGGGTGTGGAACTTAATGATGAGCAGCTTGAGGCAGTAAGTGGAGGATGTGGTGGTAGTGAAATAAAATGTCCTAAATGTGGAAGTTCAAATATCAAAATTGTTTCACAACAAGATATAAAAAGAGGTCAGTTTGATGCTGTGGAAACGGTAACTAATTATCGTTGCCTTGATTGTAATCATAAATGGTATGACAAATAGTAGAATAGATATTATGAGGAATTTTTATTAAAGATCAAATAGAAAAAAGCCTTAACAGACCGGGGCAGGGTGCATTAAATTAAGGAGATATTACATAATAATTTATAATGATTTAAGAAGAGAAGCTTCGCTGATGGCGGGGCTTTTTGCGTGTTGCGGTTTTGTTATATTTGCGGTAGGAAAAAGTAGGAAAAAGTAGGAAAAAGTAGGATAAAGTAGTATAAAGTAGGAAGGCCGGGAGTATTGTGTTGTGGATTTTGGTGGGGTAATATTGATGTATAAAATATGTTGACTTTATAACAGAAACAACCATATAATATGACTAGTAGAGAGGCCTGCTAGATAATCATTTATCGAAGTGGCAGTTGTATTAAGTAGAGAGGCCTGCTAAACGGTTTTCCGTTGAAGTGGCAGTTGTAAGAGAGGTGAGTCCTACCGTGAAGGATTCAATCCGTCTAAAGTGGAAATTATGGACTGTTCTGTTGAACAGTCCTTTCTTTTTGGAGTAAAAAATGGTTCAAAAACGTCTTAATTTATATACAGTTAATATTAAGTATGTAAGGAATTTGCAGAATCAGGGAGATGGGCGGGTATTTTCCGTGTCCCCTCAAGTTGGGAAAGAGACAAGACCGTTTGTTGGCATAATTGTAATTTGCAATAATAAACAATATTGCGTTCCTTTAAGTTCGCCCAAAGAAAAACACAGGCAAATGAAAAATGCTATTGATTTTCATCGAATAATCGACACCAAAGGAAAACTGATTGGGGTTTTGGATTTTAACAATATGATTCCAGTGTCGGAAGAGGTAATTAGTGTAATTGATATTAAAGTATATCCATATGATAATGAGAAAGAAATAAAGTATAAAAAACTTGTTATTGATCAATTGAATTTTTGCAGACAAAACCAGGACATAATTGTGAAAAAGGCTAACAAATTATATGGTATTGTGAATAAGAAAAATATCAGTGGTCAATTGAAAAGAAGATGTTTGAACTGGCAGAAACTTGAAGTAATTCTGGATAAATATATTAGTAATCTTAAGGAGGATTAGGGTATGAGGAGGATGATTGAGGAGTTTATTGAGAGGGAGTATGGGGCGAAGGCAGAGTATCTGTGGAGAAATTATCCGGAGTATGCTGTTTTCCGTCATGGAGATAATAATAAGTGGTTTGCGGTAATTATGAGGGTGCAGTATAAGAAGATTGGGATGTACTCAGATAATTACGTGGATGTGATTGACCTTAAGATTGATGATATGTTTTTCAGGGATACGCTGCTTAAAGAGGAGGGGATTTATCCGGGATATCATATGAATAAGGTTAACTGGATTACGGTAGTTCTGGATGGGAGCGTGGATTATAACAAGGTTTGTAATCTGATTGGGGAAAGTTATGTGGCGACAGCGTCGAAGCCTAAGAAGGAAGAGATGAGGGCGCCGAAGGACTGGATAATTCCGTCGAATCCGAAGTATTACGATGTGATTAAGGCTTTTGAAGAGGCGGATGAAATTAACTGGAAGCAGGGGCGTGGCATAAAGAAGGGGGATATAGTATATCTTTATGTGGGGGCGCCTGTGGCAGCGATTCTGTATCAGTGTGTGGTTACTGAGACGGATATTCCGTATGAATTTAATAATGGGAAACTGACGATTAATTCGCTTATGAAGATAAAGCTTCTTAAGACGTATGCAGGTAATAAGTTTACGTTTAAGAAACTGAAGGAGAAGTATGGAATACTGGCGATTCGCGGGCCGAGGGGGCTGACGAACTCGCTGAAGGCTGCGCTGGAGAGAGTGAAGTAGCAAGGGCGCGGGCCGGGCGTGGCGCGCGTGGCGCAGGCAGGTGAAGGGCGCGCGGGTGTGAGGAACTGTGGCGTGTGGCATGTGGGCGCAGGCAGGTGAAGGGCACGCGGGTGCAAGGAGACGTGTGTGTGGTGTGTGGTCGCAGGCAGGGCGTGGAAAAGCATTAAAAAACCGTAGGTACAGGTGTATCTACGGTTTATTTTTTGTATGTGAACTTATGAATTACTGGTTGGCAGGCTGGTCGATTGTCTGGGTCTGGGCTGTCTGTGGAAGGGCTGCTTCGCGGAAGTCGTCATCTGCCAGGCATAAGAATAATAAGCCGAATGCCATGAGGATGAAGATGGCGCCGCCTGCGATAATCCAGACTGCCTTACGGTTACTGAAATCCCATTTTATGTGAGATGGGTCTGACGGGTCAACTAAAATGGTGGTTTCAACATTCATTGGAGGCACATTGCCACCGCTTTCATAGACATCATCAAATGCGATATATTCAAGACCACCATATGTGTATTTAAATACCGGGGAGCGTAAAAGTCTGGCGCCTCCTGAATTATTATTACTACTACCGGATATGCTGTATCCGATGCATGTGGCAGGAGTTGATACTGTGCATCTTCGGCCATAGATAAAGAAGTTATATACTGCAATAACAATAAAGGATGCGCCCATAAAAATGAAAGCGGTAACCATTATTATAATAACCATAAAGAGTACGCTTTTGGTTAGCGCATATGACAGGAGTGCAGATAAGGCTACAATAAGAGCGCCTATTCCTAAACTTACTAAAGAAACCTTTGTAACAGGATTAGACGGACGTTTAACTCTTGGAGTAGAAAGTTCAGACTTAACCATACTAAAAAGCTGGCTGATACTTGGTTTGCCCGGCTGATCCCAGAAGAACTGATCACGATAGTTTTGATTATATATCATAGTAAAACCCCCTTTTTAAACATAACCTAATGTCATTGTAGCATTTTATGAGTGCGATGCCAAGTGGACCGGGGTAATGTGCATCTTGATGCCAAGTGGACCGGGGTAATGTGCATCTTTTGAAGGAATGTGCCAAGTGGACCGGGGTAATGTGCATCAAGGTGGGGTGGGGGAAGGTGTGTGAAGGTGCAGTGGGGAAAGCCTTGCAAATAGGCGAAAATCCGTTGTTTTTAGGCGCTAATTATGGTAAAATGACATAAAGTGTAAAAATAGGGTTATTGTCCCCTTTTTAAAGAAAAGAGAGTATGCGTATGAAGAATCGGAAAATGGGTATTGCAACAAAGATTTTTTTGATGATGACTATTCTTATCATTTTGTCAGATACAGTTCTTGGATTGATAATATATAAGAGTATGACCAACACCATGGAGAGACAGCTTAAGAGCCATGCTGAGTCAATTGCGGCATCAAGTGCTGCGCATCTTGACGGTGAGACTTTCAGTAAGATCGAAGAGGAAGGGTCAGATGAGTTTGAGGAGATTTATGACGAACTGGCGATTTTTCGAGATAATGGGGATACGGAGTATGTGTATACAGTAAGGCTTCGTGCTGACGGTTCGCCGGAATATGTGGTTGATTCAGATCCGGATGAGCCTGCTGCACTTGGAGAGGATTTCGAGTGTGAGGAAGCTTTGCTTGATGGATTTGCGGGTGAGACCGTGTCAACCAATGAGATTTCCGTGGATGAGTGGGGAGAGCATCTTACAGCTTACAGCCCAATCTATAACGGAAATAAAGTAGTCGGCGTTGTTGGTGTTGATATCAGTGCCAGTGATGTGCTCGCAGTTTCAAAAAGAATTGCAAGAATTATTATTATTACCTGCGCTTTGATTCTTATGTTCAGTCTGCTTTTCATGATAATTGCGGGAACAATGCTTAGAAACAGCTTTAAGAAACTTAACAACAAGGTGGTTGAACTTACCCAGGGTAATGGCGATTTAACCAAGACAATTGATATAAGAACGGGGGATGAGATTGAGACGATTGCCGGAAATATTAATAAGCTGGTTGCTTTCATAAGAGGCATCATGCATAACATTTCCGATAACTCTGAGGAACTTAAGGTTTCTGCAGATTCAGTTTCAACAAGCATCGACAGAGTGAGAAGGTCCACAACTGAGATATCTGAGATGATTACGGACATTAATGATTCCATGACGGGAACGGCGGCTTCCATGAGTCAGTTTAATGACAGAATGGCAGTTATTACCGATTCGGTTGACGGCATGGTTGATGATATTAAAGAGGGTGAGCAGAAGACTCGTGAACTTAAGAGAAACGCAGACCAGAATGGTAAGGATGCGGTTATTAAGTGTAAGGAAGTTCACGACAAGATTGAGGAAATCGAAGTTTCCCTTTCTGACAAAATCGAGAAATCCAAAGCTGTAGAGCAGATTAATAATCTGACAGATAACATTATCAATATTACAGACCAGACCAACCTTCTTTCACTTAATGCAGCGATTGAGGCGGCAAGAGCAGGTGAGGCAGGTAAAGGCTTTTCCGTTGTTGCACAGGAGATTGGTAAACTGGCCGAGGATTCTGCAAGGGCAGCAGCTGAGATTCAGAGAATATCTGCAGAGGTTGTAGGCAGCGTTAATGACCTTGCTGAAGAGTCCAAGAATATGCTTGATTACATAGGCGATGCAGCAATCAGCGGATATGAAGCACTTAGAGACAGCAGTAATGCATATGCTGAGAGTACTTCAGAATTTGGTGATATGATGAGCAGATTCTCACAGGTTGGTTCGGAGATTTATTCCAATGTCGATCAGATGAGGCAGGCAACAGGAGATATGAACTTCGTCATATCCAATACTGTTACAAATCTTAATAATATTTCCGACAAGGCTTCAAACGTGGTTGTAAATATGTCAAACATGGAAGAGCAACTTAAGAAGAATAACGTGGTATCAGATTCACTTTATGGTGAAGTTGGTAAGTTTAAGTTATAAATTTGTGTGTAAGGAGCATGAATTATTATGCGTGGTGAGATAGCAGCAATGGTAACCAGAATGATTGGAACCCTGGCAGTTATACTTGTGGTTTCTGCCTTCATTGGTGGTTCTGACAACATTTCCAAGGCTTTCAAAAAAGGAAAGAAATGGAAGCATTCCGTGCTTATCGGATTACTTGGCGGTATCTTCGGAATGTATGGCAATATATCAGGTTTTGAGTTAAATGGTGCCGTTGTTTCAGTTCGTGATATGGGTCCTATGCTGGCAGGTTTCTCCGGTGGTCCTATAGGTGGTATAATTGCAGGTTTAATTGCAGGTCTTCACAGATTTACAATGGGCGGTGTGACTGCCACAGCCTGCGTGGTTGCAACGTGCTGCATCGGTATTATATGCGGGCTTTTGGCTATGAAGTGGTCTCAGATAATGAGAAAGCCTTTGTTTGCATTTTTGATTGCTGCGGGGATGGAGATTTTTCACTTAAGTCTGGTGCTTATTATGGTAAGGCCGTTTTCGACTGCGGTGGATATAGTTAAGCAGATTGCAATTCCTTTCATACTGATTAATGCTATTGGTTTTGCAGTTATGATTGCAATTATGGATTATATTGATAAGCATAATTCGCTGATTGGTGAGAAGAGCCGTCTTCAGTCGGAACTTGAGGTTGCAAGAAAGATTCAGCATTCACTGCTTCCTGTATTTAATGAGCATTATCCGGGAAGAGATGATCTGGAAGTAAGCGGTTTCATGGAGGCTGCGAAGGAAGTAGGCGGTGACTTCTACGATGTGTTCTTTGTTGATAATAATCACCTGGCTTTTATTATTGGTGATGTTTCGGGCAAGGGTGTGCCGGCGGCGATTTTTATGGCGTCATGTAAGATTATTCTGCAGAACTGTTTAAGAAATGAAGTAAGTCTTAAAGATGCGGTGGAGACTGCAAATAATGCAATCTGCTCCAATAATGATGCAGAGATGTTTGTTACTGTCTGGGTTGGTGTTCTGGACCTTGAGACGAGGGAGATTAAGTTTGTCAGCGCGGGACATAATCCTCCGGTGCTGCTTCGTGATAACAGGCCCTGGTTTCTTAAGTGTAAGAACTGTCTGGTGCTTGCGGGAATGCAGGGCGTTAAGTACAGGGAGAATACAGCGCAGCTGCAGGCCGGCGATATGATGCTGCTTTATACGGACGGCGTTACTGAGGCGGAGGATGCTGAGCATAATCTCTTTGGGGATGACAGATTACTTGGTTGTTTTGACAACAAAAGTGAGTGTACGCCGGACGAGGCCATTGAGAATGTTAAGAGTGCGATTGACATATTTATAAAAGGCAACAGTCAGTTTGATGATATGACAATGCTTTGCGTGAAACTGAAATAATGTTTGGCGCGTGCGGCTTGGCCCAGTGTGGCGTAAGGTGGTCCGGCGCGGGCGCGAGGTGGCTTGGCAGGGCGTGAGCATGAAGAATAAAAGAAAAGCAGGGGAATTTGATGGGAGCAAATCCAAAGACATATGAAGGCAAGGAGCCTTATATATTTATAAGTTACAGTCATAAAGAGTCGGATATTATTATTCCGATTATTGAGAGGCTGCAGGTGGATGGATATCGTGTGTGGTATGACGATGGAATTATTCCGGGTACGGAGTGGCCGGAGACCATTGCGCAGCACTTAAATGATTCTTCAGTATTTATTTGCTTTATATCTCCATCTTACGTGGATTCGTTTAACTGTAAGAGAGAACTGGATTTCGCAGTGCATAAGAGGAAGGATTTCCTGGCGGTTTTCCTTGAGGAGACCAAGATGCCTCTTGGAATGGAGATGCAGGTATCATCCGTGCAGGCGATGTTCTATTATAAGACAACTCAGGATGAGTTCTTTAAGATGATGTATGAGTCGGGGCTGATTGAGGCTTGTAAGGCCGGCGATGATGCTGGTGAGGCTAAGGCAGAAGCGACAGACGAGCCGAAGGATAGCAGTGAAGGCGTGGGCGCAGCAGGCAGAATGGCTGAAGGCCAGGAACTTGAGAAGGCTTTAGAGAGCGCGGCGAAAAAGGCTGCGAAGGCTGAGAAGAAGGGCAAAAGTGGCAAGAGTAAGGCTGGCTTAATTGCCGGGCTGGTGGCGGTCGTTGTGGCGCTGGCGGTGATTTTGCTTGCCGGAGTTATTGGAGTGATTTTCCTGGCGGCTCCGAAAAATCCTTATAAGGATCAGGCGGTTGTTGAGCTTTTTGATGAGACCATCGATGATAAGGCGTTAAAGCAGATTCTGTCGGATGAGAGCCTTACGACGCTGCATCTGGAGAACTGTCATTTCCAGATTGCGGACCAGTCGATTTGGGCAGCGAAGAGCCTTGAGAATGTGGAAGCGCTGGAGCTGATTAACTGCAATCTGACTGATTACGATATGAGCATGATATGCAGTGCAGTGAGTCCTGCGAAGATTGATATTTCCTATAATCAGGGGGTTGTGGGCACGGATTTTCTCACAACGTGTTCAGGAAATCTTCGTGAGCTAAACATAAATTATACGGGAATTAATGATTTGTCCATGCTGCCGAAGACTGAGATTGAGGTGCTTTATGCAGAGGGCAATGGTATTTCTGATATTTCTGCACTGTCCGGAATGACGTCACTTAGCGAGCTTTATGTTGCGAATAATCTGATTGCGGAAGTGCCGAAGGATACGGACTGGAACAGCCTTAGGATTCTTGATATTTCGGGCAATAATCTGGGTGATCTGAATTTCCTTAAAAGCGCGATTCACCTTGAAGTTATCAAGGCAGATGATAATAATATCATGAATGTCAGGGGGCTTGAGAACTGTACGCTGCTTCAGACAGTTTCTCTGGTGAGTAATTCAGTTACATCGGTGGCGCCTTTGGAAGGTTCGAAGGACAGTATCAGATTTCTTATTCTTTCGGATAATAACGTAAGTAAGATTGATTATTCGCTGCCGGCGCTTGAGTGGCTGGTTATTGATAATAATAATTTCAGATATTTAGGCTTTCTTACGGAATCGCAGGGTCTTGAATATGTATCAGCTTCAAGAAACAGGCTGGACAGCATATATGAGATTCAGGACAAGCCTTATCTTAAATATTTAAATGTATCACATAACAATATTGAGGGTGAGGTTGATATAAGCGCACTTTCTTCGCTGGAGAGATGCTTTTTGGATCATAACGAGTTTACGACAATTAATGTGAAGGGTGCTGAGTTCCTGGCACTTAATGGTAATCGCAATCTTGAAACCATTACAGGGGCTGATGCCACATTCTTACTCAGGGCAAGTATTTCATATAATGCGAAGCACGAAGATTTGCTTAACAGTCCGTTCTGCAGAGAGATTTATGTGCAGGATGTGCCTCTTGACAAGCAGGTTGCCTATGAGATGATATGGGGCGACAGCATTATTTTTACAGATGAAGAGGAACTGCAGGAGATTATCGATAGCGAAATAAATTAGTAATTAAAAGGGGGGCAGATGGTTTATCATTTTGAGTTCGACATAGCAGCATTAATATTAACAATATTTATGGCTGTGCTGATTTTCTTCAAGAAAGGTCTGGTTAGGCATGCTAACAGAGTTTTCTTAAGCTTAATCGGTCTTATTTTTCTGTCTGAACTGGCGGATATTTTTAGCTCCATCTACAATAATTCTCCTTCGCCTTCAACGGTTGTTTATCAGGATTTGTGGAATTATCTGTATCTTTTTGCTCACAACGCCCTGGCTTACTGTTTCATGGTTTATCTTTTCTTCCTCATGGAATTTGTGAAGAAGAAAAAGGTGGCGATGTTTATCCTTTCGATTCCTTTTGCGGTGGATGTGATTTTGCTCGTGCTTAATCCGTTTACAAAGTGGGTTTTCCGCTATGACGAGAACGGACATTATGTCCATGGACCGCTGTTTGTGGTGCTTTATTCCATAGCATTTCTTTATATGGTTTTCTCCATTATTTTCGTTATACAGAATCATAAATATCTGGAGATGAGCAAGACCGCGTCTCTGATGGCCTTTTTGTTCATTTCTTTCGTGCCGGTTATTGTTCAGATTTTTGTTCCTGAATATCTTTTGACACTTTTCTTTGAGACAATCGGTCTTCTTGGAATTCTTTTCTCCATCGAGAATAAGGATGATACGATTAGTCCAGTGACGGGTATTTTTAACAGGTTTGCTTTGGAAAGTGCCCTTGATACTGCAATGGACAGCGAGGGCTATACCTTACTCTTGGTCAAAATCCCCAACTTAAATTACTACAACAAAATGATTGGATTTGTTAACATGAATGAGATTCTCGGAAAGATTTCTTCATGGCTTGAGAAGGAATTTATGATGTACGCGTGCTATGACTGCGGGCGCGGGCATTTTGCAGTAGTTTGTGACAGAATTGGGGAAGAGGAGATAGAAAAGTGCAAAAAAGATGTGCTGGAAAGATTTGAGAAATCCTGGGGCAAGGGTAAGTTTTCCCTGTCATTTCCGGTGCAGGTTGGTGTGATTCATCTGCCGGAAGATGTTAAGACAATGGAAAATCTGCAGATGATTATCGACGCGCCTTTTGATGGCAAGGAGTCAGCGATTCTAGATGCGCCTTCGATGATTGCGAAATACGAAAGAAGAGTGCTTATTGAGCAGCTTATTGATAAGGCGCTTACCAACAGGAGTTTTGTTGTGCAGTATCAGCCGATTTGGAATTCGCATACCGGAAAGGTGCAGTCTGCGGAGGCTTTGTGCCGACTTGTGGATGATGAATATGGCATGATTCCGCCGGATGAATTTATTCCGATTGCGGAGCAAAATGGCACTATCCTGGAGATTGGAAGAATTGTTTTTGAAGAGGTTTGCCGCTTCTATCAGGAGGAGAGGCTTAACAGATTGGGGCTTGATTATATTGAGGTTAATCTTTCTGTGGTTCAGTGTATGGACAGGGATCTGAGGCGGATTTTTGATGAGATACTCGACAGGTATTCTCTTGATGCAAAGCATATAAATTTGGAGATTACTGAGTCGGCGACAGCGGACAATCAGAAGGCGCTGGTGGATACGATTGATACGCTTAGGGAGCGCGGTTTTACGTTTTCTCTGGACGATTATGGAACGGGTTATTCCAACATCTCATATATGTATGAGATGCCGTTTTCGATTATTAAAGTTGATAAGAGCATTCTGTGGAAGGCCATGGATCCGAAGACGGGCACCGGGCAGAAGAGTGCGATTACATACCTGGAAAATACCATTCGTATGCTGAGAGATATGGAATACAGCGTGCTTGTGGAAGGCGTGGAAACAATGGAACAGAAGATGCTTCTTGAAGGGCTGGAGTGCGATTATTTTCAGGGGTATTATTTTTCGAAACCGATTCAGAAAGATGTTTTTCTTGATTACTTAAGGGTGGTGAATGCTTAATGGTACTGGGTTATTATGTTGTAATATGCATAATTTCATTTATCTGCTGCGTGATTTTCTATCTGAAACTGCGTTCAAATTACTCATTTTTATTCCCGCTTATTTTTATAATGGCGTTCTTGTCGCATATGAGTTATATCTTCCTGGCGCTTTCGAAGAACGTGGAGGAGGCTCTGCTTGCCAATAAAATTCTCTACATAGGCGGATGTTACTTACAGCTTGTTGGGCTTATGCTCATTATCTCAATCTGTAATATTCACCTGCCTAAGTGGGTGCATTTTTTGATGACTGCTTTCAGTACGCTTATATACGGGTTCGCTCTGACGGCGGGGTATCTGCCGATTTTTTACAAGAGCGTTGATATAGAAGTCAGGAACGGAATAACGGTGCTTATTAAGGAGTACGGGCCGCTTCATATACTTTTCTATATTGAGATAATTATTTATCTGCTTATAACTGTCGGCGTTCTTATCTATGGATGGGTCAAAAGACCCGACGTGTCGAGACGAAACCTGATGATTGCTGCGGTTATGCAGATTTTTTCCATATTCGCGTATTTTGTTGGTCGGTCCATTACCAAGGAAATTGAGTGGATGGCCCTGGCTGACCTGGTTGATGAGATAGGATTCCTTCTCATTATGGACAGAGTTATGCTGTATAAGGTTGATGCTCTGGTTAGCAGCTCGATTTTGGAGGACGGGTCTTTTGGATATGTGTCATTGGATTTGAATAAGAAATATTTGAGTTCAACGGATGCGGTTAAGAGATTTATCCCGCGTCTTGCCGGTAATCATGCGGATGTGGAGATTGAGGATGATGAATTAAGGGAAGTTATTGGAAAGTGGATTGATGATTTTAAGGCGAATAATGTGTCCACAACCCATACTTACAGGCACAATGGAAGCATCTATCTTGTTCGTATATCTGACCTGTATGATGGACGGCGTAAGAGAGGATACCTTCTGGAAATCTCTGATGATACGGCGCATCAGCAGCATCTTGAGGGAATTGAGAGATATAACAAGAATCTTAATGCTGAGCTTATGGCAAAGACTAAGCTGATTAAGGAACTTAGGGAAGAGAAGGGGGAGTAGTGTAGGTTAGGCTTGGATTGAGGAGGCTGGGGTTAACTTGGCTTGGAGATGAAGGTGGTGCACATTACCCCGTCCCTAGTGGCAACAAGTGGCATATGCAAAAGAAGGGAAAGTATGGATTTAGTATCAATAATAATTCCAATTCATAACGAAGAAAAACATATTAAAAGATGTTTGAATTCTGTTATAAATCAAAGTTATGTAAACTTGGATATTCTTTTAATTATTGATAAATCCGAAGATTTGTCTCTAGAAATTTGTAATGAATATAAAGCCAAAGACAGCAGAATAAGAGTTTACAGTGTTGATCACGGTGTCTCAGCATTAGCTCGTAATTATGGAATTGAAAATTCCAAGGGTTTATATATAACTTTTATTGATGCTGATGATTATGTTGATAAAGATTATATAAAAGAATTATATGATGCATTAATTCAGAACAATTGCCTTGTTTCAATGTGTGATTATATTCAGATAGAAGATAAGAAGGTAATTGATAAAAGCCATTATGGTAATAAGAAAACGATTTCTTCACAAAGATTAATGACAGATACTATGTATAACAAGGTTGTAGGTGGCTTGGGTTGTGGTAAGTTATGGCATAAGGATTTAATTAAATGTCATTTCAGAAAATACCGTTATTGCGAGGATGTATGTTTTTGTGTTGAGAATCTTTGCGAAAAGGATGTTAGCATAGCATATGCTCAAAAGATTTTATACTATTACATTGTTAACAAAAATAGTGTGACAAGTAGAAAAGAAGTTAAAGATTTAAATGATACATTAAATGTGGCTGAATGTATTTTGCAGTTTGCCAAAGATGGTCATGATGAATATCGTGACCCGGCAAGGGCATTATGTCTGAATTATGCATTTTTTGCATATTTGAATGCCAATAAGAGTGATGATGATTCAGTAAGATTAAGAAAGAGATGTTTAAACTGGATTAAAAAATTAAGAGCATCAGTTTTATTTAATCCAAAGTCATCATTAAAGACTAAAGTAGCCTGCTTAATTTCTTTTATATCAATGAAGATTGTCAGCGTGGTTTATTATATTATAAAGAAATGATTATAAGCCTGCGTTGATTTGAGTCTGGAGAAGAATAATGTGTGAAATCAGTATAATTATTCCGGTATACAATAAAAAAAGATATATTACTGATACTGTTAAAGCCGTTTTAAATCAGACATTCTTTGATTATGAGCTGCTTCTTATAGATGATGGTTCAACAGATGGATCTGGAGAAATATGTGATAAACTGGCCAGGAAAGATGAAAGAATAAATGTGGTTCATACCATAAACCGTGGTGTTGGAGCTGCAAGGAATGCAGGGATTAAGAAGGCCAGAGGAAAATATATCAGCTTTATTGATGCAGATGACTATATTGATAAATGTTTTTTAGAGAAATTATATAAAGCAATCAGTGAGAATGACGCAGGGATGGTTTCATGCGATTATTATGAATTTAAGAATAACAGGAAGATTATTCGTAAACGCAAGTATTCCGATACCGGAAATAAAACTTTTGATACCCTAAAAAATGATACATTATGTATTTTGTGGAATAAGTTATTGGTAAGGGAGAATATTAAGCATCTGTTTGATGAAAACAGTAATACATGCGAAGATAGTGTTTTCTGTGCAAGATATTATTATGATAATGATCCTAAAGTAGTATATGTAGATGAAGTTTTATATGGTTATATTATTCGTGATGACGGATTGACTTCGCGTTTGCAGGATAATGCGTATGAAGGTGTTAATAAATATCTGGCAATAAATAAAAGAATTGTGAAAATGATTGATGATGAAAAGTATAGACTACCGGCTTTTCATCATATTTGCAGAGTATATTATTACGGTATATACTTATTTGTTTTTGAAAATCTTAGTAAAGGTTCTCTGTTACCAAATAAAATAGAGATTTTTAACAGGATTTTTAATGATAAGGATTTTAGGAAAATTATGTGGTTTACGCTTAAATATCCTTATAAAAACGGATTGACTGAAAGAACTTCACTGGGAGAAAAGAGTGTGATGTTCTTATCTTTACTTAAAATGAAAAGAACGATGTGTTTGTTGTTAAAACTTTTGAGATTGCTTGAAAGAAACGGGATATATCTTAGATGAAATTCGATGACTACAAATGGGATACTGTGATTGAGGCAAAGCAGAATCCTTTTGCTCTTAATATCAGGGAGATTGTGGAGTATAAGGATCTGATTTATCTTTTTGTGAAAAGAGATATTGCTACAACTTACAAGCAGACGATATTAGGCCCGTTATGGTATCTTTTCCAACCGATATTTACGACCATAATGTTTATGGTGGTATTTAAGCATGTGGCGGCACTTAGTACAGAAGATGTGCCACCAGTTCTTTTTTATGCCATAGGAACAATTCTATGGTCTTTCTTTAGTTCGCTTTTGACCAATCAGGCAAGAGTATTCTATGCCAATAAGGATATATTCGGTAAAGTTTATTTTCCAAGGCTGACAGTACCGATTTCTCTTATATTCAGTGAACTTACCAAGTTCGCCATTCAGTTTGTTTTATTTATCATAATCTTTGTGGTTTATTTGTTTAATGGTTATGGGGCTTATTTAAGCTGGAGACTGTTGCTAATTCCGGTGCTTATGATATGGCTTATTCTTATGGCGTCCGGTCTTGGACTTGCCATTTCTTCAATTACCACAAGGTACAGGGACTTGGCCAAGGCGCTGGAATTTTTCCTGGCAATGTTTATGTATGCAACGCCTGTTGTGTATCCACTTTCCATGGTGAGTGGTAAATTAAGGATTTTGTTTGAGTTAAATCCAATAACGGCGGTGCTTGAGTGCTTCAGATATGCCTGTTTTGGTGTGGGAAATGTGTCGCTTAGCACGATAATGTTAAGCGCCGGGTGTACGCTTATTTTTGTTTCGCTTGGAATACTGTTATTTAATAAAAATGAGAAAGATTTTGTTGATGTGATTTAGTGGGAAAGCAGTATGGAAGATGTTGTAATTAAAGCAGAAAATGTAGGAAAATACTACAGGCTTGGACAAATAAATACAGGCATGTTTTATTCTGATGCCAGTTCCTGGTTTTCCCGAAAACTGGGTAAAGAGGATAAGAATCTTAAAGTTGGAGAAACGCTGGGAGACAAGAGCGGATTCTGGGCTCTTGATGACATTAACTTCGAGATTCATCAGGGTGACAGAGTTGGTATTATTGGAAGGAACGGCGCAGGTAAATCTACGCTTCTTAAGGTAATCAGTAAGGTTACAGCGCCTACCAAGGGACGTATTGGGATTAAAGGAAATGTGGCAAGTCTTCTGGAAGTTGGGACAGGTTTTCATCCTGATATGACTGGCAGGGAAAATGTGTACCTAAACGGTGCAATCCTTGGAATGAAGAGGGCTGAGATTAATCAGAAGATGGATGAGATTATTGCTTTCAGTGAGATTAATGAGCACATTGATACACCTGTTAAGAGATATTCAAGCGGTATGTACGTGCGCCTTGCTTTTGCGGTAGCGGCTCATCTTGACAGCGATATTTTAATTGCTGATGAAGTTTTGGCTGTAGGTGATGCGGAGTTCCAGAAAAGAGCTATTGGAAAGATGAATGACTTGAGTCATAAAGATGGCAGGACGGTGATTTTTGTAAGTCATAGGATGAATGCGGTGAAGTCATTATGTAAGAGTGGTATCCTGCTTGATAAAGGGAAGATAGTGCTTCAGGATGATATTGATAAGTGTATCACGAGGTATCAGAGTAATCTGTTTGATAAGAAGATTAACGAGGATTTGTCTCATTACAATAATGAGTTTTTTGATCTCACTGGTTTCAGACTTGTGAATGAGAATGGGCAGGAAATAGATGGCGCTATTGAGAATGGGGATAAGGCTTTTGTGCAAATAGAACTTGATATGAAGAAGGTGCATAATGCTTTCACTACAGGTTATGCAATTTATGATTCAGAAGGGACGTTAATGTACTGGTCTTATCAGACGGATATTTATGATGAGAATAATAATGTTGAAGAAGGGCATAATGTTTTAACAGGTGAGATACCGAGTCACTTTTTAAATGAAGGGGAGTATTATATTTATTTCTCTGCGAGTCTACATTTTATTCAGTGGTTTGTTAATCCGGAAGAAGATTCGCCTTGTCTAAAATTATCAATAATGGGTGGACTTAGTGAATCGCCTTTCTGGACAATTAAAAGGCCAGGTGTGTGTGCACCACTGCTTAAGTGGGATGTTAAAAACAAATAGGTTAAGGACGGTTGATTATAGATGAATCAAAAAAAAGAGAACTACAAAATGTCTCTGATGACGTATTTGTTAAAACGATCTTACAGACGTTTTATTACTGGTGATAAGTCTTTTCATCAGATGATAACATATTTTGAAGATGGTGAAGATCACATCAAGGTATATCATAATGGAACAGCTAACTTAGGAAAGATGATATATGTGATAAAGGAAAATACCGGATTAGATGGATTTTGTGCGACATTAAAATATATTATGTCTTTTTTGATTTATGCAGAACAACATAAGTTTACGCCAATAATAAGATTAACCGAAGAATTTGCTTATTATGATGAAGAAATGTCAAAAAAGATAGACAATCCATGGGAATATTATTTTTTGACTGATGAAAAGAAGTTTGATTTGGAACACAGTTTAAATGTATGTTTCTGTGAATATATTCATAGAAAACTCATAGCTCATAAATATCATTTTAACGCTTATAAAGTTGAAAACTATAATAATCAGGATGTCTATGAAGTGTGTTCGCCTGTCATAAGAAAGTATATGACATTAAAACCAGAAATAGTTAATGATGCATCAAATGTGCTGGAGAATATAAAGCAAAATGGTGGCAAGGTTCTCGGTGTTCATTTCAGGGGGACTGACTATAAAAAATCATATAATAATCATCCGGTATTTGTTAATGAAAATGAAACTATTAAAGAAATTAAGGCGGCAATGGAGTTAAAAGAATTTGATGCAGTATTTGTTGCCACAGATGATATATTATTTGCAGATATAGTAAAAAAATCTTTAGGCGACATACCCGTTTTGATGCACAATGATGTTTATAGAAGTGATGGTATTGAATCCGTAGCATTTAGTCAAAGTGAAAGAAAGAATCATCATTATCTTTTGGGATATGAGATAGCAAGAGATATGTATACTTTGAGTTTGTGCGATGGCCTGGTAGCATGTAAATCGTCTGTGGGATATATGAGTAATCTTTATAAGCATAGCAGAAACGAACAATATGAGTATATGAAAATTATAGATAACGGCAACAATGTAAATGACAATGAGTATTTTAAAGATTCCCAGACAATTTAATAAGGATAAGCGATATGGAATAATCGGTGTCGGAGAAAACAGTAGGAAACTTGTCTTTGATATTAAATATGTATTTAAAGATAAACTGAATGTCGGAGATGCTATTTATTTGGATGAGAATGCTGAATTAAATCCTGACTTAGATGGTTATATCTGCTGCTCATATGACAGAGATGATGCAATAATCAAATTGTCAAAGTATGGACTAAAGCATAAGAGAGATTTCTTTTTTGCGGAAGATTTATTTGGTTTACTAAATGATTGGGATAAAAAGAAAATTGCTTTCAAAACAAGTAAAGGTAATTTTTATCAGCGGCTTATGGATGTAATATTTGGATATGTGGCCGAGCATGAAATTTTATTGCCGGCTGATAGTAACAGGGAAACACTAACCTGTGGAAAACATAAACAGAATAATAGTGCTCTTTTAAGAAGAATCTATTATATTTATTGTTTGGTTTTAGGATTGATTAAAATATTACATCAAATTGGAGCAAATAAAAATAATTATCAGAATTATGATTATATTTGCTTTGCACGTACTTCGGATGCTTTGAGTTTTAGAAATAACCATCCGGAATTAACTCAAAAGGTTATTACTCTGGAAGAACTAAGAACTCATACCTTCGCGCCTTTGTATATGAGAGCAACTTACTATGACAGAAGGCAGGATGACTGCGCATGTAATATGCCGTTTCATACAGTATGGATTGGTAATGCAGGAACTACAAGATTATGTGAATGTCCGGACTATCTGAATATTGGTTGTGGAAACGCCGGGCTGACAGATTTGTCAAAAATATGGCAATCACCAGTAACAAAAATAATTCGACTATCATGTTTAAATAATACGTATTCATTTTGTTCAAGAGAAGAGTGTGGAAAACTATCCAAGGATAGAGTGTGTACTAAGGTTTTAGAACCAAGGGAAGAGATAGTTAATGATTATCCATCTATCGTTAATGTTGCAAATGATAATGTATGTAATCTACACTGTCCTTCATGCAGAAAAAAAGCATATGTTAAGAATGATGAGGATGTGCAAAGGGAAATAGATGCTTGTCTTGACGAGTTATTTAAGTCAAACTGGCTTAATATGGCTGAAACTTTATATGTTGGCGGTGGAGGAGAAATCTTTCTCTCGAACAATTATAAAAGAGTACTTTATGGGTCAGATTCAAAGAGAAAAAACGTTACAATAATGACTAACGGAACTTTGTTCACACAAAAAGAGTGGGAACAGCTTGAGGGTAAATATGAGCATATAAACTTCATGGTTTCAGTTGACGCTGCAACTAAGGATACTTATGAAAAAGTAAGATGCGGCGGTAACTGGAAAAAACTCATGGATAATATGGATTTCATGTCAAATCTTAGAAAAGAGAATAAGATTGATAAAGTCACTGTTATAATGATAGTTCAAAAAGCAAACTATAAAGAAATCCCTGATTTTATAAAGTGGGCTAAAGATATGGGATTTGACAGGGTTAGTCTATCACATATCAGAAACTGGTGGACATTTGAAGATGGTTATTTCTATGATAATGTATCAATGTTTGATAGAAATGGCCGTATAAAAACTGAACTAAAAGAAATAATGGATAATCCAATCTGTTCGGATTCAGTGGTTGTTACCAGTTGGTAAGTAAGAATAATTGTTTAGAGGCGTTTTGATGCACTTTACCCCGTCCCAGGTGGCACAATTAGTTGCCTTTGCCGGCGCGGCTGTCGAGGAAGCCTTTTACGTAGATTTTGGTCAGTTCTTCTTTACCTAGATTATATTTTTCGGAAATCAGGTCAATGAGGTCCATTGGTAATTCAAGGGCGGAGTTTCGGTTGAATTTACCTATATATCTGCCAAGACCGAAGAATTCTATTTTTAAGGCTGCAGGAGCGTATTCATTATTATCAGGAAGATTTGAAAGGAGTTTCTTTTTCCTGTAATCGACGAGGCTGTTGTTAACAAAGGCAATTAAGGATGCAAGGCCAAAGGCGATAAGTGTCAAGGCAGGAAGTGAGAACCACCAAGGGGTGTAGGTTGCTACCATGTAAAGGTCAGCCCAGCCGCCGTTAGCTTCGCCAATGAAAACAACTTCAACAAGATATATAAGTTCATAGATGAATATAGGAATAACACATAAGAAGCAGTCTTTGATTGTATATTTGTAGCCGGATTCAATCATAAAGAATGAAATGATGATTAAAATCGGACAGATTATGTGTAAAAATGTATTAAAGCCGGTAAATGCCAGTTCCGGATTTGACCAGCTGATAAAGAAAATGGTAAAAAACATAACAAGTGATACACAGGTTGTTCCGCAGTAGAGGAAATGTGCAACCCATTTAGGACAACTGAATCTCTTTTTTCTGTAGCCTTCGATGGCATATGGAGTAATCATGCAGATGGCTACTAAGGTTAAGAGATTTGAGTCTGTGGTAAAATATTGAAAATGATTGAATATTGATTCGTTGTTTAATGCATATCTGATTAATCCACCCACAATGGCATAGGTTGAACTGAACATAACAGTTATTGATGCAACCATGGCCAGAAAACTACGGGTGTTATATAAAGCAATTAAATATTTCGTCTCTTTCTTCGAAGAGGATTTAGTTTTTTTCATGATAAATCTCCCTGAAATTTCAATAAAAATAAATGATAAACACGTATATTAATTGTATAATTGAGTTTTCTTTGTGTCAACAATGGGAAAAGGCTTAATTATACTGTTTAATGGTGTCCTTTGGGCATTATGTGATATAATATAAAAGGATGATGAGGATGTAATATATAACAAGCTATAGAAAAACTTTTAGGATAAGTGTTGCACTTTTGTTGACTGTTATATATTAGCATTGTAGATGTAATAATCGTGATGTTTGAGCAGGACGGAAAGGTTCAGATTAAAGGTAAAGCTAAAGGTAAGTAATTGTGATAAACTTTAATAAATTGCAATTATAAATGGTTTTGTTATAAAATAACATAGAATGATTTAAGTACTAAAGCCATGGTCTTTAAAGGCCATGGCTTAGTTGTGTAGTTAATGGGAAGTTTGATCTTTGGAAAATATGTTATGAATTAAGGAAAACGCCGGGGCGATGGGTAATAAAGACAATAAAAGTATCATAGGGCCTGTTTTGATTATTGTGGCAGCAGTTTTCTGGGGAACCATGGGAATTTTTGTAAGGGCTCTCGGAGAGTATGGCTTAAGTTCTTTTCAGATTGTTTGCCTTCGTGTGAGTTTTGCGGCCGTAATCTTTGCTTTATGTCTGTTAGTGAAAGACAGAAGCGGTTTTAAGATTTCTCTTAAGGACATTCCGTTATTTCTTGGACTTGGATTTGGAAGCATACTGTTCTTTACAGTTTGTTATTTCACAGCCATCCGGATGATGAGTCTTTCCACCGCAGCGATTCTTCTTTATACATCGCCGATATGGATAATGCTGATGTCCATGTTATTCTTTCATGAAAAAATAAACATCAGCCGAATTGTAGCCCTTATACTTGCATTTGCAGGCTGTGTGCTGGTTTCGGGAATCTCCGGAAACGGGATAACATTCACAGGGCTTCTAGTTGGACTTGGTTCAGGTTTTGGATACGGATTATACAGTATTCTTGGAACGATAGCATTAAGAAAGTATAAGCCGCTTACAGTGACCACATATACATTTATATTTGCGGCAGTGGGTTCCTTTATTATATGTCGTCCATTTGATATGGTATCGAAAATATCAGGCTCAGGAAAGGTAGGATTTCTGATTATGTTCAGTGTCCTGACAGCCCTTGTTACAGCGGTTATTCCGTTTCTTACATATACACTTGGACTTAATAAAGTGGAGGCAAGTAATGCCGGCATTATAGCAACAATTGAGCCTTTGGTTGCGACGCTGGTTGGTATCTTTGTTTTCAGGGAGCCTCTGACATATATGTCAGGATGCGGAATCGTTTTGATTATAGCAGCGGTAGTTATACTTAATTTAAAAATAAAGAAGAAGGATAAGTGATGGATGAGAGATTGAAAAGGCAGATTGATTTTGCACTTGAGATAGATAAAGAGAAAAATATATTCAGGCAGACGCATCTTACTAATCATGGCAGAAATGAGAATGACGCGGAGCATGCGTGGCATATGGCGATAATGGCATATCTTCTTAGAGAATATTCCAATGAGGAAGTTGATATAGCCAAGGTTATGCTGATGTGTCTTATACACGACATTGTGGAGATAGATGCGGGTGATACATATGCTTATGATGCGGTAGGGTTGGAAAGTCAGAAAGAAAGGGAGGATGCTGCGAAGGAGAGGATTTTCTCACTGCTTCCTAAAGATCAGAAGGAAGAGATGATTGCTCTTTTTGATGAATTTGAGAACTGCGAAAGTGCAGAGTCCAAATATGCTCACGCAATGGATAACCTGCAGCCTCTTATCTTAAATGACAGTAATAATGGGGGCGACTGGAAAGAGCATGAAGTTACATCCGATAAGATTTATCAAAGGCATATAAAGACAAAGATGGGGTCGGAGATTCTATTTGATTTAACTGATTCGATTATTAAGGAGAATATAAAAAAAGGTAATTTGCCTAAGTAGGTTAAGGAGGATTAAGGGAGATGGAGACGAAGGCTTCTAAAAGAGTTAAGTTTGTAACGATTATCAGTATTGTTTTTGCAGTGACTTCGTTATTTTATTTAGGTCTGGCAGTGGCGTATTTTATAGCAATGGGCGTTACACTGATGACAGGGAATGAATATGAAATGCTTGGTTTCGTATTTGGACTGATTGGTTTGCCGCTTGTAATTATTATTCTGGCTTTTCCTGTTTTTAGAGTTATTATTCTGGTTTTAAGCTTGAATATAAGGAAAAAATATAAAGAAGGTCGTAAGGCAAAAGGTATGGCTATTACCACGGCAGTTATGCAGATTATTGATGCAGTTGCTTCACCGGTTGCTTTCTTCTTTATTGGCTCAATGATCTTTTTGTTTAGCCAGGATATATTTAATGCGATACCGGGCGGTGAATTATTATATGGTATTTTTGGTTTAACAATCAATATTCCGGTAATAGCTAAAGGTGTGTTACAGATAATAGCTTCGGTTATGCTTTTTAAGAGTGCGGGAGAACTTTATTAAAGAGCCCGGAAGGTGCGAATATTTTAAGTGTTTTGGATAAACTATCCGGGTAAATATGTTGTGATAGACTGCGTAATTATAGTATAATAAGTATAATTAAGGAGGGCAAAACTATGAGATTGGAATTATTAAAGGGGTTAACAGATGCGCAGATTAATAAACTTGCAGGATGCAAGAGTGCAGAAGAAATCTTGGAACTTGCCAAGGCTGAGGGCGTAGAACTTAATGAAGAACAGCTTGCAGCTGTATCAGGTGGTTGTGGAGAGAAAGCAGACCCTGTAAGATGTAATAAGTGTGGCTCACTGAACTGCGAAATGTATAAGACAGTATTAAATGTGATGACTAAGGGATATGATTATAAATGGAGATGCAATGATTGCGGTAATGAATGGTTATGGGATTAATGGGAGGCTTATAGAGGTTCTTCATTTTTTGATGAACGGAATATTGTTCCATGGAAATAGACAGAAAAAAATAAAAATACATAAAATATAATAAAGGAAGTAGGAATATTATGAAACTAGGCATAGAGCGAAAGTGCCGATTTTTAGGAAAAATCTCCGAAACCCGCATAAACAGAGGCTTTGCAAACCCGCACATAATCTGGATTCTGAAAAATTGTTTTTTATAGTTTCATTTATCTTTTTACAGTTTCACCGAAGTTGGGTACGTGGTGGGTACGTAAAAAGGGTACGTAGGTAACAAGAAAATAGAGTCCTAATGCTTTTTTGAAAAAATATGAATTTTCTCATTTTGAAATCAGCCGCAAAGGCTGATTTTTTCTTATGTACCCAGGTATTATGTACCTACCCCAGTTTCACTTTTTTCAAAGTACCCATGTTTGTAACTACACGTACCCATGCGACGAGATTTTTAGGGATTTTTCCACTAAAAAAGGCAAACCTAGTTTTGGTAGGTTTACCTTCTCATAAAAAATGTTTTTTCAAAAAATTTACGGTTTAATCATCATCGTCATCAACTCTGTTGTTTCTGTTATTGTCTTCTCGCCATCCTGAATTGAGATGAAGTTCTCCTGTGTTTAAATCCGTAGACATATGATCGCCCATACGCATATTCATATTGCCGTTTTGAGATTTAAAATTGTACTAAAACATCGTATTTTCATTGAAGATTTGAGTCTGCCATATTATAATTGTAGTGGTAATTATTGTTGATGCAATAATTATTCTCCAACCCTGAAACATAGTTTTTGCAAGGATATGTTTGATGAATATCAAATGCTGCTTAGAAGGGTGACCCATTGGTCCGCTATCCGTTGCATGGTTATGATTGGAAATCAGGGAGAAAGGAGAAAAAGATATGGCAAAAGGCGTATCGTCAAAGACGCACACTCAAAAGCAGTTGGATGATTATGCTAATCAGAATAATCCCAATAATAAAGCATATCGAGCAAGAATTGCCAATTCCGAGAAGACTAATCAAGCTCGGAATAACAAGAAAGCTTCTATAAAGGCTGCTAAGAGACAAGCGTACTTTGAAGAAAAAACAGGTGTATTATATCCATTAGATTGGATGTGCTACAGCAATCCTTATGATTTTGATTAGGATTCATAGGATTAAAACGAACAAACGAAAAGCATCAACGATTAAGTTGGTGCTTTTCTTGTACGGGGGGTTATATGGATACAAAAGCATTTGCTGAATGTATGAAACGAAATATGGATAAACAAGGCATTACTATTGAAGATTTATCGAAAATGACCGAAATTCCTGTTTCGAGATTAGAAGAATATCAATCCGGCGATTTTAAAGCGAAATCCACAGAAATATATGCTATATCTGCTGCAATAAAGGTGCCACCAATGGCTCTAATGCATGGTGGAGGATTGGTTCATATTTCAGAGCTTGATGAAAATGGACATAGAGTCTGTAGGTGGGAAGAGTATTAGAGATTAGGAGAGATGATATGTCATACGAATTTAGAGAAGTAATTTGTCCGTACTGTCAACATCGATATATGACTCATAAGGTATCAGAATGGTGTGATTATAGGGACAAAATAACAGGTAAGAAAATGTATGTTGAGAAATGTCCGAAATGTAGTAACTTCTTATTTGCCATAGAGAATGTCCTTGAAGGAATTAAGGAAGATGATGACAGAGTAACTGAAGCAGATTTAATGTAGCTTGTAACGAGGGATATATGAATTTAAAAGACACGAGTAAATATATAAGTTTAATTCTCAGACATAAACCGGAAACTATTGGAATCACTCTTGATGAGCATGGATGGGCTAATGTTGATGAATTGATAGCAGGTATTTCCAAGACACAGGATTTTAACATGGAGATGCTAGAGGAAATAGTTCGTACTGATGAGAAACAGAGGTATTCTTTTAATGAAGACAAGACTCTTATCAGAGCTAATCAAGGTCATTCTATACCTGTTGATGTTGAATTGGAAAAGAAGGAACCTCCGAGATATCTTTATCATGGCACCGGTGAAAAATATCGGGAGTCTATTGATAGCCAGGGGCTTATTCCCAAGAGCAGATTGTACGTACATTTGTCTCCGGATATAGAGACAGCAATCAAGGTGGGAAGCAGGCATGGAAAGCCGGTTGTATACCGAGTTTGGGCCGGAAGTATGCACGATGCAGGATTTGATTTCTATAAATCCGTAAATGGAGTATGGCTGACTTCAAAGGTTCCGACACAGTATATTAAGAGAGAAACATTTGACGAAAATGAAATAGAAATAGTTGTTAGAGAAATCGATGCAATTCTATTAAAGACAGAATTGGACGATGAAGCTTTGGAAGATACATCTAGGGCAGATGTGATTTTTGATTTGGAAGAAAAATATTCCTGGGAAGTTCTTCAGCAGGCACTATTTAATATTTTGCTTGATGAAAAAAGATCCGAGGATGCTTGGTATCAGATGGCTGTTGTATTTTGGATTGCGGTATTGGAAAGCAAAAGCCGAAAGAAGAAAGGTTTACCTAAACTGAAATTCAAAAAGAAAACAATCATTGGATTGCTTTATTATAGGCTTCGTGAATTAGATTATGCGGAAAATCTTATTTGGAGTATAACGTGCGAATTGTATCATTTGGATTATTGCAATTCAATGTATGACCCGGTAAACGATGATAAAATCATAAGAAAATTGGAAAAGTACGGTCTGTCATTCAAGTAGAGGGATAAGTATGTACAAAGTTATTATTCAAAAGAATGTAAGATATCCGGGACATGATTGGGATACAATAATACAAAGCATTTCTTTAGATGGTGTAAAACCGTTTGATCTAACAGAAGCAGAATGGGAGGCTATCTATTCATATGTTCTCAAACTGGCGAATGGTGATGCAGAATTTTTTAAAAGAATTGCCGGACCAGATTGCTATTTCGATTTAGTCTGCGTATCTGATGATAAAGAATACGGGATTTTGTTTGAATCGGAACACTATTTTGTTTATAGAGATTTTGAAGATGCTTCTTTATATCAAAAACCGGATTCAAAGTATATTACAAGCGTTGGTGACTTTTATGGAGAACCAAAGGATGCGTATATTGATCCCCAGGAGAAGATTTATATAACAATCGGATGTGGAATCATTCTGTATTATTTGAAAGAACCATTTGAGGATTATATGTATGATAGAAATACCTCTCAATGGATTGAAACTGGAAGAGAGGGCGATATTGAATGGTGTGACAAGATTGAAGAAGTTACGGATTCATATGTTTTAGTCTCCCTCGAAGGAGAAGAAAAAAGAAAATTTGATATTAATACTTTGGAAAAAATTCCTATGTAGGCCGAGGGGATATCATGAAAGATCAATGGTACAAGATAATTAAAGACGAAGCATATTGTTCGAAAGTATTAGATATTTTCTATTCTTTGCATGATTACATGATTACAGAAATGAATTATGACTATCAGAATAAGACTTTGAAAATATTTTTTCGTTATGATACCGATGATGAAGGTGTTGTAATGAAGTTTATTGGTGTCAAGAAACTAAATGTATATGCTGAAGACGAAAGTCAGTGGTTGACGGGGACAAATATTCAAGTGACAGATGATGATACGCTTCTTTGGTATGCTCTTGAAGATAGATTAAATTCAAATGAAGTGGTTAAAGGTACCGATTATAATTGGGTTGAAGCTGAAGAAGTTCATTTTGCCTGGTTAGATAAAAATAATGATATTAAGCCTTTAACAGAAGAGCGATTAAATCCGATTTGGAAAAAACTGAATTTTGAAACCGATAAATATGAAGAGGTCCAAAAGCATTTTTTAGTATATGAGGTTAACTAAATGAATTGCTGTGAAGAATGCATTGTATATCAAATTCAAAATAATATAGCGGAAACAGACTTGTGCGAGGAATGTGGAAATATCTCTATGGAATGGAAACTTGGCGAGTTTGGAACTCCGTATTTAAAATGTTCGAAATGCGATAGCTGGATAGCGGTGGACTTGAACACTCCTTGTGAATTAGATCATTCTTTTAATAAAAAATACGAAATAGTTATTAATCCATCGGATACAATGCCTAAACCGGAAGTATTAAGGACGATTTCAAAACTTTTAGGAATAAATATTCTACAGGCTCGAAATATATTTGTAGATGGCTTTAAGGCCGAGATGGAAATAGAAAAGATAGCTGTTTTCATAGACTTATTGAAAGAAAACAATATTATGTATAAAGCAGAGGAGTACGAAAATCCTCGTTTAAAATATCATTTTTATAAAGAATGTAAATATCCGTATTCCGCTATGCAGTTTTGGCGAAAAAATGATAAGAAAGAATAATAGGGGTTAAAGCTATGGTTGAAGCAACCTTAACAAGCAAAATGAAAGAAATATTGTCGAATATGAAAGGGAAAACTCTTTTATCGTATGTATGCGAGAAGGATGATGGATTTTCTAGACCTTATGGAAATATGAGAATTATCACTGATTCATTCTCGATAGAGTTAAATAATGAAGAACATCCTTTGACTTTTTTTGATGGAGTAGAAGATATTTCATACTTTGAAATCAAAGAAGTAAATCCTGAAACTCCTTTTAAACCATTTGTTGTAACAGAAACAGAAGAATTTAAGGTTAATAAAATCATAACGGGCATAGAAATAATCAATGATACCATTAATGTTAAAGACGGAGAGTATGTGATTTCATTTGATGAAGCGATTGTTATCCATATGTCCGAAGATGTTTTGATGTTAGCCAGAGATTCTTGGTTTTCTGAAGTAATTAGTATTTGTCACGATGATGATTATAACAAAATCTACTCGATTGATGAATTAATAGAAGAATGGTCAAATGAGGGTGTAGATAAGGTTTTAGTTGATAGAAGGAGATTTACTGTTTGCTAATATTTCTTTGCAAAGGTGACTTACAGATTAATATCTTAGTTTAATTAATATAATTTGGAATTTAGAACGTTATGGATCGGTTGAGATATACCGGTCTTATTTAGTACCATAAAAGTGTAGTTGTTAGAGAGTAATTAACTCTGACATCTGCACTTATTTTATTATAATAAGAGGAGTAATTGGTCTAACGTGGGGTCTTTTGGGTCTTAGCATCCGTCAAAAAAACCGTTAACCAACCCCTTATTATAAGCATTCGATTAAGCAGGTAGGGATCAACTCACGCGTAACCAACTAAACTGAATGGT
>DGTK01000005.1:35150-78506 GCA_002393735.1 Lachnospiraceae bacterium UBA4338
CAACTAAACTGAATGGTAATAAGTGTGGCTGGAACAATTACAATTATCAGTTTAAGGAGGTATCAGATGATAAGCGTAGGAGTTGATGTGTCAAAAGGAAAAAGCACTGTCTGTATTCTTAAGCCCTATGGAGAGATAGTGTGCAGTCCGTTCGAGGTACAGCATGAAGAAGGGGCAATGGAAGCCTTTGTGGGGCTGCTGGCGAAACTGGACGGTGAGATAAGAGTTGTGATGGAGGCAACAGGCATTTATCATTTGCCAGTATTGACATTCCTTCAAGATAAGGGATACTTCGTATCTGTTATCAATCCGTTTGCAATGAAGAAGTATGCAAAGGACAACAGTATCAGAGGAGCTAAAACTGACAAGCTGGATTCAATGATGATCGCGAATTATGGCATTGAAAAATGGTACAAGCTCCAGAAATATGAAGGAGATGAAGAAACATATGCCGAGCTTAAACTACTGGGACGTAGGTATCGGTACTATATGGAGCTTCATGTCAAAGCCTTGCAGGAACTTACTCATATCCTGGATTACGTTATGCCTGACATCAAGAAGATGTTTAATAGCTGGAATGAGGCTAACGGCAAAGATAAACTTAGTGATTTTGTCGAAAAGTTTTGGCATTACGATTTGATTACATCAATGAACATTGAAGAATTCACAGAGGAATACTTGAGCTGGGCAGAGGAAAAGAAATACCACCGCAGCAGATCTAAGGCTGAAGCAGTCTACGAACTGGCATGCAATGGTATCCCTACACTGTCTTCCAATACCCCATCGACCAAAATGCTGGTACAGGAAGCCGTTTCTGTATTGAGGGCTGTGGATAGCTCTCTGACACTTATTTTAGCACGTATGCAGTCACTTGCGAAGTCCCTTCCTGAATATTCAACAGTACGGGAAATGGGAGGTGTTGGGGATGTTCTTGCGCCGAAACTGATAGCAGAAATCGGTGACGTGAGAAGATTACATAGTGCCAAGGCACTCATCGCATGGGCAGGGATTGATCCGCCGCCATATGAATCAGGGCAGTTCATTGGGTCGAAGCGAAAGATAACAAAACGTGGATCATCAACGCTAAGAAAGGTAGGATACGAGGTAATGCGGGTGCTTAAGAGTCATCCGGCACCAAAGGACGATGCCGTTTATAACTATATTTTAAAAAAAGAAGCCGAAGGAAAGGGCAAGAAGCACGCAAAGATTGCTGGCCTGAATAAATTCCTAAGGATATATTACGCAAGGGTAACGGAAGTTTATCAGTAATAAAAAACTATGCAGGGTGTCCCGGCTGGATAATAACGCCAGCCTTTTTAGCGTACACAAAAATAGATGATTAAAGGATTTATAAAAATCTGCTTAAAAGTACTTGACTTTTGTTAGCAGGTTTTTTTGCCCATAATTGACACAAAGCAAAACTTTATGCAATATATAGTTATACTTTGTTTTGATATGAAGTAATTAATGATAAATTGAAGGTGATGAAGATGAGTACATTTTTAAAAAGAACTAGAGAAGCAGCAGGAATAACGCAGGCTGAATTGGCTGAAAAGATGGGAGTTTCAATTGTAGCGGTTCAGAACTGGGAAGGTGGCAAGACCAACATTAGTTACAAAAGATATCAGAATCTTGCAGTAATCCTTAATATTCCGGTTGATAAACTGATAAAAGAAACAATTATTGATGAAGATAAAACTCGCCAGGATAATTGGCCGGATTTTCTTTTTTCTGAGTACACGAATAAGTTGGTTGATATGCTGCACCTTAATATGGCTCAACAGGATTTGTTCGGTCTTTTGTACATATACAATACTGATTTTCGTGGGGAGTATGAAATAACCCGCGAAAGCTTTGATGAATACTTAAACAACATTCCTTATGGGTTTATTGATCGTGTTGGAAGTATTCAGTTTATGAATCAGGCTGACGGTTTATATAGAGTTTTAAGACATGTTAGAACAAGTTTCTTATTGAAAGTTTTAAAACTGAATCCGGATTCTGAGTTTAATGTCCGAAAATTGCCTAAGGATCTTATTTGTGGATTTATTGATGAAGGACATATCGAAGTAGAACCATATGACGGAGATGAATTTGAGGATGATGGATGTCTTTGTTGCGATATTAATATGAGAGCAGCTAAGTTATTGTTACCTATTTTGGAGAAGACGGGACCGGTACATCTAACAGATGGAAATTGGGGAAATTCTATTAGAGAAGACATTCCGGAAGAAGTATCAGATGCGATTTTGGAATCCTTATATATAACCAAAGAAGCTTTTAAACTTGGATTTCGAAAAGAAATGTATACAGGAGTAGTAGCACTAAATCTCAAAGATGTAACAAACTTTGAGAATAAGAAAGACCGTTGGATTTGGGAAATCAATGATAATGGTCGGAAATTAATGGAGTGGTTTAAAGAATGAAAAAACGAGTTCCCATGAAAAAGAAAAATACCGGAGTTCTTATTGACGGCGAGAACATTTCTGCTAAAAAAGCAGCAATGATCATGCATATTGTAAAAGAACAAGGGGTTCTCGACATGGGGAAAGTTTACGGAATTCAAAAAGATGATCGCACTAAGAATTGGAAAACAAAAGCCAGGGAATTAGGTATAGAGGATATCCGTCTGTATGGCGGTCCTCAAAAGAATAAAGTTGATAACAAAATTAAGAGGGATGCAAGAAGGATTATAAATCAGAACAAGAATGTAGATATCATATGCCTTGCAACCAATGACGGTGGATATACGGATGTTATTACGGAACTAAGGCAGGCAGGGAAAAAGGTAGTTGTTATTGGCGAAAAAAGAGCTTCTAAGAAATTAAGGACGTCTTGCAACAGATTTATTGAGGTTTGATTTTTCAAAAATTCTTCAAAACCGCCCATGAAAGCCCCATCGTAGCCCCATGAGTGCCCCATTGAAGTGCTTTTCAAGCGAAAAAGTGTGTTATATTTACAATGGACAAAGAGAATGGATCAGACAAAACCAATTGCCGAGTCTAAATAATAAATATTTGTTGACTATTTGATATAAAGGTTGTAAACTGAAAATAAATTCAGTGAAAAAACATTCAGTATAACTGGGAGGGGAAAGAATGTTTGTTGGAAGAGAAAATGAATTAAGAGAACTTCGAAAAGAATTTTCGGACTGGAATAAAAAAACGGCAGTTCTTGTATATGGAAAAAGAAGGGTTGGAAAGTCTACACTTATAAATAAAGCAGCTGATTCGTTTGAAGGAGTAGTTATTAATTATCTGTGCGTCACAAGCACATTTGAAGGAAATATGACACTGTTATATAAAAGTATTTGCGAAGCGCTGTTGCTGCCTAAAATGAGTTTTGAATCTATTTTTGATTTAATGGATTATCTAAAAACTTTGGATAAAAAAATACTTTTAATTATAGATGAATATCCATATCTTAAGGAAACCAAGAAAAAGGGCGAGGTGGATTCGATAATGCAGGCGGTGATAGACAGACTGCCGGAAAATATAAAGATGGTGTTATGTGGCTCATATATCGCCGTAATGAAAGAATTACTTGAGGAAAGCAATCCTCTTTTTGGAAGGTTTTCTAAAATTTTTCATATTAGAGATTTTGATTACAAGGATGCTGCTTGTTTTTATCCAAAACTTTCTTACAGGGATAAAGTCGCAATGTATTCTGTATTTGGAGGATCTCCTTTTGTATTAAAACAAATTGATTCATCAGTTTCGATTGAAGAAAATATTAAAAAATTGATATTGCCTGAAACAGGATTAGTTAGAGTGCATATTGAGAACACGATGCTAAAAGAAATACAGAAATCATATGATACGCGTATTCTTGAAGCCATAGGAAATGGGAAGAAAAGATATAGTGAAATAAGTAATTGGCTTGGGACATCTGAAAACGGACTTTTGGATAAGCAGTTAAAGATTCTTCTCGATATGGAAACTATCAAAAAATATGAGCCTATTAACAAACCGAATGATAAGAAAAAACAGTTTTATGAGATAGTAGATAATCTTATGAGATTTTATTTTGCTTTTATATTTGGCAATTCGGGAACAATTACAAGAATTGGACCGGAACAGTTCTATAAAAGAAATTTTGGCGAAAAATTTCGTGAATATGTTAGCAGGCGATTTGAGGGAATTGTACTGGAGTATTTTCACAGAATGGCTTTGGAAGGGAAAATAGAAGACATCGAGGATTATGGTAGTTACTGGTATGATGACCCCAAAAATAAAACAAACGGAGAATTTGATTGTGTAGTTAAAAGAATCGGAGATAATTATGATTTTTATGAATGCAAGTATTTTGACAGAAAAATGACTTTGGAAGAATGCGAACAAGAAAAAAAGCAACTTGACGATATAGAAGGAATTAGAGTTTCGAAAGTTGGATTTGTAAGCATAGAAGGATTTTCTATGAAAAAAATAGGGAAATATATATTAATTGACGGAAAGACGCTTTATTAGTCATATTTGAAGAAACACTATTTATGTGATAAAATGAATACTGCATTTTTCGAACTTGTATAAAATCAATATAAGTCGATAAATGTTTATGCCCAAATGGCGTAAAATCAAAACTGTCTTCTGCGGAAGGCCTGTAAATAAAGGAGTTTAATAAAATATGAAACTAGGAATCGTAGGTCTGCCGAATGTAGGCAAATCCACATTATTTAATTCGTTAACCAATGCAGGAGCGTTATCTGCCAATTATCCTTTTGCGACAATTGATCCCAATGTGGGCATAGTAAGTGTACCGGATGAGAGAATTAAGAAACTGGGTGAGTTATATAATACGAAGAAAGTTACTCCGGCAGTGATTGAGTTTGTTGATATCGCAGGTCTGGTTAAAGGTGCATCTAAGGGTGAAGGACTGGGGAACCAGTTCCTGGCCAATATTCGTGAGGTTGATGCTATTGTACATGTGGTAAGATGTTTTGAAGATGAGAATATTGTCCATGTGGAAGGCTCGGTGGATCCTAAAAGAGATATCGAGACAATTAATCTGGAATTGATTTTCTCCGATTTGGAGATTCTTGAAAGACGTAATGCCAAGGTGGCTAAGCTGGCAAGAATGGATAAGGGGGCTGCCAAGGAAGAAGAGATGCTTAAGGCAATCAAGGCTCACCTGGAAGAGGGTAAAATGGCCCGTTCCTTCGAAGTGCCTGATGATGAAGATTTGGCTAAAGCATACAAGGAATATAATCTTCTGACCGCGAAACCGACTATTTATGCGGCCAACGTGTCGGAGGACGACTTATCTGACGACGGGGCGTCCAATCCGTATGTTCAGAAGGTACGTGAGATAGCTAAGGCGGAAGGTTCAGGTGCTCTTGTAATCTGCGCCCAGATAGAGCAGGATTTGGCTGACCTTTCAGAGGAAGAGAAACAGGAATATCTGGAAGAACTGGGAGTTAAGTCCTCGGGACTTGATAAATTAGTTACTGAGAGTTACAGTCTTCTTGGTCTTATCAGCTTCCTTACCGCAGGAGAGGATGAATGCAGGGCATGGACCATTAAGAAAGGAACCAAGGCACCTCAGGCAGCAGGTAAGATACATACCGATTTCGAAAGAGGCTTTATTAAGGCAGAAGTTGTTCCTTATGATAAGTTAATTGAACTTGGAAGCATTGCCGCAGCCAAGGAAAAAGGTCTTGTAGGACTTGAAGGAAAGGACTACGTAGTCAAGGACGGAGACGTTATCTTGTTTAGATTCAACGTGTAAAATACAATATATTGAGGTTGAGAGAAAACAGGCAGAAATGCCTGTTTTTTTATTGCAAAAAAACAAAAAAATCCACAAAAAATACTTGAAATAACCCGGCGAATACCCTATACTTAAAAACAGGTGGCGACTAAGTGGTAAGTTAGTGATGAGTTAGTGGTTACTTTTTAAGGCAAATATGCCGATATTAATGATGTGAGCTTTTAGAAAGGATTGAACCTGGTACTCAAATGGGCTTCTCAGGAGAATACAAAAACAATATGGATGCCAAAGGAAGAGTTATCTTCCCGGTTAAATTCCGTGAAGCCATGGATAATACATTTATCGTGACCAAGGGATTTGACCACAACCTTCTTATTTATCCAAAAGATAAATGGGAAATCATGGAAGGCAAACTTGCGGCACTTAAGATTACAAGTAAGAGCGCCAGAATTGTTAAGAGACTTCTCTTAGGTTCGGCGATGGAGGTTGAGGTTGACGGACAGGACAGAATCACAGTTCCTCAGAACTTAAGAACCTACGCTGATCTTACAAAGGAAATCTTATTCGTAGGTCAGGCTGATTACATAGAAGTATGGTCAGTAGATAAGTATAACGAAGCAAGTGAGTGTGATTACTCAGAAGCCGCAGAAGAAGTTGATTTATAGAGAATAAAGAATGGAATTCAAACATACATCCGTTTTACTTAATGAAACAATAGACGGACTTAATATAAAAGAAAACGGAATATATGTAGACTGCACTTTAGGAGGCGCAGGACACAGTTCAGAGATTGTTAAAAGGCTTGGAAGTGGCGGAACACTGATTGGCATTGACCAGGACGCAGAAGCCATAGAAGCAGCCACAAAGAGATTAAATAAAATTTTGGAGGAGAAAAATGATAGGCCTGATCTTCAGATTTATAATCGAAATTATTCTCAATGTTTAGAAATTCTTAAAGAGTCGGGATGCGAACATCCTGACGGAATACTCCTGGATTTAGGAGTAAGCAGTTATCAGCTTGATAACAAGGACAGAGGATTCAGTTATAACTACGACGCACCACTCGATATGAGAATGGACCAGAGAAGTTCATTAAGTGCAAGCGACATAGTTAATAACTACTCAGAAGAAGAACTCTACAGAATAATCAAAGAGTATGGCGAAGAAAAATGTGCCAGAAGCATAGCAAGAAGAATAGTTTCAAAAAGAGCAGAAAAGCCGATTGAAACAACATTCGAACTTAATGACATCATAAGATCTGCTATGCCGGCAAAGATGAGAGAGAAAACTCATCCATCAAAGAGAACCTATCAGGCAATCAGAATTGAATGCAATAACGAGCTCGGAGTGCTCAGGGACAGCTTAAGAGATATGATGCTTAGCCTTAAACCGGGCGGAAGAATATGTGTAATAACTTTCCACTCATTAGAGGACAGGATAGTTAAAAATATAATGAAAACAGAAGAAAATCCTTGTACATGTCCACCGGAATTTCCGGTCTGTGTATGTGGCAAAAAACCAACAGGGAAGATGATTACAAGAAAACCTATTACTTCTTCGGAAGAAGAACTTGAGAATAACAACAGAGCCCACTCAGCAAAACTGAGAATATGGGAGAGGGGAGAATAGAATGGACAGAGTAGAAACAAGAAATGAATATATGGTAAGAAGAGAACTGGAGAAAAGAATTTTAAGCAGATCTCATGAAGATACTCCTGCATATAATTATGAGAGCACAGCAAGAAAGAGAAGAGAGAAGGAAAATGAGGAACTCTTCCCTGAAAACGCAAAAACCAAGAGAAAAAATAATTTCAATATTATTGATATAATTATTTTATGTGCCGCTTTTATACTTTGTATTGGCGTAGTTGTTAACTATATTAACCTTGCTACTCAGGCAAAAGCTAATCTTAATAAGATTTCTAACTTGGAATCTGAGTACAATAGTAGTAAAATAGAAAACGATAAAGAATATCAGAGAATAGTTAACAACTTAGATCTGGACGAGATTAAGAGAGTTGCCATTGAAGAACTTGGAATGCACTATCCGGTTGAAGGACAGATTATGACATATGAAAGCTCTTTTAATGATTATGTTCAGCAATACAGTATAATCGAATAGGTTTTTAAATGAATGTTATTAATGCAATAATAAATTATTTTAAAGAACAAATATTAGAAGATATAAGCCTGGTAAAAGACGAGAAAGCGAAAGCGAAGGCGCAGCCAAAACCTGTGAAGATCGTCAGAACTGCCAGGCTTAGAGTTTTTCTTTTCTATGTTATAGTAATCCTGCTTTTTGGCATTGCCATCGCAAGGGTTATATTTCTTAATATCGATAAAGGTGAAGAGTATAAGAGAACGGTTTTATCCCAGCTTTCTTACTCAGGAACCACTCTTCCTTATCAAAGAGGAGATATCGTTGATGCCAAGGGTACAACCTTAGCATATTCCCAGAAGGTATACAATATCATAATTGATACTTCCATTATCGGCTATTATTCAGACAGAGCCGCAGACGTGGAAGGTTTTAACGGCCAGTATGCAGGCAATACTGTTGATGCTTTGTGGAATTATTTTGGTAAAGATATGACTGCTGATGACAGCGGAAGACTTACTACCAAAGAAGAACTTCGTAATTTCATCATCAGTGAAATTAATAAGCCTGAAGGTGAGAGATCCAGATATCTGGTATTTGCAAAGAGACAGAGCTATGAGAAAATGGATGCTTTCAATGAGGCCAAGAGCGAGGCTTTTGCCAACGATGTTTCATCTGATGTAACTACAAAGTTTGACAATATTTACGGCGTAAGTTTTGAGGAAGAATATGTAAGATATTATCCGAATGGCAGCCTTGCAGCTGACGTTATCGGCTTTACAGAGCCTGGTAACAAGGGTAGTTACGGAATTGAGCAGTATTACAATGATTACCTTAATGGTACGGACGGAAGAGAGTTTGGTTATTATAACTATGACCTGAATCAGGAAAGAAATATTGTACCGGCAGTTGATGGTAATACGGTTGTGCTTACTTTGGACAGTAATGTTCAGAGAATTGTCGAGGAAAAAATCAACGCCTTCTACGATGAATATGCCAATAATTACAGAGAAGGCGAGGGTGGTGCTCATAATATCGGATGTATTGTAATGGAGGTTGATACGGGTGCAGTGCTTGCAATGGCAAGTGCGCCGGGATTCGACTTAAATGATGCCAAGGATCCGTACGAGTATTTTACACTTGAAGAACTGCAGAAGATGCAGGATGAAGCTTTGGAAGAAGCGAGAATTGCAGCAGGCGTTTCACTTAATGCGCAGAGCGAAGATGTGAATGAGCCTGTTAATGAAGATATTAAGACAGAAGATGAAGATGAACCTGAAGAGGAAGGCGAAGAGGGAGAAGAGTCAGAAGACCAGGGATTTGGACCATCTTCGGTTGCGACCGTAGTTACTCTTCCGGGTGAGCAGGATTCAAATGGTATCTACTCATCTGTTAAAACCAATGCGCTTGCTACTTTATGGAGTAACTTCTGTGTAACAAGTACATATGAGCCGGGTTCTGTTGCAAAGCCTTTCACGGTTGCAATCGGACTTGACAGCGGCGCATTATCAGGAAAAGAAGAATTCGACTGTGTAGGTGAGATTGCCACAGGTGGCGGTGCGAAGATCAGATGTGGTCACGCCGGTCATTTTAATGTAGCGGATTCAGTTGCATGGTCATGTAACGTGGCTCTGGTTAAGATGGGTAGAATTATAGGTAAGGAGAATTACCTTAATTACTTTGGTACATTTAACTTTGGTCAGAAGACAAATATAGATTTGACGGGCGAGGCTTTTACTGAATCGCTGGTATTCAATCAGGCGACAATGGGACCTACAGAACTTGATACCTGTGCATTCGGACAGGGCTTCAATGTAACAATGATTCAGATGGCCAGTGCTTTCTGTTCACTGGTTAATGGCGGATATTATTATCAGCCGAGAATGGTTTCGAAGATTATCAATTCAGATGGCGCGGTTGTTGAGAATATCGAGCCTAAGATGCTCAGACAGACAATATCCAATTCCACATCTGAGAAAATTATTGAATACTGCAAGGGCGTTGTTGATTATGGTACAGGTAAGAGAGCGAAAGCCTATGGTTATTCGGTAGGTGGTAAGACCGGTACTGCTCAGGTAAGAGACAGAACCAGCCCGGACAGAGTTTGTTCATTTATGGGATTTGCGCCAACTGAAGATCCGAAATATCTTGTTTATGTTGTTATTGATACCCCGAACCTGCCGGTACAGAGCGAAGGTACAGGTAAGGCTGCAGGTATCTGCAAGGATATTTTTACAGAGATTCTTCCATATCTTAATGTATTTATGACAGAGGAATTAACAGAGGAAGAACAGGCTGAATTACAGGAACTTGGTTTATATAATGCAAATATTTATAAGCCGCAGGAAAGTGAAACAGTATTAATCAACAGTGTTGAAATGCAGATTGATGAAGCTACAGGATATGCTATAGATCCTGAAACAGGCGCCTGGGTTGATCCGGAGACGGGATTCCCAATTGAGGATGCAGAGACTCTTTACATCCAGGAAGGTGCTGATATAGAGGAGGAGACGACAAATGAGTAAAGCAGGCGTAATGGCCACACTGATTTCTTTTGTGATTTCAGTAATTATCGGTCCGGGAGTAATGGTATTTCTTAAGAGGTTAAAGGTAAGACAAACCGTAAGAACTGATGGACCGGAAACTCATCTTGTTAAAACGGGAACCCCGACTATGGGCGGATTAATGATACTCGGGGCTTTTGCTCTCACAAGTTTGTTCTTTTTTAAGGATTACCCGGAAATAATTCCCGTTAATCTTTTGACTCTGGGCTTTGGTCTTATCGGTTTTATAGATGATTCCATCAAAGTGGTATTTCGCAGGTCCGACGGACTTAAGGCATGGCAGAAGATGCTTCTGCAGTTTGCGCTGGCTACCGCTTTTATTGCATATTTGCAGTTCGCGACAGATATTTCTTTTGCTCTTCGTATTCCATTTACAAACGGTTATATGTGGAATATAGGATGGCTTGCTTATCCACTTGCATATATTGTTATTGTGGGTACAAATAACGGGGCGAATTTTACAGACGGTCTCGACGGACTTCTTTCTGTGGTAACAATACCGATTTGTATATTCTTACTTATCGCGACTAACACTCTTGGAATAGAAATTGATCCATGCATTGGCGCTATGCTTGGTGCGCTTCTTGGATTCTTATTATATAATGCTTATCCGGCTTCGGTATTTATGGGAGATACAGGTTCCCTGGCTATTGGCGCCTTTGTAGTTGGCGTATGCTATATAGCAAATCTTCCTTTGTACATTGTCATAATCGCCTTTGTTTATCTGGCAGAGGTTGTGAGCGTAATGTTACAGGTAGGTTATTTTAAACTTACTCATGGTAAGAGATTATTCCGTATGGCGCCGATTCATCATCATTTTGAAAAGGGCGGAATGAAGGAGACCAGAGTTGTTGCGCTGTTTGCAATATTTACAACTATTATGTGTTTCTTTGCTTTGTTGGGATTATAAAATTTCAGGAAAGGGAGTGAATGTATATGAATTTCAGAGATAAGAATGTACTTGTTGTTGGTGCCGGCGTGAGCGGTATTGCGGCTGTTAAACTGCTTGCAGCGCTTAATGCAAATGTTAAATTATTTGATGGAAACAGAGAATTAAATAAAGATGAATTAAGACAGAAGGTTGATTTTAAGGCAACTGTCATTATCGGACAGATTGATGAGGATGAGATGGATGAACTGGATATGGCAGTTTTGTCACCGGGTGTTCCGATTAACCGTGGTATTGCGCCAATCCTTAAGAAACATAATGTACAGATTATCGGTGAGATTGAGCTGGCGTCCCTTGTAAGCCGTGGGGATATCATTGCAATTACGGGTACAAATGGTAAGACAACTACCACATCACTTACAGGTCATATTATTAAGGATTTCTATGGAAAAGCCTATGTTGTTGGTAATATCGGATTTCCTTATACAGATATTGCACTTGAAACAAAAGTGGATGACATTACTGTGGCAGAAATCAGTTCTTTCCAGTTAGAGACAATTGATACATTCCATCCACAGGTTAGTGCCATATTAAATATTACACCGGATCACCTTGACAGACATGGTGACATGGCTACATATATTGCCTGCAAAGAGGCTATATGCAAGAATCAGGGACCGAAGGATTATGTGATTTTAAATTACGATGATGAGGAATTAAGAAAGTTTGGCGAGAGTGTTAAGGCTCAGGTAGTATGGTTCTCATCAAAGAATGTACTTTCAAATGGTTTCTTCTTTGACAATGGTATTATTTATCTTGCCGAGAACGGTGTGAATAAAAAGGTGCTTGAGATGAGCGAGACCAAACTTCTTGGTATTCATAATGCTGAGAATATTATGGCAGCTATGGCCATGACTTATTCTTACGGTGTGGATCTTGATTCAATCGTTAAGTCAGTTAAGACATTCACAGCAGTAGAGCACAGAATTGAATATGTAAGGACATTGAAGGGTGTTGATTATTATAACGATTCCAAGGGTACGAACCCGGATGCAGCAATTAAGGCGATTCAGGCTATGCCAAGACCTACAATTCTTATTGGCGGCGGTTATGATAAGCACAGCACTTATGATGAGTGGATAGATAGTTTTGGTGATAAGGTTAAGGCACTTGTACTTATCGGCCAGACAGCAGATAATATTGAGATTTGTGCAAGAAAGCATGGATTTACCAATATTAAAAGAGCCAAAGACTTAAAAGAATGTGTTGATATATGCGCTTCTCTGGCTAAAGAGGGTGACATTGTATTATTATCACCGGCCTGCGCAAGCTGGGGTATGTTCAACAATTATGAAGAGAGAGGACGTCTCTTCAAAGAATATGTAAATGCACTTAAGTAATTCGGAGTTAAGATGGATAAGACTAAGAAAGACAGGAAAAGAATAACTTTATCTCAGATAATTCCAACCAATCCTGAAGGTGTTAATGTTTTTATTCTGACACTTCTTCTTACAGGCTTTGGTCTGGTAATGGTATATTCTGCAAGTTCCTATGCAGCCAGCATGAGTGATTCATTAGGCGGTAATTCATATTATTACCTGACAGGTCAGCTTCGTGCAGCTATTGTAGGAATGGTGATTATGGCGGTAATTGTAATAATTAATTCCACATTCTTTACCAGCAAATTAAGCCCGTGGGTATGGGTGGTTCTGGCCACGATTTCCATGTTAAGTATCGTTATCATGAAGATAGTTAATCCTGATGCGGCAATTGAGGTAAACGGTGCAACAAGATGGGTTAGAATCTCCATCGGACCTGTAGGTATGAACGTGCAGCCTTCGGAAATCTGTAAGATGCTGGTTATTATCCTTTATGCCAAACTTTTGCCTGCATATAAGGGCTTAACCAGGAAAATGAGCGGCTACGCCATCTTAATGATTCCTGCACTCTATATAGCAGGCTTAATCGCAGCGATTGCCAACAACTTTTCAGGTGCGATTATCGTTGTTGGTACAGCTTTCATGATGATTATGATAGTAAGTTACAAGCCAAGACTTGACGGTTCAGGTATTGCATGGCTTGGCATATATATTGGTATTATTGTTGCAGGCGCAGTTTTGGTCGTTATGAAGAGATGGAACAGAGTAGTTACCTGGTATCTGCTTTGGTCTGATCCTTCCAAAGTTGACGCCGGCGATGAGGCTTTCCAGCCGGTTCAGTCATTATATGCCATCGGTTCAGGTGGAATATTCGGTAAGGGAATTGGCGGAAGTATCCAGAAGTTAAAATTCCTGCCTGAATCTCAGAATGACATGATATTCTCGATTATATGTGAGGAGACGGGGATTTTTGGCGGAATAATGGTAATTGCAGCATTCGTTGCACTTCTTGGTGTATTATACATGGTGGCAAGAAGAGTTAATAATCTTCACAGTTCACTGCTTGTGTTCGGTGTTTTCTTCCACATTGCACTTCAGACAGTTATCAATATCTGTGTTGCAACCTGTGTATTCCCGAATACCGGTGTTACGCTTCCATTTATCAGTCAGGGTGGTTCGGCTCTGATTATGGCGCTGGCGGAGATAGGACTGGTGCTGAATGTCGCCAAACAAATAGAAGATTAGGGATTGTTTTATGGGTAAACTAAGCCTTAAAGGCAGAGTACGTTTAAGTTTAATATTATTGCTGGCTATTGCCGTAATTATTGGCATGGCGGTACTTATAAGCAATTATCATGTTGATGATATTCAGGTTGAGGGTAATGCGCATTATACTTATGAGGATATTGTGAACATGGTTATGACCAATAAACTCTGCGAGAATTCGGTTTATCTTAAACTCAAATACAGTAATAAGAGTATTACGGATGTGCCATTCATTGAAAGAATGGACGTTTCAATTATAGATAATAAAACTGTTCGTATCACGGTTTACGAGAAGGCGCTGGCCGGCTGCGTAAAGGTGCTGGGACAGTATCTGTATTTTGACAGGGATGGAATAGTGGTGGAAAGCGCCGATTATCCGACAAAGGGCGTTGTGCAGGTTACAGGTCTTAATTTTGACCATGTGGTTATGTATCAGCCGCTTCCTGTTGAAAATGATGAAATATTTACTCATATTCTTGATATTACCCAGATGCTTAATAAATATGAATTAGGTGCGGATAAGATTTATTTCGATGATTATTACAATATTACGCTTTATTTCGAGAATGTAAGAGTGCTTCTTGGCAATGACAACATTGAGGTGAAGATGATGCAATTGCCTAATATTATAGGGCAATTGGACGGTAAAAGCGGAGTTTTGGACTTAAGGGAATTTGACGCTTTGGATTCATTCATAATTTTTCAGGAAGATTAATTGTGGTTTACAATAACAAAATGTTGTAAAAGTATTGCTAAATCTTGAAAAATTCGGTAATATATAGTGTGTGCACTTGTTTGTGTATAATTTTTTGCGTGTAAAATTAGATAAAACTTTGTGTTAAATTAAATTTTTTTGGAGGTAAGGAAATGATTGAGGTCCATGAGGAAAGATCGGATGTGCCTGCTAAGATTATAGTTGTAGGTGTCGGTGGTGGCGGAAATAACGCTATTAACCGTATGATTGAAGATAAGATTGAAGGTGTTGAATTAGTTGCTGTCAACACTGATAAACAGGATTTGGATAAGAGCCTTGCTCCAAAGCAGATAGCAATTGGTGAGAAGGTTACTAAAGGTCTTGGTGCCGGCGGAAGACCGGAAGTTGGTGAGGAAGCTGCCAACGAATCAAGAGAAGAGATTGCTGAAGCAATTAAGGATGCAGATATGGTTATCGTTACCTGTGGTATGGGTGGCGGTACAGGTACAGGTGCTGCTCCTGTTGTTGCTGAGATCGCAAAGAGCCTTAACATTCTTACAGTAGGTGTTGTTACAAGACCTTTCAAACATGAAGGTAAGGTAAGATTCAACAATGCTGAAGAAGGTATTGCAAGACTTAAAGAGAATGTAGATACAATTATCGTAATTCCTAACGATAAGATTTTTGATATTTGTGACAAGAATGCATCATTAAGCGATGCTCTTAGAAAGGCTGATGAAGTTTTACAGTCAACAGTATCAGGTATTACTGATATTATTACAAAGCCAAGTATTATCAACCTTGACTTTGCTGATATTTCAACAGCAATGAGAGATAAGGGTATTGCACATATCGGTGCAGGTATCGGTAAGGGTGAGAGCAGAGCATCTGAAGCTGTTCAGGCTGCTGTTAACAACCCACTTTTGGAGACAACAATTGAGTCAGCATCAGATGTTATCGTTTTCTTATCAGGTGATGTTTCACTTAAGGATTCATATGATGCACCTCAGTATATTACAGATATTACAGGTGAAGATGTAAACGTTCTTTTAGGATGTGCATATGACCCATCTGAAGCTGATGTATGTAAGGTTACAGTTATTGCTACAGGTCTTTATTCAAAGCCGGCTTCATCCAAGTACGGAGCGCCTAAATATGCTTCAGTTGGTGGATCAAAGCCAGCATTTACAAGACCGGCAGTCGGTGGTTTTACAGCTAACAGAACAACTGCTGCAAGACCTGCAGGTGGTGTAACAATTGGTTCAGGTACACAGAGACAGGTTAATATCGGTGCAGGTAATGCTACAACAACAAAACCTCAGGGTACAGTAGCAAGACCAATGCCAAGTACAGTTGCCGCAAGGAATAAATCAATAAGTATTCCAAGTTTCCTTAAAAAAGGAGATAACAAAAGCGCAGAATAAGGGGAGATTTAATTTATGAAATGTCCATTTTGTGGCCATGAGAATACAAGAGTTATTGATTCCAGACCTGCGGAAGACAATAATTCAATCAGAAGAAGAAGAGTATGTGATGAATGTGGTAAGAGATTCACTACATACGAGAAAATAGAAACAATTCCTCTTATTATCATTAAGAAGGATATGACAAGAGAAGCCTATGATCGTAAGAAGATTGAAGGCGGTATCTTAAGAGCCTGCCATAAGAGACCTGTTTCAGCACAGGCCATGACCAAGATGGTAGATGATATTGAGACGGATATTTTTTCCAGAGAAGAGAAAGAGATACCAAGCGATTACATTGGCGAACTTATTATGAATAAGCTTAAGGATCTTGATCCTGTTGCCTATGTCAGATTCGCTTCAGTATATCGTGAGTTCAAGGATGTTAATACATTCATGGACGAACTTAAGAAGATGCTTAATTAAGTTTAATTTAGGTAGTAATACAATTAAATATATTCATAGAATAAGGAGGAGTAAGCTATGAAGAAAAGACTGTTATTATGTCTTGTTTGTTTGCTTACACTTGCTGCTGCACTTGGCGGATGCCGAGGTGGTAAGTCAGGTTCTTCGAGTTCTATAACAATCGGAATTGGTCAGGATATTGAAGAGAGTCTGGACCCACATAAGATGACAGCGGCCGGAACCAAAGAAATCTTCTTCAATGTCTATGAGGGCTTATATAAGCCAGATTGTGATGGAAATATCGAACCTGCTGTAGCAAGTGGTTATGAAGTTTCGGAGGATTTTTTGGAATATACTTTCGAACTCCGGGATGGTGTTAAGTTCCACGATGGATCTTTAGTTACGGCAGAGGATGTCGAATATTCAATTCGTAAATTTGCCGGCATAGATGGTGGAACACCTACTATGGCGGCTTTTTCTGTTATTACAGATGTAGCTGTAGTAGATGATAGTCACGTTAAGGTAACTCTTAGCGCGCCAAGTCAGGATCTGATTCCTTCACTGGCAACAGTTGAAGCAGCAATCATTCCAAAGTCAAATGAGGATCCTGATCATGTGGCTATTGGTACAGGACCATACAAGTATGTATCCCATTCTCCAATGGAAAATGTAATCATGGAATTAAATGAAGATTACTACGGAGAAAAGGGTTATATTGATGAAGTAGTTTTCAAGATTTGTACTAATCCTGATACCATTGCAATGGAATTAAACGGTGGTTCAATTGATATGATCTGCCACCTTACAGAGGCACAGGTTAATTCAATCAGCGAAGAGGATTATAACGTACTTAAGGGCTCAATGAACTTAGTTCAGGCTATGTACCTTAATCATAACTTCGAGCCATTCGCTGATGGCAGAGTAAGACAGGCTATGTGCTATGCAATTGATGAGGAAGAGGTTAGAAAGTTTGTTGCTGACCCACCTGGAGAAGCAATTGGTTCAAGTATATATCCTAATTTCTCAAAGTATTTTGATGAGTCATTAGTTGGCCTTTATCCTAAGGATACTGAGAAGGCTAAGGAACTTCTTGAAGAAGCAGGATATCCGGATGGATTCTCATTCTCAATTACAGTTCCTTCAAACTATCAGCAGCATGTTGATACAGCACTTGCAATTAGTCAGCAGCTTGCAGAGGTTGGAATTACTGCAGAGGTTAAAACAGTAGACTGGGATACATGGCTTAGTGAGACATATCTTGGAAGAAATTATGAAGCTACAGTAATTGGTGTTGATGCACCAACACTTACAGCAAGCGCACTGCTTTCAAGATTTGTATCTGATGCGGACAATAATTTTACGAATTATAATAATCCGATTTTTGACAGTGCTTATGAAAAAGCATCAACCTGCATGACTGATGAAGAAGTTGAGTTATACAAGGCTTGTGAAAGAATCCTGGCTCAGGATGCAGCTAATGTTTACATTCAGGATTTACCTGAGTTCGTGGCAATTAGCAAAGATTACGAAGGATATGAATTCTATCCGATGTATATCATCGATGTAAGCAAGATTAAACCGGTAGAAGCAGAGTAATACTCTTTATATGGGAGACAGTTAAAATGGTTAAATATATTATTAAGAAGTTAATAATACTAATAGTAACCGTTTTGGCTGTCTCTTTTGTTATTTTTATGCTTTTTAGCATAATTCCAAGTGATCCGGCGGTTAATAAATTAGGTATTAATGCGACTGAGGAAAGTCTTGCAGCCTTAAGGCTAAAGTATGGTCTGGAAGGTCCGGCGCTTGTCAGGTATTTCAGATATATAGGCGGAGTATGTACTCTGGATTTTGGCAAGTCCTATACCTATGGAATGAAGGTGTCGCAGTTAATAGGCGAGAGAATCTTTATAAATATTGTTTTATCTTTGATGTCTTTAATTATTGTTACAGTAGTTTCAATTCCTGTTGGAATGCTGCTTGCGCATGTTGATAAGACAAAATGGGAGAACTTCATAGAAATCAATAATCAGGTTGTTATGTCGATGCCGCCATTTTTGCTTGGAATTATACTTACATTTATATTTGGAATTATTTTTAAGTTTTTTTCTCCGGGAAGATATATTGCATATAATAAGGATTTCTGGGGATTTATGGGATATATGATATGTCCGGCTCTAGCATTATCGCTTCCTAAATGTGCCATGTGTATAAGACTTCTTCGTTCAAGCATACTTGAAGAGAAGAAGAAGGATTATGTTAAAGTTGCCCTTGCCAAAGGAAACAGCAATGGAAGAGCATTATATAAGCATATTTTAGTAAATGCGATTATGCCAACAATTACTTTTATCAGTATGATACTTGCGGATATGATAGCTCAGGGTATAGTTGTGGAGCAGGTTTTTGCTCTTCCAGGACTTGGAAGATGTCTTCTTAATGCCATAAGCACAAGGGATTATCCTGTAATTGAGGGAATTATCCTGATTATTGCCACAAGTATAGTTGTAATCGGAACTTTGAATGATATTATTCATGCAGTAATTGATCCAAGAATCAGGGAGGATTTGTGATGAAGAAACGAATTGATTCCTCTTTAGTAATTGGATATGTGATACTTGGCTTATTCGTGCTTTTTGTACTTATAGGACTTTTTTATGAGCCTTATGATGGCAATTACATGAATCTCTCTGATAAATTAGCCACACCGTCATTTAAGCATTTCTTTGGATGCGACCAGTATGGAAGGGACATCTATGTAAGAGTGCAGTATGGCCTTAGAAACAGCCTGATTATCGGCCTTTCATCCACATTCTTTGGCGGAATGGCCGGGGTTATCATAGGAGCTGTGTGCGGGTATTTTGGCGGAGTGGTTGATGCAGTAATAATGAGAATTGTGGACGTGCTTTTTGCAATTCCAAGCATTATTCTTGCGCTTTTATTTGTGAGCCTTTTTAACAGCAACATGTTTAATGTTATTCTGGCCCTTTCTCTTGCAATGATTCCTTCTTTTACCAAAATGATAAGGTCGGAATTTCATGTCATAAGAAAGAGTGATTATGTGCTGGCATCGAGGATGTACGGCAGTTCCCATTTAAGAATTATATTCAGGGAGATTCTGCCTAATGTTTATCCGATTATCATAAATTGTATGTTCATTGCTTTTAATAACAGTATTTTAGCTGAGGCGGGCCTTAGTTATCTGGGCGTTGGCCTTCAGCCGCCTGCAGCGAGTCTTGGAAATATGATATCCCAGGCGCAGGGTTATCTTGCAACTGCTCCGCATTATATTATTATTGTGGGAGTGATAATGATTGTTTTGCTCATTGGTCTTGGTCTGGTCTCAGAAGGAGGTTCCTGGCACAGTGCTTACAATAGAAGATTTAAAAATTGAATTCTATGATCATGGCATTAAGGAAGTGCCTGTATCCAATGTGAGCCTGCATGTGGGTGAGGGAGAAATCCTGGGGCTTGTAGGTGAATCAGGCTCCGGTAAGAGTTTGAGCTGCCTTGCTGCCATGGGACTTCTTAAAGAGAAGAATGCTGTAATCAGTGGTAGAGTTGAATATGCCGGCAAAGATATGCTTTCCTGCTCTGAGAAGGAGATAGAGGATATAAGAGGAAAGGAGATTGGATTTATATTTCAGGATCCGAATTCTTCTTTGAATCCGCTGATAAGAATTGGGAAGCAGTTAGAAGAAGTTCTTGTGCTTCACGATAAGGATAAGAAACTTTATCCGGACAGGAAGGCCAGAGCGATAGAGGCCTTAAAAGAAGCAGGCTTATCTGATGCTGAAAATATATATAAAATGTATCCACATGAATTAAGTGGCGGTATGAAGCAAAGAGTAATAATTGCCATGGCGATTATGATGGAGCCTAAACTTCTGCTTGCTGATGAGCCTACCACAGCGCTTGATGTAACTGTGCAGGCACAGATTATTGAGTTATTTAAGAAGATTAATAAAGAGAAAAATACGGCGATCCTTTTTATATCTCATGATTTAAGCCTTGTTAAGGTATTATGTGACAAGGTTGTGGTGCTTAAGAAGGGCGAAGTGGTTGAAAGTGGAAATATAAATGATATTTACAATAATCCGAAAGAGGATTATACCAAGAAACTTATTGCAGCAATCCCTAAGGTAGAGGTTTGATAAAAGAGGATTTTATGGATAATAAGGATAAGGCGGAGATTCTTCGCATTGACAATTTAACATATGCTTATCCAAAGCCTTTCTGGGACAGGTCGGAAAGTAAGAATGTGCTTGAAGGCATCAATCTTAGCGTGAAAAAGGGCGAGATTGTGGGGCTTGCGGGAGAGTCCGGCTGCGGTAAGAGTACGCTTGCCAAGTGTATTGTTGGAATAAATAAGGTGGAGGCGGGGATTTTATGTGAGTGTAAGCGTGGGATGGTATTCCAGAATGCTTACGGGTCACTGAATCCTTATTATTCTGTAAAAGCGCAGATGATGGAAGTGCTGAAACTAAGGGGAATTAAGGATAAGAATGAGAAGAAAATGATAATTAATGACATTCTTATCAAGGTTAAGTTTCCTGAGGAATATATTGATTATAAGCCGGGGGAACTGAGCGGCGGACAGAGGCAGAGAGCGGCCATAGCACTGGCGCTTCTTAGTGATATCGGGCTTTTGATTGCAGATGAGCCGGTGTCGGCGCTTGATGTGACAATTCAGGCGCAGATAATTGAGACGCTAAAGCAGATAAGGGATGAGACCGACCTTACAATTATTGTTATTTCCCATGATTTGAGGACCATGTATAATCTGTGCGACAGCATAGCGATTATGAAAGATGGTAAAATAGTTGAAATGGGGGATAAGAATAAAGTATACTTTAAGCCGGAGCATGAATATACGAAGCTGTTAATTAAGAGTGCGTTTGTGTAGGGCGTTTTGGCGAAGCGCGATGGCGTAGGGCGCGGTAACGTGAGGTGCTGTGGGAGCAAAGTGCGATGGCGTAGGGCGCGGCGAATGCATAGGAGACAGGATGTTTAAATGGATTTATCCGGATGAGTATCTGGATTCGACATATTCAATAGATTTTCAGATGTTATACGACGATGGATATCGGGGCGTGATTTTTGACATTGATAATACGCTGGTGCCGCATGGGGAGCCGGCTGATGAGAGAGCCATTGACCTTATTAATAATTTAAGGGATATGGGCTTTAAGGTTTTCCTTCTTTCGAATAACAGCAGGGCAAGAGTTGAGATGTTCAATAAGGATATTGGAGTTCCTTTTATTTCGATGGCAGCAAAACCTCTTACCATGAATTACAAGAAAGCAATGAAGGAAATGGGGACCGACAAGAATAATACTTTTGTTGTGGGGGACCAGCTTTTTACAGATGTGTGGGGAGCCAAAAGTATGGGACTTAAGTCGATTTTGGTTAAGCCTATTAATGCCAAAGAAGAAATACAGATTGTAATTAAGCGTAAGTTTGAGGCAATAATTCTCAGTCGTTATAATGAGAATGAAAATATAGTTTAAGTTTTAAGTTAGAAAGGGGATTTTATTTATGAACGCAGCTGCAGCGATGTCATTTGTAGGAGCATTTCTTATTATTTATGTAATACTTCTTCTATTTGTTATTATTGTATCAATTTTTATGACTGTAGTAAGGTGTATGCTGATTAATAAGGCAGAGCCGGGTGCATGGTGGAAGGGCATTATTCCTATCTATAACAGGTGGGCTGTATATGATATTTCATTTAACCGTAAGACCACGATTTTAATTTTTATACTTGATCTTGTTTTTACATTTGGTGCTACAGGTATAAATATTGTTTCAAAAGGAGTTACGAATGTTGCTAATTTATCTACAAATAATAATGTTGTAGATGGTACTCTTTTGGCTGTCACAGGTCTTTTCTCAATAATTGGAGGAGTGATTGGACTTGTATCTTTAGTACTTAAAGGATATGCTAATTATGCTTTAGCTCATGCTTTTGGCAGAGAGACAGGATTTTGCGTGCTGGCTATTTTCTTCCCGCTTATCATGATGGCTATTATGGCATTTAATCCAAATATTGAATATGCAGAGGATAAATTGGAACTGCTTCAGGATTAGCTTTGTAAAAATTACTTGAAATATTGCAGGGGATGTAATAAAATTAAACAGTATGATTATGTAAGTTAATTGAATTAGGAGGAATGACAATGATTTCTGCCGGAGATTTTAGAAATGGCATTACTATCGAGTTAGAGGGAAATGTTTTTCAGATTATCGAGTTCCAGCACGTTAAACCGGGTAAGGGTGCAGCTTTCGTTAGAACAAAGCTTAAAAATATCAAGAACGGTGGCGTAGTTGAGAAGACTTTCAGACCAACTGAGAAATGTCCTCAGGCACGTATTGATCGTAAGGATATGCAGTATTTATATGCAGATGGAGATATGTATAATTTCATGGATAATGAAACTTATGAGCAGATCTCTTTAAATAAAGACGAAGTTGGCGATGCACTTAAGTTCGTTAAAGAGAATGAAATGGTTAAGGTTTGTTCTCATAACGGATCAGTATTCGCTATTGAGCCACCTCTCTTTGTAGAACTTGAGATTACAGAGACAGAGCCGGGCTTCAAGGGTGATACAGCAACAGGTGCTACAAAGCCTGCAACTGTTGAGACAGGTGCTCAGGTAGCAGTTCCACTTTTTGTTGAGATCGGTGATAAGATTAAGATTGATACAAGAACTGGCGAGTACTTATCAAGAGTTTAATTTAGATCATATTTAAGTTTATTAAGGCAACGGATGCGAGTCCGTTGCTTTTTTTGTGCGCTGAGGAGGATAAAAAATGTATAAATAAAAAGGAGAAATATATGACATATAAAGATTTTTGTAACAATATTAAAGAAAAAATGATTAATGAAAGAGGATATGAGAATGTGAGGCTTATTGATGTGAGAAAGAACAATGATGTGATTTTGCAAGGGCTTTGCATGGGTGCGGCCGATGGGGAGGATAGCGATATATCACCGACCATTTATTTAAACGGCATGTATGAGAAGTACTTGGAAGGTGCAACAACAGAGGATATTCTTGATCTTTTGGAGAGAAGTTATAAGGATGGGGCGAATAAACTTAAGTTTAATAAGAATGATTTTCTTGACTATGAAATAGTAAGAAAGAGGCTTGCTTTTAAACTTATTAATTACGAGAAGAATAAGTCTTTGCTTGAGGAGATACCTCATACGAAGGTGCTTGATCTGGCCATGTGCTTTTATTATCTTTTGGAAGATGATAAATCATGCGTTGCATCAATACAGGTTAGAAATGAGCATCTGGAGATGTGGGGCATTGAAAGAGATATTTTAATCAGGGACGCTTTAAAGAATACTCCGGAGATGCTGAAGGTTAAGACCATAACAATGGGAGAGTTTATCAGACATCTTGGATTTACAAGAGATATATTTGGAGACGATGATTTGGAGGACGATTACTCCATGATAATCCTGACTAATGAAAAGAAGATTAATGGGGCAGGGTGTTTCCTTTATGAAGAGGTGCTTCCGAAGATTTCGGAGAAGATGGATGCCAATTTGTATATTATTCCAAGTTCTGTTCATGAGGTGATTTTGGTTCCGGATAATGGAAATATAGACCTTTGCTATATTAAGGAACTGGTGAAAGAGGTTAATAATACCAAGGTTGCAAGGGATGAAATACTCTCATATGAAGTATATGAGTATTTAAAAGATGAACAGGAGTTAAGGGTGTGCCAGGAGATATGTGCGGCGTCATAGTCTAAAACTAGACAAATATATCTAAATATGTTATTATTATGGGCAGTGGTGTAATATTTTTGTAACAATTGCACTACTGCTAGTGGGCGCCCGTAGTCTAATGGATAGAACGAAGGCCTCCGACGCCTTTAATGCAGGTTCGATTCCTGTCGGGCGCATAGCAATATAAAAGATATGTGAAGGGTTAGTTATGTTTCAAAAAGCGTGGAATGTTATAAAAGGACATTATTTTGTAAGTTCCTGTATAATCTTTGTAGTTATTTGCGGTATTATCGCTTTAGTAGCAGTTTTAGCTCTTAAACAGGATGCAGGCGAATCAGGTGAAGGAGAAGAAGTTGTAGCTGTTCAGGACAGAGAAAGAGATCTTTCTCTTAAGACTAATGCTTATGATTTCATTAACAGCGCCATGACTGATTACTATACTGCACTTGCAAACAATGATCAGGACAAGATTAAGGAATACGTTGAATATATCAGCGATAATGAACTTTTTAACATAGCAGTTAAGAGTAATTACATTGAATCTTATGAGAACATTACCTGTTATACACAGGATGGTTTTGCTCCTGATTCATACTATGTATATGTATCCTATGATATTAAGATGGTGAATTATGATACAACACTTCCGGGACTTGTAGGTCTTTACTATGCTCCTAATGGTGCAGGTAAGTATTACATTTACAGAAGAGATGATATGGATCAGGAACTGGTGTCGGATTTCTATGATGCATATTCAGTACAGGAAGTAAAGGACCTCTTTACACAGGTAACAGATGATTATAATGTTGCAATTGCATCTGACCCGGCGCTTGCTGAGTTTATGGGCGGATTCGAGACACTTGTTAAGGATGAGATGGCTAAGCTTATTGCTATCGATGAAGCAGGAGAAGCAGCAAACGGCAATGCCGGTACTGAAACCGGTACAACAGATGGCGATGGCAATGAGACTACAACACCTGTTAATAATGCACCTGAAATTGTTAAGGCCACAACCAAGGTTAATGTAAGAGCATCTGATTCCGAGAATGCAGAGAAGATTGGTTCTGTAATTGAAGGAGCTGAACTTACAAGATTAGAGACCAAGGTTAACGGCTGGAGTAAGATTATCTACAATGGACAGGAAGGTTACATTAAATCCGATTATCTTGTTCCTGTAGGTGGTGATGATACTCAGGCAACAGATCCAGATAAGACATATGTAACTGTTTCCGAGAATGTTAATGTTCGTAAGGAAGCAAGCATGGATGCTGAGAGAGTTGTACTTGCCCAGGCCGGCGATAAGTTTGAACTTGTTGAGAAGTTAAGCAACGGCTGGACCAAGGTTAAGTACAATGGACAGGATGCATTCATTAAATCAGAATATGTTCAGTAATTGAATTGAAAATCATAGTAAAATGCAGATGCCGGTGATGACCTCACCGGCATTTCTTAAAAAGGAATAGATGCCACTAGGGACGGGGTAATGTGCATCTAGGTGCACATTACCCCGTCCCTAGTGGCAACATATGGAATGTAGAGTGAATAAGTACCTGGCGATGTGCGGAGTGAGCACAAGAAGGGGAGCGGACAAGTTAATAGAAGAGGGCGTTGTTACCATTAACGGTAAGGTGGCGGTGGCCGGAGACAGGGTGGCTGACGGCGATGTTGTAATGGTGAATGGCAAAGAAGCCAAGGTTAAGGATAAATATTACTGTGCTTTTTATAAGCCGGTAGGTGTTACGTGTACCAATAATGACCCACATGCGGATGTTATAATAGATATGGTATTTAAGCATGAGCCGAAGCTTAACTATGCGGGCAGGCTGGACAGGGATTCGGAAGGCCTTCTTATTATGACTAATGATGGTGATTTGATTGATGCCATGATGAGAAGCAGGAATAATCATGAGAAGGAATATGTGGTTACGCTTAAGGAAGATATAAATGACAGTATCTTAAATAAATTAAGAGAGGGCGTATATCTTCCGGAACTTGATGTGACTACGAAGAAATGCAAGGTTAAAAGACTTGGAGATAAGTCTTTTGACATTATTCTTACCCAGGGGTTAAACAGGCAGATAAGACGAATGTGCGCTGAGTTTGATCTTAACGTTATGAGCCTTAAGAGAGTCAGGGTGTGCAATATCATGCTTGGAGACCTTAAGAGTGGTGAAAGCAGATATTTAACGGAAGAAGAATTAAGGAATTTATATAGAATTACAGGGGTGAATACTAATGGAAACAACTGATAAAATTGCCAGAATGAAAGAACTTTGTGACATACTTACCAAAGCATCTGAGCATTATTATGCTTATGATGAAGAGATTATGTCCAATTATGAATATGACAAACTTAGCGATGAATTAACAACTCTTGAAGAGGAGACAGGTGTTGTACTTGCAGCGTCTCCATCTAATAAGGTTGGTTATGAAGCAGTGGATTCCCTGCCTAAGATGGTTCATGAGAAGCCGATGCTGTCGCTGGGCAAGACAAAATCAAGAGAAGAATTAAGAGACTGGCTTGGCAATAATACAGGATTACTGTCATGGAAACTTGACGGACTTACCGTTGTATTAACTTATGATGATGGGGAACTATCCATGGCAGTTACAAGAGGCAACGGTCAGGTGGGAGAACTTGTAACCAATAATGCCAAAACTTTTATGAATGTTCCAAGAAAAATTTCATATAAGGGACATCTTGTAATAAGAGGCGAGGCAGTTATAGGATATAAGGATTTTGAAGCAATAAATCGCAGTATTCCGGATGGCGAAAGCAAATATAAGAATCCGAGAAACCTTTGCAGCGGCTCTGTAAGACAGTTAAACAGCAAGGTTACTGCTGAAAGAAGAGTAAGATTCTTTGCCTTTAGTTTAGTAGAAGCGGAGGGCGTTGATTTTGCCAACTCTCATTTAAAGCAGATGGAGTTTCTGAAAGAACAGGGTTTTGAGACTGTATTTAACAAGGTGGTAAATAAGGACAATATACTTGAAGCCATTGAATATTTCGAGAAAGAGATTTTAGTCTATGACATTCCGTCAGATGGTCTGGTGCTTATATATGATGATATTGCTTACGGTAAGTCGCTTGGTACAACACTTAAGGCGCCGAAGAATGCAATTGCATTTAAATGGGCAGATGAAATTGCAGAGACTACACTTCGTGAGATTGAGTGGAGTCCGTCGAGAACGGGACTTATTAACCCGGTGGCGATTTTTGATGAGGTTGAGCTTGAGGGTACAACGGTTAAAAGAGCCAGCGTTCATAATGTAAGCGTACTTCGTTCGCTGAAACTTGGTATTGGCGACAAAATCAGGGTTTATAAAGCCAACATGATAATTCCGCAGATTGAAGAGAATCTTACCAAGAGTAATAATGTGGAGATTCCTAAAACCTGTCCTACATGTGGCGGTGAGACAGAACTTAAGAATGAAAATGATGTTATGTCTTTATACTGCATAAATCCTGAGTGCCCGGTTAAGCATATTAAATCCCTGACGCATTTCACTGAAAGAGATGCCCTGAATATTGAGGGCTTATCTGAGATGACAATTGAAAAATTCGTGCAAAGAGGCTATATCAAGACCTATGTGGATTTCTTTCATCTGGACAGATTTAAAGATGAGATTGTCTCTCTGGATGGATTCGGAATTAAGTCATATGAGAATATTATTGCATCTGTTGAAAAATCAAGAGATGTGGAACTTTCAAAACTTATATATGGTCTTGGCATCGAAAATATCGGCCTTGCAACGGCACGAATAATCTGTGATTTCTTTGATGATGATATTGAAAAAATTATTAATGCCAGTGAAGAAGAGGTGGCACAGGCCGATAAGGTTGGAGATGTAATCGCAGGAACTTTCTGCGAATATTTCAGAAATGAAGAAAACAGGGCAGTATTTAAGGCTTTGCTTGAAGAGGTAAGACTTATTCATAAAGAAAAAGCTGACAGCAGCAATCCTGTATTTGGCAAGACTTTCGTAATTACCGGAACGCTTAATAATTACAAGGACAGGTCGGAACTTAAGGATATTATTGTAAGCAGGGGCGGCAAGGTGTCGGGCTCGGTTTCTTCAAAGACATATGCGCTTATCAATAATGATGTGGAATCCACATCTTCAAAGAACAAGACAGCGAAAGAACTGGGAGTTCGTATTATAAGTGAAGAAGACTTTATTAAGGAATTCTTGAGCTGATTATAAATGGCGCGACAGGAACCTGGCGACTACTTGTAACAATTCAGGAAAAATATTATAATTAAAAGGTTATGACTAATTGTAAAGGTGGTAACTTAAATGCCAATTAAAATTCAAAGTGATCTTCCTGCAAAGGAGATTCTGGAAAATGAAAATATATTTGTGATGGATGACACCAGGGCGATGCATCAGGATATCAGACCACTTAAGGTGGCAATCCTTAATGTGATGCCCCTTAAGGAGGAGACTGAATTACAGCTTCTCAGAGTATTATCGAACTCACCACTTCAGGTGGATGTTACTTTCTTAAATGTTAAAAGCCATATATCGCAGAATACTTCTGCAAGCCATTTGAATAAGTTCTATACACATTATGAGGAGATTAAGGATCAGAAGTTTGACGGACTTATTATTACAGGTGCGCCAGTAGAACAGCTTAAGTTTGAAGAGGTGGATTACTGGGAAGAACTGTGCAATATCATGGAATGGTCCAAGAAGAATGTAACCAGCACGCTTCATATCTGCTGGGGCGCTCAGGCGGGATTATATTATCATTTTGGAATTGAAAAACATGAACTTCCAAAGAAACTGGTTGGAATATATCCTCACAGGGTTTTAAATCGTAAAGAGCCTTTGGTAAGAGGATTTGATGATGTATTTTATGCACCTCATTCAAGATATACAGGAGTAAGTACTGAAGATGTTGAGAATAATTCAAATCTTAAGGTGCTTGCCAAAGGAGAGGAGCCTGGAATATATATCTGCATGTCAGAAGGCGGAAAGCAGGTATTCGTTACAGGTCATCCGGAATATGACAGATATACTCTCAGGAATGAGTATGACAGGGATATGAAGAAAGGTCTTAATCCGGATATTCCATTTAATTATTTCCCGGATGATAATGTAGAGAACAAGCCGCTTCTTCAGTGGCGTTCCCACAGTATCAATCTGTACAGCAACTGGCTGAACTACTATGTATATCAGGCTACACCATATGATGTTAACAGCATCGGAGAACAGTAAGAGGTAAATATGGGTAAGTTAATGGAAAAAATAGAACGCAAATATGGTAAGTATGCCATCAAAAATTTGCCGCTATATATTGTTATATGTTATGGATTCGGGTATTTTATGTCACTTCTTCCAATAGGAGGGCAGTGGATGAATTTTATCAGCCTTAATCCATATGCAATTTTGCATGGTCAGGTATGGAGACTCATAACATGGGTACTTGTACCGGAGGCATCTAACCTTTTATTTATCCTGATTGTGCTGTATTTCTATTACAGCCTTGGTCATACCTTAGAGGGTGTGTGGGGTAAGTTCTATTTTAATTTATATATATTCTCCGGTATTATATTTACCGTTATCGGAGCCTTTGTTCTTTTTGTTATTTTCCAGATTTTCTATAAGGATACGGTTAGCGGATATAATGCGATGATGGTCATGGCTCAGGGAGCGGACTGTCCTTTTGCCATGGGCGGAAGTTATTTCTATGCTGCGATATCACCGGTATTCAGTATTTATTACATAAACCTTTCCATCTTTCTTGCTTTTGCGCTTATGTATCCGGATATGAAGATTTATCTGTTCTTTGTAATTCCGATTAAGATTAAGTGGATGGGTATTTTTGAAGTTATTATTCTGATTGTGGATATAATTAATGCATTTGTCCAAATGGGCACCATGTCAGGTATTCTTTATAGCGTGGTAATTGGATCAAGTTTACTTAATACTTTTATTTTCTATCTGCTTTACAGAAATAATCTCTTCAGAAGAGCAGGAAGTGCCATGAGGATGGCTAAATTCAAGAGACAGTCCCGGGGTAAAACCGTTAATATCAAGAAGCATCAGGGTGATGTTAAATCTGCTCATAAATCAGGCGGAGCCGATGTGGTTCCAATGTATATTCATAAATGTACAATATGCGGACGTACGGAGATTTCTGATCCGGATATGACATTCAGATACTGCTCAAAGTGCAGTGGTACACATGAGTACTGCGAGAAGCATATTTATGACCATGAGCATATTAAGGAATGATGTAGGAGAAAACATGGATTTTAAGGAAAGTTTATTCATTGATAAATTAAATGAACTTAAGAATAATGCAGAGGACTTAGGAGGCGTTGTAACTTCCGAGGATATTAAGGATGCCTTTAAGGATATGAATCTTACCAAGGAGCAGTATGACTTAGTGTCCGTTTATCTTTCCAATGCGGGAATCAGCGTGGATGGAGAGGCTCCGGCCAGTGAGAATGAGAATCAGGAAGATGTAAGATATATTGATATGTATCTTAAGGAACTTGATGAATTGCCGAAGATTGATGATGATACTATTAAGACATATCTTTTAAGACTCTATAATGGCGAGAAGGATATGATTGATGCCATTATCTTAGCTTATCTTCCTAAAGTTGTGGATTTAACCAGACTTTACATAGGTCAGGGTACTCCGATTGAGGATCTGATCGGTGAAGGAAATGTGGCTTTGGCAACAGTTCTTAATTCACTTAAGACTCAGGATGATTTCCAGAATGCGGATGATATCATTATTCAGAGCGTAATGGCTGCGATGGAAGAGATATGTTATCAGGATAATGAGAATTCAGCCCTTGGCAATGAGTGGTCCCAAAGAGCAGATATGGTATATAACAAGGCCAAGGCAATGAGTGAAGGCCTGGAGCGTAAGGTTACAAAGGCTGAGGTTGCAACAGAACTCTCGATTTCAGTCGAGGATCTGGAAGACATACTCCAAATGGCCGGCAGCATAGAATTTATTTCAGAGGAATAGAGATGGAAGACAGAGATTTTAAATATTCCATGCAGGATATAAGCCATGTTTTTATTGGGGGACGTATGTCCATGGGGGAGATAGTAGCCTGGGAAGACGTTCCTTTCAAAATTAAGGCCATTGTGAATAAGCATTTTATTCCGCTTGTTGGTGAAGAAGGAAGTATTGCGGATGCCATAATGGCGCTTAATAATGAGACCTTTGGCAAACAGATAATTGATCAGCTTAAACTTAAATTTAAGGTAGGACAGTATGTGGAGGATAAAAAGGGCAGGCATTATGTCAGCAAAGTCCTTAAATTACCGGAGTTTGAAGCACTTTGTAACAGCGGGGAAGAGTTTGTTATGGAGGAACTGATTTTTTCCAAGTTATCACTGCTGGCTTTTCCGGTGTAAAATATAAAATTTTATGGCATATTATGCATTTTTATGTTATAATTATACAGTTAGTGGGATATACTACTTTAGGAGTATGGGTTACAGGGAATGAGTTTCGAAGATCAGGTTAATAAGAAAAAGAAACAAGAGAAGAAAAACAAGGAAAAAGAGAAACAGTCTCAGAAGGGTTCATATAACAAGATCAGATATTATCTTGTTACTGAGAATGTTTTTATTGTCCTTGCTTTTTTACTTATTGCCGTTGGTGTTCTTAACTTAGTTTATACAGGTCTTGGATATTTAGTCACATATATTTATCTTATTGCAGGTGTTGTTTTGTTAGGTGTTGGTATTACCATCGCTTATAAAATGATAGTTGCATTTTCTCGTAAAGATGTTCCAATTTACAACAATTTAATGACGTCAACTGATGTGGACCCGGAAATTGGTCTGTATTATTATGATGTATTTTTGGAGAAGGCTGACAGCCATCTTCAGCTGGCACTAAGCAGCTGTTATCTTGCTTCATTCCAGTTAGAGGGTATTGAGCATTTAAGACATTTCGTAGGATACCAGAGATCTGCTGACACAATGGCTGAGATTGGTGAGATTTTCAAGAATCTTGAAACCAAGATGGGCGACAGAAAGATTGTCAGCGGATGTAAATCAGGTCATGAGATTGTGCTTCTTGTATGTGATATTGACCTTGATATGGTTAAGAATATTTTTGATGATGTTGTTAATGACATCAGAAAAGTACTTTCAAAACTTGCTACAACTGAAAGTTTTAACGTATATTGCGGTTATTCAAGTTTCCCTAAGCATGCAAGTGACATCGATACGATGATAAGCAATACCAACTTCAGTTTGTATGAGGCGACACTTTTCCATAAGACTGAGCCACATCTGTTTTCACCTGATGCATTCAGAAGACAGGAAACAGAATATGTAAGGGATAACAAAATCCGCCATCTTCTTGATGACAATGCCCTTACATATAACTTCCAGCCTATCGTAAGTGCGAAGACCGGTAAGATTTATGCATATGAAGCTCTTATGAGAACTCCTAAGGACATAGGACTTGGACCAGAAGATGTACTTGAACTGGCAGAACGTCAGGACAGATTATATGAAGTTGAGCATTATACTTTCTTCAACGTTCTTAAGATTATGAATGATCACAGAGATAATTTTGAAGAGAGAAAACTTTTCATCAACAGTATTCCGACTGTTATTATTAAAGAGCATGAATTTGATGACCTTATGGAGAAATATAAGGGCGTCATGAAAAATATGGTTATTGAGATTACTGAGAACGGTATGCAGTCAGAAGAATCCTGCGAAGCTGTTCACAAGTATATGGACAAGAGTGGTTGTGAACTTGCCCTTGATGATTATGGAACAGGTTATTCCAATGCATCCACACTTCTTAATAACAGCCCGCATTACTTAAAGATTGACCATTCAATGATAATGGGCATCGACTCTGACAGTAAGAAGCAGCACCTGGTTGCAAATTATATTTCATTTGCAAATAATCACAATATGAAGATTCTTGCAGAAGGTGTTGAGACACCTGAAGAACTTCAGATGGTTATCCAGCTTGGATGTCACTTAATTCAGGGCTTCTATACAGGCAGACCAAACAGAGAGATTATCGACAGAATCAATGAAGACATAGAGAATGAAATCATTGCCATTAACCTTAAACTTGCTCAGCAGGCAGAAGAGAATAAGGTTTATGAAATGGGCAGCTATGAGAACATTTCACTTGTTAACCTGGCACTTGATTTCTACTCAGGTATACTTGTTAAGGGTACAGCCAATAAGATTCAGGGTGATAAGAATAAAGAGGTCAGCTTAAGTATTAAGATTGATGATAATACAGAATCTTTACTCTCCATTAGAGATATCAATATAAGGGGAAGAGAGAAGCCGTCAATTGAAATCGGTGAGAATTCCAAACTGGTACTCTGTGTTGAAGGCGATAACTATATGTCTTATGAAGGTATCAGAGTTCCTAAGAGTTCCAAACTCATTGTTCAGGGTAATGGTAACCTGACCATCAGGGTTGACCACAACAATGGTGTTGGTATTGGATGTGCACTTCCTGATTCACCTTATGGTTCAATTCTCTTTGAGCAGACAGGTAAGGTCAGAGTAGAGACTAATGGAGATATCGCAGTTGGTATCGGTGGTATCGTTGCTGATGATGAATCATTTCTTAAGTTTGCAACCGGTGATTATGAAGTAATTGCCAATGGTAGTAAGTCAATTGGTATCGGTGCTCTTGGAGGACCTACAAAGATTATTATTGATAACTGCCACGTTGCATTGTCAGCATCAGGTGCTGATGCAGTTGGTATCGGTTCATTCTTCGGAAATGTAGATATTTCATCCATAGGCGATATTGAAATGGATGTATCAGGTTCTAACTCAACCGGTATTGGTACACTTAAGGATAACGAAGGTAAGATACTTATTAATTCAGGTCTTGTTAATATCATACTTCACTGTATGGAAGGTGTGGCCATTGGTTCCATGAATGGTATGGTGGACACATATGTATTTGGTGATGAAATCTTCGTATTTGCTGAAGGTAGCGATGTAGGTGGTATTGGTGATTACCGTGGTTCAGGTAATACATATATCAGATCCGGTACTGTTAAGATTACACTTCTTGCGGCAATGCCTATAGCACTTGGTGGAACCAAGGGTATGCTGGAAATCTCCGGTGGTAATGTGCTTTGCGATTTAACCAATTCGCTTCAGCCTGTTAACCAGTTCGGAACTCCTGTATATCACAGGGAGGTTGCATCTGATGAGCCTTATACAATGAAGATTGAGACAGAAGAGGGTGCATATATTTATCAGGCGAACCCGACAGAGCTGTTTGATAATATACACATTTATCTGCCGAAATTCTGTACGGAGCAGGAGTTAGTAAAATAGTAAATAACAGGGGATGGGAACATCCCCTGATTTGTTTTAAGGCTGTGTAGGCCCAGTACCCCCGCGCTTTAAGCGGGGCCACAGGGCGAAGAGACGCTATGAGGGGTAGGCCCTGTACCCCCGCGCTTCGCGCGGGGCACAGGGCGAAGAGGCGCTATGTGGGGTAAGGCCCTGCGCTCGTGCGCTACGCGCAGGGCGAAGAGAGGAGAGGGAAAGAATGAAATATAGTAATTTTCCAGGTTATGAGATAGTTGAAAGTAAGGAACTTGATGATTTAAGGTCTGAGGGATATGTGCTTAGGCATGTTAAGACCGGGGCAAAGGTGGCTCTTATCAGTAATGATGATGACAATAAGGTTTTCTATATTGGATTCAGGACACCGCCGGTTGACAGTACAGGTTCTGCGCATATTGTGGAGCATACTGTGCTTTGCGGTTCGGATAAGTATCCGCTTAAGGACCCGTTTGTTGAACTTGTTAAGAGTTCGCTTAATACATTCCTTAATGCCATGACATATCCGGATAAGACTGTATATCCTGTGGCAAGTTGTAATGACAAGGATTTTAAGAACCTTATGGATGTTTATCTGGATGCTGTTTTCCATCCGAATATCTATAAGAATAAAATGATATTCGAGCAGGAAGGCTGGCATTATGAGATGGAAGATGAGAATTCCGATCTTACAGTAAATGGTGTTGTATATAACGAGATGAAGGGTGTATATTCGTCAGCCGAAGATATGATTGATTTCTATATCAGGAATAATCTTTATGATGGTTCACCTTATGCACTTGAATCAGGCGGAGATCCGGACTGTATTCCTGATTTAACATATGAGGATTTCCTTAATTTCCATTCAAGATATTATCATCCAAGTAACAGTTATATTTACCTTTATGGTGATATGGATATGGCTGAAAGACTGGAATACCTGGATAAGGAATATCTTTCCAAATATGATTATCTTGAATTAGACAGCTCAATTAATCATTCATATGAGAAGGTTAAAGAAGCAAATGTAAGAATTGAATATCCTATTGCTGAAGAAGAGGATGAGAAGGATAATACATTCTTTACTTATAACGTGGCTTTAGATAATAACTCAGATAAAAAGGAATATCTTGCCATTGGAATACTTGCAGATGTTATATGTAATAAGCCGGGTTCTCCTATAAAGACAAAACTTGTAGAAGAAGGAATTGTGGCTGATGTAGCCTGCTCTTATGAAAATGGAATTAAAGAGCCATATATTTCATTTATCGGATATAACGGTAATGAGGAAGATGCTGATAAGTTTACAAAGATAATTGAAGATACTTTGAGTGAACTTGTAAAAAGTGGTCTTAACCACAAAACCGTTCTTTCCAATTTATGCAATTATGAATTTAAATACAGGGAAGCAGATTATGGAAGATATCCAAAGGGACTTATTGTAGGTCTTCAGGCTCTGGACAGCTGGTTATATGAAGATACTGATCCTTTTAAACACATAATCCAGTCTCAAACAATCAGTGAACTTAAAGAGAGTATTGAGGATGGATATTGGGAACAGCTTATTGAGAAATATATCTTAAAAAATGACAAGAAAGTAATTCTTACTGCAGTGCCTAAGAAGGGAATGGTGCAGGCAAAGGAGAAGGAACTTTCCGACAAATTAGCCATGTACAAAGAGAGTTTAAGTGCTGACGAGATTAAGGAAATTGTTAAGCATACGAAGGAACTTAAGGCATTCCAGGATGCTGAGGAAGATCCAGAGAATCTTAAGTGTCTGCCGACTCTGCTACTAACGGATATTAAGAAAGAGGCAGCTCCTATATATAATGATGTGGAGATTAAGGATGGCATTCAGATAGTGTCTCATGACATCTTTACAAATAAGATTGTTTACCTTCAATATCTCTTTAATATCAGTGATATAGGAAAAGAGCAGATTAAGTACTTGAATCTGTTCAGTATTTGTCTTAAGAAGATGAATACTTATTCACACAGCTATTCATATATTTATGATGAAATTGACCTTCATACAGGCGGTATATCATTCATTCCGTTTATTGTAAGGAATTACAAGAAGGACACCTACGAAATCTTTATGATGGCCAAGACCAAGGTGCTTCCAGAGGAACTTGATAATGCGCTTGCAATTATGAAGGAGATAATTAAGGAAACAGATTTCAATAATCCGGTGAGACTTAAAGAAATCATCAGTGAGGAACATTCGAAGATCAAGTCATCAATGGCTTCACAGGGACATACAGTATCTGCAGGAAGAGCATCAGCATCCATCGATGAGGTTACTGCAATAAAGGACAGGATTGACGGACTTCAGTATACTGATTTTATTGCAGATTTGGATGAAAGCTGGGAGGCCCAATCCCCAGCCGTAATTAATGCTCTTGAAACTTTAAGAAAGTTTATTTTCACAAAGGATATCTGGGGTATTGATATTACATATCCAAAGAATGAAGAGATTAATAATAAGGCATTAAGCTTTAAGGATGATTTATATGAGCCAAGAGTCAGGGGAGAGAAGATTAAGGTTGATTTATTAAGTAAGAATCTTGCTTTAAAAACTTCCGGCCAGGTACAGTATGTAACTTTGGCAGGTAAGTTTGACAAAGATAAGTACAGAGGATATTTAAAATTACTTAAAGTAATACTTGGTTATGATTATCTGTGGATTAATGTAAGAGTTAAGGGCGGTGCCTATGGTGTATTCACATCCTTCGGAATGAGCGGAATAGTAACCATGACATCTTACAGAGATCCGAAATTATCGGAGACTATTGGAGTATTCGAATCAGTAGGTGATTATCTTGCTGCATTTAAGGCAGACAAGGAGCAGATGACAAAGCATATTATTGGAACAATGAGTTCTGAAGATATGCCGCTTACTCCTATGACAAAGGGTAACAGAAGTATGCTTATGTTTCTGCAGGGAACTACATATGAGGAACTTCAAAAAGAAAGAGACGAAATAATAGGAGCTACGGATGAGGATATACGTAAGGTGGCGGAGATTTTGGATGAGGTTTATGCACAAAAAAGTGTCTGCGTAGTGGGCTCAGAAAGCGCTATTGAGAACAATAAGGACATCTTTGATGAAGTAAGATTATTATTAAAATAATTTTTTTAAAAAAGTTCCATAAATTTGTGTAAATTATCCGTATATGTGTATGAAAGGCCTTAGAAAACACACATAAAGGTTTAAGGGAGGAATTAAAAATGAATAAGTTTAGTAGAAGAGGAAAGAAAATATTATTTGGTGTTCTGGCAATGACAATGATAGCCGGAATGCTTACAGGATGCAGAAGTAACAACACTACCACTACCTATTCCGCGGAATCGGGTGCTTCGGATGCATATTATGAAAACAGTTATAAATTAGACGTTTCCGGGGTGACAGGTGATTATTACGATGATTATGATTATGCCTATGAAGAGTCATATGATTATGCTCCTGTGGAAGCCGAGGCGGCATATGATGAAGGTCGAAACGGGAATGTTAATTTGGGTAACGGGGACATAGAGATTACATCCTCTTCCAATCGTAAGCTGATTCAGAGAGTAAGTCTCAGCGTTGAAACAGATCAGTTTGATACATTTATGACTCAGCTTGATGAGCAGATAGCAGCCCTTGGCGGATATATTGAATATGAGTATTCATATAACGGAAGTTCATATTCAACTTACAATCAGGTAAGAAGAGCAACAATTACAGTAAGAATTCCTGATGACAAGGTTTCTGATTTCGTATCAAATGTATCAGGCATCGGTAATGTTGTATCAAAGACAACATCAGCAGAGGATGTAACTCTTCAGTATGTTGATACCGAAAGCCGCAAGGCAATGTATCTTGCACAGCAGGAAAGCTTGCTTGCACTTTTGGAGAAGGCAGAAACAGTTGAAGATATTGCTTATCTTACAGAGCAGCTTGCACAGGTTAGATATAATATTGAATCAATGGAATCACAGCTTAGAACATATGATAATCTTGTAGATTATGCAACTGTTGATTTAGAGATTTCTGAAGTTGAAGTTTATACTCCTGTTGCACCTGTTGAGCAGACAACATGGGAAAGAATTACAACCGGCTTCAAGGCATCAATGGATGACGTAATCAGCGGACTTAAGAACTTCTTCATTAACCTGCTTATTAATGCACCTTACATTTTAAGAACACTTATTATTCTTGCAATAATCGTTGGTATCATCTGGATCATCGTTCTTATCATCAAGGCAATCATTAAGAAGATGATTAAGAAGTTTAAGGCTAAAGCAGAAGCTAAGAAGGCAGCACAGGCAAATGCACCAAAGGCTAACCCTCAGCCAAACAAGACTTTGGCCGAGGCTCCGGCTCAGGCTCAGGCTCCAGCGCAGGCACAGGCACCGGTTCAGACACCGGTTCAGGATGCCCAGAAGAAGGAAGAGACAAAATAAGTTAATCTAAAATTACTTGAATAAAATTGGTTAAACGCCTAAGATATAAGAGGATATGTCTTAGGCGTTCTTTGCTGTGTGAGAACGATGCCAAGCGATGCCAAGTGGGACGGGGTAAAATGCATCTGGCCGGGATGCCAAGTGGATGCCAAGTGGACCGGGGTAAAATGCATCGAGACGAAGGGCCGATGCGGGCGTGGCTGCGCGGCGTGGGCAAATCGCATTTTCAGGAGATTAATATGGATAGTAATGATAAGAAAAGAACCGGTTTTGTAAGTATAATCGGAAGACCTAATGTAGGTAAGTCTACTTTAATGAATGCAATAGTTGGTGAGAAAATCGCCATCACTTCAGATAAGCCGCAGACTACCAGAAACAGAATCAGGTCAGTATATACAGATGACAGGATGCAGATAGTATTCGTGGATACCCCGGGTATTCATAAGTCAGCAAACAAACTTGGCGATTATATGGTAAAGGCTGCCAAGTCAACGGTTAATGATGCGGATGTAATTTATTTCATGGTAGAGCCGGGCGATTATATCGGCCAGGGCGAGAAGGAAATAATCAGGATTCTTAAGACAGTTGATGTTCCTGTTTTTCTTATTGTAAATAAAATCGATAAGGTGGAAAGAGCCAAATTAATGGAATTCATTGCAACATACGCAAATGAAATGGAATGGACTGAAGTAATTCCGCTGTCTGCCCTTAAGAAAGACAATATCGATGAACTTCTTAAGACCACATATAAATATCTTCCGGAGGGCATATACATGTATGACCCTGATACTCTTACAGACCAGCCGGAAAGACAGATTGTGGCTGAACTTATAAGAGAGAAGATGCTTAGACTTATGAAGGACGAGGTCCCTCATGGTGTTGCTGTTGCCATAGACAGCATGAAATTCAGCAAAAACATAGTTAATATAGATGCCACGATATACTGCGAAAGAGAGTCTCACAAAGGCATTATTATCGGAAAAGGCGGACAGATGCTTAAAGCCGTTGGCTCCAAGGCCAGAGTTGACATTGAAAAGATGCTGGATAAAAAGGTTAATCTGAAACTCTGGGTTAAGGTGAAGGATAACTGGAGAGACAGTGATTACTCTTTGAAGAATTTCGGATTTCAGGATGGAGAATAGTTGATTTATGCAGGAACTCCTTGATGTTCAGGGAATCGTAATAAAAGTTGAGAGCGTGGATGAATATGATAAGAAAGTTACCCTTATAACCAGAGAAAAGGGTAAAATCATCGCCTACGCAAAAGGAGCAAGAAGAACGGGAAACAAACTTCAGGCTCCCTGCGACGTGTTTAATTTCGGTTCTTTTAAATTATTTGCTTACAGAAATTCATATCAGCTGACGGATGCTTCCATCAGAAATTTCTTTCCGGGACTCAGAGCGGATTACGAGGCGTCGTTTTACGGCAGTTATTTTTTGGAAATTGCAAGTTACTATGCAAGGGAAAATACTGATGAGACAGAAATGATCAAACTTTTGTACTGCGCTCTTGAAGCTCTTTTAAAAGAACAGTTCCCAAGAACGCTTGTCAGAAGCATCTATGAGATAAAGGCAATTATGATAAATGGTGAATTCATGGGAATTCCGGAAAATTCGGAGAATATGAGCACCATCGATAAGGTTATCAGATATATATATGATAATCCTTCGGATAAAATATATAATTTTGTTTTAAATGAAGATTTGGAGCAAAAACTTAAAAAAATCGCCAAAGACAACACTTCCAGGGCTTTTGACCGACCTTTTATGAGTCTTCAACTTATAGAAAATGATTAAATGACCTTGAAATAAAGTGCTTTTTCGGGCTATAATATATAGACTTTGTTAATTAGAGTAAAGGAAAAAAGATATGAAACTCGTTAAAAAAATTGGAATTTTATCCGTATTTCTTACAGTTTTTATGGCTGGATGTTTTGGGACAAAGAAAGTTGAAGACATTACACATAGCACAATTATCGTAAATAAGGATAATTCAGTGAGTGTTGTTTACGTCGAGGATTTTTCAAAAGGGTATTACAGCGAATCAGAAGTAAGAACTCAGATTGATGATGAGATTGCGAAACTTAATTCTGCAGCAGGAGAGACAGTTGCAACAGTTGATTCCTTTGCAGTAGAAAATGGAGTTGCAAAGCTTAATATCACTTTTACAAGAGCCGAGTATTATAATCTTTTTGATTCAGAAGATTTATACGTTGGAACAGTATCTGATGCACTTAATGCCGGGTACGATCTGGATGTAACACTTCGTAACTATGATGATACTGAAACAGTAGGATATGACCAGTTATCAGCACTTGGTGAAAATCATATTGTTATTATAGATAACGGATATAATGTAATTGTTCCTTCAAACTTCTTATATGTAAGCGAAGATGTGGACAATGTAAGCAAGAAGGAAGTTAATACTTTCGATAATGCTGATCATACTGTAGTAATATACAAATAATTCTAATTTAAGTGAGGATAAATAAATGGAAAAGTCAATGGACAAAATCGTAGCTCTTGCCAAAGGCAGAGGCTTCATATATCCGGGTTCTGAGATATATGGTGGTCTTGCAAATACCTGGGATTACGGTAATCTTGGTGTTGAACTTAAGAATAATGTTAAAAAGGCATGGTGGCAGAAGTTCGTGCAGGAAAGCCCTTACAATGTAGGTGTTGACTGTGCAATTTTAATGAACCCTCAGACATGGGTGGCTTCAGGACATCTTGGCGGTTTCTCAGATCCTTTGATGGACTGTAAGGCCTGCCATGAGAGATTCAGAGCTGACCAGCTTATTGAGGATTTCTGCAAGAAAAAAGGAATAGAACTTCCTAAGCCAATCGATGCTTTTTCACAGGAAGAGATGAAGGCATTTATTGATGATAATAATATTCCTTGTCCATCATGCGGAAAGCATGATTTTACAGATATCAGACAGTTCAATCTTATGTTCAAGACCTTCCAGGGCGTAACAGAAGATGCGAAGAATACAGTATATTTAAGACCTGAAACAGCTCAGGGTATCTTTGTAAACTTTAAGAATGTGCAGAGAACATCCAGAAAGAAAATTCCATTTGGTATTGGCCAGATTGGTAAGTCTTTCCGTAATGAGATTACTCCTGGTAACTTTACATTCAGAACAAGAGAGTTTGAGCAGATGGAACTTGAATTCTTCTGCAAGCCGGGTACAGACCTTGAGTGGTTCCAGTACTGGAGAGGTTTCTGCAGAGACTGGCTCTTAAGTCTTGGCATTAAGGAAGATGAGATGAGACTTCGTGACCATGCCCCTGAAGAATTATGCTTCTACTCTAAGGGAACAACAGATATCGAATTCTTATTCCCATTTGGCTGGGGCGAATTATGGGGCATCGCAGACAGAACTGACTACGACTTAACTCAGCATCAGAATGAATCAGGACAGGATATGTCATATTTTGATGATGAAACTAATGAAAAATACGTGCCTTACGTTGTTGAGCCATCACTTGGTGCAGACAGAGTTGTTCTGGCTTTCCTTTGCGCAGCATATGATGAAGAGAATGTGGGAACAGAAGAGAAGCCTGATATCAGAACAGTAATGAGATTCCATCCGGCTTTAGCACCTGTAAAGATTGGTGTGCTTCCATTATCAAAGAAGCTTAATGAGGGTGCTACCAAGATTTATCAGCAGTTGTCTAAGAAATATAACTGTGAATTTGATGACAGAGGAACAATTGGTAAGAGATATCGTCGTTTGGATGAAATCGGAACACCGTTCTGTATCACTTATGATTTTGATTCAGAAGAAGACCATCAGGTGACTGTAAGATTCAGGGATTCAATGGAGCAGGTTAGAGTTCCGATTGATGAACTGGATAAATTCTTCAGCGATAAATTCGATTTTTAAATAATTACCGCCCTGCTACAAAAGCAGGGCGATTTTAGCGTTAAGAAAATTTTTATAAAACAACGGAAAAAATAGGATTAAACTGTGGCAAATATAAAGGAAATGTGATAGAATTATAAAGTTATATCGGACCTTAATTTAGGCATCGATAATATAAAATTTTCTTAAGGAGGAAAAAATCTGTATGGGAAAAAAATGGGTTTATTTATTTAGTGAGGGTAGTGCCAACATGCGTGAGCTTTTAGGCGGTAAAGGTGCTAACTTGGCAGAGATGACTAACATTGGTCTTCCTGTTCCTCAAGGTTTTACAATCACAACAGAAGCTTGTACACAGTACTACGAGGATGGAAAGAAGATTAATGACGAGATTAAAGCCCAGATCGATGAGTATATCGTTAAGATGGAAGAGATTACAGGTAAGAAGTTCGGAGATAAGGAGAATCCTTTACTTGTTTCTGTTCGTTCAGGTGCAAGAGCATCAATGCCTGGTATGATGGATAC
>DGTK01000011.1 GCA_002393735.1 Lachnospiraceae bacterium UBA4338
ATGACTTTATATAATAGTAGGGGAAATTAAAAAATGAAATACAGCGTTGATACATACAGGCTATATCAGGATGAGAAATATTTTTCTCATGTTGTCCGCATTCATGTAAGAATGAAGGATGAAGTTGATATAAATGTACTCGATAAGGCGGTTAATACGGCAATTAAACGATATCCATACTTTGCCGTAAAAGTAACAGTTGATGAGGATGGCGGATATGTTCTGGTTCCAAATGACAAAAAAATTGTGGTAATTCCTACGGCTGATAAAATGCCAATGATTGGAAGCAGCAGCATAAATGATCATCTGCTTTTTGTGGATTGTTCCGGAAAGGACATATTTTTCAATATAAGCCATACCATGTGCGGAGGAAGAGGTTTTCAGCCGTGGGTTATGACAAATATATACGAGTATGTAAAAGAAAAATATAATGTTGAACCTGTGGCGCCGGAAGTCAGGAAACCAGGCAGCGATTTGCTGCCGGGCGAAACTGCGGAACCAACTATGGATATGCTGACAACGGAGGAGCCAATCCATAAAAGAAAAACTCAAAAAGCTCCGGTGCTTGGAATGGATTACCTTAGGAGCGTATTTATTCCTATAAGCAGAGATCCGAATTATATGGTCGTTACTGTTAATCAGCAGGACCTTCTGAAAGTCTCGAAGGCGAATGATTCCAGCGTGCTTTCTTTATTTTTCATTATGTTTGCAAGGACATTAGATAAGGTATTCCCGGAGAAAGACAGGGTTATCGTGGGAGAGGCAGCTCATAATCTAAGAGAGAGTGTCGGACTTCCAAATACGCATTGTGATTTTTTAAGTCACGTTTACGTGTATTATGACAGAGACTCTTTAAATGATGACTTGGAAAAACTCGGAACAAAAACCAGAGGGCAGTTTATTCTTCAGACAGACCCGTCTGTCAGTCATGCACAGGTAAGAAAACTGTTTGAACAGTATGAAGAAATCGATAAAGTGCATGGTCTTAAGGCCAAAAGGAAGTATATGGCAAAACACAGCCTTTCTACCGGTAAGGATGCTCAGCACGGAAGTTTTATCTGCAATTACACGGGATTGATGGATTGGGGAGAACTGGCGGATTACGTTGAGTTTTTTGTTTTTGTTATCGAAGGTCATTTTACAATAGAGATTACTGCTATGGCAGATAAAATCTATGTCGGCTTTATGCAGCTTATAAATACAGATAAGTATGTTAAGCTCTTCAGGGAAGAACTTGAGAAGGTTGGTATTCCAAGCAAGCTTGATGGACCGTTCCCAAAGAGACTGCCAAAGCATGATATACCTAGAAAGTAAGTAGTAAAACAGTAAAAAACATAAATTTCGAAGAAGTTTTGCAAAACAAAAATTACAAAACATCATATTTTACATAGTTTGTAAACAAAACTGTATAATTGTATGTAATAATATTAATCAAAAGTCTCTGGACATGTATGTTTATGCTCCGAGACTTTTTTAAGTCTACTAGCCTTGCCGGCAGGGCTAATTAGTCGTGCGACATTCTCTAAAGGGATTTAATTTTAGCCATTCGGCAGTGTCTAAAGAGATTTAATTCTAGCCATTCGGCAGCGTCTAAAGGACATTTTAAGAAACGCCAAGGCGTTTCGGTTTTAACTTTGAGTAGTAAAGTCATATGGTATCTCCTTTCATATGGTGTACAAGTTTATGTGTGGAGGCCTGGACAACCTCCGAAAGGACGAGGGACTGCAAAAAGCAGCCCCTTATTCTTTTTTTTGCCTTTCGACAATTTGCTTTTAAGGACACTCAGAGTGCTTCACAGCACTCGGGTTTGAATTTGAATAAAAATAAGAAAGGAGTACTTGTTATGGAGCAGGAATACCAGGATTATTTTCCATGGGAAGATTATCCTGAGAATAATTATGTTTTACCTGAGCAGTATTTAAGTTTGACTCCTCAGGATATTAAGAGCCTACTTGAAGAAAAAGTGATAAATCAGGATGAAGCTCTTAAGAAAGTATCTGTTATGCTATACCATCATTTTAGAGGACACAGATTTGTAGGAATGCTGGCTGGTCCAACAGGGTCGGGCAAGACCTATATTGCCGAAGCGATTCGGGATGCTTTTCCTGACATCACTTATATAAGAGACATATCTAATGTCACTTGTGATGGATGGACTGGCGGAAAAAAGGTCAATACACTATTTTATGATGTCAGGCGACCTCATCCAACTCAAAAACATCTTAGACCTATAATCTTTTTGGATGAGTGTGACAAGATGTTTAAGCCCAGATATTCGCATTCTGAAAACGTCAGTGAGGCGGTACAGTCCGAATTTCTAAGCGTCATACATGGCACAGAAATACGCCTTGACAGGAAGGATGAAAGAGGACGTGAAAGTAGCACATATCTGGATACCTCAAGGATGAGTTTCCTGTTTGCAGGTGCTTTCGAAAAAGAAGCTGACAAAATAGCCGCCAAAGAGTCAAAATCAAACTTCGGCTTTGTTGAATCTCAGAATTGCAGAAAAGAAGCCTATGAACGCGCATTTACCATGGATGATGTGCATAATGCAGGTTGCATTAGAGAACTGTGCGGACGAATTGGAAAAGTCATAACTCTAAACAAATTGAGTGAAGATGATTATATTCAGATGCTCAATATTAAAAACAGAGGTCCAGTACATGAAATGGAAAAAGAATTTGGCATTCCCATAAAAATTTCATTCGAAAAGAAACTGGAAATTGCTCATAACGCATATGTGTCAAATCTTGGTGTAAGAGGAATGAAAAATGCCATTCGTGAATACATTGATGAACTGACCTGGACCAATTGCAATCGAGAGATTTTTTATATTCAATAATGAGTCATCCTTTGGATGGCTCTTATTCTTTAAAATAAATTAATGTTTCTTTTGTAAGATTTTCTATTCGTCCACATATTTGTGTGACTTCTTCCATTTCATTAGCATACTCTTCGCTGCTTCTTGTTCTAAGCTTTATGGCAAGATAAAAATTAATTGATTCTTCCTCCAGTTCTTTAATATCTTCAGACAGGGACAAGGCATAGGCGCGAAGTTTATCTTTACTCTTTCCAGCACTGAAATTATATGTTTCATATACAAATAATCCCTGTTTTGTTTTGATAATGAAATCCCATCTTTTATGATTTTTAGAGTAAACACCAGCCTCTTCAAGAGTTGAATCCATGTAATACTCGAGGTTTGATTCTGTAAGGAGATTACGAAGATAAACCTTGGCAACAGGCATTAAATTAATACGCTCATCCTCATACTTAAAAGCCCGGAGTATTCTTTCATCTACCATTCTTTTAAGTATGAAATATCCTGAACCACCGGGGATAAAGAGGTTATCTATTTTACGTTTCCTTGAATATTTATTCATTTGGGTAAAATTACCTCTTCTGGATTTGCTTTGGCTCAAATCGGCATCAGTATCGAAATTGATACCTCTGAAAAGATAATCGTAAATGGTATTCTCGTCAGGAGTGTTTTCAGTTATACGAATGCATCTCGATAATACATTTTTTATTTTAAAAGTATTTCCGGATCTTACACTGTATTTGTTTACCCGGTCTTCTGTTGGAAGACACGAGATTCTTCTTAAGAGAAAATGAGTTAATATCATATTATCAATAGAGTGATCCAGGGATGTTTCATATAATGGCAGGTTATCCTTATAGGAGATATAGCAGTCTTTTATTCCTATTTTTTTAGGATTGGCTAATACGTATTCTTCCAATTCTGCCAGATATTGTTTACGATACTTATATAAAAACTCATTTTTGCCGCAAAGATTAAGAGCATGGCTTTGCCAGGAATAAAATTGTAAAAGTTTTTCCGCAAAAAAATAAAGCGGAGGGACTATGTTAACTTCACGTCCTTTATTCTTAATTCCAAACTTTTCTTTTTTGCCTTCTTTGGTGATTGGAATATTTATTGTGATAATTTCGGTGTCAGGAACATATGCATTTTCGCCTTTTTTGTGAATTGGCAGAAAAGAACTTTTGTTTATGTAATATTTTTCATCTTTATACCATAAACCCTGATACAAAGGGCGACTTGGGATGATGCTGATTTGAGTATTAATAAGTTTACTGATGATATTGTCAACAAATTGCCTTTTTCTCTTTGTAAGAGTAATGTCCTCGTCGCCAGAGAGAATGATCATTATGTTTTTGGCAGTGATTTTCTTTTTATATAATTCAAGAGTGTAAACAGCGTCCATAACCATCATGTCGAAGTAGGTTATTTTGGCATCATCCTTAACTTTTTCATATGGATCATTTTTATAAAAAAGTTCATATGAAACCGTAACATTGTCCTGCCCTATGGATACCGTTCCTTCATATAAGCCTTTACGAATTCGTTCTGCTATGATACATCTGTTGGCAAATAATGAGCGTGGGAATGACAGCTGCTTTTGAAGCGCAGTATCTTCTATTTTTTTAAGATTATTCAATATTATCTCATTTGTATCAGAAATATTGATAAGAGTATTGCGATTTGGCGATATTAAATAATCGTTCATATTTGTTTGTAGATGCTCAATATCTTTTACAAGCGTAAAGAGAGCCTTTTTTCTTAGCATATTGCGAAAATATACTGACCCAAGAATTAGTCCGGACTCAGAGAACGGATCAGGTGTTTTTTCTTCAAACGCCATATTTAAGAGATAATAGCAGAAAGCACGCTTTCCGTCTCGTCCCGCGCGGCCCGTTTCCTGATAATAATTTTCTATATCATTTGGAAGATTATAGTGAATGGTGAATCGAACGTTATCTTTATCAATACCCAAACCGAAAGCGCTGGTGGCAATCATTATGGCATCGTTTTTTTCCTTAAACATGGCGGCGCTTAAGTCTTTTTCATCATTTTTCATTTCGCCAGTGTATCTGTAAACTCTGTCTTTATATTCTTCCATTAAAAGAAGATGATTAAAAACCAAATTAATGTTTTCATACGAGGAACAGAAGATTATTCCACATTGACCCTGGTGCCTACTTAGTATTTTAAAGAGCTCTTTTTCTTTACAACGCCATTCGTATTCGTATGTTTCTTCATTATTTTCACATAATTTTTTATATTCTTTGTCGGTTTCTATATACTGGAATTTATATGTATGATTATTTTTGATTAGGAAATTATTATCTCTTTTCACAAAGGAAGCATCTCCAAGTTTAAGGCTTAACCCCCGGGTTATATCTTCCTGAATGTCAGGTGTGGCAGTTGCACTATATGCGCCTATAATGGGATGTTTATCAAGAAGCGAAAGAGTTCTTTTGATTTCCACATAATCTGGTCGAAAATCATGGCCCCACATTGACATACAATGTGCCTCATCCAGAGCAATGAAATTCACTTCTATTCTTCGAAGAAGTTCAATAAAATGGGCAGAATTAAAACGTTCCGGAGTAACATAGAGAAATTTATACTTTCCTGTGGCAATCTCTTTATAACCGGCATTTCTTCTAAAAAATCCATGTTTTTGATTTTTAATTTCCATAGCAATAATTTCTTCCCTGGATGGATAATCATATCCGTCGGCTTTACTTCCGAAGAAACATGCTGCTTTAATATTACATTCTTCGTTCAGATATTTTACCTGCTCTGTGATAAGGGAAATCAGAGGGGAAATAACAATGGTTACTCCCGGAATAAGTACGCCCGGAAGCTGGAAACACAAGGATTTACCGTATCCGGTAGGGAGAATAGTGAAAGTATCTTTCCCGGAAAGAATATCCTGAATATAAGGAACCTGCTCTTTTTTTAGTGCAGTTTTCCCAGGAAAATACCTTTTCAGTTTTTCGTTTAATTCTTCTTCTGTCCAGTTTTTTTTCATTTACATATCACCTAAAAACAAAGAATTTTGCTAATAAATAAAGAATTTTCGATGATAAAAATTCAGCACTTACCTGTATTATAGGAAAGTTAGGAGTTATTTTCAATCATATGTAATAATATATTATGCCCCAGGGGGGACAGATATTGTTATTACTCTGTCGGAAATGCTTACACGGATTTACCCTGCGGGATGCTAGGAACACCCAAGGGTGTTCGGTGTTAACTTTGATACTATTAAACCATTTTTAATTATAGAAAGGAGCTAACAAATGTCAGCTAACAAAACATCACTCAGTGAACAATTTAATATTATGTCTTCGGAAAATGAAAAAGGGATAACTGACAAGGATTACATACTAAATGTTCTTAAATGTATGTATGAAGACAGTGCCTATAATTATCTGGCTGGACTTAATCAGTATCCGGAAATCATTGAAGATTTGTATATCAATACGCAGCAGGATGTTCCTGCAGATTTGAGCAATCTGAAATTTCCTGAATATATGAAACTGGTGCTGAATCAGCAGGAGTACTTTGCCCTCGATTATCCCGACATCTACAGCATTATGGGAGACTTTTATACAGTATGCGATATTGATGTCAAAGCAGGTACTGCACTTCTGTTTATTAAGAATTTTCTTCCATGTTCCAGTACAAATAATCTTGTAAGAGAATTTTTAAAGTTTAATTACAAGGCTTATAAGGAAGTGCTGAAAGAACAATTCGGTTATGACATCCGTGAGTTTCGCCGTATTAGCGCAAAAAGACTTGGTCAGGACATAGAAGATGATAATATCAGGATTATGCATATTGTAAATTACTTCGAATCTGAGAGACACTCATACTGGTCTCCTTATTCATCTGTCGATGAATATGTGCTCAAAATAAGAACTGCCTACAGTCTTTTGAATGAGACGGTGATAGAACCCTGGAATGCGATTGTAGACGGCTTAAATTATGAAACTAAATAATAATTAATCAAAAAGGAGATGATAAAATGGCTAATTTGATTAAAGAAAGTGCAAGAGGATACGATTTAGTATCCTCTCAGGATATTTTATTTACCAAAAGAAAGATTTTTCTGACAAGAGAAGTCACCGACGAAAGTTGTGATGATTTACTTAAAAATCTTATGGCGCTTAATGATGATAATCCCGATGAAGAAATAACATTGTATATTAATTCTCCCGGTGGTGACGTTTTGTCGGGGCTCGCGGTTTTTGATTATATCAAGAGTATGAGTGCTCCACTTAAAACTGTATGTATAGGAACTGCAGCATCTATGGGAGCGATTCTGTTTCTGTCAGGTAAAAACAGAGAAATGTATTCGCACTCCAGAATTATGATACATGATCCGTCTTACGGAAATAATAATGTAAGCGGTAAGAAACCTCATGAGATTCAGAAGGAACTGGATAAACTGATTATGACACGTGATACCCTGGCACAAATCATTGCCACTACAACGGGTAAAACCATTAAAGAAATTAATAAAATTACTAAAGAAGACTCATATTATTATGCAGACGAGGCTTTGAAATTTGGTCTTGCTACAAAGATTATTAAAGATAAGGAGAATAAAGATGAATAATAAACTGGATACATTACTTAAAGAGAATAGTAAAGGATACAGATATCTTGCAAAGGGCGTAACCGTCACAAACGATGGTTACGAAAGCGGTCTTAATAATAACGACTTGATAATAGGCGGCTCGGGATCGGGCAAAACCACCGGATACGTATGTGTAAATTTGAATAATCCTACCGGAAGTATGGTTGTGTCCGATACTAAGGGAAATCTTTACAGGAAATATGCAGATGGACTTAGGAAAAAAGGCTATGATGTTAAGGTTCTTGATTTCGTGAATCCTGAAGCGTCAGTACCTTATAATCCTTTGGCATTTATTCAAAAAGAATCAGATATTAAGAAAGTTGCTTTGAATATAGTTCCTCAAAATCTGGATAATACTGCATTATATTGGACCAGGGCCGCAGCCAGATATATTAGTGCTTTGATAGGTTACGTGCTGGATGCTCTTCCTGAGGAAGAACATCATATGATGAGTGTGGTGAAACTCCACCAGGCTTTTATGCTTGGACCCGGCAAAATAATAATGGAAAAATGGGCCCGTGAAAATCCGGATAGTTATGCTTCCAGAAAATTTAAAATGATAAAAGGGACGCAATCGGCCGACAAAACATGGGGTTGTATTCTGGAGTTTGCCAACGAGGGCTTAGACATTTTTGACTGCAAAGAATATTTCAATATTTTCGGAAATAGAGAAACAATCGATTTGCGTGAAATTGGACGAAAAAAGACGGTGATTTTTATCAACTCTTCTGATAATGATATGTCTATGGATAGTATTGTCAATTTATTTAATATTCAGCTTATACAGGTTCTGATTGAGGAAGCGGATAAAAATCAAAACGGCAGATTAATCTGTCCTACAAGAATAATAATGGATGATTTTGCATCTTCAGCAAAGATTGAGAATTTTGATAAACTTATATCTGTTATCCGTTCCAGGGATATATCCGTTAGTCTTATGTTACAGAGTATTTCGCAGATAAAGTCTATGTATGATGAAAATGATGCAATGACCATAATTAACAATTGTGATCATATTCTGTATCTGGGGGGTTCTAATGATTTGGAAAGCGCTGTTTTTATTGCAGAGCATATTAATAAAACCTGTAATACAGTTATGAATCTGGAATCGGATAAAGCTATTTTGATAACCCGTGGTAAACCTTGTGAAATAATTGATAAAATTAAGCCGATGGATAATGAAACCGGTTTGAATGTTGGTAACAGGGTTTAGAAATAAATAAAAATAACCACCCGGATTTTGGGAACAACAGCATTCCCATCTAAACCGGGTGGTTTTTTATTTGTCACATTATGATATAATATGCTTGAAAAAAGAATATGTTATGGTTAAAATAGTATTTAGTTAGCGTCGACTAACGAAAAACTCCACTCAAATGTGGAGTAATTAATTGAATAGTGGTTAGCGATGACTAACGAAACAAGGGAGGAAAGATAAATGGAAAAAAGTAATCGTTTAAATGCAAAAGATTTGATCAATGTAGGAATATATACAGCAATTTGTGCTGTATTGTGCTGTGCTGTAGCAATGACCGGAGTAATCCCAATCATGATGGTACTGCTGGTTGTATTTGTACCTATACTTACAGGAATACCTTATATGTTATTTTTGACAAAAGTTAAAAAGTTCGGAATGATATTGATTCTGAATGTTTTAATGGGAGCTTTGATGTGGGTAACAGGTATGAGTTATTATGCCCTGGTAGTTGGAACCATATCAGGACTTATTGCAGAATTCATTTATCGTGGTGGAAAGTATAAGAGCAAATGGTGTGGAATTATGGCATATGCTATTTCAGGTATCTACTGCTGGGCTAACTATTTTGGTATTTTCTTTAACGCAGACGCATATTTTGCAACAAGACAGAATTTTGGTCAGGAATATATTGATGCAGTAACAGGTTTGCTTCCTGTATGGATGTGCCCTGTTCTTCTGGTAGTTGATATTGTATGTGGAATTATTGGTGGATGGATTGGAACAAAAATTCTCAAGAAGCATTTTGAAAAGGCAGGTATTGCCTGATTATGGAATACAGTCTTGACAGAAATATCCACTCTTTGTTGGATCCAAGAACAAAACTTCTGCTGCTTTTTACGAGTTCAGTTTTCGTTATTGGTACTGCAGGAGAAGCCTGGATGAAGGTATTCTACTGGATGCTTGTGTTTTTGCCGGTTCTTCTGCTTTTCCTGGAAAAGGAGTGGGGATTCGGATTAATTTCAATTGCTATTTATGTTGGCAGTTATTTAGCCCAGTTTGCTCTTCAACATAATCTGAATGCAGTAGAGTCAGTTTTGGCATTGATGTTGTTTATAATCACAAAGATTTTGCCTACGGTTATTCTTGCGAGATATATAGTAAAAACAACCAAGGTTTCAGAATTCCTTACTGCCATGAATCGTATGCATGTTACGGATAAACTTACTATTCCAATAAGTGTTATATTCAGATTTTTCCCAACCGTAGTTGAAGAATCAAAAGCAATAAATGATGCTATGCGTATGCGTGGAATTGAGATGGGAGCAAAGAAAGCGACGGAAGCCATAGAGTATCGTATGGTTCCTTTAATTGCCTCCTGCTCCATCATAGGTGAGGAGTTGTCGGCTGCGGCTATGACCAGAGGTTTGGATGTAGGTAAAAAGAGAAGCTGTATCTGGAAAATCAGGTTCAGATTCCCTGATCTGATTGTTATTTTATTGTGTTTGGCCTGTTTTATCTGGTGGGGAGTTGGAAGGTTTTTTATATGATAAATTTTGATAACGTTTTTTTTAAGTATAATAAAGGCGAAGATAGTCTTAAAGGAATCAACCTTACCATTAATAATGGTGAGGTTGTACTTGTTTGTGGATCTTCAGGTTGCGGCAAGTCAACTCTGGTAAGGTGTGTGAATGGTCTTATTCCACATTTTTATGATGGAGAGATTACCGGCACTGTTACAGTAAATGGCATTGATGTATCACAGACTACTTTGAGAAAAATATCACATCACGTGGGTACGGTTTTTCAGAACCCGAGAAGTCAGTTCTTTAATGTCGATACTACAAGTGAATTAGCTTTTGGGTGCGAGAATTTTGGACTTGAATCGGATGAGATTGAAAAAAGAATTAATCAGATTGTGAATAAACATGAACTTGCAAAACTGATGGACAGAAGCATTTTTAAACTGTCCGGTGGAGAAAAGCAAAAGATTGCATGCGCAAGTGTTGCTGTGGAACCGGTAGATGTAATTATATTGGACGAACCGTCGGCAAATCTTGATTATAAAGGTATCTGTGAACTGCAGAAAATGATTGCAGCCTGGAAGGAAGAAAATAAAACCATTCTGATAGCTGAGCATAGAATATCTTATCTTTTCCCGTATATAACAAGAGCAATCTTAATGAATTCGGGTGAGATTGAAAAAGAATATTCGGTTGATGAGATAAGAGGCCTTACGGAAGATGATCTTCATAAACTGGGGCTCAGGGCAGAAGAAAACAAGAATCCCGTGGAGGCGATTCCGGATATTCCGAAGGTGGATGGAAGTGGTGAGAGGCTGATTCTGACAGATATGAAGTATTCATACAAAGGAGAAAGCCCGGTATTTAATATCCCTGAAATGGAGATACCTAAGGGTGAGATAGTTGCCATAGTCGGCGCCAATGGTGCTGGGAAATCCACTTTTTTAAGATGCCTTTGCGGAATGGAACATTCATGTAAAGCAAAACTTAAAGTAGGTGACGAGATTTGGAAGAATAAAAAGAGGCGACAGAGCATATATATGGTTATGCAGGATGTGAATCATCAGCTTTTTACAGACAGCGTACTTGAAGAAGTTGTGATTTCACAGGAGAAGGAAGACGAGGAAGAGGCTCTGAGAATTTTGGAGTCACTTGATTTGGCAGAATATGCGGACAAACATCCTCTGGCATTATCAGGTGGGCAGAAACAGAGAGTTGCAGTTGCGTCTGCAGTGGCATCCGGAAGGGATATTATTCTTTTTGATGAGCCAACAAGTGGTCTGGATTATTATCATATGATACAGGTTTCCGGCTTGCTTGAGAAACTCAAAGAAGCAGGTAAGACTGTAATAATCGTGACCCATGATGTGGAACTGATCAAAAAAGCCTGTACTTTTGTGGTCCCTTTTGATTCTGTAAGAAAAAACATACTTGAAAAATGAATTATATGTAATTAAAATATGGTTAGCGATAACTAATTAGCAAATGCTAATTAGCAACAACTAACAAAGAACTTTGTGGAGAATTACAGATGATTATTTTAAAAGTTATCATAGAAGGACTTGGACTGGGATTTCTGTTGTATCTTGTTTGTGCTTTAGGCATAAGGAAAGGTGCAGTGGGAATGGTTCATTTGTATAGTCCTGAGGTGCAGAAAAGAGTAATAGATCAGGGTGTTACCACGGCTGAATCAATAAAGAAAAGAAGTATTCTGTTTAAGTGCATATGTATTCCGGGATATTTTACATATGTTCTTGCGTGCGCATATCTTATTAACGGCGCAAGGGGTTTTATGCCGGGTTTCATTCAGATGTTTGTTATTCTTTCCATTATGAATGTCATCGACAGAGTATTAATTGACGGCTTCTGGGTTGGTCGTACCAATGCCTGGAATATTCCGGGAACGGAAGACTTGAAACCATATATTAAAACCAGGGACAAAGTGCAGAAATGGATATTCGGCACAGTTGGAATGGCAGTTGTATCTGTAATTCTTTCCGGGATTATGTGCCTGGTTTTAAAGTAATTAACCGGTACGGTGGTTGTAAGGGAGATTATATGAAAACAGTGCTTCTTATAGCATGTTTGGGACATAGTATGTGTAATAAGCGCTTTTGCGCATATTTTTATAAATATAGGTTAGGTGAATCTAACTGAAAACTTACGAAATTAGGAGGTAAAAATTATGAAGGTTTGGAAAGGAATTGCGTTATTTGCAGGGGGCACTGTTTTTGGACTTTGGGGCATTAAGATGCTTTGCTCAAAGGATGCAAAGAAGGCTTATACACACTGTACAGCAGGCGTGCTCAGAGCTAAGGATTATGTGATGGACCAGGTTACAAGTGTGAAGGAAAACTGTGCTGATATCTATGAAGAGGCAAAGGCTATTAACGAAGAGAGAGCAAAGAAAGAGAAAGAAAACGAGTTTGATGATGAGGCTGAGGTTTTTGATGATATGGAAGATGAAGCAGAAGAGGTGAAGGAAGAGAAGAAGCCTGCCAAGGCTGCATCAAAGGCTAAAACTACCAAGACAGCAACAAAGACAGCTGCCAAGACAGAAACAAAGGCTACAGCAAAGACTTCTTCAAAGGCTAAAGAGACAACAGCAGCAAAGCCTAAGAGAACAACGAAGAAGAAAGAAGATTAATTATGAAATTTGCCATTAAGCATGAAATAAATGGAAGATTAAGAATTCATCTTGCCATGAAACGCATGACATACAGGGAAGCTGACAGCTTTGAATATTATCTCAATAACTTTCATGAAATTACAAAAGTCAAAGTATATGAGAGAACTGCTGATGCCGTGATTTATTACAATGGCGACAGAATGGATGTCATTAATTATATCAGGAGATTTTCCTTTAATAAGCTTCAGGTACCTGAAAGAGTATTTGAGTGCTCGAGCAGGGAACTGGAAGCCAGGTTTTCCGAAAAGATTATGACAGATATTGTGGTTTATTATGGAAAGAAACTGTTGCTTCCAGCACCTGTGAGAAGAGTCTGGGTTACGGCCAAGATGGTTATGTATGCCTGGAGAGGATTGAAGACTCTTAAGAATAAACGTCTTCAGGTGGAACTTCTTGATGCCATAGCAATTGTGGCAGCAGTATTGTCCGGTGATTTTAACACAGCTTCAAGTATCATGTTCCTTTTGAAGATTGGCGATACTTTGGAAGATTGGACGCATAAGCGTTCCGTGGATGACCTGGCAAGACAGATGTCACTTAATATTGATAAGGTTTGGCTTGTACGCGGTGACACAGAGGTGCAGGTTGATTCCTCTGATATTGAGTGTGGAGATGAAGTTGTTGTCAGAGTAGGCAATATGATTCCATTTGACGGTGAAGTTTCCTGTGGTGAAGCTATGGTTAATCAGGCTTCCATGACAGGAGAATCAGAACCGGTATGCAAAAATATTGGAATGAGCGTTTTCGCCGGAACGGTTGTGGAAGAAGGGGAGATTACAATTAAGGTTACCCAGACGGAAGGCTGTGGAAGATTCGATAAGATCGTAAAGATGATTGAAGAGTCAGAGAAGCTTAAGTCCGGCTTGGAGAGCAAGGCGGAGAGACTTGCTGACAGGCTTGTTCCTTATACACTTGCGGGATCAGGTCTGACTTATCTAATCAGTCGCAATGTTCCTAAAGCGTTGTCTGTACTTATGGTTGATTATTCATGCGCTCTTAAAATGGCCATGCCAATATCAGTTATCTCTGTAATAAAAGAAGCGACTGATTATGGAATTACTGTTAAAGGCGGTAAGTTCCTTGAGGCAGTGGCTGAGGCTGATACCATCGTTCTGGATAAAACGGGAACTCTTACCAAAGCTAAACCAAGCGTGGTCAGAGTTGTATCTTTCAGTGGTGAACCTGAAGATGAACTCCTTAGAGAGGCAGCATGCCTTGAGGAACATTTCCCTCATTCCGTTGCAAGCGCAGTAGTTGATGCTGCAGAGAAGAAGGGACTGCTTCATGATGAGATGCATGCTGATGTTGAGTACATTGTGGCACATGGAATTGCTTCAACCATTAACGATGAGAGAGTGGTTATAGGAAGCTATCATTTTGTAATGGAGGATGAAAAAGTTGTCATTCCTAAGGATAAGAAACAGCTTTTTGATTCCCTTCCTGATGAATATTCTCATCTTTATTTTGCTAAAAACGGCAAGCTTGCTGCAGCAATTCTTATAGAAGATCCGATGCGCGAAGAAGTTAGAAAAGTTATTGAAGAGCTTCGCAGCGAGGGTTTTGAACATATAGTTATGATGACGGGAGACAGCGAACGCACGGCTCGTAAAATCGCCGCAGAAGCAGGCATAACAGAGTTCTATGCTGAGGTCCTTCCGGAAGATAAAGCAGGATATGTTGAGAAAGCCAAGGCTGAAGGCAAGAAGGTTGTAATGGTGGGAGATGGAATTAATGACTCTCCTGCTCTGTCTGCATCCGATGCTGGTATTGCAATCAGTGACGGTGCAGAGATTGCAAGACAGATAGCTGACATTACAATCGGCTCATCTGATTTAGAAAGCCTGGTTGTACTCAGAAGACTCAGCACTCTTCTTATGAGGAGAATTAAGTTTAATTACAGAACCATAGTTGGTTTCAATACTTTGCTTATATTGCTTGGAATAATGGGCGTCCTCCCTCCTGCAACGTCAGCATTATTGCATAATGGTTCAACTCTGGCTCTTGGACTTAAGAGTATGACCAGGCTTCTGCCTGAAAAGAAGGATGAAGAATAAGGAAGGTTTATAAATATGTTTTTGACAATATTTCTTGCAATCATTTTTTGTGTAGCAATTACACTAATGATGTTTTCGGCAGTGGCTTTTATTCAGAATACAAAATTCTTTTCTTCGGCCCCGAAAGAGGCGAGAGAAGTTCTTGTTCCAAGGGACAAGGAATTGTTTTATGGCGCAAGAGCAATTGGCTGGGTATTGATGTCTTTTAGTTTCATAATGATAGCCGGTGTTGGCATTGTTTCCATATGGGATGGTTTTAGGAGTGGCTATACGTTCTTTCAGTTTTTCCTGAGATTTGTTTCAATTTTTACCATTTATAAAATCTATGATATGGTTTATTTTGACTATTTCCTGCTTATGAAATATCATTTCTTCCAGTTCTATTTTCCTGAAACTGAAAAAGTATATACAGGCAGAAAATATGGATATAACATTGTAAGCCAGCTTATTAAACTTCTGGTTATCTTTCCGGCTGCATCTGCAATTGCTGCCTGGATTTGCTCATATATTTCAACAACTTTGATTAAATAAAATATGAATAATATTGGAATTGATAATACTCTCGATAAAAAAAGAATAGCACATTTATTTAGACTCGGAATACAGGCAGCGCTTATTGTTCTTACCGGAGACATGCTGCTTGGCTGGGGTGTGGCTGATTTATCCAAGACAGGAATTGATCAGTATTTTTCCCGTTATCTGACTGTATCAGATGGAAGAATTGTATGGTCAGCAATACTGGGACTTATTGGAATAACGATTGAGTGCCTGAGTTATTTTGGAGTATACAGACTTATTGCAAGTAAGTCGGAAAAGTATGCGCATCTTTACAGGGCAGGATTACTTGGAATGCTTGCATTCGGCGCGCTTGTACATGTGATGTGCTGTGGAACCGTATTTTATCTTAAGGTTGTAAATGATTTTAATCCGGGAATGGCATCGGAGAGCGCGATCAGATTTGCTCTTTATTTTCTTGTTCCGGCGACGGTGATTTTTATGCCTTTTTATTTTACTGCAGCTGTTGTGCAGATTATTGCTTTTGCTAAAGGGTTTACGCCATATCCGAAGTGGTGCTGTATATTTACATTCCTTGCAGGAATGATTGTTGTAGTTCTGGCAAGGTTTATGGGAAATCATGCGATTGTTTACGCCATCTCCACCGGCTGGATAAGTCTTGGCGCACTGTGGACTTTTGGTGGGCTGCTGGTAATGATGAAAAAAGCGGATATGTGAGTCATTAAGAAGGTAAAAATATGACAATTCATGAATTTGGAAAAAAGAATAAACAGGTGGTGGTACTGATCCATCCATCCATCGTGATGTGGGATTATTTCGAATATGTTATTCCACTTCTGGAAAAGAAATATCATGTAATCGTACCGGCGATTCCGGGATATGATCCTGATGAAAAAGGGGATTTCTCAAGTGTTGAGGAAATTGCAAAAGGCATTGAGAGATGGCTCATTATAAATGGTTACAAGGATGTGGCCTGCGTTTACGGCTGCTCCATGGGAGGAAGCATCGTAATAAGAATGCTGGCGAACAACAGAGTGAATATCGGTAGCGCTGTAATAGACGGAGGCATCACGCCTTATCCGTATCCGTGGATTATAACAAGGTTTATTGCGCTGAAGGATTTTATCCTGATTTACACGGGCAAAATTGGCGGCGCCAAGCTTTTGGAAAAGGCCTTTTCCACAGATGAGCTTAGTGAAGATGATGTTCAATATGCAGCGAAAGTTCTTAAAATGATCAGCGCTAAAACCATATGGCGAACCTTCGATTCCTGTAATAATTATTCGATGCCATATGAGATTCATGCCGAGTGCAGAAATATTGAATACTGGGTTGCAGAGAAAGAAGTTAAAGACAGAAGAGTCGATGTGGCATATGTTAAAAAGGTTTTTCCACATACTGTTTTCAGAAAAATAAAGAATGTGGGACACGGTGGGCTGGCGCCTTTTAACCCTGAGAAGTTTGTAAGAGGAATAAATAAGATAATAGAAAAGAAATAATTGATTGGTTAAAAAGGAGTTAAAATGCGTACAGAAAAAGAATACAAAGATCTTACGGTAAAAGAATTTACCAAGGCAGCAGATATATACGAGTCAAGCCATGCTGGTATTTATGAGATATGTAAAGAAGATTATCCTTATATAGCAGGTGAACTTGAAAAAGAAGATTATACGGATTTGCTGGATTGCGGATGTGGAACAGGCCCAATGATATCACTGCTTTATGATAAAGATCCGGGAAAGCATTATACCGGACTTGATATTACACCGAGAATGATTGAAGTCGCCAGGGCAAAGAATCTTGAAGGTGTTGACTGGGTTGTGGGTGATTGTGAGAATCTTCCGTTTGATGATGAATCTTTTGATGCAATAATATGTTCTAACAGTTTTCATCATTATCCAAATCCTCAGAAGTTTTTTGACAGCGTGAAAAGAGTTTTGAGACCTGGTGGAAGATTGATTCTGCAGGATTACACATCTTCAAAGCCAGTTCTATGGCTTATGAATCATATCGAAATGCCTCTTGCCAATATGGCAGGTCATGGTGATGTTGGTGCAAAATCTCTGGATGAAATTCGCGAATATTGTAACAAGGCAGGTTTAAAAATAGAATTACTGGAAAGCGCCAAAAAAGCCAGGATGCATCTGGTGGCCAGAAAATAAAGATAACTTGTTAATATTGATTGGAGTATAGAAAAATGGCGTTGAAAAATTATGTTAAAGAAGGACAGAAACTACCATTGTTTGGGGTAGGGCCTTTTATCGTTTATGGAATTTCCATGGTGGCATTAATAGGAATCGTGCTTTTGGGACATGTATTCAAAATCGGGATTCTTGGAAATCCTTGGATCATAATTTTCAGAGTTGTTGGGGCTGTTCTCATAGTAATCGGAATTATCATCTGGTTTATAGGCGCTCTGAAATCCGGAATGGACGACAATATTGCTGATAATAAGCTAAAGACGGACGGCATTTATGCCTGGGTGAGAAATCCGATGTACAGTGGCTGCTGGATTGCAATAATCGGTATTACGCTTATGTGGCATAACTATTGGATGCTTCTCCTGATACCTGTTGAGTGGTTGATTATGACAATAACTCTTATCAATACAGAAGAAAAGTGGCTTTTAAATCTTTATGGCGAAGAGTATGCACAGTATAAGAAAAGAGTGAATCGATGCATACCGTGGTTTCCACGAAAGAAATAGAAAAGAAAAGGAAAAAAACATGCAATTTGTAGAAAAAGGAATTGAAAACGAAAAGACGCTGTTGTTACTTCCGGGAACATGCTGTAACTGGGAAACAAATTTCATGAGAGTTCTTCCTGAACTGGAGAAGAAGTATCATTTGATTTGCGTGAATTATGACGGCTTTGACGGAAGTGATGCGATTTTTCCAGATATAATTACCGTTACGGAAAAGATTGAAAAGTATATTATCGAGAATCATAACGGAAAGGTTGACGGAGCTCTTGGTTCATCCTTGGGTGGAACTTTCGTGGGTCAGCTTGCTGTAAGGGAAAAAATTCATATAGATCATGCTATTTTTGGTAGCAGCGACTTAGATCAGAGTGGCCCGGTAAGTGCCAAACTTCAGTCCATGATTGTCACACCTTTGCTTACCGGAGTTACAAAAAATATGGCAAAGAGAAATAAAGCGAAAAAACTACTGAAGAAAATGTTCGAAATGGATGATGAATCGGCAGAAACATTTGTTGAATGCTTCTCAGGTTTTTCCGTTGAGTCCATAAAGAATGAATATTATACGGACCTTTTGACACATTTGCATAATGATACATATGTTGAAAATACAACATTTCATTTTATCTATGCCAATAAGATGGGCAAAAGATATAAGAAACGTTATTTAAAATATTTCAGGAATCCGGATATCAGGGAATTTGATATGCAGCATGAACAGTGGCTTTTCGGTGGAGAGAAATATGCGAAGCCGGTTCTTGAGGCTATTGATGATATGATGGATAACCGCGACTAGCCAAAGGATGAAGCCCTGTTTGGAGCCTGGCAGTAGTTTTTGGAGTGGAACAGGTAATACTGAGACTATGGCAAATGCAGTGGTTGAAGGACTTAAGGGCGCAGGTGCTGTACTGGCATGTGATTCAGTAATGGCAAACAGTGAACCTGATGATGACGCAATCGCAGCCTGCAAAGCAATAGCAGCAAGTCTTGTGTAAAAGAAAATAATAAATAATACACTAGGTAAAAAGGCACTTAAAGGTCGTATTCGCAGCTTTTAAATGTCTTTTTTTTGTGTTGACATGGAAGTTAGCCTGTGCTAACATATATATGACCAAAAAATAAAAATGGTCATAAAAGAGGTGAAGCATATGCCGGACAGAGTTTTTACAAATGAGCAGAGGGATGAACTGAGAATAATTATGCTTGAGGCAGGATTCCCATTGATAAAGGAATATGGTGTGACACACACATCAATTTCCAGGATTACAGAAGTAGCAGGTATAGCCAAGGGTACTTTTTATCATTTTTGGAAGAATAAGGAAGAATATCTTGCTGAACTTATAAAGTATCACAGGCAGAAAACACTTCCACTTATGATAGGTGAAGATGTACTTGCCGGAAAAAGGAAACTTGGCAGGGAGGACGCCAGGCGCTACTTCAGATATCTGGTTGATAAGGAAAAGAGCATCTATGCAAATATGACTCTTGAAGATGAAGCAAAACTGGTTCAGAAGACTTCTGATTTTGACCCGGATGAAAAGAAAGAAAGTTCCATTGCAGTTAATTTGCTTAGTATGCTGGATAATGTGCGACCGGATGTGAATCTTCTGCTGCTGGCTAACATGACCAAGATACTGGTTCTTACGGCCGAAGCCAAGGAAGAACTTCACGAGAGTGTATATGAAAAAACCATTGATACCATTATTGATGGAATATTAGATCTTATTTTTGAGAAAGAGTGAAATTATGAAGAAAATTAAGGAAACTGAAAAAGGATTTTACGGATGTTACTGGCCATGTGAGGAAAAAGAATCTGATGTGGCAATAATTGCCATGCTGGGTGATGATTGCGAAGATCATGTTGCCAAATCTGGTGCAAGGTGGCTGCATAAGAAATTTGGAGTAAATGTTCTGACCCTTTCTCCTGCTCACAAGGATTACAGTCATCATAATCTTCCGGTGGAAAGAATCGGGGCATCCATTGAATATCTTAAGAGTAAAGGGAATAGAAAATTCGGAATAGCCGGTGCATCTACAACCGGAATGTTCGCACTTATTGCAGCATCCTATTATCCGGAAATAACATTAACCATAGCAATGACGCCAAGCGATTTCGTAATGGAGGGATTCTACCAGGGAAAGCGTGATGGTATGAAGGAATGGCCGGGGGAAGGCGAATCCACCGCTTCCTGGCAGGGTGAACCCCTTCCTTATCTGCCTTTTGCATACAGGCATCCGGAATACTATCAGAAGATGAAGGATGATGCAAAGAAAAGCAAAGACATGCTGGTATCCAGAGGCGTATTTGATGATTCTGAAAAAGTACATCCAATCAGGGAAGAAGAGTTCATAAAAGTTGAACGTATAAAAGGAAAACTTCTGCTTATAGGTGCTGAGGACGATGTTCTGTGGGATACAGCGAGGTACATCAGACGAATGGAAGAACGCTTATCCAGACTGCCTCATGATTGTGAGGTGGAGAGTATGATATATGAGCATGCAACCCACTTTGTATTTCCTGAGAGTCTTTTAAAAGAGATGTTACCTGTTGGTGGAAGCTTGTTTGTGGGATTGTTTAAAGCAGGACGTGATTATAAGAAAGAATGCAAAGAAGCCCGTATTGATATAGATAAGAAAATATGTATGGCAATAGAAAAATGGATAAAGGAGAAGTAAGATGACAAAGGAAGAATTGAAGAAAATTTATAATATGATGCTCTGGGTAATTCCGGCTATGGTGCTTTGCATAATAGGCGATTACTGTATGGGGATTGAGCCGAAGGACAGTACGGCCGTGTCAGGTATGATATCTACGGGATGGCTGACAATTGCTGACTGGAGAATTGCTGTTTCTAACGCAGGGGGACTCATAGGAACGGTTTGCTATACCCTGGCAGCCCTTCCTTTCGTAAGATTTCTTCGTTTTAAAATGAAAGAATGCGAAAGTAAATGGGATAAGTTCTGGATCCACATGTATATCGCAGGCCTTGTACTGGGAATTATGAGTTTTATGTATTTCCATCTGGAATGTGGAACTCTTATTCATAACTATAAGGTGATTTACGAGGCAGCAGGTGGTAACACGGAACTTGCAGTATCAATGTGGAATCGTACATACATGGTGCAGATTATTCCATACTGGGCAACATTCCTTACCTTTGAGGCAGCAGTATTATTCAGCTGGGTGGTTCTGATCCTCAAAGGCACCTTCAAACTTCCTAAATACTGGATAATCGCATCCCCTATGATAATTGCCGGAATCGGTTTCCTTTTTGAGATTATTATTCCGTGGAACTTCAACGGCTTCTGCTCAGGCTTCGAAAGCCTTGGCTGGATAATAATGTTTATGGGTGGAAGACTACTTGTAAAACAGGAAATGGACAGGTAAAATCGACCCTTGACACATAAAGCAATTTATAGTAATCTATGATAGCGAACAATGATAACTATCATGGATTACTTTTTAATTTGGGAAAAAAGAAATGCCAAGAGATAAGTCTTTAAGCCATGTAAAAGTGAATAAAGCCATAATGGAAGAGTTCCTTGAAAAGGGATATGAAGGTGCTTCCATTAGAAGTATTGGCGCCAGGGCAGGTATGACATCTGCCGGTCTTTACAGACATTATGCCGACAAAGAGGCCATGTTTGAGGCAATGGTCAGCCCCCTTGTTGAGGAAATGAAAAAGTGGCTTAAGAATCATACAAGTAAAAAGTATGATCTTGTTGAGAATGCTCCATCCGGGGATAATCTCTTCGGCGAGTCTTTTATTGATTTAATCAGAAATGTTATTCTGCCAAGAAAGAAGGAATTCATTTTGCTTATGACCTGCTCCGGTGGCACAAAGTATGAGAATTTCATTCATGATTTAACCAATGATAATCAGAAGGAATTTCTGGATGCCTTAAAATTCTTAAAGGAAAAAGGATATCCGGTGAAAGTGATAAAGGAGGAAGAATTACACTTCCTTTTGTCTGCATATCTTACAGCCTGTTTTGAACCCATCATACATGACTATGATGATAAAGAAATAGATGAATACTTAAATCTGATGCAGGAATTCTTCATGCCGGGATGGCTGAAGGTAATGGGCATTAGTTAAGAAGAGCCGACAGGCTCTTTTTTATTTCGTAAGTTATCAAATGTGAGTTAGCGATAACTAACCACTGAATATAAAGGAGGACCAACAAGTTGGGAAAGACACAAAAATTTGATCATATGAAACTGATCGGACAATACGCGGGAGGTCACAGGCATATCATAACCCTGGGCAGATTCCTGGCGGGAGTCAGTGCAGTAATGACGCTGATTCCATATTATCTGATGTGGAGAATCATCAGAGTTGCAGTTAACGGAGACAATCCGGATTACATCACGGCCTATGCCCTTATGGCAGTTGGGCTGATTATCGGAGCACTTCTGGTTTATATCGCAGCCCTTCTTTGCACACATATTGCAGCATTCAGGGTTCAGGCGAACATGAGAAGTTCTCTGATGAAGAGAATCATCACCCTGCCTCTCGGGGTTTTCGATGAGGACGGAACCGGCAAAATCAGAAGAATCGTAAACGATTCAACAGCAGCTACTGAGACATATATTGCTCATACCCTGGCTGACAAAACCGTTGCCGCCGTAACACCTGTTGGCCTTTTAATTCTTGTATTTGCCTTCAGCTGGAAAATAGGACTTATATGTATGATTCCTGCCGTCATTGGTTTTGCAGTTATGATGTCCATGATGGGAAAAAACATGCAGCAGAAGATGAAAGAATACCAGGATGCACTGGATACCATGAGTTCAGAAGCAACAGAATATGTAAGAGGTGTTCCGGTTGTAAAAACCTTCGGACAGACCGTTCACTCATTTAAGAGATTCAAGGACTGCATTGACGGATTCGGCAAATGGACAACGGAATATACCCTGATGCTCAGATTCCCGATGACAGGTTTTATGACATTTATTAATGCCATATTTGCAGCCATTATTTTTGCGGCATTTATATTTACCAAAGATGGCGTAACCAATGCAAATATTCTGAACATTATGTATTACATAATTATCACACCGCTTGTAACAATTGCTTTAACCAAGATTGCTTATTCTGGTGAGGCAGAAATGAATCTTATCGACGCACTTAAGAGAGTTGAAAAAATCATGGAAATCAAACCTCTTGGTGAAGGAGCGTCAAATGTCAAACCGGCCGACTTTGGCATTGAAGTTAAGAATGTAACTTACAGATACAATGGTGCTGAAAGAGATGCTTTAAATAATGTCTCTTTAAAAATCAACCCGGGCGAGCATGTGGCTTTCGTCGGACCTTCAGGCTCAGGTAAAACCACCATGGCAGAACTTATGGTTAGATTTTTTGATGTGACGGATGGAGAAATCCTGATAGGCGGAGTCAATGTTAAGGACCTGCCATCTTCATATCTTATGAAACAGGTTTCCTTTGTATTCCAGGATAGCAGATTAATAAAGAAGTCAATACTTGATAATGTAAGAATGAGCAGACCTGATGCTACTGAAGAGGAAGTACTTGAGGCATTAAAGAAAGCTCAGTGTATGGATATTATTGAAAAACTTCCAAACGGAATTCATACAGTTATCGGAGAAAAGGGAACTTACCTTTCAGGTGGTGAACAGCAAAGAATTACAATTGCAAGAGCTGTTCTTAAAGATGCTCCTATCCTTATCTTAGATGAGGCTACAGCCTTCGCTGATCCTGATAATGAAGCAAAAGTACAGGCTGCCTTCGATGAGATGTCCAAGGACAAGACACTTATAATGATTGCTCACAGATTAAGCACCGTAATGAACGCAGACAGAATATTTGTCATGGATGACGGCAAGCTTGTGGAAGAAGGAAATCATGTGGAACTGATGCTGGAAGACGGCTTATACAAGCGTCTGTTTGAGGAATATTCCAAGTCAGTTGAATGGAAAGTAGGTGCATAAAATGATAGAAAAATTACAGCATAAATATGCCCTTTCCGAACAGGGCGCAAAAGATATGATTAAGGCATGCATCTGCGTTGCCATAGCAGATATGGTTCTGATGATGCCTGCGGGAATCCTGTATGTATTAATCAGGGATTTATTGAATAACGGTCTGACAAAAGACAGAATACCTTTTTATGTAATTGCTTCATTAGTAATTATAATTCTTGTGGCAATTACTAACTATATTCAGTATAATGCCACATTCCTTTCCACATACCGCGAAAGTGGAGTAAGAAGAACCACCATCGCCGAGAAACTTCGTAAACTTCCTCTTTCATATTTTGGCAAGAAGAATATTGCAGATCTTACAACAAATATTATGGGTGACTGTGCCATGATCGAAACGGCTTCCAGCCACTGGATTCCGGAACTTATCGGAGCTATTGCATCTGTAATTCTTGTAGGTATCAGCATGTTCCTTTTCTTTGACTGGAGAATGGTTCTGGCAAGCTTCTGGGTTATTCCGGTTGCATTCTTAATTGTAATTACATGCTCAGGTGCAGAGAAAAGAGCTGTCAGAAAGAATCAGGCAATAAAACTTGATATGTCTGACGGTATTCAGGAATGCCTTGAATCCATCAGGGATTTAAGAGCCAATAATGCAGAAGGAAGATATCTGGAAGAACTCAACGGTAAGATTAAAAATGTTGAAAAATTCGCCCTTTTTACCGAACTTAAAATGGCCGTATACGTTAACTCGGCAGCCATTGTTTTAAAACTTGGAATAGGAACTACAGCAGTTATGGGTGGTATCCTCTTCGCAAAAGGAGACATCGACCTGCTCACATTCTTTATGTTCCTTATGATTGTTTCAAGATTGTATGCACCTATGGAAATCTCACTTCAGAATTTCGCAGCCATTATTGCAACAGGCATTCAGTGCGAAAGACTTGATGAGGTGCTTTCACATGAGATTCAGACAGGTTCGGATACACTTAATCCTGAAGGATATGATATTGTATTTGACCATGTAGGATTTAAATATTCGGATGATACGGACGTTCTTACAGATGTAAGCTTTACTGCAAAACAGGGTGAAGTTACAGCTCTTATCGGACCATCCGGTGGTGGTAAGACAACAATCTCAAGACTTGCAGCAAGATTCTGGGATGTAAATTCAGGAAAGATTACACTGGGTGGTGTGGATATTTCCAAAATCGATCCGGAAACCTTGTTATCCAATTATTCAATCGTATTCCAGGATGTAACACTCTTTAACAATTCCGTTATGGAGAACATCCGTATTGGTAAAAACGGCGCCACGGATGAAGAGGTAATGGCAGCAGCCAGACTTGCCAACTGTGACGAATTCGTAAACCTTCTTCCTGATAAATACAATACAAATATAGGAGAGAACGGAAGCGAATTATCTGGTGGTGAGAGACAGAGAATCTCAATTGCAAGAGCCTTCCTTAAGGATGCTCCGGTTATTCTTCTTGATGAAGCAACTGCTTCACTTGATGTGGAAAACGAGACGGCAATTCAGGAAGCACTTTCAAGACTTATTAAGAATAAGACAGTTATGATTATTGCTCATCGTATGAGAACAATTGCCAAGGCAGATCATATCGTTGTGCTTAAAGACGGTGTTGTTGCTGAAGAAGGAAGTCCTGCAGAACTTTCATCTACTGACAGCATCTACAGCCGTATGACCAGGCAGCAGCTTGTATCACAGAACTGGACGATGTAAAAATATAAAATCACATAATACACAAAGGGACGGGGTAAACTTCCGTCCCTTTTATATAAATATATGTTATAATATGCCTTATGAATAACAATGCTAACGAAAACGGAATGAATGTATTTCAGGCAAATATCTGCCTTTTATGCGTAACCCTTTGCTGGTCTACAGAAGTAATAATATTCGGCTGTATTCCTGAGGGGGTATCTTCTTTTGCCACCACATGTATTACATCTTTAGTGGGTGGCCTGATTTTGCTTGCCTGCTTCTTTAAAAGAATCGTCGCAGCCATTAAAAAAGAAAAATGGACCATGTTAATCTGGGTAGTAGGACTTTCCCTGATGAATATGGTTTATAATCTTTTTTATATGGCAGGGCTTAAATATTTTGATGTATCAACAGGGGCTTTTACCCTGTCCATGACGGTGGTAGTGCTGCCGGTTATCCTCCTTACCTTCAGGGAAAAAATGGAGAGAAAAACCTGGTACTCTGCCGCCATTGTTTTTGTCGGAATACTTACAGTGGTTGTAAATAATGCTTCCGTTGGCCAGTTTATGGGCATTGTATTTATGGCGCTTGGCTGTGTAATAAGAGCTGTTTATATTGTTATTCTTAATAAGGCAGCAGGCAAATATGATACTCTGGCCCTTTCCTCAACAATTTCCATTTCTGCAGGACTTCTTTCCTTTATTCCATGGGTAATGTCTGATCCGCGCCTGTTCGCATCCATTAACTGGGATAAGGAAACAATATCCTGTCTTGCAATCTACTCATATTTCGTGGTTGCCCTGGCTCAGACACTGAACATCTTTGCTCAGAAGAAGTCCACTCCGGCAAACGCAACAGTCATATATTCAATGGAAATTGTTTTCTCCGTAATCTGGGGCACCCTGCTTCCTGCAAGTCTGGTGACTCCGACAAAAATTACTCCATATGTAATTATTGGTGTATTATTGGTAGTCTTTGGAAATATTATAGAGATTGTGCCATTTGATGATTTGACAAAGAAGAGGAGGAAGACCGTATGAAAAAGAAACTTCTGACCTCTTTAATTCTCATAATTTTTTATCTGATGGTGGCAATTCCATTTAAGGTTATGGTAGTAATTCCGGGATTTACTGATATCAGGCCTGTAACAATCTTAGGCCCAATCTTCGGATTGTACTTTGGAATTCCGGGCTGTATTATCTTTGCGTTTATGAATCTGGTAATGGACATTGTGGGCGACAGCCTTCGCTGGTCATCAATTGCAGGCCTTGTGGCCAATTTTGCCGGACCATTCTTTATCCTTATGTTCTGGAAAAAACTGAAGGCTAAGGGAGTGGAACTTACTCTCAAAACACCGGGAAATGTGGGTCTTTTTAGTCTTTCCTTAATTCTGGCAGCTTTACTTGAAGCCGTAATCATAACCCCTGCAGTTGCTCTTACATATCCGGATGTCAACGCCCTGACCTTTGCCATTTCGGTCATTGCCAACACATCAATCTTCCCAATCTGTTTCGGAATTCCGATTATTATAATTATAAAAGAAGAAATAAAATGGAAGACCTGTATTGATAAAATGAAATTCGATGTGATAAAATGAAATTCAAGTAAAATCACTGACGGGAATTAATTATGGCTGATAATAATAAGAAAAGTGAAAAGAAAGATTCGAATTACAAGCAGCTTTATGCTCCGGATGCCACAAAACTTTCAATGCTTCTGGATATGGCCAAGGGACCAGACAGAACTATGGCTGAATTCGTTGAGGTCTGCAAGGGTAAGGGAAATGTTCCAAGTGTCAGTACTCCTACATTTTCAAGAATCAAGAGAGGGGTTTTATCACGCCCTGTATCCGATGAGCTTCTTAAGATAATTGCAGAACATTCAGATAATCCAAAGGTTGCCAATTATGATTCCCTTATGCGTGCTAACGGTAAGGTTCCAAAGGAAGAATATAATCAGAATCTTACCATGTATGAGATGGGATTCGGAAAGAGTCGCAGCAGCTACGCAGCAATTAAGGAACTGGTAGAAGGCATAATTACATATGATCTGATTCAGAAAGGCCAGACTGTTGGTAAGTTAAATGATGAACTGGTTAAGGAACTGGCACCGGACTGCTACGAAGAGATACTTGATGACAGCGACTTCATATACAGAATAATGGGAATGGACCCTTTGTTTTACAATTATATTCTGGCAGATGCCTATATTACATGGATGAGCGTCAAGGACTTAAACTCCACCCTTGGGAATGTGTCTCTTAAAGACAGAAGGAGCGTCAACTTCTATTCAAATGAAAATATGAATCTGGTGAAAAGTGCAGGGGATAACTTCAGCATCAAATTCTTTATGAGCGATCATTATCCTTTATTTATAAGGGATGCATGGAAGCCGGAGATTATGAAAAAGAGCAAAACCAGTTTCGTATTTGTATCTCCACTGGCGTATGACAAGGCAAAAGAGTTCCTTAAGAGTGCAAAGCTTAATTCAATGTTTTCCATGATTTTAGTGGATTTAATTGAAAGAAAAGTGGTTAAGGAAGATAATTTATAAAAAAATTATTCAGTTTGGTCGAAAAACTGTTTACAAAGAAGATTGTTTGGTGTAATATCATATTTACCAAAACAAATCTTCTTTTTTTTTACACATAAAATTTCAAGAAGATGAAATTGTACATTGAAAACTGAAAATTAACCCACAGAAAATGAAACTCTGCATTTGAAACTCTGTATCTCTGTTTCTGAAGGCCCCTTTTATGTCGCTGTTGTTGTTTGTTCTTAATTAAGTAAAGGAGAGAATTGCCATGAGATATTGTAAATTTAATTTTAATGCTGATATGGAATCACTTGAGGCGCTTATTAAAGAGAAGCGTTTTGAAAATTACTATGATGGCCCTGTGCCAACAATCAATAATTACATCATCAGAAATATAAAGAATGACATTGCATTTTTTATCTACAGAGTAGAAGAAGGGGTTTTATACGCAGCCTTTGCATACAATGAGAGAAAAGACTCCTATTCAGATGTGTGGGATATTATAACCGGACCTTTGAAGAATGTGTTTCAGATTAAGAAGATTCAGGATAATACTGAAGAAATTACCATATATCAGTATACTGAATTCTACAATGAGGGCAAAAGACGCGACCATATTGTGCGCTGTATGAGCATCAAAGACGCCTCAAAGCTCTGGATTTATGAGTATTACAATACTGAAAGCTGGAAGGAATTAAGATTTGATTTTGATGAGAAAATCATATCCGGCAAGAAGTCCGGCCTTCATGGAATCTACAGTAAATCCCTGACTGATGAACTTGAAAGTATTGAAGAGCACAAGGGATCAGAAGAATTAACAGGCAATGTGTTCCATTATGTTATTTCTTCAAGAAGCCTTGAGGCAGCTGAAGATATTACGGGCAGCCTTATGAATTCCTTAATTGATGCAGGCCGCATCAGCTCAAGACGTATGGAAATTGTCAGAAATATTAGCAGTGATCTGTACAGAAAGAGCCATAATCATCTTGAAGATATTATTGAAAATAACTTCGGAGGTGTTGTTGTCATTGACTTAACTGAAAAGGCAGGGGAGAGATCTAGTGACTATGTTTATACCTGCGAATATCTTGAGAAACTGGTTAAGAAGTACAGGAATAATTGTCTTTTTGCCTTCACATATAACATCAATAATCCGGGATTTTCATACCTTCTTCTTCCAAAACTCAGTGAATATGTAATTCCTGTAGCCATTAAGGAAGGCAGTGGTGACAGAAAGATGGCAGTTTCATATCTCAAGGAACTTCTTAAGAATTCTGAGTATGAGAAGTATGCCGGTCAGGCTGAAGAGTATATGAAGTTATATCCGGGCGAAGATTTTGCCCAGACTGATGTCTTAAATGCCTTTGAGAAATTTGGCCCTTGGTGCATGTGCAAAAATGTGCTGAATATTGCTTATGAAGATTATGAAGATTTCCTTTTGGACAGGGATGAGAACGAGGAGTCTGCCTATGAGAAACTCAAGGGGCTCATCGGCCTTGACCTTGTGAAGAAAGAAATTGATGAAGTCATCACCAGCAATCTTGTGGAGAAAGAGCGCAAGAAGCTCATGGGCAAGTCCTATAAAACAGGCTGCATGCACATGGTCTTTTCAGGTAACCCGGGTACGGCCAAAACCACCGTCGCCGAACTCTTTGCCCGCATCGCCAAGGAAACCGGCGTGCTTAGAAGTGGCGCCTTCGTGGTACGAGGTGGAATGGATCTTTGCGGCTTGCTGTGTGTTGATGCCATCAGATCAGCCTTTGTTGCTGCCAAGGGTGGTGTGCTTTTCATTGATGAAGCTTATTCAATGAAGGGGGATATGCCTATCACTGTGCTTATCCAGGAAATGGAGAATCACAGGGAAGATGTTATCGTTGTCCTTGCCGGTTATGAAGAGAGAATGAAAATCTTCATGGAACAGAATGAAGGTCTTAAGAGCCGTGTGCCTTACTGGATTGATTTCCCTGATTACTCAGAAGATGAGCTGACGGAAATCTTTAAGTACATGATTAAGGAACGTGGATTTTCTGCTACTGAAGACGCCATTGACAAGGCTAAGTTTATCTTTTCAAAGTGCCGTTACATGGATAATTTCGGTAACGGAAGATTCGCCAGAAACCTTATGGAAAATGCCATTAAGAAGCAGTCAGTGAGACTTCTTTCTGATGGAGAAGAAGCTGAGAATGTGCCTCATGACCAGCTTTTCTTACTGACTGAAGAAGATATAGAAGGTCTTGAAGAAGGTAGAATCAAGGAAAGAGAGCCGGGCACTGCGGCTAAGGAACTTGAAGAAATGATAGGACTTTCCGCAGCCAAGGAAGTAATTCACAAGGCTGTTGCCAGCTTCAAGGTTAACAAGCAGCTTAAGAAGCGTGGCATCTCCAGGGAGAAGGCAGCTTACCATATGGTATTTACCGGAAATCCTGGTACAGCCAAGACAACTGTTGCCAGACTCTTGGCTGAAATCCTGAAGGATGAGAAGGTCCTGCCAGCAGGCACCATGACTGAGGTTGGAAGATCTGACTTAGTTGGCATGGTAGTTGGTTCAACTGCCATGATAGTAAAAGAAAAATTCAGACAGGCCAGAGGTGGTATCCTCTTTATTGACGAAGCTTATTCACTTTGTGATGATCACAAAAACAGTTTTGGTGATGAAGCCATCAATACCATAGTTCAGGAAATGGAGAACCACAGGGAAGACGTAATCGTCATCTTTGCCGGTTATCCTGAGCCGATGAAAGAGTTCCTTGACCGAAATCCCGGTATGTCATCAAGAATCGCATTCCATGTTGATTTTGAAGACTATTCAGTAGAAGAACTTACTGAAATCACAAAGCTTATCCTTAAGAAGAAACAGCTTTCAATGACTGATGAAGCTTTGAAGAAACTGGTTAATCTCTACAAACTGGTTTATAAGAATTCAGATTTTGGCAACGGACGTTTCGTTCGTAAGGCTATTGAAGAATCAGAAATGAACCTTGCCATCAGACTCGAAGACTGTGATATTCTCTCGGAATCCACAGACGTCCTCACAACAATCGAGGCCTGCGACATTCCTCCAAGAGAACTTCTTATTGATGAGAATTCGGGTAAGAAAACAGCTCCTATCGGTTTCGCATACTAATTACAAAATTATCAGTTCTATTCATATTATCTCTTAAAGTAAGTAACGCCCGGCGTATTTATTCTGCCGGGCGTTATTTCTTCAAGGACTAAAAAGTTACAATTATTTATGGTTCAAGCTTAACCCAGATAACAGGTCTGATGGCACCGTCCGGTCTGTTAACTTCTTTCTCTGAGATGATTCCATTAACATTTACAAAAGGAGCCATGTCACTTTCCTTATTGTCAGCACGGCGCAGCCACCACCAGGTTGTGCGGTATTCGATTTCACCATTCTGGCTTGCTCTCCAGATAAGGCTCTCATTAACACCATTGAAAGAAGCGGACTGACAGAGCTGAAGGAGTCTGTCCTCATCTGTTTCAAAGATTTCCCTGGCTTCCTCATCCGTAAGGATAGTGAAGACATCATCATTTCTAACATCCAGGTTATATTTCTCATATTTATTAAATGAATTTAATGTAACTTCCGTATTGAGAAGCCCTCTTAAATCACAGGTTTCCCAGTTGACCTCCTCATGTCCCTGGTTAAAACTGCTTCCCGCAATTCCATATTTACACAGAAGGCATACCGAGTTGTCCTCTTTTTTAATGACAATCCACGGAACTCTCTCCTGGCCGATTATATGATAATTAAGATCGTAGTGACCATAATAGACCTCATCTCCAATCTGGGCATTGGCAAGGGCTTTCATCTCGCTGTTATACTCAAACTGCGCGAAAACCTCACGTCTAAAGAATCCAAGTAACACAAAAAGAATGGAAAGTACAAAAACTGAAATGAGTGAAATTGTATAAATCTGAACTTTCTTCTTATGCTGAATGGCGAGGATTTTACCTTCGACAGTATCATTAAACTGCTTTGGAGTGGTAACCAGCTTAATAAACTTTCTTGTAATAAAATGCGTTGCCAGTGCCAGAATTGCCGTAAACACTATGCTCCATAAGAGCACAAGGCAAAATCTGAAGAAGTCGTTGATTTTTAAATTTCCAAAAATCTGATGGATAAAATACCCGTGCACCAGAAACAGTTCCATGCTGATTGAACTTAAATAGCGGAGTACTTTGTTATCGATGGTAAAACGCATATTAAGAAGAAGGATGAAAGTAACAAAGATAATACATCCTATGGACTGAACTGTAAGGGTAATAAGAATATTCTGTCTGTAACTTGTATCGATACTCGCTCCATAATAGCCATATCTGATGGTTGCATATCTGCAGACATAAGCCATTCCTACAGCAAGGAATGTGAATAATGGAAGAATAAAATAATAAATACTTGCAAAGAAGCTGTCCAGCTGCTTCTTGAATCTTCCATATATCAGGCCGTATGCGAAAGTAATTGTGGAATTATACCACCACTCGCCCCTGAACCAGTGAACCTTTTCGCCAAGGTCGTGTCCCTGATGTGAACTGAAGGAAATAACCACAAGAACAGCTAATATCATAAGAACAAGAGCCACGTCTTTTTTCCTGATAAACTTAAAAAGTATGAAGAAAATTATGTAAAAAAAAGTAATCTCGATAATGAACCAGCCGTTTGAATTTATCAGGGTAAGTCCCAAAATATCAAATAAATTCTCAAGTGGGGAATTAACAGGTCCATATAAAAAGATATTAAGAATTACACCGATGATGTTGACAATCCAAAATGGAATCAAAACGGTAGGCAGTCTCTTAAGCAGAAATTTATCAAGATAATCCGGCTTTGTCTCAAGACTTATCATAAGACCATAACCTGAAACAAAGAAGAAAATCGCCGTGAAGAAAATACCCGTATCATTTAATATGGTAACAGGTCCCTTATTGATAACGCCATATCCGGAAACCTGCTGAACCAGGTGATGGAGAATGACAAAGATACAGGCAATACCCTGAATATTCTTGGTCTGCTGCAATGTGAAAAAATCCGGGGATGTGCTGCGGCCATAGGCCTTAACACCCCAGAAGGTGATTATCAAAAGAATAATTGGAAAAATATTTATCATAAATTAAGATTCCCCTTAATTGGTTAATTCAATATCTACATTTTATTATACAAATATTATATAATATAAAAGGAAATTTTTGTATAGGGAGGTAGTCTTATGAACGAAGCTATGGTTATCAGAAATGATTTACTGGCGAAGACAGTTATAAAAGGTCTTGAGTCAAGAAATATGAGTGGATATTATGTGCATACCAAGGAAGAGGCCCTTGCCAAGGCTCTGGAACTCATTCCAAAGGGCAGCAGCATTACAATGGGTGGCTGCACAAGTGCAAGGGAAATCGGTCTGGTGGATGCCCTTCAAAGTGAAGATTATAATTTCATCGACCGTGATAAATACGAGGACAAAAGAGCCGCCATGCTTGCAGCTTACGACGCGGATATTTTTCTGACCAGCGCCAATGCCATGACAAGTGACGGAATCATGGTTAATATTGATGGCAATTCAAACAGGGTTTCAGCCATTTGCCAGGGTCCTAAGAAAGTTATTGTAATAGTTGGCATGAACAAAATCTGCGACGACGTGGACGGTGCCATGAAGAGAGCGCGTAACATTGCAGCTCCTGTTAATGCGCAGCGTTTTGGTCTTAATACCCCTTGCTCCAAAACCGGAACCTGCATGAACTGTAAGTCTCCGGATACCATTTGCTGTCAGTTTTTAATAACAAGATTCTCAAGACATCAGGGCAGAATCCATGTCATTTTGGTAAATGATAATTTAGGCTTCTAAATAAAGGCGGTTTTGCTTGTTTTGTCTTTGTTAAAATGTTATAGTATATGTACTCAAATCCAAACCCAAAGGGACACCTGATGGTGAGGATGAGAGTACATTTTTTACTGGCTGACACCGAATCGGCGGATAAGGTGGAAGGACGAAAATATATAGGGATTACTATGCCACTTCCGCCGGAAGTGGCTTTTTTAATAGGATTTTCAAGGAAAAGATTAGGAGAAATTTATGATTAAGGTTGCAATATATGGAAAAGGCGGAATCGGTAAGTCCACTGTTACAAGTAATCTGGCGGCGGCTTTTGCCACTTTGGGTAAGAAGGTAGTTCAGATTGGCTGCGACCCGAAGGCTGATTCCACAATCAATCTTTTAGGCGGGGAGCCCCTCCTTCCGGTTATGAATTACATGAGGGAGAATGATGCAGATCCTGAGTCCATAGATGAGATTGCGAAAACCGGATTTGGCGGCGTTGTATGCATTGAAACCGGCGGACCTACACCTGGACTTGGCTGTGCGGGAAGAGGAATTATCGCCACCTTTTCACTTCTGGAAGATTTGAAATTATTCGAAACAGTGAAGCCGGATGTGGTACTTTATGATGTTTTGGGAGACGTGGTGTGCGGTGGTTTTGCAGCGCCGATCAGAGAAGGATATGCCAAGAATGTGCTGATTGTAACCAGCGGCGAGAAGATGGCACTTTATGCTGCCAACAACATAAATACGGCGGTGAAGAACTTCGAGGACAGAGGCTATGCCACGGTATTCGGCGTGGTGCTCAACAGAAGAGCCGTGGAAAATGAGTACGAAAAGGTTAAGGATTTTACCGACAAAAACGGACTGAAAATCGTGGCTGACATTCCAAGAAGTAATGAGATTATCCATTATGAGGATATGGGTAAGACCGTGGTTGAAGGTGATAAGGACCTTGAGGTATCACAGAAATTCATTGACCTTGCGAAGGCTTTGATTGAGGCAGATTCCAAGGAAGATTAGGAGATAGTATGGCTAAAAAAGCTGTTTCATACAGTATCGAAGAACTTAATAAATTAGGTAAGGATGGGATTCCAAAGGCGCTTGTTTCGGGAGAGCATCTTATTTATAACTCCCCGGCGTCACTGATGTTTAACTCACCTGGCGCAGAAGGCTTCGGCGTTAAGAGGGCAGGGCTGGCAGTTCCTGACTCCGTTATGCTTATCGTCTCCCCTGGGTGCTGTGCAAGAAATACATCACTTATCAGCTCAATGCCTGAATATGAGAACAGATTCTTCTATCTTTTAATGGACGAAACCGACCTCGTCACAGGAAGACACCTGAAAAAAATCCCCGACGCCATTGAAGAAATCATTAATTTTCTTCCGAAGAAGCCGTCGGCAGTAATGATATGTATTACCTGTGTGGATGCTCTTCTTGGAACTGACATGGCCAGAATCGTAAGGAAGGCTGAGGAAAAATGCAATGTTCACGTGCGCCCCTGTTATATGTATGCGCTTACAAGAGAGGGACGTAAGCCTCCTATGGTGCATGTAAGACAGAGTATTTATACACTTCTTGAGAAGCGTAAAAAGAATCCGAAGAGTGTTAATCTGCTGGGATTCTTTGCAGGGCTTAAGGATGATTCTGAAATTTATGAGCTTCTAAAGGGTGTGGGAATTCAGAATATCAGAGAGATTGGGAAGTGCAGGACATATGAGGATTTCATGGATATGGGAGAGGCGAATTTTAACCTTTGTCTGTATCATGAAGCAAGATTTGCGGCAAATGATATCCAGGAAAGACTTGGAATTCCTTATATTGATATAACAAGATTTTACGATATAGAGAGAATTCGTAAGCAGTATGCGGCTTTGGGACAGGCTATCGGAGTAAGCTTTAAGGACGAGGAATATTATGAGGAAGCGAAGGCTGCGGTAGAGAGAGTTAAGGAAGAATTCGGGGAACTGACCTTTGCAATCGGCGAGAGCATAAATGCCAATTCCTATGAACTGGCGCTGGCGCTCATTAAGTATGGCTTTAAGGTGTCGGAAATCTACTGTGACCCGACTCCGGAACAGTATGTATATATCAGGAAACTTTCTGAACTTAGTCCGGAAACTCTGGTTTATTCCAATCTTGAGCCAACCATGCTTTATTATGATGTTTCTAAAAAGAAATGCGATATTTCTTTGGGTAAGGATGCATCTTACTATCAGCCTGAGAGCCCGAATGTCAGATTCAATTCGGACATTCAGCCTTATGGATACAGGGGCGTTACTGCTTTAATGAATGAGATATATGATGCGCTTAAGGAGGTGAGATAATGAAGGGACTCAGGCTGGTACTCACTCCATTTGCGCCTGATCAGTCAGGTGCGACAGGCGTTTTATATGATATGGGCGGCATTATCATCATCTGCGATGCAGGTGGCTGCGCCGGCAATATCTGTGGTTTCGATGAGCCAAGATGGTCCAATCACAGAAGCGCCATCTTCAGTGCAGGTCTTCGTGACATGGATGCAATTTTGGGAAGAGACGACCGCCTTGTGGAGAAACTTTCCATGGCGGCAAAAGATATAGAAGCCAACTTTGTTGCAGTAATCGGAACTCCGGTTCCGGCAGTAATTGCTACTGATTATAAGGCCTTAGAGCGTATGGCGGAAAAGAAAACAGGGCTTCCCGTCATTACGGTTGAAGCCAACGGAATGCGCACATATGACAGGGGCGAAGAGGAAGCTTATCTTGCATTATTTAAAAAGTTTGTAAAGGATAAGGATTCCATTAAGGTTAATGAAAAAAGAGTCGGCGTTCTTGGGGCAGTTCCAATGGAACTTGGGGGCGTGGCTGAAAAGGATATGATTGTTAATAACCTTAAGGTTGAAGGTTATGAAGAGGTTATAACCTATGGCTTTGGGGCAACCTTCGAGGATGTTTTAAGAGCGGGAGATGCTTCATTAAATATTGCAGTATCACCAGCAGGAATAAAGGCGGCTAAATATCTTAAGGATACATATGGTACTCCTTATGAGATAAGAATGCCACTTGGGCGTAGTATTGCTGATGGTATTGATGTTAAAAATAAGAAGGTGCTGGTGGTTCATCAGCAGGTTTATGCCAATGCAGTAAGGGATAAATTATTGGAAAAAGGTGCCTTAAGCGTCGATGTGGGTTCTTATTTCATGATGGATAAGGAATTATCTGCCAAGGCTGATGTGAGACTGGAAGAAGAGGATGATTTCGTGGTTTTAACCACGAAAGGAAAATATGATGTAATTATGGCGGATGGGATACTAAAGCCGCTAATTAAGGATTTTGGCGGTGATTTTGTCAATCTTCCACACTTTGCTCTTTCAGGTAAGCAGGAGGTGGTTTAATGCTTACTAAAAGGATAAGAGTATATGGCATTGTCCAGGGCGTAGGCTTCAGACCCACTGTTGCCCGCCACGCTCTTGAGTGTCAGGTTAAAGGAACGGTATGTAACTTCGGTCCATATGTGGAGATTCTGGTGCAGGGCTTTCGGGATGACATCGATGCTTTTTTGAAACTTCTTAAAGAAGAACCGCCGAAAAGAGCTTCCATAATTAAGATGGATGTGGATGAGATTTATGATGAGAAAAGATATGATGCTTTCGAAATCATAGAAAGTTCCAAGACAAAAGGTGATATATTTATTTCTCCTGACATAGCCATCTGTGATGAATGTACCAGGGAGATTTTTGATAAAAAAGACAGAAGATATCTTCATCCATTTATCAACTGTACCTGCTGTGGGCCAAGGCTCACCATACTCGATAATCTTCCTTATGACAGGGAAAGAACTTCAATGAGTGAGTTCCCAATGTGTGACAAATGCGCCGAGGAATATAACAGCCCTCTCTCAAGGCGCTATGATGCCCAGCCTGTTTGCTGTAATGAGTGCGGACCTGAGGTTTATATTTTAGGGGGCACAATGGGCATTAAAGATGGCGCTGGAGAGGTTACTTTGGGAATTGAAGGCAGCGATATCAGAGGTAGAGATGCCATAACACTTGCCAGAAAAACCGTAATAGATGGTGGCGTTATTGCAATTAAGGGAATAGGCGGTTTTCATCTTTGCTGCGATGCTACGAATGATGAGGCTGTAAAGAGACTCAGGGTACTTAAGAACAGACCCGGCAAGCCTTTTGCGGTAATGATGAAGAATATGGAAACTCTTGAAAGAGAGTGCATTGTTCCTGATAAGACCAGGGAGATAATCACCGGGCATCAGAAGCCCATACTTCTTCTTACAAGAAAAGAGGGCGGACTTCTTCCTGAAAGTATAGCGCCGAAAAATCCTACTGTTGGAGTTATGCTTCCATATGCGCCGGTGCAGCTTCTTTTATTTGATTATGATGACGGTCTGATAATGCCGGACTGTCTGGTTATGACAAGCGGAAATATATCCGGTGCTCCCATTGCAAGAACGGATGAGGATGTGGTAAGTCAGATTTCGTCCTACTGTGATGTGGTTTTGTCCCACAACAGACAGATTCGAACCAGGGCTGACGACTCGGTTATGGACTGGTATGAAGATGAGCCTTATATGATAAGGCGATCTCGCGGATATGCGCCTCTTCCGGTAATGGTTGACGGCGTTATGGGCAAAAGAGTGCTTGCCATGGGAGGCGAACTTAAGAATACTTTCTGTGTAGGTTCGGGAGACCTGTTTTACCCATCTTCTTATATAGGAGACCTGGCAGATTTAAGATCTGTGGAGGCCTTAAAAGAAACAGTGGACAGATTTCTTAAGATGCTTGAGATAAAACCGGATGTAATAGTCTGCGATAAACATCCTAAATATAATTCCACTTTGGTTGCCGAGGAATTATCGGCTAAGATGAATGTGCCGCTTATTCAGGTGCAGCATCATTATGCTCATATTCTTTCGGTTATGGCTGAGAATAATATTCTAGACAGATGCATAGGATTAAGTTTTGATGGCACAGGATATGGAGATGACGGCACCATCTGGGGTGGCGAGATTCTTCTAAGTGATATAGACGGATATGAAAGAGCCGGATGTATTGAGCCTTTCATTCAGGCAGGTGGAGACCTTTCATCGAAGGAAGGCTGGAGAATTGCAGTATCATTGCTTGGGGATATATATGGTGATGAGGCTTTGTCAGTAATTACTTCACTGGGTGTGGCAAATGAAGTTCAGGCCAGGGCAGTACTTAAAATGGTGGAACTTAAGGCCAACAGCGTGGTATCAACAAGTATGGGCAGGCTTTTTGACGGTGTCAGTGCCCTTCTTGGAATAAGGCTTAAGTCCACATTTGAAGGTGAGGCGGCCACCATCCTGCAGTTTAAGGCAGAGAAGTCGGTGGATTATGATAAATACGATTTAGAGCATTTTGCGCCATACAGATTAGAGGATGGAAAGGTGATTCTTAATACCAGAGAAATGGTTAAGTTTATTGCCGACAGGCGCCTTCAGGGTGACAGCGCGGAAGACCTTGCCATGTATTTCCATATGGAATTAGCCCATATGGCAGTGGAAGCCTGTAAGTATCTGGAGATTATGACCAAGGTTAAGAAAGTGGCCTTAAGCGGTGGATGCTTCCAGAATAAATTACTGTTAGGGCTTACGGAAAAAGGGTTGAAGGACGAAGGTTTTACGGTATATAAACATAAACTGATACCGCCAAATGATGGTGGTTTGTGTTTGGGACAGGCGGTATATGGAGCCGGTTTGGCTTGATATATGATAATGGAGCGCATTTTCTTTAGCGCCGCGTCCAAAACTACTCTCCCAAAAGCTCATTGAAGCAAGCTTCAGGGGTTCGCTTTTGGTAGAGCATTTTGTCCTTGCGCTAAAAGGGAAAAGTTGTCGCGGATTCGTTGGACGAAGCGCGTTAGGTATAAATACGAGGAGGATATAAAAATGTGCGTTGGAATTGCAGGTAAAGTAGTTAAAGTGCAGGATGGTATGGCTGTAATTGATGCAGGTGGAGCAAAAAGAGAAGTGTCAGCGGCTCTTCTTGAAGAACTTGAGCCTGGTGATTATGTTATGGTTCATGCCGGTGCAGCCATTGCCAAAATTTCTTCAGATGATGACGAGGAAGTTAATCAGGTTATGGAGGATCTTAAGGCATGATAGATGATGCAATCAAAATCGTAAAAGAATATAAGGGTAAGAAACTTCGAATTATGGAAGTTTGCGGAACCCATACCCATGAGATTTTCAAGCAAGGTGTAAGGCAGCTTCTCAGCGAGGATATTGATTTAATTTCAGGTCCGGGCTGTCCTGTATGTGTAACTCAGGTGGATTATATTGATGAAGCAGTTATGCTTGCCTTAGAAAAAAATGTAACCATCTGCTCCTTCGGAGATCTTCTTAAGGTACCAGGCACAAAGTACAGTTTATCTGCAGCAAGGGGACAGGGTGCAAAAGTACAGGTAGTATATGCGCCACTTGATGCGGTTAAATATGCCAAAGATCATCCTGATGAGGAAGTTGTTTTCTTATCTGTTGGTTTTGAAACCACAGTGCCATCTTCATGCATTGCCCTTCAGTTTGCCATTAAAGAAGGAGTTAAGAATTTTTCACTTCTTACAGCCAATAAGACAATGCCTGTAGCATACCGCGCAATGAAGAATGCCTGTGACTGTTATCTTTATCCGGGACATGTGCATGCCATAATCGGTACAGGACTTTGCGAGGAATTAAGGGATAATGAAGGAATCAGCGGCGTGGTGGCGGGTTTTACACCAAAGGAACTGGTAACTGCCATCGCAGTTGCAGTAACCAAACTTCAGGAAGAGAAGCCTTTCTTTGTTAACTGCTATCCAAGAGTGGTTAAGCCTGAAGGAAGTCCTGCAGCAGTAAAACTTATATATGAGTATATGGAAGCTTCAGACGAGGAGTGGAGAGGACTTGGAACCATGCCGGGTTCAGGTCTTAAACTTAAAGATAAATACAGCGAATATGATGCGAGAATCAAATTTGAGATTCCGCCAATGCACGGTCATGGCAATCCTGCCTGCAGATGTGCAAGCGTACTTAAGGGAGAGATTAAGCCTTATGAGTGCCCGTGTTTTGGCAAGGTTTGTACTCCGGAGCACGCAGTTGGAGCCTGCATGGTATCTGATGAAGGCGCATGTTCAGCGTGGTATCTGTATGGTGGGTTAGATTTGAGAAAAGAGGAAAAATAAATGAATGATGTAATTACAATGGCTCACGGAGCCGGTGGAAAACAGACAAATGAATTAATAGATAAGGTATTTAAGGAATATTTTTCCAATCCTTTATTTACGGGAGATGACGCTGCAGTCATGGAAGCGCCAAAGGGAAGAATTGCCATGTCTACTGATGGTTTTATTGTATCTCCAAGATTTTTCCCTGGGGGAAATATTGGAAAACTTTCAATCTGTGGTACAGTTAATGATTTATCCTGCATGGGTGCAAAGCCATTATATTTAACCTGCGCGTTCGTAATCGAGGAAGGTCTTGAGATTGAGGAACTTCGCCGCATTGCTGAAGCCATGAAGAAAACTGCAGATGAGGTTGGAGTCAGAATCGTGGCAGGTGATACCAAGGTTGCCGGAAAGGGACAGGTGGACGGAGTCTTCATTACTACCACAGGTGTTGGTGAAATAATGGAGGGTGTTAATACATCCGGTACTCTGGCCAAAGACGGAGATGTGGTTATAACCACGGGAGATATCGGTCGTCACGGCTGCACTATTTTGCTCCAGAGAGATGACTATGGAATTGATGCAGAAGTTGAGAGCGACTGCGCTCCACTTTGGAATCTTGTTAAGGAATCACTTGATGCAGTTCCTGAAATTCATGTAATTAGAGATGCCACAAGAGGCGGCGTTGGAACAGTACTTTATGAAATCGCGGGCCAGAGTAATGTTGGTGTTGAGATTAATTATGATGATATTCCTGTTAAGGAAGAAGTTAAGGGTGTCTGCGGTCTTCTTGGCCTCGAGCCATTATATCTTGCCAATGAAGGCACACTTGTTATGATAGTTCCTGAAGAGAAGAAGGACATTCTTCTTGATACTCTTCATAAGAATAAATATGGCAAGGGCGCAGCAGTAATTGGAAGAATTACTTCTGATCACCAGGGATACGTTGTATCCAATACCCAGCTTGGAGTTAAGACAATACTGCCTCAGCCGGGTAATGAACTGTTGCCTAGAATTTGTTAGCTTGCATTTGTAGCTGCCTTACGCGTCGCTTAAAACTACTCTTCGAAGCTCATTGAAGCAAGCTTCAGGATCGCTTCTCAGAGCATTTTAAGCTAGCTCGGCAGCGTTGTACTCAGTTCGATGAGGAAAAAATATGTTACAAAGAGTTAATCCAAGTGAATCAAATAATTCCATGGTGCCTGTGGGAAAGGCGAGTTATCCACTTCCGTTTAAGCAGGCGCTGGAATATTGTGCGCCTGTAAGGGAGGCCTGGAATATTGTGCACATTGGTATGCTGCTTCCCAAGGCCCATCAGATTTATGTCTGCGCAGATAACTGTATGCGTGGTGTAACCATGACGGCTGCAGAGATGGGTGAGGCAGACAGATTTCATTGTGTAATCATTAATGAAAGAGATATGCTTTATACAAATCTTGATGAAATTACCATCGAAGGCGTAACTGACGTACTTAATAAACTGGATGAACTGCCTCCGGCAGTCCTTCTGTTTACTGTATGCGTTCACCATTTTTTATCAAGCGACATTGAGCATATCTACAGGGAACTTGAGTCGAGATTCCCGGGCATCAACTTCATCAGATGCTGGATGGACCCGGTTATGCAGAAGAATCACCTCTTCCCTGATGTGGTTGAGAGAAATGCAATGCTTGATAAGGTGCCATTAAGGGATGTGAATCCAAAACAGGTCAATGTATTCGGCGCTGATATTCATCTTGATAAGGACAGTGAGCTTGAGAAGATGATTGAGAATGCAGGCTGCAAAGTCCATGAGTTTCCAAGATTTAAAACATATGAAGATTACCTTCAAATTGGCGAAGGAAGGATTAATATCACAACCTATCCGGCCTTCAAGTATGGCGCAGATAATTATTCAGAGCGCACCGGTCGCACAAATCTTTATATGCCGCCATCCTTTAATTTTGAAGAAATTGATGAACAGCTTAAGACTTTAAGTGATGCGCTTGGTGTGAAGATGCCGGATGTGGATGAGCTTAAAGTTAAGTGCGATGAAAGGCTGAGCGAACTTAAAAAAGAACTTGGAGATACGACCGTTTTCCTTGATTATATGGCACACACAAGACCTCTTGGCCTTGCAAGAATGCTTTTAAATTATGGCATAAATGTAAAGAGAGTTTACTTGGATGCTGTGATGGCTGAAGAGGAAAATGATTTTAAATTCCTTAAGGATAATTACCCTCACCTTGAACTATGTGCCACAGTAAGACCTGTTATGAGAGTAGCTGAGAGAAAGAGTGATGAAAAGGTTCTGGCAATTGGACCGAAGGCGGCGTTTTTTGCCAATACGGAATTCTTCGTGGATCAGATAGAATGTGGCGGTCTGTGGGGATATACGGGAATTATAAAACTCTGTGATAAAATTTCTGATGCGTTTAATAATTCTAAGGATGTGAAAAAAGCAGTGAGTATCAAGGGCTCAGGAAACAGATGCGTGCCCTTTGAATGATTAGGGCCATCGGAGGAAAGAAATGAGAGAGACTTACAAAATAGTGCCTGTTTATTCAGGGGATGTGTCCGGTGCCTGCTCTGCGCTTTATGAGCTTGAGGGTATGGTGGTTATGCATGACCCGTCAGGCTGCAATTCCACATATAATACTTTTGATGAGAACAGGTGGTATGAGAAGGAGAGCCTGATTTTTCTCTCCGGTCTTACGGACACAGATGCCATTATGGGCAATGACAAAAAGTTAATAGATGATATTTTAGAGGCGGCAAGAGAGCTTAAGCCTAAATTCGTGGCCATAACCAATTCGCCGATTCCGTATCTTAACGGCACGGATTTTGACGGTATTTGCAGGAAGATTGAGAATGAACTGGGTGTGCCGGCTTTCTATATTCCGTCAAATGGAATGCATGATTATACAATCGGAGCCGGCAAGGCGCTTATGATAGCGGCGAAGAAACTTATGAAGGATAAGGCACAGCCGGCAGCAGGCGTCCAGGAAATCGGCGTTCAATCTACAGGCGACGCAGCAGCGGGCAATCACCCGGCAGCAGACGCTCAGAACAAAGGCGGCGAAGCCGAGGCCGATGTCATTGAAATCGAAGAAATCAAAGTAAATCTTGTGGGAATAACTCCCCTTGATTATTCCAGGGAAAACGCCGTTTCCGACATAAAGGAGTGGCTCAGGACCTCAGGCTTTACTTTTAATTCATCACTTTCTTTGGATACTTCTTATGATGAATTTGTTAATGCACCGGATGCCGATGTGAATCTGGTATTGTCATCAGTTGGTATGGAATGCGCCATTTATATGAATGAAAAATATGGAATTCCTTATGTGGTTGGCTCTCCAATCGGCGACATGGCAAAGTTCATTGCTGAAGATATCAGGGAAAGCCATGAGAATAAGAACAATATTAATTCATATAAGAGGGTTGCTTACGGTAGCGGAGAAGGCCTTGTTAAGTTAATAGGTGAGCCGGTTTTCATGGGCTCCATGGCAGCTTCAATTCACATACTTACCGGAAGGGCAGCTCAGGTAATTGTGCCTACTGAATATAAGACAGACCTGCTTTCGAAGGGCGATATCGCCGTAACCGGTGAGGAAGAAATCGAGCAAGCCCTCCATGCCGATAAGGACAGAACTCTTGAAATAATAGGAGATGGAATGTATACTAGGGTTGCACCTGAGGGTGTAAGATTTATTAACGTTCCTCACCTGGCTTTGTCAGGAAGAATGTATCAGAATAATAAGTGAAAAGAATAAAGGAGATTTATTATGGACTCAAATCAGACAAACATTGAGGCACCTGTTAAAACAGGACCTACAGGGTTAAGTATTACATCATTGGTTTTTGCATTTCTTTGCCCACCGGTTGGTTTTATATTAAGTATTATTGACCTTATAAGAAAGCATGGAAGAAAGAAATTTTTATCAGTTATCGCACTTATTGTTTCATGTGTAATTGGATTAGTTGCCATTGTTATTGCTGCCATATTATTTGGAGTAATGGCTCCGCAGGTTGCCAAGTATACTGAAAAATCCAATGTTGCTTCAGATATGCAGCTTTGCGACAGCGTTAAAAGTGCAATAACAACCAGTATGCTGGACCCGGCTGTTATATATTCCGATAATGCGGGAATTCCTGCTGAGAATCAGTGGATATATGTTGAAGATATCGATACAGGCACTGATTTTGGACATACCTTTGAAGAAATGATGGGTGCCAAGCCTTATGAAATTGAGCAAATGATGATTAAGTCATCATATATGGGTACTAAAGCAAATGGAATGAGATTTATGATTTCGAGTGGAAATGTTATAGTTGAAATAGAAAATTCAGACAGTACGGGAAATAAAGGCAGGGATTATAGCAACTCGCCGATATCAACAGATTCTTATTCTTATTATTCTTTCTAAAATTTTGAAGAAGATTTAGGAGATAAGGCTTATGAATTTTAGCGAAAACTGGGTAATTGATACAAAAGAAGATCTGATTAATGTGATTGATGAACTTGGATTTGTGCCATTTTTTGCTAATGATATTGAAGGATTTTCCATAGAAGAACATATCGCTTCAGGGCGCTGGTATGACGACTGCGAGGAAGGATTCTGGCCTGCGTGGGAATGGAAAGGCCCTGTCATAAAGGAAATGAAATGTGCCTATGGTAAGTTTCTTCGAAACAAAGCCATGTATGTCAGTGCAAAGTGGTTTGCGGATTTTGCCAACTATCGAAGAGACGGCTATGATTTCGATGCAAGGTATGATGATGGGAAGGCTTCTTTTTATGATAAGGAACTCTTTGAACTGATTGATGCCAATGCGCCGATTCTTTCCAAAAATCTTAAGGACATTGGGGATTATAACAAGGGCGGAAAGAAGGGTTTTGATACAATGATAACCCGTCTTCAGAAGCAATGTTATGTGATAACCGGGGATTTTACGTATCTTAAGGATAAGCATGGAAATGAGTACGGATGGGGCGTGGCTGTTTATACAACGCCGGAGAAATTCCTGGGAAAGAAATTTACGAATTCAGTTTACAAGCGCGAGCCGGAAGAGTCTTATGAAAGGGTAGTTAAGCAGTTTGAGAAGATTTTGCCGGGGGCGGACTTAAAACAGATAGAGAAAATATTGAAGTAGTTAGAAAGGAAGCCGGCTATGAAAAGACTGGTTGTATATTATTCATTATCAGGTAATACAAGGGAGGCGGCTGAGACCATTGCCAGGGCTCTTGAAGCTGACCTGATGGAACTTGAAACGGAAAAATCAATGCCTAAGAATTTCGCTGCGCAGATTATCGTTGGCGGCGGACAGGTTGCATTTAATCACATCCCAAAACTTAAACCACTTACAAAGGATGTGGCTTCATATGATGAGATTATTCTTGGCTCACCTATATGGAACAGCAAGGGAGTTCCTGCAGTTAATGCATTTTTGCAGGATGAGGAAACGGCCAAAAAGGTAACATCTCTTTTCTTCTTAAGTGGTGGTGGAGAAGTGGAAAAAGGCCTTACTGCCATCACAAAACTTCTTCCAAATTTAAAGAATACCGTATCCCTTCTTGATAAGAAGCATGCAGATTCCAAGAATAATGATGAGAAGATAAAAGAGTTTATTGGGCAGATTGGGTGAAAACCTATCACTTAAGTTTCTTGTAATATGTTAGCAGTCTTTGGAGCGTCATATCATCTGACGATGACAGTTCCTGCATTAAATTATATAGTACTGGCGAATCATTTTTTCTTACAATGATATAGTCAGGGGACATATTGTCTGTAACGCCTGTCAGGTAATCAGCTGATGTTCCAAAACACTGAGCTATTATTTCGACGGTTTGTGGTGATGGAACTCTTTCTCCATACTCATAACGACAGTATCCGATTTTTGATAAGTTTAATCTTCTGGCTGCTTCAGCCATAGTAATGCCCGTTTTTTCGCGGGCATTTTTTAATCTTTCCGGTAAAAGTTGATTAGTCATATTTGAATCTCCTAAAAATTATTGACAGTAACCAATGGATAATGCATAATAAACTTATCCAATGGTTACTTTAACACAGGATGAATTACATTTCAATGGAAATTGACAATGATAATACTCTCTTTTATAATGGGTATAGATAGATACTGCGGGTCAGTATCGGGTGGGCTAACACCATATCAATCGAAAAGAATGAGCGGAATGTAAGGAAACTTAATTGCCGAACAGGTCTGATATGAACCTTAATCATTATCATTAATAGCGGAATGCAGCCTGGTCTGATTGCCGAGTGAGGATTTCGACCTCGTAATAATTAGCCATAAAAGAGAGTGATAAATACTACGGTATTTACACTCTCTTTTTAATTTTTTGGGAGAAAATATGAAGAATAGTATTTTTACAACACAGGAAGCAGTTGATAAAGTGGTCAGATGCGGGAAGATTTATCGGGATAAACTTGCGGATAAAAGCTTTTTGGTATTGTATAAAGATCGAATTTTCAATTCGATTGAATATCTGGAACTGATTTTTCGTCCATCCAATTATCAACATATGACCGGTTTACAGCTGGTTGATGATGAAGGAAATGAGAAGAAACACTGTTCTATAGAGTTTTATCACAAATGCATATCTTCATTATTGATTCCTGATGAAATACGTTTTAAAGATAATACAACAAATTTGAAATTAAATTGTTTGGATAATATGATGTCCTTTACGAGAATATCAAAGATTTCCGGGGAATATAAAAAGGAATCTAAAATATTTTTGGATGGAGATTATTTGATTGGTGGCATAAATGGATTTTATACAATATCGCGTAATGAAGATAACTGTACATATTACCCAAGATCAATTATTAATGATGATATTCGAAAATACGCCATAACAAGTAATCAGATTCTTGCAATTTTTTCAACTAAATATAATAAAAGAAATAATTATCCAACAGTATGCTATGTTGCGCATGGAGTTAATCTGACCAATTTATCTCTTGCTGACGCAGTAAAGAATAAGATTAAAATACCATAATGGTAGTGCTTATTGTTTTTTTTAGGTTTTGCTAAATATATCCCGAATTCTTTGAATGCGCTCGTCTTTAACATGCCACACTTTTTGAAGCGGCCACGGAAGGCCGGTAAGGTATTCGCGGTCTTTTTGGGATAAGTTCTCTAACTTTTTTTCAAAACCCGCCTTATCTTTATATATCATTTTGCCAAAATCGCAGGCTACATATTCTTTATCGATTGTTTCGCTCGTCACAACCTGTCTGTAACTTGTACGGCCGTAATCGTCGGTCACTTTTTCATAGGTGACGCTGCTTTTGACCTGGCCTTTGACAGGCTCTTCAAGGGCGATAACACCGGTGTCTATATAATGTTTCCAGACGATTTCGCGGATTCTTTCCCTTGATGTTGGGAAGTCTAATTTATCGTGGATTTCCTCAACGGTATATCCCTTGTCGGCCATGGCTTTTATGGCGCCGCCGGACGCAAAATCTACCGTAAAATCCCTAAGCGCTTTTTTAAAATATTCCTCACTCATTTGTTATCCCAATCCTGTGAAGTATTGCAGTATGTTCTTCATTTACATTATAATACAGGAGAGTAAAGATAAGAAGGATGGACAATATGAAATATAAATATTTAATCTTTGATATGGATGGAACAATTCTTGATACATTGGATGACCTGGCTGACAGCGTTAACAGAGCCCTGGAACTTCATAATTTTCCTAAAAGAACAAGAGAAGAGATTCGGTCATTTTTGGGAAATGGAATGGTGAAACTCATTCACTTAAGCGTTCCTGAGGGTACATCCAAAGAAGAGGAATCCGAGATTCTTGATGAGCATAAGAATTATTATGCATCCCATAGCACGGTTAAAACCCGCGCCTATGAAGGAATTCCTGAACTTCTTGCTTTGTTAAAGGCCCATGGCTTTAAGACAGCGGTGGTATCCAATAAGAGTGATTCAAATGTTAAAAATCTTGTGGATAAATATTTTAATGGACTTTTTGATGTAAGCATCGGCGCAAGGGACGGCGTTCCAAGAAAACCTGAGCGCGACCTTGTGGATATAGCCATGAAGGAACTTGGCGCAACAAAAGAAGACAGCGTCTATATCGGAGATTCAGATGTGGATGTGGCAACTGCCAAAAATTCTGAACTTCCAATGATTACAGTGCTCTGGGGTTTCAGAGATAAAGATGTGCTTGTAAAGCACGGCGCTGAGAATATGGTAAATAATGTAAAAGAATTGGAAGAGATGCTTTTGTAATTCGGTAATTACGCCCTGGCAAGTTTTTCTTCTACAGCTTCTTCGACAAAACTGTTTAAACTTTGGTTATGATTGATTGCATAAATAGCGGCGCGGCGGTGATTTTCCTTGTTTTTAAAACGTACATTGAAACTTCCTTTATATGGCACCTCAGGTTTTGTTCCATCTTCTTTGCAAAGAGCGAGGTAATCATCTATTGTTCCATGAAAATCATCCAGCAGTTCCCTGGCATTGGTTCCTTCGTATGAAAGAAGAGAGCGAATTCCCAGTACTCGACCAAAAAACTTTCCGTCTTCTTCTGAAAATTCTATACTTCCCCAATATCCTTTGTATTCTATAGTATTATTCATATCAATCCCTCCTGCTCCTATTAATAGTATAAGATTATTATAATAAATATGCAACTGCTTTTAGTTGCAAACTTTAGGCAACAATAACAATTCGCTACTATTTTATATTTTTTGTCATACGGGAAATATCGAATATTCGACCGGTGTGAATTTAAGATTTTGTCTTATCAATGATTATAAGCATGGTATTAATTTGTTGCAAGAGTATTTTTTTAAATCGGGATATATGATATATTGAAGGTGATGCAGCCGTTAGGCTGGGAAAAGAAATATAAGGAAAGGAAGTGTTAAAATGAAATTTGATACTTTACAAAAAGATATGATAGCAGCCATGAAGGCTCATGACAAGGCAAGAAAGGATTCAATCTCAGTGCTGGTTTCAGCAGCCAAGAAACTTGCCATTGATGGCGGATGCAGGGAAGATATTCCTGAGGAAATGGTAGATCAGGCTGTGCTTAAGGAACTTAAGAGTGTAAAAGAACAGATTGAAACCTGTCCGAAGGACAGAACAGATTTACTTGAAGAATATAATGCAAGACTTAAGGTATTTGAGGAATATGCACCTAAGATGCTTTCAGCTGAAGAGGTTGAAGCGATTCTCAAAGACAAGTTTGCAGAAGTAATTGCAAGTAAGAATAAGGGAATGATAATGAAAACAATTATGCCTGAACTTAAAGGCAAGGCTGATGGCAAGGTAATTAATGAAGTAGTTGCCAAATTGTGTCAGTAATAATAAGAGTTTGAATGTTGAATAACCTCCCTGTCGGTTTGTCCGGTTGGGAGGTTATGTTGAATATGGGTTAGAAGAGAGGAGAAGATATATGATTCTGTTTGTTAATGCTTGTGTTCGTAAAGAATCAAGGACGCTTATTCTGGCAAAGAGGCTCTTAGATACACTTGATGGAGAGATAAAGGAAGTGAAATTGGAATCAGTTGATTTTCCTGTCGTAGATGAAGATTTTATAAACAGGCGAGATAAGTTAAAGAATGCCGGAAAATATGATGATCCAATGTTTTTGCTGGGCAGGGATTTTGCCAACGCAGATATAATAGTAGTTGCTGCACCTTATTACGACCTTTCTTTCCCTGCAATGCTGAAGCAGTATTTTGAGCAGATAAATGTTTTGGGACTGACATTTACGTATTCGGATGCAGGTTTTCCCAAGGGACTTTGTAAAGCTAAGAAATTGTATTATGTTACAACTGCCGGAGGCCCTGTCATATCGGATGAATATGGTTTTGGGTATGTTAAAGCCCTTGCCAATAATTTCTATGGAATAGAGGAAGTTCATCAGATTAAAGCAGAAGGGCTTGATGTTGTTGGCGCCGATGTTGAAGCAATCCTTAGTGCGGCCGGCACTGTGTGATAAGATTATCTTTGAATAGTTTTGAACGATAAATAACTGTTTTTAAGGAGCACGGAGATAATGATTGAGATTACATACTTTCAACTTTTTCTTTTTATAACGATAATATGGATAATCACTCGATGTTTCATAGCGATAAAATCGAAGACTTTTTCAGTAAAGCGTGAATGTCTGCAACTTTTGGTTTATGTGTGTATCGTTGTTATTTGCAGATTTGTATACTTCGGATTCCATCTTGAGAATGGAAAGATACAGACATTAAAGATAGGCTTTGGAGATGATATCCGTGACATGATTAGTTTCATCCCATTTTATTTTCTTGTAGACCGGTATGGTGGTTGGAAGATGAACATTATAGGAAATATCGCAATGTTCATACCGGTTGGGATTGTATGGCCGATTTGTTTTAGCAGACTTGATACGGTTGGAAAAACCATATTTGCAGGGGCCGGGTTTACTCTACTTATTGAAATGACTCAGCTCTTTTGCCTCGGAAGACATACGGATGTTGATGATTTTATCTTAAACACGATTGGTGTAGTAATTGGCGCATGTATTGTATTCCTGATTCGGAGAAAGCAGAAGAAAAACAGTTCTTTATAGACAGTTGAATCCAAGTATGCCGGGATGATGCGATAGTAAGTTATCTGGGAATATAATATAGGAGCATTATGGATATTACAATTATTGAAAAATTTATAAGAAAACAGAAGGTTGCCTTTATCTGCTCTATAGATGAAGAAGGGTTTCCAAATGTAAAAGCGATGCTGAAGCCGAGAAAGATTGATGGCTTACATAGTTTTTATTTTTCGACAAACACTTCTTCAATGAGAGTAAAGCAGTATATTAATAACCCAAATGCCTGTATTTACTTCTATCATAAGGGCTTAATTAAGTACATTGGTGTCATGCTGAAGGGAAAAATGGAAGTACTGACTGACCAGGAGACAAAAGATTTAATCTGGCGTAAAGGCGATACAATGTTTTATAAGGGTGGGGTTACTGATCCGGATTATTGTGTATTAAAGTTTACCGCTGAAAGCGGAAGATACTATTGTGACTTGAAGACGGAAAGTTTCACGATAGAATGGCGGGTTAAATCGGAATACAATGCTGAACGATAAATCGGGATTTGTGGAGGTTATTATGAAAAGAGAATTAGGAATAGCTCGCTGTGGGTTGGCATGCTGCTTGTGTTCTGAGAATGTAACCTGCAAGGGATGTAAACGGGATGGATTCATGGAGCTGTCTTGGTGTAAAGACGCAGAATGGTGTGAGGTTCGCAGATGTGGGATAGATAATAATTTAAACGGCTGTTACGAGTGTGAACCTGCAAAATGTCGAAAGGGTCTATATGCAGAAAAAATCAAGGCACGTGCGTTTGCTGAATTTGCTCGGAGGTATGGTATTGAAGACCTTTTGGATTGCCTTGAACGAAATGAACAGGTGGGTATCGTTTATCATCGTGAAGGAATCATGGGAGACTATGATGAATTCGATGATTTAGAGGAACTTATTACTTATATCAGGACAGGAAAAAGGTAAATTCAGGTTTGTCGGGATGAACGATAGAGCGTTATCTGGGAATATAATACCCCATATATTATTTAATAAAATGGAATAAACGGAAGGATTATTTTTATGATAATTGATAGACGTATAGATGCCGGGAAGGCGTTTGACTGGGGAAGAACTTCTGAAGAATACGCAAAATACAGGGATGTTTATCCGAATGAATTTTATCAGAGGATTGCAGATAGAGGGCTTTGCATAGATGGACAGAATGTGCTCGATCTTGGGACAGGAACCGGCGTACTGCCACGTAATATGTACCGGTATGGAGCAAATTGGACAGGAACTGATATCTCTCCTGAACAGATAGAACAAGCTAAACGCCTGTCGGAAGACGCCGATATGAAGATTGATTTTCAAACGGTACCTACAGAAGAAATTGATTTTCCAAAAGAAAGCTATGATGTAATTACGGCTTGTCAGTGTTTCTGGTATTTCGATCATGAGCGGGTTATGCCAAAATTGGCTGACATTCTTAAGACGGATGGAAGGCTACTGATTCTATATATGGCATGGCTTCCCTTTGAAGATAAGATAGCAGGAAAAAGTGAGGAACTGGTTCTGAAATATAGTCCTAACTGGACAGGTGCCGGGGAGACCAAACATGCAATATGGATCCCCAATGTGACTTATGAATATTTCGAATTGGAAGATCATGAAGAATACGATTTGAAGATATCCTTTACTAAGGAATCATGGCATGGGCGGATGAAAGCCTCTCGAGGCGTGGGTGCGTCATTGTCGGAGGAAGAACTTGAAAAATGGGATGAAGAACACAGGGAATTGCTTGATGAAATAGCGCCTGAGCAATTCGAGGTACTTCATTATGCTGCATTGGCAGTACTGAAGAAAAAATAACTTTAAGTTTATCATGCAAAGGGATAATGTTGTGGAATTATTATTGTTTGATTTAGACGGTACATTGCTAAAAACAGATAAAACAATATCTGAACGGATACTTTCTGCATTAAGAGAATGTAGAGAGAAGGGGTATTTAATTGGAATATCAACATCTAGAAGTGAGCAGAATTGTTTGTCTTTTTTAGGTGATTTGTCTCCGGATATATTGATCACTAGTGGCGGGGCCCGTATAAAAAAGGATGAACAATATATCTTTAGTGCTGTTTTTTCTTCCATTCGGACAAAAGAAATTATAAGTTTGGCTAGGGAAGTATGCGGAAATGATGTGGAAATCACAGTAGATACGATAGATTCACATTATTGGAATTATAAAATCGATCCACAAGAAATAGATAAAAGTTGGGGAGAAAGCATATGGTCAGATTTTAGCGATTTTTCTGAAGAAGCACTAAAAATATGTGTTGAAATTTTTGACGATGAAATAGCAAGAAAAATCGCAAGTGATTTGACGGATTGTGATGTTATTAGATTTTCCGATGGCTATTGGTACAAGTTTACCAGAAAAGATGTAACGAAAGAAAATGCAATACTAGTTATGTGCGAAAAATGCGATATGTCCATAAACGATATTACATCATTTGGAGATGATTTAGCAGATATAGGTATGCTAAAAATGACAGGAAAAGGTATTGCAATGGGGAATGCATTAGATGAGGTAAAGGAGATTGCGGATATTGTCATTGGCTCAAATGATGATGATGGGATTGCTGAATATATAGAAAAAAATATTTTATGAGTAGTAATTTAAATTTCAGGATAATAGACTAAGACAAATCGCAATTTGCCCAAATCACTACAGGAGGTCTCATGAGTAAATATGAATGCAAGAAAATGTATTTGGCCATTTATTTATGCTTGATAGCAGTTGGTGCGTTTAGCATGATGGCTCGCTGGATTAACAATATAAATCCTGAACTAAAAATACTTCCCGCTTTCCTTCTTTCGCATATAACGAATTTTGCCCTATGCATGATGGTTTTGCTTATTTTCGGTTTTGTCTTTATTTGTTTCGGAGGAAAACTTAAAATCATCACTATTGTAACCACAGTTATTGCATTGATTGGTGTCATTTATGAATGTTTTCTCCCGTTCCTTAATACACCGGACATATGGGATGCAGTATTTGGAGTCACAGGAACAGCCGTTGCATATATTTACCTTGTAATGTTTAAAAGAAATGGTTTGGTTGATAGATAGATAAGTTCCACAGTTTGTCGGGATGAACGGTGGAGCGTTAAATCCGGAATAAACCGAAAAGAATACGCAGAGGGTACTAAAGGCAATTATGATAAAGAATGTGCAATAAAGTACGCAGAATATATACTGAAGGAAATCTAAGGAGGTATTATTATGTGTGGAATTACATCTGATTTATAAATATTAATAAATCGGAGGTTTATATGAATTACATAATAAGAAAGTTAAGACAAGAAGAAGTAAAATGTCTGGATACATTTTTATATGAGGCTATTTTTATTCCGGAAGGGGTAGAAGCACCGCCTATGGAAATAATCAATCAACCGGAGCTTCAGCTTTATGTTGATGGATTCGGAACCCGGAAGGGTGATATATGCTTTGTAGCTGAATCTGATAGCTTGATAGTCGGTGCTGTGTGGGTTCGTATTATGAACGATTACGGACACATAGATAATGAAACACCATCATTTGCAATTTCACTCCTGAAGGAATATCGCGGAAACGGTATAGGTACGGAATTAATGAAAAGAATGCTTGCGGAATTAAAATCCTGCGAATATAAAAAAGCGTCCCTGGCTGTTCAAAAGAAAAACTATGCTGTGAAGATGTATAAAAGCGTGGGATTTGAAATAGTTGATGAAAATAATGAAGAATACATTATGGTGTGTAAGTTATAACTATTCCAGTTTTATAGACGATAACAAATTCCGGTTTGTTGAGCGGTGACTGCATTCGCATTCCGCTACGCTTCATGCTCATGTCGCGCTGTCGCACTATAAGTCTGCACACGAATATGTCTGTCCGTGAGCAAGCTCCCGACAGCCAATTCGGTGCATCCTTGCACCGCTCGTAGAAACGTGCAAATTGAGAATTTGTTGATGAAACCTATTATTTGATTAAAAGCTATAGGGGAAGATAAGAATAGGGAATGGGAGGTAATAAATATAATGAGCATAGTTAGTTCATTTGACAATGAATCCAAGTCAATCATTGATTTAGATGACATATTCAAAGCCCCCAATCATATTGCGGATATTTGTATAGTTACATTTTCGATACAGGTTAAAGAAATGGTGCTAAAACAATACAATTGCAGGCATGTGGGGTTTACTAAAACAGCAAATGGAAACATAGATGTTTACAGCTTTATTGTAAATGGAAAAACAATATTGTTTTACATGAGTCCGATAGGATCTGCGTGCGCAGCTTGTGTCATGCATGAAATCCATTATGTTACAGGGGCTAGTAAGTTTATTGTGTATGGATCCTGCGGGATACTTGATGTGGAGAAATGCAAAGGAAATCTGATAGTACCGAATTCGGCATATCGTGATGAAGGATTATCGTATCATTATATGGAAGTATCTGATTATGTTAATATTAAAAATTCAGATAAATTAGCTGAGATATTTAAGAAATATGGATACCCTTATGTTAAAGGTAAGACATGGACTACCGATGCTATATACATGGAAACCAAAAACAAGGCGGATGCCAGAAAAAATGAAGGTTGTATTTGTGTAGAGATGGAATCTGCAGGACTCCAGGCTATGTGCAATTACTATGGATATGAATTATATATATTTTTCTTTGGGGCGGACCTGCTTAATGGTGATGCCTGGGATAAGGCGACTTTGGGAAATGAAGAAGAATTTGATCTTCAAAGAGAAACATTTAAGATAGCAGTGGATGTGGCGGTTGATTTGTAAGATTATTTACAGTATTGCTTATGAGGACTAGATAGAAAATGGTAAGAGAAGCTAATAAAGGCGATTTAAATCAGTTATTACGACTATATACACATTTGCATGAAGAAGGTATTCCAGACGATGAAATGAAATTAGAGAAAGTATGGAGTGCAATCCTGGCTGATATGAATCATCATATTATTGTCAATGAAATAAACGGCAGAATAGTTTCTTCATGTGTGTGTGTTATTATTCTGAATTTGACCAGAAACGTAAGACCATATGCTTTTATAGAAAATGTTGTTACAGATATTGATTATAGAGGTAACGGTTATGCTACAGCCTGTCTTGAATATGCAAAAGAAATTGCTTCATCTGAGAATTGTTACAAAATGATGCTGCTAACGGGATCAAAGAGAGAAGCAACATTAAACTTTTATAAAAATGCTGGATACAACTGTAATGATAAGACGGCATTTATACAGTGGTTATAGATGAAGTAAAATCGAAGTTTGTTGAGCGGTGACTGCATTCGCATTCCGCTACGCTTCATGCTCATGTCGCGCTGTCGCACTATAAGTCTGCACACGAATATGTCTGTCCGTGAGCAAGCTCCCGACAGCCAATTCGGTGCATCCTTGCACCGCTCGTAGAAACGCGCAAATTCAGGTTTGTCGGGATGAAGTTGGCGTGTTATACCGGAAGTTAACTGGGGAAAGGAAAGAGTTGTGAATATAAGGATAGCGGAAGAAAAAGATTTTGATGATGTAAAAAAAATCACCCGTGAAACGATAAAGGAAATCTATCCCAAGTACTATCCGCATGGTGCTGTACTCTTCTTTGCGGAGCACCATTCAGATGAAAATATTATGAGGGATATCAGAACCGGAATTGTATATCTGCTCATAAGTGACGAAGGAATTCCGGTGGGAACAGTTACACTTACAAACAATGAAATTGACAGACTCTTTGTCCTGCCTTCATTCCAACACAGGGGCTATGGAAGAACTCTTATGGACATGGCAGAAGAGAAGATATCTTCTGCTTATGATGTGATTGTTCTTCATGCATCACTTCCCGCAAAGAGTATCTATCTTAAACGAGGTTATCGCGAGGTTGACTATATTAAAATAGACACAGGACACGGTGACTATCTTTGCGCCGATGTTATGGAAAAGAAATTAGAAGGAGATAATGAATGATTCTGTTGGTAGTTGATACTCAAAAAGGTTGTTTTGACGAGAGACTGTATGCATTCGAAACCGTAAGGAATAATATCAAACAGCTGATTACCACCGCACGAGAGAATAATGTTGAGGTTGTGTATGTTCAACATGATGACGGCCCGGGGACTGAACTTGATAAGACAGCGGACAACTATGAGATATATGAGGAATTTGCGCCGAGAGAAGATGAAAAGCGATTTGACAAGAATGTAAACAGTGCGTTTCATCCCATGACCGGATTGACGGAATACCTTAAGTCCAAGGGTGAAAAGGATATTATAACGATAGGTGTATCAACAGATTATTGTATGGATGCAACAATCAAAAGCGGATTTGAGAAGGGATTCAATATGTTTGTTCCGTCCTATACAAACTCAACATATGACAATCCATACTTTGATAAGGAAACCGCTTATAAGTATTATAATGAATTTATGTGGGGAAGGCGCTATGCAAAGATTATAACCGTTGAACAAGCAATTCAACTTTTGCAAGGTGACGTGGACGTTTAAATTGTATAACTATGAAAATAAGTGAAGTGATAGATAATAAAAGAGATTATATGAGTCTGCTTTTACTGGCTGATGAACAGGAAGATATGGTTGAAAAATACCTGGATAAAGGTGCAATGTATGTCCTTGAAGATGATGGAATCAAGGGAGAATGTGTTGTCACTGATGAGGGTAATGGTGTTCTTGAAATTAAGAATATAGCTACTTCACCGGAATTTCAGGGTAAAGGGTATGGAAAGTTCCTGATAGATTTTATAGCTGACAAATACGCCGGTATTTATACAACGCTGCAGGTAGGAACAGGAGATAGTCCGCTGACTATACCTTTTTATGAAAAATGTGGATTCAAGAGACATCATTTAATCAAAAACTTTTTTCTGGATAATTATGATCATCCTATATTTGAGGAAGGTGTGCAATTGATTGATATGGTGTATCTTCGTAAAAATATTTAATCAGTTATAGGAAGTTTTATTTCAGTTTTGATGAATAGACATAGTTATATAGGAGGGTTGAACGCATGTTCAGAGAAATGAGACGCTTTAAACAGCAGATTCCAAAGGAGGAATGTATAGAAATACTTAAAAGCGAGCCGAGAGGTGTGTTATCCGTTCTGGGAGATGAGGGATATCCATATGGGGTTCCGTTGGATCATTGGTATTCGGAGTGTGATGAAAAACTTTACTTTCATTGCGCAAAGGAAGGTCATAAGCTTGATGCAATTTCAAAGTGTGATAAAGTCAGTTACTGCGTGATGGATAAGGGCTATAGAAAAGAAGGTGAGTGGGCACTTAATATCCGTAGTGTGATAGTGTTTGGACGGATCCGCGAGGTCACGGACGTAGAAAAGAAAAAGGAAATTTGCACCTGTCTCTGCCAGAAGTTTACAGATGATGAAGCATATCTTGAGAAGGAAATGAAAAATGCCTTCCCTCGTGTATGTTGTCTGGAGTTGGATATAAAGCATATGACAGGGAAACTTGTGAACGAGGCATAGTGATTAACTTTCAGTTAAATACACCACTCGCCATACGCGCCAAGCCGAATTCATATAATGCTGACGCATTCTATTTCATCCGTCTTGTCGCCCTATAGGCTGATTTCGATATGTGCCGATTTGTGAGCATGCTCCCATCGGCCCAATCGGAAATCATCCTGCATGGCTCGTTATCTCGGAATATTACGATTTTATTTAGGCATTATCTTGGTATAGAAAAAACAGTAATTAGATGCAGATGTTACTATGAAAGAAGCGTTGATAATAAATCGAAGGGGTGTAAAAATGGCATCGAGTAAAGAATATTTGGATTTCATTTTAGAACAGCTCAGTGAGGATTATGTAAGTGAATGTAATAGAAGCAATCAATAAAAGGCACAGTTATAGAGGAAGGTATCTTTCTAAACAGGTTCCTAAAGATGATTTAGTAAAAATAATGGAAGCCGGGATAGCCGCTCCATCAGGATGTAATAAGCAAACAACCAGTTTTATAGCAGTTGATGACTTGGAAATTTTAAAGAAGATTAATGAAGTTATCAATCCTCCTGTATGCGAAACAGCACCTGCTGTAATCGTAGTTTTGACGCAGAGAATAAATGCATATCGTGATAGATGCTTTGCAGTGCAGGATTATTCTGCTGCAATTGAGAATATGCTATTAACAATTGTTGAACTTGGATATCAGAGTTGTTGGTATGAAGGCCATATTACAGATGAAGATAGGATATGTGACAAAATAGCCGATATTCTTCTGGTGCCGAAGGATTATGAAGTTGTATGTATATTACCAGTAGGAGTGGCTGAAAGCGAATCCTTGGCACCAAAGAAAAAAGTGTTTGAAGAGAGAGCCTGGTTTAATTCATTCAAAGGCTTATAGACAATTATATTTCAGTTTTATACAAGATGAAAATGTTGCAAAAAAGTATATTGACTCTCACATTATGTGAGGGATTATCGTTGTAGTGAGCTCAAGAAAAACATCCATGGAGGTAAGAACAAATGCTTAAAATAGGCGAGTTTTCAAAATTATCCAGAGTAAGCATCAGGATGTTACGCCACTACGATGATATCGGACTTTTGAAGCCGGCAGAGATCGATACTTTCACCGGGTACCGCTATTATCACGAGGAACAGCTTTTTGTTATCGGAAGGATCACATCACTTAAGGATATGGGCTTTGCCCTTGCAGATATCATCAAGATCCTTGAGAGTTACGATGATAAAGAAAAGATGGATGCATTTCTGTCAGAGAGGCAGAAGGAACTATCAAAGCTTTCCAGGGAAACGGAGTACAAACTGATGCTTCTGGAAACAGCCAGAAAGAGGCTGAGGAAGGAGCAAAATATGAGTTTTGATGTAACAGTAAAAACAATACCGGAGAGATATGCGGCTACAGTTCAGATGGTGGTTCCTCACTATGAGGATGAAGGCATGCTTTGGAATACGATGATGAGTGAATGCAAGAAGCTTGTGCCGGCGGATCCGTGTCTTGCGGCTGCAGAGTTCCTTGATTCCGAGTACAAGGAAGAAAATGTTGAGATCATTGCATGGATGACCGTGAGTGGTTCTTATAACGACACGGAGCATGTGAAATTCAAGACACTTCCTGAGGTGAAGGTTGCAAGTTATGTTATTAAAGGCAGCTATGATCAGATGGGTGGGGCATATGCTACTGTAGCGTCATGGATCAAGGAAAACGGCTACAAAATGAACGGACCTATGTTTAACATCTATCATGTGAGTCCGGCGCAGACTCAGAATCCCGATGAGTATGTGACGGAAACTTGCTTTCCGATTGAGTAAATATGATTGTTGCCAAGGGGCTTAATTGCTCCTTGGCATTTTATCGAAAGACTAACTATTAAAAGTCAAGTCGAAAAAATGATATTTTTTGATTAAAGTGCATAAATGCATTTTAGATATATTTTGAACTCAGTTGGAGTTCTATGAACCTTGAAAACTGCATGACAAAAAGAGCATCTATGTAGGTGCTCAAAAAAGGAGTATTGAATTAGAAAAAATCAAGCTGCTTTAATGTATTGCTGATTTGTTTTTTCTAGATGATAAATGACTCGTACTAGCTTTTTTGCAGCGTGAGATAGAGCGACATTATAATGTTTACCCTCGGATCGCTTCTTGGCTAGATATTCAGCAAAGGCTGGATCCCAATGACAGACATACTTGGCCGCATTATATAGTGCGTATCGCAAATATCTGGAACCACGTTTCTCCATGTGGGCGTATGCACCATCTAGTTGTCCTGATTGATAGGTGGAAGGTGAAAAGCCAGCATAAGCTAAGATTTTATCAGGAGAATCGAATCGGTTGAAATCACCGATTTCAGCAATAATCATAGCTCCCATACGATAGTTAATGCCAGGGATGCTGAGGATTGGAGAATTGATTTTATCCATGATGATTTTGATTTCATTTTCAATTTCGTCAATCTCAGAAGAAATCTCTTGAATAAGTTTAATCGTGTGTTTTAATTCTAAAGATTTTGCAGGCATGTTTGAACCAATGGAGTTTCTTGCGGCATCTCTAAAAGTTATTGCTGTTTCTTTTCCATATCGACCTTTTGATGATTCAGAAAGTAGATTGGTAAGTCTGGTAAGGTGAGCGTTAGCGACATGCTTAGCCCCCGGGAATTCAGAAAGCATTGCATAAACAGATGCCATATGAAGTGTTGGTACAAATTTTTCTAATTCAGGAAAAAGAATACAGACTAGTCTGGAAATGGAAGACTTAAGCTTGGCACGTTCCTTAACTTTAGCGAAACGATAACGAGTTAATGACTTTAATTCTTCGTTGTGGTAAGATGTGTCTGAGTAGGACTTTAAGTTCACATCAGACATTAGCATAGAAGCAATTGTGCGGGCATCTACTTTATCCGTTTTCGTCTGTCTAAGGCTTAGACTTTTTCTGTACAGATTTGTATGTAGCGGGTTGATAACGTAGGTCGGCAAACCTTTATCAAGAAGATATCCTAAAAGATTGTAACTATAGTGTCCAGTGGCTTCTAGCCCTACTTTTACTTTTGTTATATCTTCCATAACAGATTCGATTCTTTGATAAAGATCATTGAAACCGTTTAGGTTGTTTGTGATGGTAAATACTTTGAATAATACTTCACCATCAGAGTTTGTTATAAAGCAATCATGCTTATCCTTAGCAACATCAATTCCTACGTAAATCATAAAAATAAATCTCCTTTGAAATGTATTAATGCTGTTTTAGAACCACAGGGTGCTCCTTGCGATTGTAACCTCGTTCTAAATAAACCGTCATGCGGTATCTAACTGATTAACAAATGAACAAAGAGACTGTGGTTGGAGCCTTTCGTAAACCATCAAGTGGTAGGAGAAGTCAACCAATCCACAGCATCTTAAATATCATAGTCGAACCTATAGAAAAGGTAAAGAAAAGACTATGACTGAATAGTTATAAAGACCTTGGAGAGGGTCTCTAAAAACTACTACTATATAATACGAGGAGCGGTAATGGAATACATTCAGATAACAAAAGACAACATCGAAGAGGAACATATTTGCTGTGCAATATCAAATAATAAGGATGTTCAGGTATCTTCAAAGAAGGCATGGCTGTCAGACAGATTTGAAGAAGGGCTTGTATTTTTAAAGAGCGTAGAGCGCGGCAAGTGTTTTATTGAATATATTCCGGCGGAAAATGCGTGGGTTCCGATTGAGGCAGACGGATATATGTATATTGACTGTCTGTGGGTGTCGGGTTCTTTCAAAGGGCATGGGTATTCCACTGATTTGCTTACTGCTTGCATCGAGGATAGCAAAGGAAAAGGAAAAAAGGGGCTTTGTATTTTATGTGCAGATAAGAAAAAACCATTTCTGGCTGATCCGAAGTTTTTGAAGTACAAAGGCTTTACTGTCTCCGATGAAGCAGATAATGGTATTCAACTTTGGTATATGCCGTTCGATAAAAATGCGAAGGTTCCTGAATTTAAGGAATGCGCAAAGCATCCCCATATAGACGAGAAGGGATATGTTCTGTACTACACGAATCAGTGCCCGTTCAATGCAAAATATGTTCCGGTTTTGGAACAGACAGCGAAAGAAAATGGTATTGCATTCAGGGCAATACATATTGAAAGTAAAGAAGAAGCACAGAATGCGCCTACACCGATTACAAATTATGCGTTATTCCGTGACGGGGAGTATATCACAAATGAGCAAATGAACGATAAGAAATTTTTAAAACTAGTAGGAAAGTGATAGAACGTTAAATCGGAAGATAAGTTAACTAAGAATATTTTGGTTTTTCTAACCAGTGAGGATTATGAAGTTGTATGTATATTACCAGTAGGAGTGGCTGAAAGCGAACCCTTGGCACCAAAGAAAAAAGTGTTTGAAGAGAGAGCCTGGTTTAATACATTCAAAGGCCAATAGACAATTATACTGGAAAAACATTGGCGGTCTGACGGTCTTTAAAAGTCTTTCGTACCTGTGCGAGGAATTTTTCAGCAATCGGTGTAAATGTCTGGTACTTGTTCCAGATCAGATACAGCCTTGTTTCCTGCTTTGGAGAGAGAGGACGGAATACCAGGTCGCTTTCTTCAGAGCAATTAACGAGATGTTCAAAAGTCAGAAGTATCCCCAGACCTTCCTTTGCAAACATTGATGCATTATAAGAAAGCCGGAAGGAACCTTCCAGGTGAAGCTGCGAATAATATTCGCCGGCCCATTCCGGTATTTCAATATTCCAGCTTTGTTTAGAGCAGAAGAGTGGCTGGCCGATGAGGTCAGTTGCTTTTATGCTCTTTTTTTTGGCCAGGGGATGGGTCTTTAAAATGACAGCTCCCCAACGATCCGCTGTCGGGAATGGCAGATACTCGTATTTTTCCCTGTTTGGAGTTTCGCATATTACCCCAAAATCCAGCAGCCCTTTATCGAGTTTTTCCGTTACCTGCTCCGTATCACCGCTGGTGATGTGATAGGTAAAGGAAGGATATTTGTCTTTGAGTTTCTTTATCTCGCGGGCAAGAAGTGCTATTTGATAGGATTCGCCAAGGCCTAAGTAAATATCGCCTCCGGTGATGTCATCCAGGGTAATAAATTCCTGCTCTATCT
>DGTK01000003.1 GCA_002393735.1 Lachnospiraceae bacterium UBA4338
GTCGGGAACAAAAGCACATCCCTGATTGCCGGAGAATCGGTTAAAAGCATTACCAGTCTGTCGATACCGTAGCCGATACCGCCGGTTGGTGCCATACCGATTTCAAGCGCGTTCAGGAAGTCCTCATCTGTGTGCTCTGCTTCCTCGTCACCTGCTGCCGCATTGGCATCCTGGAGAGCAAAACGCTCTCTCTGGTCGATTGGGTCGTTAAGCTCTGAATATGCATTACACATCTCCCAACCATTAATGAAGAGTTCAAAACGCTCAACCTTGGTCGGGTCGTCCGGTTTCTTCTTGGTAAGAGGAGATATCTCAATTGGATGATCCATAATGAATGTTGGCTGAACCATGTGTTCCTCACAGAATTCCTCGAAGAAGAGATTTAAAATATGTCCCTTTGTATGGAAATCCTCGTATTCAATGTGACGTTCTTTAGCTAACTTCTTAGCTTCCTCATCACTTGCAACCTGGTCAAAATCCACGCCTGCATACTGTTTAACAGCCTCTGTCATTGTAAGACGTGCAAAAGGCTTGCCGAAATCAAGTTCAATATCCCCATACTTGAATGTGGTGGTACCAAGCACTTCATTGGCCACATATCTGAACATGTTCTCGGTCAAATCCATCATGCCGTGATAATCTGTATATGCCTGATATAATTCCATAAGTGTAAACTCAGGATTGTGTCTAGTATCAAGTCCTTCATTACGGAATACTCGGCCGATTTCGTATACTCTCTCAAGACCACCAACAATAAGTCTCTTAAGATATAACTCAAGTGATATACGAAGTTTAAGGTCTTCATCAAGTGCATTGAAATGTGTCTCAAAAGGTCTTGCTGCTGCACCACCAGGATTAGCTACAAGCATTGGAGTCTCGACTTCCATGAAGTCCTGCTCACCAAGATATCTTCTGATTGCACTGATAATCTTTGAACGCTTGATAAATGTCTCTTTAGCTTCGTTATTCATAATGAGATCCACGTATCTCTGACGGTATCTCATATCAGTATTTGTAAGTCCATGGTACTTCTCCGGTAAAATCTGGAGAGACTTGCAAAGAAGCGTAATCTTCTCAACATGAACCGAAATCTCACCCATCATGGTTCTGAATACATAACCTTCAATACCTACGATATCACCTACATCATATTTTTTAAAATCTGCATATGCTTCTTCACCGATACCATCCCTGGATACGTAAAGCTGGATATTACCATCTCTGTCCTGAACGTTACCAAATGAAGCCTTACCCATAACACGCTTACTCATAAGACGGCCTGCGATGGAAACATGAATTGCATTGGCGTCCATAATGGCACGTCTTGCTTCATAATCTTCCTTCTTGGCTGCTCTTGCATCAGCCTCTTCCATTCCATCTGTATTAACCTCAGGACGGCCTGCAAGAAGTTTCTCCTCAAGAGCAATATATTCATTCTTTGCATCTTCTGAGTGATGTGTCTGATTATATTTGGTAATTACGAAAGGGTCCTTGCCTTCTGCCTGAAGATTGGCAAGTTTCTCTCTTCTTACCTTGAGAAGCTGACCTAAATCAACTTCCTGATTGTTCTGATTATTCTGATTTCCCATAAATCTCTGTTCTTTCTATTTATTTATCTTTAACGATCTCTAATAATTTATACTTAACTGTTCCAACAGGAGCCTCAACTGTGATTGTATCACCCTTCTTTGCTCCGATAAGAGCGCTGCCAAGTGGTGATTCGTTAGAGATGATACCCTCTAATGTATTGGCAACAAGCGCACCCTTGATTGTATAGGTAAACTCTTCTTTAGTTTCTTTATCCTGAACTCTTACTGTTGAACCGAAAGCAACTTTCTTACCATCACCCTCTTCATCAACGATCTCAACGTTCTTAAGAAGATTTTCAAGTTCAAAAATCCTCGCCTCCATATCACGCTGCTCATCTTTAGCTGCGTCGTATTCAGCGTTTTCTGATAAGTCACCCTGAGCTCTTGCTTCTTTAAGTTTCTCAGATACTTCCTTACGCTTGATATCTTTTAACTGATGGAGTTCTTTCTCATATCTCTCCACGTCTTCACGGGTAAGCAGATTCTTTTTTACTTCGTTCATATTAATACTCCTTTTTAAATCAAATACGGGCAAAAACCCTATTTCTACAAATTCCTATTATACAAAAAATATAGGAATTATGCAACTAATTTAAGCCTTACATATTCTCAATAAGTTTCACCAGTTCATCTTTGGTATTACACAGATTTATATTTCTTCTAAAATCATTGCTCCCATACATGCCTGCCGTGTACCAGGAAGCATGGGCACGCATTTCTCTTATGGCTGTATATTCACCCTTAACATCCATAAGCATGTCAAAATGCTTAAGCATCATTTCTGTTACTTCTTCCTTGGAGGGCTTATAATCTTTTCCTTCCAAAAGGCTCTTGAAAATCCACGGATTTCCTCTTGCTCCTCTTGCAACCGCAATACCTGCGCATCCTGTCTCTTCATACATTTTTGTTGCCATAACCACATTTGTAATATCCCCGTTTCCGATAACCGGAATTGAAACTGCGTTAACAACCTGACGGATTATGTCATAATTTACATTTCCTCTGTACATGTCTTCCTTTGTTCTTCCATGTACACATAGGGCACTCACTCCTGCATCCTCAAGTCTCTTGGCGAACTCGGGAGCATTCATTTCTTCGTGAGTGTAACCGGCTCTGATTTTGCAAGTGACAGGTTTGGATGATGCTTTAACCACAGCCTTTGCTATGTCATAAGCAAGGTCAGGATTCCTCATAAGAGCGCTGCCTTCATTATTTGATACTACCTTTGTAACCGGGCAGCCCATATTTATATCGAGTATCTGATATGGAAGATTATCTATCATTTTAACTGCCTCAGCCATTACATCAGGCTCTGAGCCAAAAAGCTGGAGACTTACCATTCCTTCTTTTGGGCTTATTTCCATCATGGCATTTGTTGCCTTATTCTTATATGTAATCGCCTTTGCGCTTATCATCTCAGTGCATACCAAACCCGCTCCCATTTCTGCGCAGATAACTCGAAAAGGCAGGTCTGTTACACCTGCCATCGGAGCCAGTATATTGGCATTATCAAGTTGTACATTACCGATTTTAAGCAATGATTATTATCCTTTTCTATTTTAGTTTTGAAAGCATTTTCACAAGTTCAAGATACTTTGGTTTTACACTGACAAAGCGTGTCAGACCACCCTGAGCAGACATATGATCTGCATGAATTACAGGCATTACATACCATATGCCTTTTTCCAAAGATTCGCCATCCACATATTCAGCCGATGGCGCACCAATCGGTGCTCCGGCAGATACGGTATTAACCAGTCCGTCATTGGCCTGCCAGGATTCATCTATTTCATATCCTCCTGCCGTACTGCCCGTATATTCAGACATAAGTATCGCATTACGCATAAATATATTCTCAGTTATGTCAGGGTCCGGATGTGGCTTTCCATCATCTCCCACATAGGTCGAATCAAATGGTATTGCAAAATAATATACATCATCAAATGTTGTTATTCTATCATTAAGTGCCAGCGCATTATCTATATGCATATCGAATGCTGCGTGGTCCTCATCGATTCTGCCATCCTCTGGCGGCTTGGATGCATTGGATACAGCGTCGCTGTGTTTTAAATATTCTTCATCTATATAAATGGAATCCACATCAAAATCAGGATCTTCATATAGGTCATAAGCCGTGGTTCCATTGGTAGGAGCAGCCAGTGTTACAATAGCCACAAGGCCGTCACCTTTTCCACCCTTAAAGAAATCCGATAAACTTCCATCAGTGGTATATTCTGTCTCTTCCGGGCATCCGTTTCTAAGGATTTCAGAAAACAGCCTTATTGTTGCACCACCAAATGAGTGACCGATAAGAATATATGTGCATCCGTCAAAATCCTTAATTAAACCTCTTCCCGTATAATCTTCGCCGTATCTTTCATGATTACATCTCTCGCTGTGCTCCAGGCCGTAATCAACCCTTGTTCCGTAAAGCTGTGCATATAATTCACAGGCTCTGTCCCAGGCACTTCCTGTGGGGTCCACAGACGCTGCGTAGCATTCATATCCGTGATTATTCAAATACATAATTGAATCGCCGCCTGCCATGCCCCAGTATGAGTAATATTCATATAAAGGATCATAACTTCCCCAGCCTGCAAGACCATGAACAAAGATAAATTTAGTCTCGCATTTGTTTGCCGGCTTATAACCTACTATTCCTGAAAGAACTGCAGTAACGCTTAAGATTACCACAACCCAGATGGCAGTCATTCGCTTGCCGATTTTGTTGATTTTAAAAAATGGATATGGACCATCTACCTTATCTTTATAATTTAAATAAATCATGATAAGGCCATAAAATAGCGTTACACAAACCGGCAGTATCATCCATATCGTGGACACATGATACTCTAAAAATATATATGACAGAGTTGTCAAAACCGGGCAGATAAGATGATAAAACAGATTTCTTCCAAGGAATAGTTTAATTGTTTTGTACATTGGAAGCAGGACAACCACCGTTATAACCAGCGTTATCACCAGCATGCATACGCTTAGGTATCTTATTGGCATAACCCATGATGCCTGTCCGAATATCGCTAAAAGAGCGGAAGACAAAAGGCAGAGCCAGTTTGATATATGCGTATAAAACTTAAAGCACTCTTTATCTTTCTTCCTGATTGTAACCGAAAGAGGTATTATTTCAAATATTATTACTATTAAGGCTGCGATTCTTGCCATAGAACTCCCCACATAACAAATAATTACGCCTAAAGTCAAAACTTAACACAACTAATATTATACTTCATTTTCATACCATATTGAATATTATTAAGCACAAAAAAAAAGGCAGGTCAACCTACCTTTTTTTGAATGTCACTCTGTCAGGAACATATGCCCGCCTGTGTTTAATAACATAGACCGGGCAATTGACTGCCTGCACCACGGAATTCTCATCTACGTCATTAATATGACTTTCTTCCCGCTCTGATTTTATCTTAAGCCCCTTTTTCAAAGTTTCAATAATACTCATAATCTTTCCCTTATCTGATATAACACACATTAAATCTCTTTATATGCACCAAAGCCGCTATTGGTAAACTCAGCTTCGCTTTGTGGCTCTGCTTCATCTGCAGTTGCTGTTGCTTTGTTTGAATCCGCAAGAAGTTTCATCTCTGCTATTGCTGAAAGGATTAAAACAATCACATCGTCTATCTGTCCAACTCCTGCAAGGAAATCAGGAATGATATCGATTGGTCCTAATAAATAAACTGCTGCCAATGCTGCGATTGCGATTCCAACTGGTAAATAACTTTTCTTATTCATTCCCTTTGCCATATTCATTTCCTCCTGTTTTCTTTAAATTATTCTTAACTGTAATCCCTAATTTTTTTCTAAGCTCAGGAGCTCGTGATAGTCGCTCCGAAAGTCTTATTGTTAAAATCCTTGTTCGTGTATCCATCATGGCCTCCTTTCGTCTTCCTGTTTCTTATAATACTAATATACCTTTACCCACTTGCCTCCACCATAACAATATGTGCAGAAAAAAGAGGTTTATTTTTGCACAAAATGAAAAATAGCACTGCAGTTTTGTAACTACAGTGCCATTTGGTTCACTTATTATTTAATCAGGGAACTTATGAATTGCTTTGTTTCTTCATTGCTGCTTCATATTCATCTTTATCAATCAAGCCTGAGGCAAGCATTTTTTCAGACCATAACTGCATTGCTTCAACGGTAATCGAAATCTTCTCAAGCTGTTTTTGGATATCAACAAAATCTTCGATTTCACTCTTGCCAATCTTACCGTCAGCAGTAATCTCAATAAGTCTTTCCTGCTTCTTCTGGATACTGTTAAGCGAGGATAACATCTCAAGAACTATCTGGGCAAGGTCCTTAACTTCAACCTCAGGAACATACTGTCTTCCGATTGCACATTCGTTGGCACAGTAATAATTGCAAAGATGCGGAGCCTGATACTTCTCAGCCATTAATAAAACCTCATCCGGTCTTACATCATACTTGGCATTCTCTATTCTCTCAAGTCTTTCCGGCTGAATGGTTTCAAGAAGTTCACTTGCCTTCTCACGGCTTAATCCAAGTTCCTCTCTTGTCACCTGATAAATGGACTTATCCTTCTTCGTTGATGTTCTTGGCATATCCCCTCTCCTTACATATCCCCTTAAATCATCTTATTTTTTATTCTTGTTATAAACCAGTCTTAAACCTTCAAGCGTAAGATTCTTATTATAGATGTCAATTGATTTGGTCTCATCACTTACTATTGCTCCAAGACCACCGGTTGCTATAACCTTGATATTATCAAGTTTGGACTCTTCCTTAATCTTATTAATGATATATTCTGTCTGTCCAATCTGTCCGAACACAAGGCCTGCCTGCATACTGGATATGGTTTCCTTGGCAAGAATAGACTTAGGTTTCATAATTTCAATTTCAGGAAGTTTAGCTGTATCTTCCCACAAAGCCTTGGCTGAAATCTTAATGCCCGGCGCAGTAACCGCTGCGACAAAACCACCGTCTCCTGTAATCAGATCATAAGTTGTTGCTGTTCCAAAATCCACAACAATAACAGGACCGCCATATAATTCATATGCTGCTACAGCGTCAACGATTCTGTCTGCACCCATTTCTCTTGGATTATCCGTAAGGATCTTAATTCCTGTCTTAATTCCAGGTCCTACTATAACAGGATCAACTTCAATATATCTCTTAATACCATTAATAAGTGCATGCATTATATTAGGTACAACTGAAGATATAATGGCTCCGTCTACCTGATTTGGATAAACATCATTAACCTGAAGAAGTTCTCTGATGGACATACCTATTTCATCAGATGTTCTCTCCATCTTGGTCATAATCTTAAATTTAAATAATAATTTCTCCCCTTCAAAAACACCGAAATTAGTATTGGTATTACCAACATCAACAACTAAGATCATTTTTATCCTCTTTTCCAAATGTGGTTATAACCACATTTACTCTAATTTTTCACCCAAGATAAAAGTTCTGTAAAACAGTTCAAGTTCAGCGAATAATTCTTTTCTCTTTCTTCTTATTTCCGCAACATAGATTCCTGCAGAAATATCATCATAATAGAAATCATATTCATCAGCCATGGTTCTTAAGAAGAGTTCTCCCTCTTCATCAAAACCTATGGTAAGAATACCGCCTACTTCTTCTGTAAATAATACACAGATTATATGTAATTCTTTTTGTACTTCATCAGGCAGCTTACCAAACTGTTCCTTATTAAAATAATATTTCTGTTCGTAAGCATTGGCACCGCAAAGTACAATCTCCTGCATTTTCTTATCACTCATTTTCAAAAGCTCCCATGGTAGCTGCCATCATGGCCTTGATGGTATGCATTCTGTTTTCTGCTTCATCAAATACTCTTGAGTAGTCTGATTCGAATACTTCATCAGTAACCTCTAATTCGCTCATACCAAACTTCTCACCAACCTGCTTACCGATAATGGTCTTGTGGTCATGATATGATGGAAGGCAGTGTAAGAAGATAGCGCTGTCCTTAGCATTCTTCATTACATCCATTGTAACTCTGTAAGGTGTTAAATCCTTGATTCTTTCAGCCCATACTGATTCAGGCTCGCCCATGGATACCCATACATCTGTATAAATTACATCAGCATTTTTGCTGCCTTCATTAACATCTTCAGTAAATCTTAAGGTAGCACCGCTTTCCTTTGCATACTCTTCACACTGCTTAATAAGTGCTTCATCCGGGAAATATCTCTTCGGTGCAAGCGCTGTGAAATTCATACCCATCTTTGCACATGCAATCATAAGTGAATTACCCATGTTATATCTTGCATCTCCCATATATGTAAGATTAATTCCCTCAAGAGACCCAAGCTGCTCTCTTATTGTAAGAAGGTCAGCCAGCATCTGTGTAGGATGATACTCATTGGTTAATCCGTTCCATACAGGCACATCTGCATATTTCGCAAGATCCTCAACGATTGTCTGTTCAAAGCCTCTGTATTCGATACCATCATACATTCTTCCAAGAACCCTTGCTGTATCTGCAATGCTTTCCTTCTTGCCAATCTGGCTGCCTGCAGGATCAAGGTATGTAACCTCCATACCAAGATCATGAGCTGCAACTTCAAAAGAACATCTGGTACGTGTTGAAGTCTTCTCAAATATAAGAACCACATTCTTACCTGCAAGAGCGTCCTTGGTAAGAATACCCTTCTTCTTCATATCTTTTAACCTGGCCGCAAGGTCAATCATATATACTATTTCTTCTTTAGTAAAATCCTTCAGAGTTAAAAAATCCCTGCCCTTTAAACTGATTCCCATTTTATCCTCCTTATCATTCCTTGGTCTCATCTTCAGGTCCGTTTGCTTCATTCATTTCCTGATATTTTTTATTCACTTCATTTATCTTATTACTCATATAATTTCTAATAAAAGGTCTTAGAAATACCAGAGTAAGAACAAGCTCGCAAACTGCCACTAAGGCAATAAATATATATGGCACTTTAAATACACTAAGAAGCGCCACCACCAGGGCTGTAACTGAAAAGCATATGAATATTCCATTCATAAATATTACTTCCATAACAGCCATTAAAACCATTATTCCTACGGCTATATATGTTACCATTTTTTATCCTTGTAATTACACTTTTGGTGTGAATAGAAAAGCATAGCACTTACTATGCTATGCTTTTCTATTTTATATGATATTTTAATTAAAATCAATGTTTAGTAGAATACGTGAGCACCGATAACTACACCGGTCTTGCTGCCCGCTCTCTTGAAGTACTTGGCATCACCAACATTGGTTGCACCATTAAGAGCATCCTCCGCTGCCTGACGGCATCCGGAACTTGCACCAATCGCCAGTCTGTCAGCAAGTTGTCCATTGGATACAGGGCCAAACTGACCAGGCGAATAAACAACATCGGTAATGTTATTAGGGAACTTGGATGAACGCACTCTGTTACAGATAACAGCACCAACTGCAAGTCTTCCTTCATAACCCTGATTACCTGCTTCACACTGTATGATACATGCAAGAAGTTCAACTTCATCTGCTGTACATTTAACCGAAGAATAAGATGTAACAAGCTGTGCCTTGGCAAGAGATGCGAGACGTTCTCTCTCCTTAATCTCTTCCATGGTTTCACCCTCTTCATAAATGAGTTCTACATCTACATACTGGCTGGCAACATAGCATTCTTTCTTCTCATACTTAATGCCTACCCAGCCGTCTAATTCTTCTACAACAGGGTATTCCGAGCCAATCTCAAGTAAGCCTGCAACCTGAGCATCTTCTGAAGGTTCTTTACGAACTCTCAGAGTCATGGTATTAACTATTGCTGTGTTGCAACCCAACTCCTTCGCATATTCAATTGCATCTTCATCAAAACAAAGATACTCGTTACTTACATAGCCTTCCAGATTTCCTGATTTGATTCTGGACCACTCATCCCCTCTATATGTAAGTATGCCTCCGCAACCCTGATAGAGTTTGCCTACGCATTCCGAGTCGGCATCAGGCTCTGAACGTACATTAACAGAGTTCTCAACCTTAGCCATAACAAAGTCGACTTCTTCCTCTTCTTCTTCGTCCTCTTCGCTAACTGAAGTCATGTTTCTGACAATCTCATCAACAGTGTCATGTGTTACTTCAACTTTTACATCGATAACACTTGCAACACCTGTTTCAAGTATGAGTCCTTGTTCCGCTATCGCCGCGGGGTCGGGGTCGGAGTCTGCATCGGAATCTGTTGTTTCAGTTCCTGTTGCTGCGCTCTGTGCTCCGCTCTCAGAAGACTGTGTGGCAGTTGTATTTGTCTGCACATCAGTTGATTCTTCTGTTACTGTTTCCGGTTCCTGAACAGCCTCTGTTCCGGCTGCCAAACCAACGAAACCAGATGTAAGGACCATCGCTGTGATTCCCAGAAGCATAGAAGGAATTAAAAACTTCCTTCTTCTTTCACTTCGTTTCATGCTATCCTCCAAAGATAAGCTATAAACCACTTGTTACGATTTTGTTACGTTTTGTTATAATAGCAAATTAAAAAAAGTTTGTCAATTTTGTCAAAAACTTAACAAGGAGGGGATTATTATAACTCCTTGGAAACCTCTGATGCTTCAATAACTGCATCCATAACACTGCCTCTGAAACCGCTTTCCTCAAGTGACCTTACTGCAGCGATTGTGGTACCTGCAGGCGAGCAGACCATATCCTTAAGTTCCCCTGGATGTTTGCCTGTTTCAAGCATTAACCTGGCAGAACCCATAACAGCCTGAGCAGCAAATTCATATGCAAGTGCCCTTGGCATTCCTTCTGCAACTGCTCCATCTGCCATTGCTTCTATAAACATAAATACATAGGCAGGAGCGCTTCCGCTTACACCTACCACTGCATCCATTAATCTTTCAGGAACTTCTATAGCCTTACCAAAACTGGATAAAATCTTCTTTACAACAGCCTTATCTTCTTCAGCGATTAAACCATTAAATGAATAACCGATGGCAGCCTCTCTGATTAATGCAGGTGTATTAGGCATGGTTCTTACAATCTTAACTTCACCCAGTAACTCTTCAAGTGCCTCAATGGTTCTTCCTGCAACAATTGAGATAACAATTGTGTTAGAAGAAATCTTACCATTAAGTTCCTTAACAGCGTCAGATAAGAACTGCGGCTTTACTGCAAGAATAAGTACATCTGAGTTTGATGCTACATCAAGGTTTGATCCTAAGATATTAATCTTGTTTTCTTTAGCCTTTTCCTTTGCTGCATCTGAAACATCATATCCATATACATCTGATGCTGATACAACACTATTTGAAATAATACCCTGCATAATTGCACTTGCCATATTGCCAAGTCCGATAAAACCAATTTTCATTTTTTCTTCCTCTTCTATTTCTATATTCCCACTTGTCTTTTTATTTCATACATCATAACTGATGCTGCCACTGAAGCATTAAGTGATTCCACCTCTCCGCTCATTGGTATATAACAGGATGATGTACATTTCTCACTTGTTTCTTTTGTAATACCATTACCTTCGTTGCCAATTACAACAGCGGTCTTTAATCCAAATTTATAATCATAAAGACTCCTCGACTCATCATCAAGAATCGTTGCCATAACCACGAAATCATTTTTCTTTAATTTATCAATAATGGTATCAATATCTTCATAAACTACAGGTACTTTGAAGATAGTTCCCATAGTTGCTCTTACAACCTTTGGATTATATTTATCAACCGTTCCCTTTGATGCAAGTATTCCTGCCATTCCTGCTGCCTCAGCAGTTCTCAGAATGGTTCCCATGTTTCCCGGATCCTGAAGGTTCTCCAAAACCAGCACCGGCTTGCCTAAAGATATAACCGTCTCCAGGTCACCATACATTCTTTTACATACGGCCATAATTCCCTGGGGAGTAACCGTATTGGAAACAGACTTAAAAATATTATTATCAACAACCTGCACCTTATCTTCATAGTCTTTTTTATCCTTGCCAAACTTTGTCAGCATATCATTAAAAGACTTATTATAAAAATCCTCAGAAACATATAAAGACTTAACCTTACTTAAAGGAGCCTCCATGCATAGTCTTGCACCTTCCAAAACAAACAGGTCGTTCTTTTCCCTTGCTTTGGACTTCTCCAGTAATTCTTTAATCAGTTTAATCTGAGGATTATTATAGGCTGTAATCATTATAAAACCTTACTAATTTTGTACTGATATTCAGGAATCTCTTTAGTCATGTTAAGTGCTTCCTCAATATCAAAATCAACGAACTCGCCACCCTTAAATGCCACTACTCTGTTGGTCTTTCCATCGATAAGGATATCAGCAGCATAGGCACCCATAATTGAGGCATAATATCTGTCCTTACATGTTGGTGAACCACCTCTTTGCATGTAACCTAATATTGTAGCTCTTGTTTCAATACCGGTAGCAGCTTCAATTCTTCTTGCCATTGATGTTGAGTGACCAATACCTTCGGCATTAATAATGATATGATGTTTCTTACCTTTTTTACGATTCTGAATAATATTATTAATAATATTCTGTTCATTGTAATCATATGTTTCAGGAAGAAGAATATCTTCAGCACCATTGGCTATACCACACCAAAGAGCAATATAACCGGCATTACGTCCCATAACCTCAATGATTGAACATCTTTCATGAGATGAAGATGTATCTCTTACCTTATCTATAGCCTGCATGGCTGTATTAACAGCTGTATCAAAACCGATTGTATAATCAGTACATGCAATATCAAGGTCGATTGTACCAGGAATACCTATTGTATTAATACCATGTCTTGCAAGAGCCTGTGCACCTCTGTATGAGCCGTCACCACCGATAACAACAATGCCATCGATGCCATGCTTCTTACAGATTTCAGCACCCTGAGCCTGACCTTCTTCAGTAGTGAATTCCATACATCTTGCTGTACCAAGAATTGTACCACCTCTTTGAATTGTATCTGATACATTCTGTCTTTCAAGATCAATTATCTCTTCAGCAAGAAGTCCGGCATATCCTCTTTTAATGCCTTTAACCTTTACTCCGCGACTAAGTGCTGTTCTGGTCACCGCTCTTATTGCAGCATTCATTCCAGGAGCATCTCCACCACTGGTTAATACACCTATTGTCTTAATCTCTGCCATAATATTAATCTTCCTCTCTAACTTAATTATTATGCACCTATATTTTACTCTCTTAAAACCACGTTGTCATCCCCTAATATTTCTTTAAGTTTATCCATAAGCCAGTCTTCTGAACCCACCTTAATACTTGGATTCTTCATAACCTGCTTATTCTCTCTTATAAATATGTTCAGGGAATTATTACCAATGCTTCTTTTTATAAGTGGCGCGATACGGTTAATATATAAATCCCTATACTGTTCATCCGTATCAAATGATAACCACAGTTTCTTAGGCATGTCATCGAAAGACACGATATTGTCGGCATTGATTTTGGCCGTATTGTTGTCTTCAACTGACACTCTTCCGTAGACAAATACTTTATTGTCTTCCACAAGTGCCTTATGACATTTCTGATAAGTCTTAGGAAATACCAGGACATCCACGCTGCCATCTAAATCCTCAACCACGATTGTGGCCATCTGCTCGCCGCGCTTGGTCATTCTCTTGTCAACTTTTGTAATTATACCACCAACTACTGCATTGTCGTTGTGCTTAACTTTAAGTTCGATTGTATCATCCACATTTACCATATCAGGATTGTCTTCTTCTGACTCCTCGTCATCACCCCCAATGGCAAAATCCCCGCAGCTGTTGGTTATGTTCTTCTTAATTATATCTTCATAGTCCTCTAATGGATGACCGCTTAAATAAATGCCCAGCACTTCTTTTTCGAAGAAGAGTTTCTGCTCCTTACTGTAATCATCAGTTCTCTTAATTGCAATCTTCTTTGAGTTCTTAAGTTCGTCATCACCAAAATCAAAGAGACTCATCTGACCGGCCATGTTCTTCTTATTGCCGTCTTTCTCTTTCTTAAGGGAATCCATAATAATATCTGAGGCTTCCATTAACTCTCTTCTGTTATATCCGAAGGAGTCGAAGACACCGGCTTTAATGAAGTTCTGGACGGCTCTTTTGTTAATATTGCCATCCATACGGTCTATGAAATCCTCAAGGTCTGTGTATGGTCCGTTCTTCTCTCTTTCTTCTACAAGCGCCCTGATGACAGGCTCGCCAATATTCTTGATTGCAAGAAGTGAATAATTGATTTCGTTGCCGTATGCCACGAAATTAACATCACCTGTATTGATATCAGGAGGCACTATCTTAATGCCAATTTCTTTTGCAACCTTAATATATTCAGATACCTTTGTCGGGTTATCAATTACTGATGTAATAAGGGCTGCCATATATTCTTCCTTGTAATAATACTTAAGGAAAGCTGTCTGGAATGTAATAAAAGCATAGGCTGCCGCATGGGATTTATTGAATGCATATTTGGCAAAATCAATCATCCTGTCGTAAATCTGATTGGCAATCTTCGGGTCAATTCCGTTGTTTTGACAACCTTTTATTCCCAGTTTTTCATTACCGTAAACGAAATACTCCCTGTTCTCTTCCATTATGGTGGTCTTCTTTTTGGACATGGCTTTACGCACTTCGTCGGAACGTCCCATGGAGAAGCCGGCCAGGTCTCTGACTATTTGCATAACCTGTTCCTGATAAATAATTACACCGTAGGTAGGAGCCAGAATCGGTTCAAGCTGCGTGCACAGATATTCAATTGTTTCCGGATGTTCCTTACCTCTGATATAGTCCGGAATATCATCCATAGGTCCCGGTCTGTACAAGGAAATACCCGCAATAACATCGGCAATGCTGTTAGGTTTTAATTCCTTCATGAATTCCTTCATACCCGGACTTTCAATCTGGAATACACCGTCAGTCTTGCCTGTTCCAATGAAATCAAGAAGGGCTTTGTCATTAATGTCTATCTTGTTTATATCAAGGTCAATACCCTTTGATTTCTTTATATTATCAACTGTATTTTTAATAACTGTAAGGTTACGAAGTGCAAGGAAGTCCATCTTAAGAAGACCAAGTTTCTCTACTTCGTCCTTGTCATATTCTGTTGTGATGATACCTTCTGCTGACCTCTGAAGAGGAAGATAATTATCAGCTCTTTCAGGGCAGATAACAACGCCTGCTGCATGGATACCCGGCTGTCTTGGAAGACCTTCTAATTTCATGGCCATATCCATTGCTTCCTTAACACCTGAATCAAGGTCATATAATTCCTTAAGTTCAGGGCTGATTTCAAGAGCCTGAGGAAGAGTTATTTCCTTACCCTCCAAGTTTTTTGCAGGAATGGTTTTGGTTATCTGATTGGAAAGTGAGAAAGGAATATCAAGCACTCTTGCTACATCCTTAAAGGCACTCTTGGCCTTCATCCTGTTCTGGGTAATAATCTGAACTACTCTTTCATCACCATATTTACGGCGTACATAATCTATTACTTCTCCACGTCTTTCCGTACAAAAATCAATATCAATATCAGGCATGGATACACGGCTTGGACTTAGGAAACGCTCAAAATAAAGTTCATATTCCATTGGGTCCACTTCCGTAATATGTATACAGTATGAAACCATGGAACCTGCGGCTGAACCACGTCCCGGACCAACCGGTATATCCTGACTCTTTGCATAGTTTATAAAGTCCCATACGATAAGGAAGTAATTAACATATCCCATCTGGGAGATTACGCCAAGTTCATAAAGAAGTCTTTCTCTGTATTCGGGGATTTTATCCGCGAACTTATCTTCAGGATATCTTTCCTTAAAGCCTTCATCACAAAGTTGTCTTAAATAAACCTCGCTGTCCATTCCGTCAGGAGCATCATATCTAGGAATACGAAGGACTCTGTCCTCATCATAAGGAATGGTAATATGACATCTGTCCGCAATCTTCTGAGTATTGTCTATAGCCTGCTGGGCATATGGGAACAGCTCTCTCATCTCTTCTTCGGAGCGGACATAGAACTGTCTTGGCTCATAGGTTAATTTATCTTCATCCGATAATTTCTTACCGGTCTGAATGCATACAAGAACCTGCTGTGCCTCGGAATCATCGATGTTTGTATAGTGAACATCGTTGGTGGCAACCAGCTCGATTCCCGTCTCTTCACTTAATCTCATAAGGCCCTGATTAACTGCCTTCTGGGCTGGAATCTGGTGGTCCTGAAGTTCCAGGAAGTAGTTGTCTGCGCCGAAGGTCTCCCTATACCTGAGAGCGGTTTCCTTGGCGCCCTGATAATTACCGGCGAGAATTTTGACCGCAACTTCACCCTGAATACATCCGGACAAACAGATAAGTCCTTCATGATACTTTTTAATCAAATCAAAATCTATTCTTGGCCTGTTATAATACATACCATCCACAAAGCCCTGAGAGACCAGTTTAACCAGATTCTCATAGCCTTTATTATTCTCAGCAAGCAAAATCAGGTGGTAGTACTTGTTATGCGGATCCTTATCGAATCTTGTCTGAGGCGCAACATAAACCTCACATCCGATAATGGGATTGATGCCTTCTTTGCGGCATGCCACATAAAACTGAATAGCGCCATACATAACACCATGATCTGTAATGGCGGCGCTGTTCATGCCAAGTTCCTTGACTCTCTTAACATAGTCTGCGACTTTGTTAGAGCCGTCAAGAAGGCTGTATTCTGTATGTACATGTAAGTGTGTAAAAGCCATATCAACCTCGAAAAATTAACCAAAAAACTACAAATATAATAATACACCAAAATGGATGTCGGCGCAATCACTCACGTTGGTGTGCCACTAGGGACGGGGTAATGTGCACCACGAAACTAAAAAAGAGTCACCAAGCGTTACTTGCTGACTCTTTTGCATACTTATCTCAAAAAGGTGCACATTACCCCGTCCCTAGTGGCACACCTTATAAATATTTCTTGAGAATATCTGCCTTATCTGTCTTCTCCCAAGGAAGATCAAGGTCGTTACGACCGAAGTGACCATAAGCAGCTGTCTGCCTGTAGATAGGTCTTCTTAAGTCAAGCATCTTGATAATGCCTGCCGGTCTTAAATCGAAGTTCTCCTTAACGATTTCTGTAATCTTCTCATCTGAAAGCTTACCTGTTCCAAAAGTATCAACCATGATTGAGGTTGGCTTTGCAACGCCGATGGCATATGAAAGCTGAATCTCACACTTATCTGCAAGTCCTGCTGCAACGATATTCTTTGCTACATATCTTGCTGCATATGCTGCAGAACGGTCAACCTTTGTACAGTCCTTACCTGAAAAAGCCCCGCCGCCGTGACGTGCATATCCACCGTATGTGTCGACGATGATTTTGCGGCCGGTTAAACCAGCATCACCATGAGGTCCGCCGATAACGAATCTGCCTGTTGGATTGATGAAATATTTTGTATTCTCATCGCACATATCCTTAGGTAAGATTTCATCGAATACATACTTCTTGATATCTGCATGAATCTGTTCCTGAGTAACATCTTCATCATGCTGTGTTGAAAGAACTACAGCCTCTAATCTGATTGGCTTGCCATTCTCATCATATTCAACTGAAACCTGTGTCTTGCCATCCGGTCTTAAATATTTTAATGTACCATCCTTACGAACCTTGGTAAGCTGAAGAGCAAGTTTGTGTGCAAGAGCGATTGGATACGGCATATATTCCGGTGTTTCGTTGGTTGCATAACCAAACATCATACCCTGGTCGCCGGCACCTGTATCAAGGTCGTCATCATACTTTCCGTCTCTTGCTTCAAGGGCCTTGTCTACACCCATGGCAATATCTGATGACTGCTCATCGATTGCAACAAGTACGGCACATGTATTGCCGTCAAAGCCGTATTCGGATTTATCATAGCCGATTTCCTTAACTGTATCTCTGACGATTTTTTGCATATCAACATATGCATTGGTTGTAATCTCACCTGTGATGAGAACGAAGCCTGTACATGCTGCTGTCTCGCAGGCAACACGGCTCATTGGATCCTGCTCCATGCAGGCATCCAGGATGGCATCTGAAATTGCATCGCAGACTTTGTCAGGATGTCCTTCTGTTACTGATTCTGATGTGAAAAGTCTTTTGTCCATTTTTTCCTCCTATGAACTAAAAAATCCACTTGCAACAAGTGGATTATGTACGTGTATATATGTAATAATCCTCTTATTGATCGATTACTCGCTCAGGTTGGCACCTTCCTGATTCCAGGGGTTGCCGTAGCTTCGCAGGTCCTATGTACCTCCACTACTCTGAATAAGAGTTTATTTTTAGTTACCTACTATAAGGTATAACAAGTGCTTTTAATTGTCAAGCATCTTCTAATAATTCTGCAAGGGTTACTGACTGAAGATAATCATTGACTGCATCATCCAGGCCTTTCCAGAGTTTTATGGTTCTGCAGGCTGTGATTCTGTCGCAGGGTTCTGAGCCTTCTGCAAGACAGCTTACTGTGGCAAAATTATCCTCTGCCGCCTTAACAATCTCAAGGGCTGTATATTCTTTTGTTTCCTTGGTTAAGCTGTATCCGCCTCCCCAGCCATGAACGCCCTTAACCAGTCCATGTGCTACCATATCTTTCATTATGCTCTCTAAATATTTTAAAGATATTCCCTGTCTCTCTGCTATGTCCTTAAGTGATACATTACCATCCCTGCAATGCTCAGCCAGGTCAAGCATACATGTCAGTGCATATCTGCCTTTAGTTGAAATAAACATAGTAATACCTGTCCTTTCAAGAATTCCTTATTGATTATATCACAAAATATCAATAGTTATAGTACTATTTTTGTGATATTATAAATGTATGCATTTTTCTGTTAAGGAGAGACGTTAATGGCTAAAGTACCTTTTAAAAGCCAAATAACATTTAACATTATTTATGTGGCATCAAAGATTTTTCTTAAGAAATATTCTTTTACCACAGACCATGTACCCAGGATGGAAGAGCCATATCTTTTCATATCGAATCATACAACGGATTTTGACTTTATTCTTGCAGGGCACGCCTCTAAAGACTATCTTTATTACGTCGCAGAAGAAAGCCCGTTTCGAATTCCCGTTGCAGGTCCTTTAATGAAATATCTGGTTGACCCCATCATTGTTAAGTTAAGTAATGTTACAGCGTCAGATATTAAAGAAATAATGAAGCGCATCAAAGCCGGATACAATGTATGTCTCTATCCTGAAGGACGTCATTCATATAACGGCATAACCATGAAGCAGGATGATTCCATCGGAAAACTGGTCAAAATCTCCGGCGCCGCGTTGGTTACATATAAAATAGAAGGCGGATATTTCTTAAAACCAAGATGGTCAAGATTTAAAAGAACAGGTCCCATATCAGGCCACGTAACCGGTGTTTATTCGTCTGAAGAATTAAAGAATAAAACACCTAAGGAAATAACTGAGATTATAAATAAAGGCATATATGAAGACGCCTATTTAACCCAGGAGAAAGTTAAATATAAGTATAAAGGTAAAAACAGAGCTGAAGGCATGGAGAAACTCTTATTTATCTGCCCATCATGTCAAAGCATGGATAGCATGAAAAGCGACGGAGATAAATGCTACTGCACAAAATGCTCCTACCTGGTAACCTGGAACGACGAAGGTTTCCTTGAAGGTGAAGATTTAAAGTATAATAATGTAAGAGACTGGTATTCTTTTGTTAATGAGGAATATACAAAAAATGTGGTTGAAACCACAAATGAAGAATTGATTGAATCTTATAATGTAATACTCACTGTGGATAAAAAAGAATCCACAGGCGAACTAAAAGCATACAAAGAATATTTCACATTTAATGATATTAAATTCCCCCTGGATGAACTTTCATCTGTAAGGGTTCAGTATGCAGATATTCTTAATTTTAATTACAGTGGAAAGCATTACAGATTCACAGGAGATAAATTCTATCCATGGAAGTATGCAAGAATATATCATATATATAAAGACGACAATCAGGAAATATAAACCGGAGAAAATAAATGATTAAACTAATTATCATATGCCTGCTTGCCGGTATCGGCGCGGGAGTAAGTACGGGATTTGCGGGGCTATCCGCTGCCGTATTTATTACGCCGCTTTTGGTCAGCGTACTTAATATACCTGTATTCGAAGCAATTGGCGTGGCTCTTGCATCAGATACACTGGCTTCAGCCATTTCTGCAATTACATATAAAAAGCATGGAAATATAAATCTTAAAGGCGCAAGGTGGTTCTTAATTACAATCCTTGCCTTTACCATAATCGGAACCATCGCAGGTTACTTTGTTACTGCAACCCATGTCGGTAATACAGTTATGAACTGGTGGATGGTATTCATGGAACTTGTCCTTGGTATATCCTTCATCATCAAGCCTGAAAGAAAACAAAAGGAGAACTCATTCCTTAGCAAAATCAAAAATACTGCCATCATTCTTTGTGGCATATATATCGGTTTTGTCTGTGGTTTCCAGGGAGCAGGCGGAGGCCTTATGATGCTCTTCACCTTAACAATCGTCGCAGGATACGAGTTCAAAACCGCCGTCGGAACTTCAGTTTTTATGATGACTTTCACAGCCCTAATCGGAGCTGCATCTCATTTTATTATGAGAGGCGTGCCGGATATAAAGATTTTAATCATTACTGTTATTGCAACATTTGTAAGCGCTTATCTTGCAGCCATTGTTGCCAACAAGGTATCAAATAAAGTTCTTGGAAGAATAACAGGTATCATGCTGGTATGTACCGCAATAGGAATCCTCCTTCTAAGCCCGCCATCATTTTAATCAATTTAATCATTTAAATCAGATAAAAAATAAAGCCGTTAGTGGTTATAACCACCAGCGGCTTTTGTGCAATAAAGAACTATATAATTAATTTTAATTATTCAACAACGATTGTGCTCTTTACCATTGCGAAAGCTTCTTCTTCATCCAGTTCATTGGCCTTGTATGAAGCACCGTCCTTGTCAACAACAAGACCTGTTGTAAGGTCTTCATCAAAAGTATATCCGTATTCGTTCTCACCGAATATTACCTTGGTGTAAGCTGTTCCGTCTTCTGTTTCTGCATCTTCATTGGTTGCGAAACCATACTCAACTACGGCACCGCCTTCTGAAACAACAGTAAGGATATCTCCGTCAGTATTTCTGAAAAGTGCAATCTGAAGATCACAGTTCTCATCTACTGCGTAAAGACCACCCATGTATGTAAGTGTAGCCTTAACTGCTTCGTACTCTTCTTCTGCTGTTGGCATTTCTTCATCTTCGGTTACTTCTTCAACTACTTCTTCGGCAACCTCTCCGGCTTCCTCAGTAACACCGCCGGCAACTTCTTCAACTACTTCTGCTGTCTCTTCTGCTGCTTCCTCACCAGCCTGATTACAAGCAACGGCAGCACCTAAGCACATAACACCGATTAAAACTGCTAATAATTTCTTCTTCATTTCGTTTCCTCCCGATTAATCCTGTTAATCCAAAATAACAATAATAAATAATAATGCCTGATAAAATTTCTTTCATCAAGCACTATACTATCACTTAGTTAAATATTTATCAATAATTAAATTGCACAATCTTTACAAATCTGCGCCCGACTTATGTGCAATTTGCACTAAATTACTTGGAGGCGGTGATTTTGTCCCTATCCAGTTTTTCAACGGCTTTGCGGCCAAGTGGATAAACAAATACCAAAAGAACAAAGATCAGCAGATATAATACCGCCGGAATCAGAACGCTGTGGGCATACATTGTATTAAGTATGTCATCAGTAATCGCGTCAGTATTAAGGACATTATCCTTATAGCCAATCTTCATCAAAGATGCATTAACTAGGATGGCTGCAATTGTCTGGCCAATCTTACGGGTTAATGTGAAGAAAGAATAACTCGTGGCATCATCGTGAATATTCTTATATACCTTGTTATATTCCATGGCATCGCCCATAAGTGACCAAAGAAGCAGGAATATAAAGGAGTTGCCAACGCCAACCAAAAGGCAGAGGCCGATGAATAACCAGGCATTGTGAGTATGAGTGAAATATATGATAAGCGAGCTGACACCGGAAACGCCGATACCAACTGAGCATAAACCACGCTTGGAAATGCGTCCTGCAAGTGGTCCCATTCCAAACATTAAAAGGGCTACCGGCAGATACTGACATACTATTGGAAGCATGGCAAATGACGGTTTGTCGAAATAATAATCGAAAAGATATGAATAGTAACTTTGGGCAAACATCTGAGATGCAAGATATAACATTCCCACAAAACAGATTGCCATATAAGGTCTTGAAGTAATAAGAACCTTTATGGTTGGCCAGATATCAGAGAATTTTCTTTTTGCCATCGGAGGTCTTGAAACTCTCTCTCTTGTCCAGATATAACAAAGCCCATAGGCAAGCAGGGATAATACGGCAATAATAACAACGCCGATTATGATTTTCTTATAACTCATAACTTTAATGCCGTCTGCAGTTGTAATATAGCACATGCTGATAAGCACCATAGCCGGCATACCACCGAATACGGAGCCTACGGATCGAAATACGGATAAGGAAGAACGGTCCTTGGCATTAACACTCATTACCTGAGCCAGGGAGCCGTAAGGAATATTGATACAGGTATAAATCATACCAAATAAAATATATGTTACCGTTGCCCAGATGAAATATCCATTTCTGCTAAGCCCCGGAATCTTCACAAACATAAGGATTGCACTAAGCACAACAGGTATGGCAAAAACCATAATCCAGTGACGGTATCTTCCGTCCTTTCTTTCAGGTATTCTGTCTACTATTGCGCCCCACATCGGGTCATTGATGGCATCCCAGATTCTTGCGATGGTAAAAAGCATCATTACCTGCACAATTCTTAAATCCAGAACGTCAGTATAATATTTCTGTAATACACTCTGTACAAGGCCGAATACCAGCAGAGAACCTACGTCTCCCATGGCGTAGCCGATTTTTTCTTTTGCCCTTAATTTATCCCCTGAAGCGCCCATTATTATTACCTCTTTCCTGTCTGATTACTATTCATTCTGACTACTCTGCCCTTTGCTCTTTTCTTGGCCATATATTCAGCGCACGCGGTAAATTCAACGTCAGAGCTTGAATTAAGTGCAGTTTCCATGGAATCCTGAATAAAGCTGATGACAAAACCAACGCCTACCATCTGCATTGCCACATCATTAGGAATTCCCAGGAAGGAACATGCCATAGGAATAAGAAGAAGGGAACCGCCTGCAACACCTGATGATCCGCAGGCTGCAAGTGTTGAAACAATTGCCAGAACCAAAGCCATTGGAAGAGGCACATATATTCTCATGGTATTAGCCAGAGTTAAAGACATAATTGTTATAACTATTGCAGCGCCGTCCATATTGATGGTTGCGCCAAGAGGAATTGATACTGAATAGAAATCCTTATCAAGTCCCATCTTCTCGCACAGTCTCATATTAATCGGAATATTGGCTGCTGAACTTCTGGTGAAGAAGGCTGAGAAAGCACTTTCCTTAAGACACTTAAATACTGTAGGATAAGGATTCTTCTTTGTGCATATAAACATAACAAGCGGATTGGTTACCAGGCCTACAAAAATAATACATAAAGCAAGTTCAAGAATCAGCTTGCCATAGTCGGTAAATATGCTGATTCCATTTTTCGAAACTGACTCAAATACAATACCCATGATACCAACAGGAGCAAGCTGAATAATCCAGCCTACAATCATTGATATTGCCTTGGATAGTTTCTCCATTACATCATTGGTAACTTTGTCCTCTACCATTTTAAGTGCAAGACCTGTTAAAATTGACCAGAATAAGATTCCCAGATAATTACCGTTTGCCATCGCGCTGATTGGATTCTCAACCAGATTATTTATAAGGCCATTAAAAATATCGCCAAAAGACTGAGGAGTTGTAGCCTCAATATCTGTCGCTGCAGCAAGTGGCACTGTAAGCGGGAATACTCTGCTTACAATAACTGCAACCAAAGAAGCAATTATGGTCGTAATCATATATAAAAATATTACATTTCTGAATTTGGGACCTATGCCGGAACTGGCCTTGGATATGGCGCTGATTACAAGAATAAAGACTAAAATAGGAGCAATCGCCTTTAATGCGCCGATAAAAATTGTTCCAAAAATAGTGATAAACTCGGCCTTTGGAATTATAAGTCCAAGTACAAGACCTATAATAATACCGCCAAGAATTCTAAAGATAAGATTCGTTTTGGTATACTGAACAAAGATATTATTTTTCATCAGGAAATCCCTTCTTAATTAGAAATTTACACAAGGCAATTGTATCATATATTAACAATTCAAACAACGAATAACCCCCATTTCCGTATTTTATTGAAAAAACTTTAACAAAAGTTTATATTTATAATTATGAAACAGATATCAAACAGACGCAAAATTCTATTACTGATTACCTGCATATTTTTCATATGTCTTGTTTTTACACTGTATTACACCCAGGTCGCCCATAAGAAAATCCGGATAGGTACCGGCAAACCGGGTGGCACATATTATTCATATATTCAGGAATTCTCGGAAATCTCAGAAGATGATATGGTTTTTAAGTCCACAGAAACTGCGGGAACCGTGGCCTCCATTCGACTTTTGCAAAAAGGCTTCATTGACGCTGCCATTGTGCAGAACGACCTTTTATACAGTGCGATAAATGGCACAGACTACTTCGAAAACGAGAATACCAGGGACAACTTAAACTTCAGCGCCGTTGCAGGTCTGTATACCGAATCATTCCAGATAGTAACCGCAGATAAATCAGGTATTGAATCCATTGAAGATTTAAAGGGAAAAAGAGTTTCCGTGGGTGAAGAGCAATCCGGTGTTATACTGAATGTTTCCCAGATTCTCACCATTCACGGAATGAGTTTTGATGATTTTGAATGCAGTTATCTGTCATTTTCAGACTCCTCCAGGGCTCTGGCTAACGGAGAAATCGACGCTTTCTTCTGTATGGCGGGAGCACCTACTGCTGCCATAAGTGAATGTGCAGACAGTACCGATATTCGAATTATTTCCTTAACTCAGTCAGACATTGATAAAATCACCAACCTGTATCCTTACTATGTTGCCTGCACCATTCCGGCCGGTACTTACAATGGCATTACAGAAGATGTGACCACCGTTGGTGTTCGCGCCGTATTCGTGGTATCCTCAAGGTTAAGTGACAAAAAAGTCAGAGCAATTACAGAGAATCTTATTAAATATTCCGACTCGCTGAATGACAATATAGTCACAGACGAAATTTTGAGCGCCGGGGATGCAGCAAAGGGCATCTCCATTCCTTTCCATCCGGGAGCTGCATCATATTACAGTGATAACGGAATAACAGTTCCCGTAGCCTCAGGTTCCAACTTAAAAGTTATATTCGCAGGTCAGGACAGGTAGGTGAGGCCCATGAGAGTGATTAATCTTGATATGTATCAAACCATGGGACTTGCAGTTGTAGTACTTCTGCTGGGCTCACTGTTAAAGAAAAAAATATCCTTTTTAAACAAATACTGCGTTCCGGCACCGGTGGTCGGAGGTCTCCTGTACGCAGTATTAATGTTCGTCCTTCACACCTATAATATAATTGAAGTTCATTATGACGAAACCTTAAAGAATATCTGTATGGTTCTGTTCTTTACATCCGTCGGTTTTCAGGCCAATGTTAAAATTCTAAAAAAAGGAGGCGTTAGTCTCATTGTCTTTCTTACCATAGTTATAGGATTAATATTCGCACAAAACGGTTTATCCATTCTGATTGCCAAGTTTCTGGGTATTGACCCCCTGTTAGGTCTGTGCACCGCCTCAATCCCTATGGTGGGAGGACACGGTACCTCCGGTGCATTCGGTCCTATATTAGAAGACCTGGGCATAAACGGAGCAACAACACTGTGTACCGCTGCCGCCACCTTCGGTCTTGTTGCCGGTTCCCTTATGGGCGGTCCTTTGGGAGAATGGTTAATCAGGAAAAAAGACCTGCTAGGGACAATTGAAAATGAAGACCCGGGAATTATTATTGAAGAAGAGAAAAAACACCAGCGTCACATCAGCATGTATGCCAATGCTTCCTACCAGCTGGCCATTGCCGTGGGACTTGGAACAATAATATCCTGGCTTTTATCCAAAACGGGAATGACCTTCCCGGTATACATAGGAGCCATGATAGTCGCTGCCATTATGCGTAATGTGGGAGAACTCACCGGAAAAATCACCATACATATGGGAGAAATCAATGACATCGGCGGCATATGTCTCTCCATCTTCCTGGGTATTGCCATGATAACTTTGAAACTATGGCAACTGGCAGACCTGGCTCTTCCAATGATTGTCCTTCTTATGGGACAGTTCGTCCTAATGTTTCTGGTAGCCCGATTCGTAGTTTTCAATCTCATGGGACGAAATTATGATGCGGCAATTCTTGCTGCCGGTACCTGTGGCTTCGGTATGGGCGCAACCCCTAATGCCATGGCCAATATGCAGGTTCTCTCAGAGAAGTATTCTCCATCCATTAAAGCATATATTTTAGTTCCCATTGTGGGAAGCATGTTCGCTGATTTTTTAAACAGTCTTATTATTACTTTTTTCATAAATTTGTTAAGTCATTAATTCATAAGGAGGCATCACATGAACAACAATCATCTTCATATTTCATACCAGTCGGATAATCTGGCTTTTCCGGAAATAATAATAAAGCCCGATAGGGCTCCTAAGAAAACTTTGATAGTTGTGGACATGCAAAATGATTTTATCGACGGTTCACTGGGAACAAAGGAGGCTGTTGCCATCCTTGATAATGTGCGTGCCAAAATCAGGAAATACAGAGATAATGGAGATGAGATAATCTTCACCCAGGATACCCATCATCATGATTATATGATGACCAACGAAGGAAAACACCTTCCTGTGGAGCACTGCATTGAAGGCACAAAGGGCTGGGAAATCCGGGATGGCTTTATGCTCAAAGATGATTTGTGCATAAAAAAAGAGCAGTTTGGTTTTACCCACTGGGATGAATACAACTTAGAAGATGTGGAATTAATCGGGTTATGCACCGATATCTGCGTTGTCTCCAATGCCCTTATAATCAAAGCATTATATCCGGAAATCCCGGTTAAAGTAGACTCCTCCTGCTGCGCAGGGGTGACTCCACAGTCCCACAATGCCGCTTTAGATACCATGCGAAGCTGCCAGATTGAGGTTTTTTAGGGCGAATACAAAATCAACTGTCAATACCACTGTACAAGCGATCCAGATGATTGGTTCTGAGAGCATTACGCCCATATATCCCATAACCGGCACTAAGAAAAATGCAATGAGAACCTTGCCCACCATTTCCATGCCACTTCCTATAAGTGGAACGATTTTACGTCCAAGTCCCTGAAGCGTGCTTCTTATAAGCACCACTGCCACCAGGAAGAAAAAGAATGGAATGTTCACTTTAAGGTAGGCAGTACCGAGACTAACCACAGATTCGACAGCATCGCCACTGATTAGTCTGACCAAAAACTCACCAATTGTGTAAACTATAATTATATCCACGACTGAGATCCCCCAGCCAAGTGCAAAGGCTGTAGCAATACCTTTCTTGATTCTCTGTGTTTTTTTTGCTCCCACATTCTGGCTGGCAAAAGTCGCGCATGCGGTGGATAACGGAGCAAAACACATCATTAACATCTCGTCGATTTTGCGGGCTGATACATGAGCCGCAACAGTATCCGTACCTAAATCATTAATTGCAAACTGAAGACATATCGAACCAATTGATACGATTGAGAACATCAAAGCCATGGACAGACCATTGGAAATCAAATCCATTGTTATGTTTTCATCATATTTAAAATGTTCTTTTGACGGTATTAAATCTTTACATTTCACACAAAGATATATGGCTGTTATTATACCGGAAAAGAGTTGTGACAAAGTGGTTGCAAGGCCTGCGCCAAATACATTCCACCCAAATACCACAACAAAAAGATAATCCATTCCTATGTTTACCAGGGAACCGGCTATTAAGAATACAAGCGGTGCAACAGAGTTACCTACTGCTCTTAGTATTCCTGCCAGAATATGATAAAACAGCATAAATGATACAAAGAATAAGATAACTGAAATGTACCTGTACGACAGTTCCACATCCGGCGTTCTAAGAAGAATAAGTAATGGTTTTAAGCCAAATATTGCGCCAAGTGTGAGAATAATGGCTGTAAGTATACTAAGCTTAATTGTGTGCGCTACAGCTCTTTTAAGACCATCCGTATCCTTGGCACCAAAGTACCTGGCGATAACCAGGGAAATACCACTTCCGAAACCAAAGGTAATGCTTATAAACAGTCCATATATGGCACTGGTTGCACCAACTGCTGCCAGTGAATCTATTCCTAAAGCGTTACCTACAATGGCAACATCCATTACGTTATAAAAATGATTAAATAAATTTCCAATTATCAGTGGGAGCGAGAAAAATACCAGCGCCTTTAACGGACTTCCCACTGTCATATCATTAGAGTGTTTCATTATTATATCCTTTTATTTAATCTGCCAACTTCTTTTCGCTCCCTAAGCAGGATTTAAACGCAAAAAGGCTTCTGAGCACATACTCAGAAGCCTTTATTAACAAATCATTTGGGTTGGGCTGTTCTATAATTTCAATTACTCGATAATAGAAGCAACTCTACCTGAACCTACTGTTCTACCACCTTCACGAATAGCGAATGTAAGACCCTGCTCCATAGCGATTGGGTGAATTAATTCGATAGTCATTTCGATGTTATCACCAGGCATGCACATTTCTGTACCTGCAGGAAGGTTACAAACACCTGTAACGTCTGTTGTTC
>DGTK01000007.1:0-236893 GCA_002393735.1 Lachnospiraceae bacterium UBA4338
CTAACATTCGGGGTGCAGTTCATATCGTTTGTGGTTTTTTGTTTTCTCCTATTTCATTATTTGAAATCAAATAATTTTATCCTGCCAAGTGGAGAACCATAACGTGAATCTCCATCAACTGCCCAGTATTGCCAGTCTGTACCACCAAAAACCAAATCTTCTCGATAATATTCAAACTGTCCACTTTCTTCATCGTAAACCAGTTGCAAACCTGTTTCTTCTTCGGTAAAGCATACATTTCCATTCTCATCATAACTTGATTCAAAATTTTCTATATCATACGTCCAGTTAGTTATAGAATCATCATCTAAATCGACAAACTTTGGCGCATCATTATCATAATTATCATCAAAATATCCAGGATTAAACATATATGATTCCATATGTACAGTACTATCATTTATTATTAATGTACAATATCCTCCACCATCAACATACATAATACTTGTATTAAACATCCAGTCTTCCAGAACAACTTCATACTTGCCTTTGTAATCCGTTATCGAAGGAGCCTGTCCTGAAATAATATTGTTACCATTTAAGTTTATAATTTTAATAAGACCAAATACCAGGACAATAATCAGAACAAAAACAAGGAATAAAGCCGCCAAGGCCAAAACAACATATAATATTACTTTTGGTGCTTTTGATTTTTTACCTGATTCATTTTTATCTTCTTTTGTTGCTGAATTTGAAGCATTGTTTTTGACAGGGTTCCCACAGGATGGGCAAAACAAGCTGTCACCTTTTAATTCTTTTCCACATTTTTCGCAAAACATTTTTTACCTCCTAATAATGGTCACTATTTTGATGCATCAATATATATTGCAGGTCTAACACCATAATAATCATTAATACTACCGTATTTATATTCACCTGCACATGAAACAAATCGAACGGCATCTTCAAAAGGAAGTGTTTGTAATCCTCTTGTTCTTAAAGCATATGGCGAATAGTAAGTAGATGATCTAAGTTCACTTCTAGGAACAACAGTACTAGCAAGTCCATTAGTGTTTGTTGATATTATATTTGTTACATCATCAAATGTGTACGCTGGAACACCACGATTAATCGCATACTGTGTAGGAACAGAAATCCATGCACCATTATACTGAACATTATACTTTTGTAATTCGTATACTCCTGTATTTTGACTGGATAAAGTATTAAGAGTTTCTCCATCTATTAGGAAAGCATAGTCCTTTACTGTTGCATTATCAGTACCAACAGACATTTCTTCTTCTCTGAAAGAAACAGGTATAATAACAGACTTTTCTGCTTCACTAAAAGCTTCATCAGCGAAATCTTCATTTAAAAAGGTTCTTATGGAACTATTTTCATAAGACAACGAGCCCCTGGTACCAAGTGCTCCACCGCTTTCTTCTGAGCCATCACTCCAATATGCTGCATCCAAAATATATAAACTAAGCAATAAATAAGAATTATCCCCTTCTTTAGATACAACAATCCATTCAATAGGCTCTTTACCATTAGAAGTATTTCCATCCTGTTCATATGAACCGAATTCGATGATTTTGCCCACTCTAGGTTTTTCATCGGCAAAATAGCCGCCTGAACCTATTGTATCTGTACCATTTTGAGCAACTTTAGTCTTGTATATCAAACCAAGAACAATAACTACCACAATGATTAAAATTATTAATAATACAACTACAGAAATCAGAATTATACCAAAATTTATAGTTTGTCCTCCAGATGATTTATCATTATTACTTTTCTCAGATTTTTTTGAAGAGTTGTTATTCTGATTAAGCGGAGATCCACAGCCAGGGCAAAAAACTGCATCATCTTTGACTTCTTTACCACATTTACTACAAAACATAATGCCCTCCTAATAAGCAACCCAAATAATTGGGCGAATACCTGTTTCGCTTGTTTTACCACAACTTCTTAAACAATTATAATTAGGCCAGACAATTAAAACCTCATCTGTACCACCAAAACCACCGGAAGTATATGCTCCACCAGGGGTTCTTAAAAACCAGGATGAAAGATATCCATTATCCTTAAAATCATCATCTATATCATCATAACTCTGATTTGCCTGATCAGACTGATACTTTCCATAGCCAAAACTATTATAATCATATGCACTTTCGAAATAAGCTTTTTGATTTAACCTTACATATTTTGTTGGCGAAGTCATGGATAAAGGCGCAGTATACTGATTAAGCACCATATCATCTACTGTAACGGCGAGAGGCATTCCATCAATTGCTACAGGATTATAATATTTAATATATTCATCCAAACTAAGCAAAGAAACATAATCTCTGGTATCTGGTCCACCATTGCCTACTGTTAATCCTTCGGGAAAATTCATACCACTACACTGATATAAATTAGAATTTGAATAATTGTATTGAACGATATGTGATTTTTCATCACTACTAAAGGCTTCATCGTAAAATGTTCCATTAAGCCAACTTCTTACTGAACACTTTTCCCATGTAATCTCTCCAGTTCGATCTTCAGCTTCAGCATTAGCTGCAACTGTATTGTCTGAAGCATTATTATCCCAACATTGACCATCAATTACATATTTGGAAATAAGTAAATATTGACCATTGTTTTGATCCAGAACAACCCATTCAATTGGTTCTGTACCATTTGAGGTATTATTATCCTGCTCATAATCTCCAAGTGTAACTACATCACCAACACTCATCTTGGAACTTGCAGCAGGTGCAGAACTGTTAATGGTTTGGCTTTCTTCAGTTGTTTCACCATTATCAAGTGTTTTACCAACAAACAATGCAATAACACCTAATACCACAATTAATACAACAAAGAAAGTTATAACCAATCCGATAATTATTGGAATAGTGGCATTAATTTTCTTTTTTTCTTTTTTAACTTCTTTTGATACATTATTATTTCCACCATTTCGTGGGTTACCACAATACGGGCAAAAAGCACCATCATCATTAATCTGTTTTCCACACTTTGTACAATACATCTTTCCATCTCCTTAATATGACTGATAACTGTCATAAATTGCTGTTACATTTACAAGACTGTCTGTTTTATCATATGCATAATAGCCTTGATAGTATCCATAAGCATCCGGTTCACAGTATTCTAAATAATCTCCATCATAGTAAAATGCAAAATTACCATTATCATTAATTAGATATTTTTTTCCGTTGATTTTTTCAACTCTAAAATCAGCCAATGACATAATTGGGCCACCCATTCCGGATAAATCAACCAATTCCGTTGTGATAACTACTGTTGGACATGAATACTCAATATCCTGTCCATGAACGCCATGGACTTCCATTGGTACATATTCATACTTAGATGCACTTGCCACAACTTGTCCAGTGGTTGTATCAATTAGTTTTGCTTCAGCAACCTTTTGTTCATATCCACCTGTAGTATAAGAATAATCATTAAGGAAATTATGTGCCACTATAAACATCTTTTTTCCCACATCATATATATGCCATTTATTATCATCAGAATCAAAGTATTGCTTCACCTTCCATTCACCACCATAATTTGTAGCAAAATCAATGACATCCTGATAATTTGATTCATTATTACCATTATTTGAATCAGAATAGTTATCCTGAGCCACGTTCTCTCCTGTCAAAGTAATAGAATTAGTATTAATTATTCCCATTTTAGACAGAAAAATTCCAACAGTTCCTACCGTAATGATAATAACAACACAAAAAATGAGTAATAAAGCAACAATTAATATACCTTTATTGCTCTTTTTCTTTTTTGAATCAGGTGTTTTCTCTTTAACGGTTCCATTAATAGGTTTTCCACATTTATCACAAAATAAAGCACCCTCTTCTAATTCCTTTCCACAGTTTACGCAATACATAGTATTCATCCTTTCAGATATTTATGATAAAACGATATAATACATTATTCCAAACATATTAAATTATATATTATTACCCTTGTTTTATCAATTAAGTATAAAAAATTGTGGTCGAAATTTTCGACCACAAATTAATAATGGAATTTCAATTATTTAATTACATATTTTTGATTATCATCAAGGCTTATTACACACTTATCTGTAAGTTCTTCAACTGCTTTCTGATATGCCTTAATATCAGCACTTCTTGGGAGCTTATGACATATATCATTCATAGACATGCTATCTTTTGATTGCTTAAGAAGTCTGAGAACAGTTTTTTCTTCATTTCCCGGATTATCTATTCCGGCCTTCTTTAATATATCAAGAATCTCATTATCTAATGCGGCCTTTTCATTTTCCATAGCTGCCTTAAGTCTTTCTGATTCTTCCCTTGCTTCTTTCTCAAGTTGAGCTTTATGTGCCTTTAGAGCATCAATTATTTTATTATTATGCTCAAGTGTGTTTCCACATTTACATGAAGATACAAGTTTCGGATTAATAGTCTGGCATTTTAAGCATTTCCACTTACTACCTTCTATTTCTTCATCCAGTATATTTAAGTCATAATCTGCAATATTAACTGATGTCTGTAATCCCTGACCTGCTCTGGCATTTCCAGAAAACGGTGTCTGAATTGATGCAGCTGTTGCTGTCGCAGTTGCCGTAGCAGAATTAATGGACGAAGTTTCCTCCATAATTTTCTTACTCTCACCTCTTGATGTACCACAAGAGCAAAAACCTATGGAAGCCACATTGACTTTACCACACTTGGCACAACGCCATCCTCCTGCCTCAAGGAGTTTTCTTTCATTAGCAGCCTGTTCCTTGGCATCATCTTCACGCTTAATACGTTCTAAAGGAGTAAGATCAGTTTCAGATTTTGATTCTGTCTGCTTAGGTGTGCCAAAAGCATTATCTATTTTTTCTTCGATCTTATCTGTTAATGGACGTGTTGCTTTATTAATACCAATCTCAATAAAGAATATAATAAGGAAAATTGCGAGACCAATTACCAGCGTGGCCAGCAGCCCAACAATAACACTGCCTGTCATAACCATCGCGGCAAATCCCATTATGGAACCTATATATACACCTGTCGGAGCATATGTTTTATCCGGAATATTCTTTGGATCAACACCAACCAAATTAGCCACTGCAAGACATATCTTTATTCCAAAGAATGTAAATGCTGCGCAATACGCAATCAAAACAATTAAAACTAACCAACCTTGCCAACCCATCTTTTAAACCTCGCTTGTATAAATTTATCTTTATTATAATCTCAATGCTGTTCATCGTAAATCGTTATTATTAAAATATTATTCAAAACACAATATGATACTTACATTCCCAAGTGGTATGTGATAAACTATTTTTATCCATTAGGATACCTCCTTTGTTATAATTGAGTGTGGTTGGCGAACCTACACTCATTATATCACTGGAGGTTTTTACTTGAAGCTAAAGCTATTTGGGCACACACCTGCATAGCAGGTGGTTTATTTTTTATGTGCTATACAATAAAAAACTGCACATTATTTTGATATGTGCAGTTTTTCTTAATTAAATAATATTATCAGTTATTATGTCGTTTTTCAGTATTCTCCAACATCTGACAAAGTTTTTCATAACTATATACCGGACAATCTTCATCATCTGTTATTGGAAATGATTTGGCATTTTGTATTTCTTTTTTCTGCTCTTCAGTTAATATGTCATTTTTATCCAATTCAAAGAAAACAGTCATATAATTATCCTTTCCTGTTATAATACAAAAACCTCTCATAATTCGATGCTATTCTGGCTGATATCAATCTTATATTGTTTTCTCTATCAGTATAAACTACATATAATATTTCTTCAACCATTCCAATAGATATATATCTGTCTTCATTATAATCACTATGATCTTCGTCGTAAATCTCAATTCTATTTTTATCTAGGAAAATTCTTGTGGCTGTTTCAAAAGAAATACCATGCTTTTTGATATTTATTTCATTTTTTCGATCATCCCATTCATAAATTATTTTATTGATTTCTAAACTCTTATCGTATTTATCATTCATGCACACCTGCCCACCACAATAAGTCTGTCATTATAATTCTCATAGCAGGTTACAAGTGATATGTATCGGGCGCCGTTTAGGTCCTGGATTTCTTCATCATACATATTTCTGTCATTTAAAAAACTGATAAAATCCGCCCTTCTCTCGTCATCTTCAAGATTATTATATTCACTATAGGCCACATCATCGTCGTCTTTAATATTTATAATCATACAGGCAATGACATTGAATATACTCTTTCCATTCTCAGTATCTACCTCAATAAACTTATGTGCATCCCTGTAATTTTCATCTGTATATAATGACAGTTCTCCAAATACATCAACATTTGACTTTGATATATTATGTCCATATATAATGCTGTTTGAATTAACTCTGTCCACGTCAGAAAGATTATCCATAAAAGGGACCCCATAAGAATTATATTCTTTATTAAGTCCAAGTCTTATATATTCATCCTCATCTTCTGTTTTAACAAAAGGATGATTAAGAACACTGTCCGCAACCCTGATTACTCCCTCAACATCTAAATTATCCCTGTACATGGAAACCGGCGATTCTTTTGGCACAGGCTCATAATGAACTGAAGCCTTCATGTAATAATAATCTTTGGCATCAAGAGGATCTACATCTCCATTAATTCCATATATCTCTTTCCAGGTATATCCCAAATCTTCGGTCTTTGACTCATAAATAACTTCATAATCTGCCACATCAGCTATGCAGTAATAAATGGCATTTCTTTTTAATATTTTTGTTCCTTCGGAATTAATCTCCTCATAATAATCTCCATCCCACTCTCCACCTGATATGGAATAGATGTCTTTATTTAAATTAAGAATATCCAGAATATCTTCTTCATAACCTGCCCATACAGGATGAAGGTCATCTTCAAGAAGTACAGGTTCCCTGCCTTCTCCCAAAAACCATTCCTCATTATTCGGATCATCACATTCAAAGACCGCATTAATTGTCATATCCTTGGTATATTCCTTTGTTTTAATAACGCCTACAACCTCAAGAATTGCTGCCTCATCTTCGTCTTTAAGACCATTATGATATATACTCTCTATTGTCTCATCCACATTTGGAGTTTCTAATTCTTCTTTATAATACATACTCTCACTTATCCCCCTTTCAACTTTAGTTTCATTTAATCTAACACTTGATAATAATTCAAGCTCATATTCTTTTCCTGTAGCCCTGGATTCATAATGATATGTTTCTGAAGGTGTCTTATCATATAACAGGTCTTCTTCCATCTCCAGATAAATCCCATGATACGTTTCAACAATCTCCACATCCATATCACCGTTAAATATGTAATTTTCACCATTAATTTCTTTTGATTCCTGAACAATTGGAAGTTTGGATGGATTGTCGGTATAGTAATATATCTCATCAATTACTATATCCTTTCCTTCATCATCCTTATCTTTATCAACAACTTCCACCGGTTCTTCATTTTCTTCATAAGCCATTACTTCCTTTTTATCCGGCCATGCCATCATCACAATCACAATTGCGGATATAACAAATATAATGGCTGATATAACTATTAATACCTTTTTCTTCATATAATCTCCTTATAAAGTAATCATGGAAAATACAATCTTGCAAACAAGATCAAATAACCAGTCAACCAGACTATAATGTCTTTCACTTAAATCACGCTCACTTAACTCACACTCAGTTAAATTGTCTTCATCTAAAGAAACATATTCACTAACCGGATTATTAAAATATTCTCCAATATAATCATAGGTTCTCTCTAAAACATAAGAACATCCACCTATACCAATGTCATCCATCTTATGCATCGTCTTTACACTCTGGCTTCCCAAAACAAGGAAGATCCTTCCGGACGAACCATAGATATAATCATTAACCAGAGTCTTACCATATATAAGTTCTTCAACCTGAGACTTATCTTCGCTATAAGAGAAATCAATCACTTCTTCAAAACCATAATTGTAGAATCCATATGCGCTCTTACTTTCTCTAATGGTATAAATACAGTTAGGCAAATCTATATCAAATATTACTTTTCCATCTTCATCAGAAATCGTGGTTGAAACCACATTTCCTTCCTGGACCAAAAGTCTTCCGTCATATGAATAAATATCCTCATTATTAATAAGTTCAAATTCGCATCCTTTTAAAGGAGCGCCCCAGTTTGAAATCTTATTCATATTTATAGTCATATGCTGTCTTTCGTTATAAGCTGATACGTTCGAAATTACCTCCTGTTTTTCATTATCTCCATCCAAAGAAACGTGAATAATCTCATCAGATAAAATACATCCGTATGGGGCTTTGATCTCCTTTAATATATAATTACCTAATGGCAGATTATCAAAGACTATCACACCATCTTTGTCTGTATCCTTACTATCTATTAGCTGTCCGTCATTATATAAAATATTTCCTGTAATATTACTTACAATGTCTCCATCTGCCCTTATCTCCCATGTGGAATCTTTAAGACCAACTTCATCATATATAAACTGACCATCTTTATAATCAGTTAAGCCTTCACCAGTCTTAATAAGTGTAATTTTTCCAATATTAACCTCATCAGTTGCAGAGACCTTACAACTTATAATATTAGTCATATCGTCAGTATAAATTAGTTCAGCCTCAATCGCATCTTCATGCAAAACAACTCCGTAAGGAACCTCAGTTTCTTTAAAAATATATTTTCCCGGAAGCAAATCATCCCAGATTATATTTCCATTTTCATCTGTTACCTTTTCTGAAATTACATCATCTTTGGCATAAACTAAAGTGTCATCCAAAGCCTGATAGGTATAAATATCTTCAGCTGCGATAAGCTGCCACCTGGCTCCTGAAAGATTTAAAGTTTCTGTAGTAATCTCACCATTATTTATAATCAGATCATCTACGTACTTCTTAAGACTGATTACGCCTTTACTCATTGAATCTGTAACCTGAAGATTTATTACCTCATCATTTAATGCAGCTGATTTAATATCGAGATCATAAACCTGCAAATCCCTTAAGTATCCATATGGCGCCTCTAACTCTTTAACATAGAACTTAAACAAAGGCAGATTCTCACCAAAATCAATATATCCATTTTCATCAGTTACATATTCTTTAATTAACTCATCTAATGAAACAAGGAGATTTCCATCTGCATCTTTAATATCTTCACCAGCATAAAGACCATATTTAGCCCCTGGCACCTTTATTCCATCTTCATCTTTTTTCTCAATATTAATAACTGCCTTCTTACGCACATTTAATGCATTAATTACCGGATTTAAAGTATCATTACTTCCTCCACTTACTGCTACATTAATTTTAGAGCCATCAACTTCATATCCATCCGGTGCAGAGACTTCAACCAGATAATATTTACCCATGGGAAGATGTTCTACTACTGCCACAGCATCAGTGGTTACAATTGTTTTTATAAGCTGATCTTTGGCATATACCATATCCCTCTGTCCTGAAGTCTTATTATTATCATAGGTGTAGATATTCTCATCAGCATAGAGTTCATAAGTTACTCCGGACAACATTCTTTCAGTATATTTAAACTCACCATCCAAATATCCTGTTAACATCTCTCCTTTTTTATATATGGATAAACTTCCATATACAGGCTTTTCCTTTATTTCCACACGGCACTGTACATTTCCAGGATTATTAACCTCATATCCTTTTGTATTATCAATTGTTACAGTAACTGGCGATGCTTTAGTATATCCATATGGCGCTTTACTCTCTTCAATAACATAAGTTCCATATCTGATATCATATGGAATAGTAATTTCTCCATTATCATTTGTACTTAAATCAGAACTGTTATTTATCTTTAAATACTGCCCTGTACTCACATCCTTAATCCTGAAAACAGCCCCGGAAAGATAAATCTTCTTACCTGTCTCTTCGTCAGTTTTATATAAAGATAAATTGGCCATATAAGGATTTTCCAAAGACTCAATAGAAACCACATTATTATTTACATTTACTAAAGATGAACCATTTAATACCAGTTCATTTCCTGACTTGCTTAATGAAAAACCATATTTACTATTATCAGGTTTATAACCCTTGGATGGCGTAATCTCACTTATATAATATTCACCTTCTGAATTAAACAAATATTCAAAAGTTATATGCCCATTGGCATCTGTTTTATGTGATTCAATTAAAGTATTATTACTGTCATATAAACCATATTCAGCATTCTCCAAAGAATAGAAAGAAGACTGATATACACCTAAAGCATCCTTTTTTACAATATCAAAGTTAACAGTTAATTCAGGATTTACAGGAACATCTTCTCTTTGCTGAAAATAAGCAAGGAAAGACAAATCCTGATAACTGCCTTCTGGTATAACAATATTAACTTCTCCATAATGCATTTCAGCTGTTGCTGCAGTCCTTAAAAATGTGCCAATCCCCGTTGATTCAAGCTGTTCTTCAGTAAGACCTGTAATTTCCAGGGTATATCCCGACTGATAGGCATATGCCGCAGCTATATGAGTATATAAATATCTTTGCGTATCAGATGCGCCAGGCCATATGCTCGCTGTCAAATCATATGGTCCTCCATATCCATAGGCTAAAACCCTGCATAATAAATTAAGCTGATGAGAGTTTGCAGTCTGAATATTATAATAATTACCTGATGGAACCGAAGGCTCCTTAGGTTCAACGCAATAAGCAATATTGTTATTTACATAGTAATAATGAGTTGTCCATGTTGAGCCCTGAATGTAGTCTCCATAATTAATCTGATCACCCATTACGACAGTTGCACCCATCGCCGGTATATATAAAGACATAAATAATCCAAGGCACACCAATAAAGCCATAAGGCCTAAAAATAATGACTTTCTTATTTTTTTAGTCATAATACCTCCTAGTTAAATTGTTCAAAATACACACTTTTTAACGAATTATGGAAATAGTTATGAATAAAGAAATTGAATTTTGAATTAAAAGAATTTAGATTAAAAACATTACCGGGTTGCTGCCATATTAGGCAGCAACCACAGAAAAAATTACATAAAATCAAATAAAGTCAGCTGACTTTGATCCGGTATATTACCCAGTATGCCAAGTTCCTTAAGTTTAAGGGATATGGTTTCAGGGCATCCGGTTTTATTCTTGAAATCTTCTCTTGAGAAGAAAGTAACACCTTTGGATGCGTTAACGATTTTATCCGCGATTCCGCCAACACCATCAATGGTATCAAGACTTGGCATAAGTTTTCCATCTATAATCTGGAACTTCGAAGCATTAACTCTTGACATATCAATAGGCATAAAATCAAAGCCTCTTGCAAACATTTCCTCTACCAGATTAGCTGTATTAAGGAAATCCTTGTCAGTATTATTAAGCTTACCATTGGCAGACTGTTCTCTTACTCTCTTAAGTTCTGAGTAGAATCTGTCCTTACCTCTTACAATCTTCTCATAGTTAAAGCCCTTGGCTCTTATTGAGAAGAATGCTGCATAATAAACAAGGGGATGATAAATCTTAAAATACGCGATTCTGCAGGCCAGTGTAACATAAGCTGCAGCATGTGCCTTAGGGAACATGTACTGAATCTTTTCACAGGACCAGATATACCAGTCAGGTATACCATGATCTATCATTATCTGCTTCCACTCTTCCCACTTATCGCACTTACCCTTTGCAACCTTACCTTTTCTAACATTCTCCATAATGTTGAATGCAGTTTCCGGTTCAATGCCTTTATGGATAAGATAAACCATAATATCATCACGACAACAGATGGCTGATGAAAGAATACATTTTCCTTCCTGGATAAGAGTCTGAGCATTACCACGCCATACGTCCGTACCATGAGACAAACCTGATATTCTAACAAGGTCCGCAACTGACTGTGGATTGGTTTCAACAAGCATGTCTATGGCAAGGTCCGTACCAAATTCAGGTATACCTCTTGTTCCTGTCTTACATCCGTTAATATCCTCCGGAGTAAGTCCCAATACTTCAGGACTCTGGAATAAAGATAATATCTTTCTGTCATCAATCGGAATATCATTAGGATTAATGCCGGATAAATCCTGAAGCATCTTAAGCATACTCGGATCATCGTGTCCAAGTATATCAAGCTTTAGCAGGTTATTATCAATGGCATGATATTCAAAATGAGTTGTAATAATTACTTTACCCTCATCATCTTCCGCTTTCTGAATCGGAGTAAATTCATTAATTTCCCTTCCAAGTGGAAGAACTATGATACCGCCTGGATGCTGACCTGATGATCTCTTAATATTTGTACAGCCCTGAGAAATTCTTTCTTTCTCAAAACGTCTCTTATTCTCACCATGTTTAACGTAATAATCATCTACATAGGCATAGGCTGTCTTCTCTGCCACAGTACCATAAGTACCGGCTCTGAAAGTCTGACCCGGTCCAAAAATAACCTCCGTATATCTGTGAGCCTTAGCCTGGTACTCACCGGAGAAGTTAAGGTCGATATCAGGTTCCTTATTAGCCTTAAATCCAAGGAATGTGGCAAATGGAATATTAAATCCATCCTTGGTAAGTTTCTCACCGCACTTGGGACATATTCTGTCCGGCATGTCTACACCTGAACTTTGTGAATATTTCTCAACCTCCGGTGATGTAAAATCAGAATACTGACATTTGGTACAGTAATAATGAGGCGGCAGCGGATTAACTTCCGATATACCTGCCATTGTAGCAACAAGTGAAGAACCAACCGAACCTCTCGAACCAACCAGGTATCCGTCTTCATTGGATTTCCAAACAAGTTTCTGAGCAATAATATAAAGGTTTGCATATCCTGCATTAATAATTGAATTCAGCTCTGTATCAAGTCTTGACTGCACAACTTCAGGCAGCGGATCTCCATACATTGCATGTGCCTTATCGTAACAGATTTTACGAAGCATCTCATCACTGTGAGGAATCTCAGGTGGACACTTGTCGGGATGAACAGGTGATATTACCTCAACCATATCCGCAATTAAATTAGTATTGGTAATTACAACCTCTTCTGCCTTCTTTGGTCCTAAATAACCAAACTCCTTCAGCATTTCATCAGTAGTTCTGAAATATATAGGAGGCTGCTTATCCGCATCAGCAAAGCCTTCTTTAAACTGAATAATTCTTCTGTATATTTCATCTTCAGGGTCCATAAAATGAACGTCACAGGTAGCACAAACCGGTTTGTCAAACTGCTCGCCCAAAGATACAATTTTCTTATTAAGATCAATCAAATCATCTCTTGATTCTATGCCATAGAGACCTTCTCTTAATAAATATTCATTATTGCCAAGTGGCTGAATCTCAAGATAATCATAGAAATTAACAATACTTGCAATAATATCATCTTCCTTATTCTCAAGTATCGCCTTGAATAATTCACCTTCAGAGCAGGCGCTTCCCACGATAAGTCCTTCTCTGTGTTCATTAATATAACTTCTTGGAATAACCGGAATATTCTTCTTACCTGCATGTCTTAAATATTCAACATGGGAGGTAGAAACAATACGATATAGATTAAGCCTTCCTATATCATTCTTGGCAAGTATGATTACATGATAAGGCTTATATTTAACAAGTCTGTCCTTGTTATTTCTTGCAAAATCATTAATCTGAGTTAACTTTATAAGATTTTTCTGAGTTAATTCCTTCGCAAAATATAAATATAAATCACCATTTGCCTTGCAAAGACTGGCTGAAGTTTCACTATCTACCTTAATCTTTACATGCTTACATACTGTTTCAAGTTTGAACCTGCTGATATCCATGAAGTTTCTGGCAAGTTCCATGGTATCAACTCCAACAGGATTAAAATCTACATTCTGATATTCGCATGCTTTCTTAATAAACCCATAAGCAAAATTCAGGTTATGTCCGACAATAATATAACCTTCAACAAATGCCAGGAATTCAGGCAGTACTTCGTATATACTGTCTTCCATGGCAAGTTTGGCATTAGTTATTCCAATCTCATCCTCAACCTTATAAGAAACCGGTTCTAAAGGATTAACATATTTATGGAATGATTCCTTAACTTCTCCATCAACAAATTTGATGGCATTAATTTCTACAATCTTATTAACCACATTGGAAAGACCTGTAGTCTTAATATTAATAACTACAAAATCATCATTTATCAGTTCCTCAGTGGCTCCCTTAACCGGAACCAGAGAATCATCAACCATATAGGCTTCAACGCCATATATAAGTTTAAAATCAGTTTTAACCTTATCCTGAAGATAATGATATGCAATAGGGAAAGACTGAACTACAGCATGATCTGTAATAGCCATTGCATTCATGCCCCAGTCCACTGCTCTTTGAATCAGTTTCTCAACAGGAGTAACTGCATCCATTTCACTAAAGTTGGTATGAAGATGAAGTTCAACTCTTTTATTTGGATGATAGTCCATTCTTTGGGCAACCTTCATGAAATTCTGGATTTCATAGATACCCCTTACTTTATCAATAATTACATCACCGCTGAAACTGTCCTCAGTAACAGAACCTTTTAACTTAACATACTTACCAACTGCCAGAGTCTCCCTTAATTCTTCAATCTGCGAAGAATCACAGAATACCTTAACACCAATGGATTCAGTTAAATCATATATAACAAATATATAAAGATATGTGCCTTCCCTGATTTCCTTCTCATTGTCAATTTTGATAATCTTACCCTTAACAATTACTTCGGAATATCCGGTATAGGCTTCCTTAAGTGTAATCTCATCTCCGTGAAAAGCCCTGCCGAATAAAAGGTCGCTGTCATCATCAACCTTGAAATGTCTCTTCTTACGATAAGCCCCATCGAACTTATCTTTCTTCTGGAATTTACCCTTATCTTTCTTATTGCCAGATACGCCAGTTGCAGCCTCTTTCTTAGGGGCTTTGGCGCCAGGTTCAGTTTCCTTGTTTTCTTTTTTATCCCCATTATCTTCTTTTTCTCTTAAGTCTGCCCCTTCGGCTTTAACCGGCTCATCATCAGTAATAATAAGGGAACTCTTTCTTCCTGCCTTAATTACAGTATTATCATCTTCAACATAATCATCAGAAAGGCGCTCACAGATATCCTTAACCATCATTTTTGTTTCATGGTCATTTATTTCTCTGTATATATTTGTATTCTTGTCCTTATACTGAATATCGATAATACATTTAAAATTACATCTGGAATTAAATATCATCTCAAAGAAAGAGCGGACTTCTTCCTGCTTTTCCCTGTATAATGGAGTATCTTCAATGACAACTTTCACTATATTGTCATCAAAAGAAATATCAGCATTATTTAAGATAACATACAAAACCATGCTGTAATTCTCTGCTTCTTCTTCAATGCTGTCCTTATACGCCTTATAAAAATTCTCAGGAGTATACTGTCCATTAAGATCATATTTAACAACAAGTTTTACAGTAAGATTAGTTCTGTTAAAATAATAATTCTTAATCTGTCTTTCTAATTTCTTAATGTCATTTTTCTGAATCAGTTTGTCACAGTAGAAATCAATATTAATTAATGTCTTATCATCTGATGCAACAATATTATCTACATAGCTGCTTTCAAGCGCATTACGAAGAGCACTGTCATCTATATCTATTTTGTCAAATACTTCCAAAAACTGCTTCATTACTAACTAAACCTGTAATTTATTCTTCACTGTTCCAATTGTCCAGTTCATATTTAAGTGTAGCTAAAAGTTCACTTTCAGGAACCTTCTTAACTACCTGTCCTTTCTTAATAAGGAGACCTTCATTAATGCCGCCTGCAATTCCTATATCAGCCTCTTTAGCCTCTCCAGGACCATTAACAGCGCAGCCCATTACTGCAACCTTAATATCAAGGTCATAATTCTGGGCCATCTTCTCAACCTTATTGGCAAGTGAAATCAAATCAATCTTTGTTCTTCCACAGGTTGGACAGCTTACTACTTCAATTCCGCCTTTTCTTAAATTAAGAGTCTTAAGTAATAATTTGGCTGTCTTAATCTCTTCTACCGGATCACCTGTTAATGATACTCTTATGGTATCACCAATTCCCTCATATAGAATTACACCAAGACCGATGGATGACTTGATATTACCTGAGAAAAGTGTACCAGATTCTGTAATACCAACATGAAGAGGATAATTGGTCTTCTTATCAAGTATTTCATGAGCCTTGATGCACATTAAAACATCTGAAGACTTAATGGAAATAACCATATTATCATAGCCTTCTTCTTCAATCATATGCACTTTATCAAGAGCACTTTCCACAAGGCCTTCTGCAGTTACCCTGCCATATTTTGCAATAATGTCTTTCTCCAAAGAACCACTGTTAACGCCTACTCTGATTGGAATATTTCTTTCCTTGGCAACAGCCACAACCTTGGCAAGATTCTCTCTTGAACCAATGTTACCAGGATTGATTCTGATTTTATCTGCGCCATTTTCCATGGCAGCGATGGCCATTTTATAATCAAAATGAATATCAGCAACTATAGGAATACTAACCTTCTTCTTTATCTCCGAAAGTGCCTTGGCAGCTTCCAGAGTTGGAACTGTACATCTGACAATATCACAGCCTGCAAAAGTCAGATCCTGTATCTGCTTAACAGTTGCTTCCACGTCCTCAGTTCTTGTATTGGTCATAGACTGAATCATAATCGGATTTCCGCCACCAATCACCTTATTGCCTATATGAATTACCTTGGTATTTTCTCTTCCCATAATGTCTCCTTTCAAGGAAATAAATTAAGTTTTTGGTATAAGCCCACCTTATATATTGTAGTATATTAAGAGAAAATATTCTAGATATATATAATTAATATATCTAAAAATCCGAAGACAGTTTGACATCAAGTTCATAATAAATATGCCTGTCGTCAAAGTCCGTATTATAATTAATATCCATTAGGACTGCCGACAAAAAACAAATACTTCCAAACCTGAAAAAATTATATTTTGTTATAAAATTTTCATCACCCATGACCACACTTAAAATAAGCGACAGACCACAAAGAATAATTCCATATACAATTAGAATTATGTAAACCAGCCTTAAAACGTTCTCCACACTTATAAATTCATGCTTAAGTGCCTTTTTCAGACTGACCGCACTTACATATCTTTTGGAATAATCCCATTTAAGACAATTAATAATTATTAATTTATCCCTAAAATCGATATCCAGATTTCGTAAATCCTTAAAACTTACATCACCCTTTTTATCAAGAGACACCCTGGTTAAAATGTAAATCATCAGCTTACCAAAAGCATAAATATCGCTTTGAAAATAAGCCTCTCCCTCATACTGTTCCGGCGCTGAAAAAATTTCTGTTGTATACAGTTTATCATACCTTAAGTACATTTTTTTGCTACTGCCAAAATCAATAAGTTTTACCTTTCCATTTCCAATAATTACATTTTCAGGCTTTAAGTCCCCGTAAATAAAAGGATTCTCCAGTGTATGCAGATAAGAAAGTATCTCTGCAATCTGACAGATTATATCTCTTTTTTCCTTATAATCCACATTTTTCTTTAAGAGATATTCCCTTAAACTGTCGCCTTCCATATATTCCATTACTATACAGGTTTTGTCATCAGTGAAAAATAAATCATATATTTTTGGAATACGGTCATTATTGATTTTAAGAAGCATGTCTGCCTCTTCTGTCTCATGACCATTAATTTCCTTTATTACCACATCCCTTCCAAGATTCGTATCATAGGCTTTATATACTTTACCTAAGCCACCCTGGCCAATTAATTCCACATCTGCGTATCTTTGGCCGTATGAAGATGATTCCAATATCATCTTTTTCTCCTCTTATTCTGCATCTTTCAATCAGTTCCCTTGAGTATTTTTCCAGTACTTTTTTATCCTTTATAAAGCAAAGTTTTCTTATGCTTTTCTTATCAATCTTATTTTTAAGCGAAGAAGAATATAACATCATTCCATGTAAATTAATCTTAAGCACATCCCTGCCATATTTATATGAGCACTTAAATCTCTTGGTATAAAGCACAAATCCTATGCTGTAATCACTTATTTTTAGATCATAATCATTCTTTAATATTTTAAGAAACTTACGCCAAATCCGCCCCACAGACTCCTTATCATAATTACCCATGGTGATAATATTCTGTTTAATATAAATGTCAGTAAAATTACTTATTTTATCAAATGTTTTTTTGTTAATTGAAATTTTGTTATATGAACCTATGACGCCAACTGCTACCGGTCCGGCAGGAGTTATGGCATTAATAAGATTAAGGGAAATTCGAAAAGCTGATGATGAGGCAGAATCCATTAAATAGATATTATCAAAATAATTCATGCACCTGCTTCCTTTGTGAAAACATTATATCTTCTTCACGTTCAATATGCTATTAGCAACTTTCACAAAGATTTGGTATTTTCTGTCTTTTGGGCTTTGGTAATAATGTATAATAAATCGGGGATTTTTGAGAAGAAAAATTAAAAAACCCTGTAAAATACAGGGTTTTAAGCTTCGTCATTATGCACAATGGTTTTTAATCATTCCAGGTTTTCCAAGGAGCTTCACCTGATGCCCATAATAATTCAAGTCTGTCTTTTTCTCTTTTTGTATCCATACACTGCCAGAAACCGTCATGATAAAAACTTTTAAGTTCACCGCTTGCTGCAAGTGTTCTCATAGGTTCCTGTTCCAGGATTGTTGTATCATCATGAAGATAATTAAATATTGAAGGACTGCATACCATAAAGCCGCCGTTTACTACAGCGCCGTCCTCATCATCTTTTTCCCTGAATGATGTAATGGTATTATCTGAATCAATATTAAGAACGCCCTTTTGCTGAGCAAGGCTGACAGATGTTAATGTCATGCACTTACCGTGTGATTTATGAAAGGCAATTAAATCATTTATATTTACATCTGATACAGCGTCGCCATAGGTTAATAAAAATGGCTCACCTTCAACAAATTTCTGAATTCTCTTAACACGTCCGCCTGTCATGGTATTAAGTCCTGTATCGATGACTGTAACCTTCCATTTTTCAGTATGTTTGTCGTGGACGATGATTTTGTTATCCTGTTCAAAATCAAAGGTAATATCAGATGTATGAAGGAAATAATCAGCAAACCATTCCTTGATTACATGCTGCTTATATCCTGCGCAGATTATGAATTCCTTAATGCCATAGGTGGAATAACCCTTCATGATATGCCAAAGAATCGGCTGCTCACCAATCTCCACCATTGGCTTTGGCTTAAAAGATGATTCTTCTGAAATACGGGTGCCGTAACCACCGGCTAAAATAACACATTTCATATTTGCATCCCCCTTATCATTACCCAATACTATTTAAAGAATTTAAATATGTCATTAATAAATACTACAACTGCAAGAAGCATCAAAAGCACGAATCCCACAATGGTAATAATATTCTCGACTTTCTCAGGAACCTTCTTACGTGTAACAAGTTCAATTATATACATAACCAGTCTTCCGCCATCGAGTGCAGGAAGTGGAAGCAGGTTCATTACACCTAAGTTTACGCTAAGTAAAAGCGCTAAATTAACCATATTTATAACAACTGTAGGAACGCCATACTCAATGGTGCTGTCAATTGTTGTATCGATAACCTGGGCAATACCTACAGGGCCTGAAACATCATCAAGCGTAAGTTTGCCGGTAAAGAGCATTTTAAGTGACTTAAAAGTAGCCTTAAGCCAGAATCTTACTTCATAAAAACTATATTTAAAAACCGCCAGCGACTTGCCTGTTTCAGCGTCAGTACTTGTTACACCAATGAATGTACCCTGGCTTGTTTTAAGAGGAGTGAGTGTTGTCTTAAATCTCTCCCCGTCTCTTTCATATACAATATTCCATTCCTTGTTGGCATCCGTAATTGTCATAAGACGAATCTCATCAAAATTAAGGATTCTCTCTCCATTAATGGATATGATTTTATCCCCTGCCCTGAGGCCTGCCTCATATGCAGGATAATCTTCAACCACATCGCCGATAACCGGAAGGATCTCGCCGCATACGAAAACAACGATGAGTCCAAGGATATATGCTAAAAGCACATTAGCTACAGGACCTGCCAAAACCGTGGCAATTCTTGCCATAACAGGGGCATTCTTAAAATAACCTTTTTCCTTATCATCTATTAAGGCAATATTTTCTTTTTCTTCCTTTTCCTTCTCTTCATCATCTTCTAATTCATCTTCACCTGCAAATATACAGGCGCCGCCAAAAGGAAGAGCCCTTAAGGAATAATATGTATCTTTTATATGAAATCCAAAAAGCTTCGGGCCCACACCAACCGTGAACTCTGCCACATCAATACCATTAGCCTTGGCAATTATCATGTGTCCCCCTTCATGTGCTATTACGATAACCATGAAGATTATGATAAAAGATATTATTGTCCAGATAATTGAAATATCCATCTATGCTCCTTAATATTTAGTAGCAATTAATTCATAAGTTTCTGCCTCACACTGAAGAATCTCTTCAACCGTAGGATTCTCAATAAACTTATGTGCATCCATGCTCATTCTGATAATATCATAAATCTCTGTAAATCCAATCTGACCTTTAAGGAAAAGCGCAACTGCTCTTTCATTGGCTGCATTAAATACAGTAGGAAGGCTTCCGCCCTTCTTGCCTGCTTCAATTGCATATTTAAGTCCAAGGAAAGTCTCCTTGTCAGGCTCGAAGAATGTAAGTTCTTTAAGATCAAAGAAATCAACTCTTTTACCATTCATAGGCTTTCTGTCCGGATAAAACAGCGCATACTGAATTGGCAGACACATATCAGGAGTTCCAAGCTGAGCCATAATTCCACCATCCACATACTGAACCATGGAATGAATAATGCTCTGTGGATGAACCACAACCTGAATATTATCTATATCGGTATCAAAAAGCCACCTGGCTTCTATTATTTCAAGACCTTTATTTACAAGGGATGCTGAGTCGATGGTGATTTTGCTGCCCATGGACCAGTTAGGATGCTTAAGGGCCTTCTCAGGAGTCATTGTCTTAAGTTCATCATAAGTCTTTCCTCTAAAAGGACCGCCTGAACATGTAAGCAGAATCTTCTCTATTCTGTTTTTAGGCATACCCTGCATTGACTGGAAAATTGCGCTGTGCTCGCTGTCTACAGGAAGAATCGGCACATTCATCTCCCTGCAAAGAGGCATAATAATGTGACCTGCTGTAACTAAGGTTTCCTTGTTTGCAAGGGCGATGATTTTGCCCGCCTTAATTGCTGCAATCGTAGGTCTTATGCCAATCATGCCCACAATGGCTGTAACCACGGTATCGCACTCATCCATGGTGCTTATTTCAATAAGACCATCCATACCGCTTACAACCTGAGTCGTTGTATCCGCTATACGTCCGGCAAGATCCTTAGCCGCCGACTCATTATACATACAAACCTTTAAAGGCTTGTATTTTCTGACCTGTTCTTCCATCATATCCACTTTGCTGTTGGCAGAAAGGGCTATGACTTTAAGCTCAGGATTATTATCAACAATTGTTAATGTTTGAGTTCCAATAGAACCTGTTGAACCGAGAATTACAATATTTTGAGACATTTTTCTATCCTTTTATACGAAGTAATATTATTGCAAGAGAATAAATAACAGGAGCTACAAAAATCACCGAGTCGAATCTGTCCAGAACCCCGCCGTGTCCCGGAATTGAATTGCCGTAATCCTTAATCCCGCTGTTTCTCTTGATGGCAGAAGCTGTGAGGTCTCCGCACTGGGAAACAATCGCTCCTGCAAAGCAGATTACACCAAATATAAGGGCATAATACCATGGCTTATCATAAACCATACAGTAGATAACGCCTGTTACAACCCCTGCTGCTGAGACACTGAGTGTACCCCCAACCGCGCCTTCAATACTCTTTTTAGGGCTTAAAATTGGTGATAATTTGTGTTTTCCAAAAAGCATTCCGAAAAGATATGCCATAACATCACAGCCACTTGAGCATATGAATATAAGAGCATACATAAACATTCCATGTCCCCCCGGAAGCTGACGAAGGAAATAGATAAATGAAAGCATTACGCCTACATATATAATTCCAAAAAATGCGTCACTTACCTGATTATAGGTATATCTTGGGAACTTGCCGATATATGCAAAAAGCATAACCAGAAAACCTACGATAATTATAAAAAGAATCATCGTTGTATAATTATTGAAAGCTCCTACTGTCTCTCCTGCCCACTTTGTAACAGTTTCGCTCCATGGCAAAATACTGTCCTTGATCATTATTGCCACATAATAAAGGGCTATGGTTACCACACCGGTAACTTCCAAAAAACAGGTTTTGTCCTTTTTCTCCCTTACGCTTGTGGCCTTGGTAAATTCCACATATCCAACACAGGATAAAACGCATAAAACGACCCCAAGATAAATGCTTCCAACAAGTCCGAAAACTATGATTAAAGCAAATATAATAAGACCGCTTATGACTCTTTTCTTTATTGTATTTTTACTTTTTTCATCTGCCATATCTTAACCTATTTTGCATCCCCGAATCTTCTGTCTCTCTTAGAATAACTTTCAATAGCCTTGACAAGTTCTTCTTTATCAAATTCAGGCCAGTGTTTATCTGTAAAATAGAATTCAGTATATGCAAGCTGCCATAATAAGAAGTTGGATAATCTCTGCTCTCCTGAAGTTCTGATTAAAAGGTCAGGGTCAGGAATATCTCCCGTATCAAGATGCTTGGAAACATATTCCTCAGTTATATCATCTGATGAAAGATTACCTGCTTCTATTTCAAGAGCCATTGAACGCATCATACGAACTATCTCATCTCTTGAACCGTAATTAATGGCAATCTGGAACTGAAGGCCTGTATTGTCCTTACTGCTTTCTTCCAGATCATTTATCAATTCCTGAATATCTTTAGCAAGACCTGTTCTGTCTCCGATGATACGAATACGAACATTATTCTTTGCTGTCTTCTTAAAACCTGATGAAAGATATGAACGAAGAAGTGTCATAAGAGCAGAAACTTCCTCTTCAGATCTTTTCCAGTTTTCAGTGGAAAAAGCATATACCGTAAAATACTTAATTCCCAGTTCATCAGCAATATATAACATATCTTCTACATTCTTACCGCCCTGAACGTGGCCCATTTTACGAGGAAGTCCCTTGGACTTGGCCCATCTGCCGTTTCCATCCATTATTACCGCAACATGATTAGGTACACTCATACTTAACCTCTTATACTGTCATAATTTCTTTGGACTTAGCGTCAATCATATCAGAAATATCTTTGATATATTTATCTGTAATCTTCTGAAGTTCATCTTCAAGTCCTTTGATTTCGTCTTCAGAAATCTCAGTTTTAGCAAGCTTCTTGAATGCATCATTGCCGTCTCTTCTGATATTACGAACTGCAACCTTGGCATCCTCGCCTTTTTTCTTAACATCCTTAACAAGGTCTTTTCTTCTTTCCTCTGTAAGTTCAGGGAAAACAAGTCTTACAACCTGTCCGTCATTTGAAGGAGTAATTCCTACATCTGATGCAAGGAGTGCCTTCTCGATATTCTTAATAAGGCTCTTCTCCCATGGTGCAATCTGAAGAATTCTTGCTTCTGGAACTGTGATATTACCAACCTGCTGAAGTGGTGTTGGCTGTCCGTAATAATCCACAGTGATTTTGTCCAAAATATGCGGATTGGCTCTTCCTGCTCTGATTGCCTGATAATCTGATGCAAGGAAATCCACTGCCTTCTTCATTTTCTCATCATAAACTTTAACTTGTTCTTTCATAAATTACCCCCTATTTTGTAATAACTTTTGTTCCGTTAAAATTGCCTTTTACTGTATTAACAATTGAATTTTCTTCATTAAGACTAAATACCCACATTGGCATATGGTTGTCTCTTGCCAGGATTGATGCTGTCATGTCCACAACCTGAAGGTTCTTTGCGATAACCTCATCAATTGTTACTTCCGCATACTTCTTTGCATCCGGATTCTTCTTCGGGTCGTCATCATATACGCCGTCGATTGCCTTGGCAAGTAAGATTACGTCTGCTTCAACCTCAATTGCTCTAAGCATTACGCCTGTATCCGTGCTGAAGTATGGATGACCTGTTCCGCCTGCGAAGAATACCACGTTGCCTCTCTTAAAGTACTTATTTGCTCTGTCCTTAGAGAACAATTTGGTAAAAGTCCCGCACTCGAAAGGTGTCAGAATATTCGTATCCATACCAACTGAACGGAAAATCTCCGACACATAAATACAGTTCATAATAGTTGCAAGCATACCAATCTGATCTGCCTTGGTTCTGTCTATATTTTCTGAACTTCTGCCTCTCCAGAAGTTTCCGCCTCCGATTACAACGCCGATTTCATAACCGTCATCAACAAGTTGTTTAACCTGCTTTGCAACCATGAGACATGTTGCTTCGTCGAAGCCTGTCTTCTTCTCTCCGGCTAAGGCTTCGCCGCTTAATTTAAGCATAATTCTTTTCAATGTGATTACCCCCTACTCGGAAATTTTATCAAAGAAATCTTTAGGATTATTCTTGGCATAGCACTGTGAGCAAAGTCCTTCAGTTACTGCGCCGCTGTTAATCTCAAGACATTCTGATTTAATATTACCATATACTACGGCAGTTGATTCAAGAACAACTGTACCGTGTACATCAATATCACCTTTAACTGCGCCTGAAATAATGGCGCCCTTTGAAATGATATCACCCATTACAACAGACTTATCGCCAACGATAACTCTGCATTCGGATTCAATCTTACCTACAACCTTACCACCGTAAACTTCCACATCACCATTTGAATTAATATCACCTGTAATGGTTGTACCTGTTGTAATTACTGTATGCTCAGGACTTATATCCATAGTTTCTTTAACCTTTGTCTTTTCTTTGGAACTCTTAATCTCTGTATATGGCCTGGCTTTGGATTTCTTTCTCTCTAAAGCCATCGACTCCATAATAGCCTGCTTCTTTTCTTCTTCTCTTCTTTGTTCTTCAGCTATGGTTTCTTCTATTCTTGCATTAATTCTTTCTTCATCTGCAGTAGTAATCTCACCATACTCATTCTTGACTTCTTCCATCTCATTTTCATCTGCGCCGTCGAGTACAAGTAAATCATCAATACTGTTATTATCTATAAATTCAAGAAGTTCATCTAATGAATCATCAATTTCTTCTTTAGCAGTATCTGTATCATTTGTATTTTCTGAAGGTGAAGACTCTCCGGCATATGCTGCATCCTCAATATCTGCATTTTGTACATCATCTGCATCTGGCATTTCAGTTTTGGCAGGTTCTTCAGCATTATCTATGGAATCATCCATTATCTCTTCGATATTTTCCACATCTCTTGGAATAATTTCGATTTTACGCTCTTTATCAGAAATCTCTGATTCTTCTTTTGGTTTATCCGCAGATTCTGCAGCCTCCGGAACTGTGGCAACATTGATACCATTAATATTTGTCTCTTCAGCCTGATAACCCGATACACTTTCAGCATGCATCTGGAAGTAATCCTTCTCCTCCATGGCTTCAAGATCCATTCTTATCTGCTCTTTTGCCTCACTAATCTCCTTATCAGCATTCTCCTCAGTAAGTTCATTAACTGCCTGAGCAATATCCTCTCTTAGATTGCTAAAAAATCCCATCTTTTACTCCTTTAGGTCAATCATTAATCTTATGAGTAATCTGATTAGTTCCTTCAGTAATAGGAAGGAATACTGCGCCTTCACTCTGAAGTTTCTCTATAATTGAAGGAAGTGCTTCAACTGTTGAATGTTTACCTACTGCATCATGCATAAGTACAACACAGTCATCTCTGCCTGCACATCCATTAATAACATTATTATAAATCTGGCTGGAACTTAAAGGACTTGATACTGCATCACCTGATGCCACATTCCAGTCAAAATATACCAGATTATTCTCATTAAGTATATTAATAAAACTGCTGGTTGGAACGCTTGATACCCTGTTGGATGAACCACCCGGGAATCTATAGAATTCTACCTTAAGTCCCGTAACATTATATACATAGTCAGCTACAGCTGTTACATCTTCGCGGAATGAATCCTCAGATGCATAAATTGTATCATAAACATGTGAATATGAATGAATTCCAAGAGTATTTCCCTCTCTTACGATTCTGTTATACTGGTCATCATATCCGTCTTTGGCAAGCACAAAGAATGTCGCCTTAATATTATATTCATTAAGAATATCAAGTATCTCATCCGTATACTTGCTTGGGCCGTCATCAAAAGTTAAATAAACTCTTTTTCTGCCTTCATAAAGTTCGCTGTCAGATACAATATTTTCATTATCAACCGGAATAACCAGTTCTTCTAATTTGTCCGGTGAATAATAAATCTCATCCTCAGCCTGGACTTCTTCCACCACAAACTTATCATTTATTTCCGCAATAGCCACATCAATATCATTAAGTCTGTGATTAATTTTCTCCAATTTTACAAATAAATACATACACATCAGATTAGGAAGAAGGATTCCGATTATAACCATGGATACTATAAATCTTTTTATAGCATTAACTCTCTTTCTTCTTTTTGATGCGTCATCTGATTTTACTTCTTTAATAACTTCTTTTTCTTTACTTTCTTCCATAACTTACACGTCCATCTTCAGGTTAACTTCAACTTCCTTTTCTGCTTCTACCTTGAATTCTTCAATCATATCATTACTCATTTCCGGTAATTCTTCCAGGGATGCCACCCCAAATGAACGAAGGAACTGCTCTGTTGTTCCGAATACTATTGGTTTACCAGGAGCATTAAGTCTTCCCTTTTCCTCAATAAGTGACAATTCTACCAGTCTGTTAATGATGTGATCTGAGTTAACCCCCCTGACTTTCTCAACATCCATTCTTGTAACAGGTTGTTTATAAGCCACAATAGACAATACTTCATATGCTGAATCAGACAGAGTCTGTTTCTTCGGAACATTGGTCACCTTAATAAGGGCATCATAATAATCATCCTTGGTTCTGAGCTGTACACTGTTCTCTAGTCTGACTATCTGAATACCTCTGTTCTTCTTCGCATATTCAGTCTGCATATCATCTATATATTCCAAAACTTCTTCTTTAGATACATCTAAAGCTGTGGCAATTGTTTCAATTTCCACAGAGTTTCCAACTGCAAAAAGTATGGCTTCAATTGTACCGTAAGCTTCCTTTTTATCCAAACTATATTACCTCAACTTTCCAAAAGCATTCCCAGATTATCATCAATATTTACACATTCAATATCGATATCATCGTTTTCAGATTCCTGTTTTACGACAACGGCGCTGATTTTGATAAGTTCCAGCAAAATCAGGAACGTAACAATCGTGTCCATTTTGCTGCGTTGTTCAGAAAGCAGATTTCTAAATGAACAATGCTTATGACTTCTTAAATATCCAAAAACAACTTCCTGCTTCTTCTCAAGATCAACATTTTCTTTCTTGATCTCACCAAACTTGCTTCTGATTGGGTCGATTTTGTCCTCGGCTCTTTTTAATACCTCTTCAAAAATCCTGCTCAAAGCCTCAAGATTGGCATCAGAGAGCAGTTCATCATAATTAACAGGAGCCTTGTATTCCAGGACTTCCTTAGGGATGGTCGGATTCTTATACATATGCTTGTCAGCATCGAATCTCATATCCTTAAGTTCCATGGACATATATTTACACATCTTATATTCAATAAGTTTTTCAACCAGCTCGGCTCTCGGGTCTTCCTCTTCTCCCTCTTCATTAACCTCAGCCGGAAGCAGCATTTTGCACTTAATATCAAGAAGTGTGGCAGCCATAACCAGGAATTCACTCATTACGTTCATGTCCTCGGTTTCCATGGCCTTAATATATTCCATATACTGTCTTGTTATCTCGGCAATGGGAATATCATATATATCAACTTTATTCTTTTCAATCAGATGCAAAAGCAAATCCAAAGGACCTTCAAAAGCATCCAGTTTAACCTCTAATGCCATTAATTATCACCTTAAAAAAAACTCTTATCCCTTTTACGCAGGTAAATTTTATTATACCATTTTTAGGCTTGTAACACAAGTAATGTAAGTTCAGCCGGGTCAAAAAGCCTTAGTGGCAGTGTATGTGTTCCAAGCCCGCAACTGACAACTGCTTTTGTATTTCCAACTGTATAGATTCCACCGTTATATTTAGGGAAGAATCTTACGTTTGGAGATGCTATTCCGCCTACAAACGGAAGTCTGATAAGTCCGCCATGCACATGGCCTGAAAGTGATACATCACAGCCCCATATGCCATATTTATCGCTGTAATCAGGATTATGGGCAAGTAAAATATTAAACTTCTTTTTATCCACCGCACCAAGTACTGATTCAATATAACTGTCTTCCATTGGATAAACCCTGAATCTTTTATAATAATCAGGCGCTATCTCAAGGCCGTACAGAGTTATATTATCTTCAAGTTCAAGTTTCTCATTACTTAGAATCCTGATACCGCATTCTTTGCATACACTGTCAAATTCCTGATACATCTCCCCATATTTCTGAGGATAGATTTTAGCCCTGAACTCATGATTTCCCAAAGCATAATAAATCTTATACTTCTTTGACAGTTCCCTAAATAAATCAAAAGCCACCTTATTATCAACTCCAGGCGTTGCAACTATCATATCGCCACCACAAAGCAGGTAATCCGGCTTAAGTTTATCTATAGCCTTAATTAATTTGGAATTATTCTCTCCATACTTTTTAAGATGCAGATCCGTAAGAAATACTATCCTTTTTTCCTTACCAACCTTCGATGTCTTAATAACATATTTTCTGACTATAAATCTGTTTAAATCTATTATGTTTATAACGAGTAAAACCACACATAGCAAAGCAAAAGCAATCACTATATATAGCACCGGATGTTCCCTAAAATACAATTTATCCCTCACTCTTTACTGTTTTTGAACAAAAAAGCCACATTATCAAAATGTGGCTTTATCTTACTTATTAATTATATTTACGCTTTCTAGCAGCTTCGCTCTTTTTCTTACGCTTAACGCTAGGCTTCTCGTAATGTTCTCTCTTACGGATTTCCTGTAAGATACCCTGTTTTGCGCAACTTCTCTTAAAACGACGTAATGCGCTATCTAAAGTCTCATTATCTTTTACTTCAACTTTTGACATCTTCTTCTACCCTCCTTCTCAGTCATAAAATCGTGCCCGACTGTAAGGTTTTCTTTCGCACAATCCCTATTATAACTGAATAAATCAAACTCGTCAATAACTTTTTATTAGATAAATCATGGCTTTTTAAGGCCTTGGCAGATCGTAATATTTATATATTTCTTCGCTTTCTATTTTATCTACCATTTCGCTGATTCTTTGAATATATAATTCATAATTATCATATGTTACTTCATTCTCATTATTTATTACTGCATTCATCATATAATCGTTTATTTCAGGAGAATAATGTATTACATCCATATAATTATTCGTATTAAATACAATATCTTCTTCCTGGCAGAAACAGTATACTTTAGCATTATCCATAGGCATGAATGTATCAAATATTCTCTGAACCGAATACATTCTCATACCCATATAACCATTCACATACATTCCATCCCACCAAAATAATGAATAAGCAGGCAGAACAAATATAAATTCTGTATCAGGATGTTCTGTAACATATACAGCAATATCCTGAAGATTATTGTCTATCATGGAAGCATATTCATCTTCAGTCAATTCTACGATATCCTCCTTAGCAATATATTCTCTTGAATAATTGCTCATAAGCATTGAGGTACTGAATTCTTTGCCTTTTGACCAGTCATATGCATTTCCGCATGTATTGATGCCTTTATATGACATAACTATATAGGCAGGGATTCTTTCCATTAATATGTCTTTATTAAAAAGATACGGCATATCATCGAGAACACTCTTTGTCTGCAAGTATTTATCTGCACCTTCATCAAAAAGCCTGATTCCTTCATCATTATCCAGAGCAAATAAATCCAGATTCCAGTAAACATATTTAAGGTTATGCTTTTCGTCTGACATTTTCAGATAATAAAGCATATCAGGAGTCGTGCCTGACGCCTTAATTATCTTAATGCTGTTACATCCCGTATAAGCATCAAATACATCCATATTATAATTCTCTGCCGTTGATGTACCCACCAGAACACTGTCATATTCAAGATTTCTTACACTTCCCGGCATTTGATTATCATGATCATTAAATACAGGATCAATTCCCATAAATGGACTGTGATACTGATAAAAAACATCAAAAAACCAAATTATAAAGGTAACAAAAAACAACCCAATACATATAAAAGTTATTAAGATTTTTAACGCCTTATTACTTTCCATAATTTACTTAGAAAAACATTATAAATAAATCAAACCCATAAAACAGATAATCCACACATTTATACATTATTCCTGAGGATATCTGACATCATAATACTTATATATTTCTTCACTTTCTATTTTATCTATCATTTCTGAAAGATCATTTACATATGTTTTATAATTATCAGTTGTTACTTCTCTTTCACCTGAATAAACTGTATATATCATATAATCGTTAATTTCAGGAGAATAATGCAAATAATCCATATAATTGTCAGGATTTAATGCTACACTTTCATCAGAAGTAAAGCTGTAAACTTTAACATTATCTAGACCTACAACTGATTCATACAATGCTTCCAAAGAATATAGTCTCATAGGAACAAATCCATTAACATACTGAAAATCCCACCAGAAAAGTGAATAAGGAGGGAGAATAAATATAAAATTTGTGTCCTTGTGATTGTTAATATATTCAACAACCTCATCAATATTATTATCAATCATTTCCTTATAATCTTCTTCCGGAATAACATTAATATCGTCTTTTTTAATGTAACACCTTCCGTAATTACCAACAACTGTAGCAGTACTGAATGTTTTTCCCTTTGACCAGTTATATGCATCGCCTCCTGTATATATTCCTTTATAAGAATATGCTAAATATGTTGGAATTTCCCTAAATATAACTTCTTTATTGAAGAGATACGGAACATCATCAAATATAGTTCTTGTCTGCAGGTATTTTGTTTCTTTATCATTAAATATAGTTACTCCTTCTGTACTCTCAAGTGCGAAAAGGTCAAAACACCAAAAAACATACTTCAGGTCATGTTTATTTTCAGAAATATTAAGATAATATAACATATCCGGCGTAGTGCCAGCCAATCTGATTATTTTTATATTGCGGCATCCGTATAATTCGTTAAAAATATCCGAATTAAAGTTTTCGGCTTCAGATGTTCCTAAAATAACACTGTCATAAGTAAGGTTTCTAATACTTCCAGGCATTTGATTAGTATGATCATAAAATACAGGTTCTATTCCCAATAAAGGACCATGATACTGATAAAAAATATCAAAAAACCATACTACAGAAGCGACAAGAAACGTTTCAAGTAATATAAAAAAGAATAAGGTTTTAAGACTCTTTTTGCTTTCCATACACACATCCTAGAAATTAAAATATAAGAATACACTTACATGCGAAAGAGAAATAAAGGACCATACAAAAATTGTAGAAATAACCAGTAAACCTCTTTTTGTATATACATATTTATTTATCCATTCTTCTGCTTTCATACCTTTAAGCAACATAAATGCTATTATTGTAATAACAATAAATGTCAACAAATAGACAACGTTAACCAACGATGGTCTGGTTAATTCGAGAAATTTAACAATGGCATATGTTTCAGGAATCTCCAATGTGTTACACATTCCAATAAAGTTATTCATAAACTTAAATCCAAACAGTTTACTCCACAGTTCTAATGCCTGACTCAAAGAATCTGCTCTAAAGATTGAAAACGTCAGGATTATATAAATCTGAGTTATAAAAACATTAAATAATTTTGACTTTGTTTTAAATTTAGGAAATGCTGCTTCCACAATTGCAGCAATGCCATGCATCAACCCCCAGACAATAAACGTCCAGTTAGCACCATGCCATATTCCACTAACAAGAAAAACAATGAAAATATTAATACACTGTCTCAACTTTCCCTTTCGATTTCCGCCTAATGGTATATAAATGTACTGAGTTAAGAAATCTGACAAAGTTATATGCCATCTTCTCCAAAAGTCCCTGACAGAGTCTGCTTTAAATGGAGAATTAAAGTTAACTGGAATATCGAGTCCCATCATTAATCCAATACCTCTGGACATATCGGAATAACCACTGAAATCAAAATATAACTCCATCATATAGAAAATAATAACGCACCATGCTGTAGGCATATCAAGCCAAGGAATATTGTCATATTCAGCATTAACTAAAAGAGCAAGCGTATCAGCAATTAAGACTTTTTTACCCATTCCAAGAGAGAACAAGGATAAACCTTTAAGCATATTATCTGCCTTAAATGTTCCAACATCATCTTTATAAAGCTGAGGTATAAAGTGATCGTGTTTAACAATCGGTCCAGCAACCAGTTGTGCAAAAAACGAAACATAAAAAATATAATCTATAAGATTATAATGATTCGCTTTTTTCATATATCTGTCAGCAATAAAAGAAATCTGTTGAAATGTAAAAAAACTTATACCTAATGGAAGAGCAATTTTTTCTATTGAAATATCACTATGAAAAATAAAATTACAGTTATCAATAAAGAAATTTAAATATTTAAAATAGAATAATAAGCCAATATTACCTGTTAATCCTAATATAAAGATTATTTTTGATATATTTTTTGAACTGATTTTCAGAAATAGAAAGCTTATAAAATAATTGAATGCAAGACTCGAAATCAGAATCCACAAATACGAAGGATTATAATATCCGTAAAACCAAAACGACATTCCTATTACAAATAATTTTGCAAAACTTTTATTAGACAAATAACTTAATCCATACCATACTATCAGCACAATTGGCATAAATAACATTATAAAAATCAATGAATTATATAGCATTTTTAACCTCTTTATAACTTAAAATATCCCCCTGCTGTCTTTAGAGGCAACAGGGGGCTTTTAATATTATTTAATCATACCCTCAAGCTGAACCCTGGCTTCATTAATTGCATCATCAATACCTGCAGGATTCTTGCCGCCGGCCTGGGCCATATTTGGTCTTCCGCCACCGCCGCCTCCAACCTTAGGAGCGATTGCCTTAATAAGGTTACCTGCATGAGCGCCTTTGGAGATTGCATCATCAGTAGCCATTGTCATGATATTAACCTTGCCATCTGTTTCAGATACAAGTACAATAACACCTTCACCAAGCTTTGTCTTAAGCTGGTCACCCAAGTCTCTGAGGGCATTCATATCAACACCTGATAACCTGGCTGCAAGTAATTTAACACCCTTAACCTCTGTTACGTTATCCAAAACATCGCCTAATGACTCTTTGGCTGCCTTAGACTTAAGAGATTCGATTTCTGAATTAAGAGCCTTAATCTCAGCCATCATTGAATTAAGTTTAGCTGCAAGTGCGTCCGGATTACTCTTAACTACAGCTGCGGCTTCAATGAGCTTAGCTTCCATATCCTTATAGTAGTTAACAGCATTGTCGCCGGTAACTGCTTCTATTCTTCTAACGCCAGCTGCAACACCGCTTTCAGAGAGAATCTTGAAGAGTCTGATTTCACCTGTATGTGCTACATGAGTACCACCACAGAATTCCTTGGAATCACCCATCATAACAACTCTTACGCTTTCGCCGTATTTTTCTCCGAATAATGCCATTGCACCAAGTTTTTTAGCTTCTTCAATATTGCAAACCTTTGTAATTACAGGGAAGTCTGCCTGAATCCATTCATTTACAAGATCCTCAACCCTGGCAATTTCCTCTTTTGTCATAGCCTGACCATAAGAGAAGTCAAATCTTGTTCTCTCATTATCCTGATATGAACCCTGCTGATGAACATTGTCACCAAGTACAGTCTGAAGTGCTTTCTGCATAAGGTGTGTAGCTGAATGGTTCTTACATGTATATGATCTGATTAAAGTATCGACAGCAAGTTCTGCCTTGGCGCCCTTAGAGATGGAGCCTTCAATACATTTACCAACATGACCTACTCTGTTAGAGGGAAGCTTAATTGTATCTGTAACTTCAAATACACCATCAGCTGTTTTAATAATACCAAGGTCACCCTTCTGACCACCCATGGTAGCATAGAAAGGTGTGGTTTTAACCACGATTGTTCCTTCCTCGCCTTTATTTAATTTATCAACAAGCGCATCACCTGATCCAATACCTGCAATTATATCTTCACCTGTTAATGAATCATAACCGATGAATTCAGTCTTAACATCATCACCAAGCTCATCAAAAATATTAAGGTCAGAATCAAGTTTTGCAGCGAATTTCTGTCCTTCACGTGCTTTCTGCTTTTGCTCTTCCATTGAAGCCTTAAAGCCATCTAAGTCAACTCCGATTCCTTCTTCCCCTGCGAGTTCTTCAGTTAACTCAAATGGGAATCCAAATGTATCATAAAGATAGAAAGCATCTTTACCTGAAATTTCCTTTGATCCTGCTGCTTTGGCTGTATCAAGGATTTTCTTAAATTCCTTCATACCATTTTCAAGTGTGGATTCAAATCTCTCGATTTCTTTCTTAAGCTCATCAAGCACAAAAGTTCTGTTCCTGGAAAGATTTGGGAAACTTTCTTTGTAAATTTCATCAATATAAATTGTAGCAAGTGAAAGAATATCTTCTTTCTTAAGTTCAAGCATTCTTGCATGACGAACAGCACGGCGGATAAGTCTTCTAAGTACATATCCTGCGCCTGCATTGGATGGAAGAAGCTTGGCTTCATCACCAATAAGCATAACGCTTGTTCTTGTATGGTCGGCAAGGATTCTCATTGAACGTGAGAACTTATCATCTGCATCATATGATTTTCCCGATGCCTTCTCAATTGCCGCAATTACAGGAGCAAAAAGGTCTGTCTTGTAAACATCTTTTGTTCCATTTAAGAATGCAAGGTTTCTCTCAAGACCCCAGCCTGTATCAACATTCTTCTGCTTAAGAGGAATTAAAGAACCATCTTTAAGTTTCTCATACTGCATGAATACGTCATTACCAAGTTCGGTATATTTGCCACAGCTGCAGCCAGGACCGCAATTCGGACCACAATCCGGAACATCTGCAATATAGAACATCTCAGAATCAGGACCACATGGACCATATTCAAGTCCCCACCAGTTATCTTCTGCCGGAAGATAATAAATATTCTCTTTCTTGAAACCTGAAGCGATACGGTAATTAGCCCCTTCTTCATCTCTTGGTGCATTTTCATCACCTGCGAATACAGTAGCTGCAAGATGATCTGCATCAAATCCAAATACTTCGGTTAAAAGTTCATAACTCCATTTACATCTTTCTTCCTTGAAATAATCTCCAAGACTCCATGAGCCCATCATTTCAAAGAATGTTACGTGGCTCTTGTCACCAACTGAATCAATATCATTGGTACGAACGCAACCCTGCACATTGCAAAGCCTGGTTCCCATTGGATGCTTCTCACCAAGAAGGTAAGGCATCAAAGGCTGCATACCTGCAACATTAAAAAGTACTCCTGTGGAACCATCTGATACCAAAGATACAGCTCCAACGTCAACATGACCTCTCTCGATATAGAACTTTTTCCATGTCTTTCTGAGTTCATCTGATGTAAATTGTTTCATTCTGCTTAGTCTCCTTAACAACTTTCTTTTTAATCCGAGAATACCTGAACCCAATAGTATCCGTATGCACTATTAGGATCTGAATAGCATGCAACTCCTATTCGGTTAAAATTCCCGCTAAGTATATTTGCTTTATGACCTTCCGAATTCATCCAGCCGGTCATAACTTCATCAGCAGATGTCTGTCCTGCTGCAATATTCTCTCCACAAGCCATCCAGGCATATCCATAATCATCATAAATTGATGAACAGTCTCTTCCGTCAGGTCTTGTATGACTAAATGACTGGGCTATTTCCTGTGCTCTCTGAGCGGCCATGGCATCAAGTGTGGCATCTTCAGTTAATCCGCCAAGTCCTGCACCCGCTCTGTATTCATTACAAAGAGCAACAACTCTTCCTGTGTCAGTACCTGTGCTTGCAGCCTGAGTCTGCTGTTCCTGCTGTTGCTGAGCCTGTGCTGCAGCATCCTTAACTGACTGCTCTATCTTGGCTGCAATATCATCTATAATTTGCTGCTGTTGTTCAGGTGTAAGATTAGTCTCCTGTGAGATAATATCCTGAGCCATCTTCTGGGCATCAGTAGAACTTATTTCAAGATTACCCTGCTCAACAAGTTTTGTTGCTTCCTTGGCAGCTTCTTTGGCTGCATTCTCTGCAGTCTCCAAAACTTTATATTCTTCCTCTGTTATAAGGAATTTATTGGAAACATATCCAACCTGACCATTATATTTAATTCTGTACCATCCTGTATCAGCTACACCAGTAACTTCAACATCTGAGCCTTTTTCAAGTGAACCAATTCTCTCATAATTGGTACTAGGGCCTGTACGAACATTAACAGCCTTTTTAACAAACATGAGAATATCGGCAGATTCAACATGAAAAGCCTCATCTTCCTTTTTCTCTTCACTGCCGCCAGAGTGATTCTCAGTTTCTTCTTTGGCAGTTTCATCTATTTTTTCATCAGTTTTTTCTTCTGAACCATTGTCATTCTCATCAACCGATTCTGTTTCTTCTGCAGTTTCCAAAACTGTCTCATCGGTTGTTTCATCAACTGTTTCATCTACAGTTTCCACTGTTTCAACATCAGTTGTTTCAGTAACTTCATTTTCGCATCCACTGATAAATACAGCCGATGCCAAAGACAAAGCAAATACAAGTGTAACCAACCTTTTCTTTATCATAATAACGCTCCCCAGATTAAAACTAAATACCCATTAATAGTCCATTAATAATAACGTTCTTAATAACGCATAAAACTCAGCGGAGAATAATCTCCGCTGAGATATGCTTTAAATTATATAAAATACAAGGTTTTTAAGGTTAATTAAATTTCATGAATCTTTCTCTTTACATAGGTTGTATGTAAAACTTCATGTGCTTTATGGCTGTTAGGCTCACCAAAGAACTCTTCATACAACTTCTGTACGGATTTGTTCTCATGGGATTTACGAACAGGCATAGTCTCATCATATTTGTATAATGCACCTGCACGAAGTGAACGATAGTCAACAAAATTGCGGATGTGTGCAGGAACCTGAGGCTGTCCGCCACCATTGATACAACCACCCGGGCAAGCCATGATTTCAACGAATGTATAATCAGCTTCACCGGCTCTGATCTTATCCATAATAACCTTAGCATTGGCAAGACCTGATGCAATAGCAACCTTAACTGACATTCCGGCTACTTCATATGTAGCTTCCTTGATGCCTTCCATACCACGAACTTCCTTGAATTCGATAGGGCTGTCATTGGTTTCACCTGTAAGTTTCCATACAGCGGTTCTGAGAGCAGCTTCCATAACACCACCGGTTGCACCAAAGATAACAGCTGCACCTGTACTCTCACCCATAGGATCATCAAATGTCTCATCAGGAAGAGCTGTGAAGTTAATAGAACATCTCTCAATCATTCTGGCAAGTTCTCTTGTGGTCATTGTGTAATCAAGATCCGGAACACCGGCAGCGCTCTGATCATCACGACCGATTTCGAACTTCTTGGCTGTACAAGGCATTACGCTGACAGATACGATTGACTTAGGATCCCAGCCCATCTTCTGTGCGTAATATGTTTTAAGAATACCACCAAACATCTGCTGAGGTGACTTACATGATGATAAGTGCTCAAGCTGATCCGGATAGTAATGCTCACAATATTTAATCCATCCAGGTGAGCATGATGTAATCATTGGAAGAACTCCGCCGTTCTGAACTCTGTCAAGAAGTTCGAAAGCTTCTTCCATGATTGTTACGTCTGCACCGAAGTCGGTATCGAATACCTTCTCGAATCCGATTCTTCTAAGAGCTGCAACCATCTTGCCTTCAACACCTGTTCCGATTGGAAGACCAAATGCTTCACCGAGTGCTGCTCTAACAGCAGGAGCTGTCTGAACAACAACATGCTTCTCAGGATCTGCAATAGCTGCCAAGATCTTATCAATATCAGACTTCTCATAGATAGCACCTGTAGGACAGGCAGCGATACACTGACCACAGCATACGCAGGCTGTCTCAGCAAGTCCCATACCAAATGGAGAAGAAATCTCTGTGATGAAACCTCTGTTATTCGCGCCGATAACGCCAATACCCTGAGTCTTCTCACAAACTGCGATACAACGACGGCAATTGATACACTTGTTGTTATCTCTTACCATATGTGCTGCAGATTCATCAAGTTCGAATTCGTTTACAACGCCTTCGTACTTATTCTCATCATCTACGCCATAGTCCTTGCAAAGTTTCTGAAGTTCACACTTACCACTACGTACACATGATAAACATTTCTTATCATGGTCAGATAAGATAAGCTGAAGTGTTTTCTTTCTGCTTTCCAATACCTTTGGTGAATTTGTGCTTACTTCCATACCCTCTGAAACAGGATATACACAAGCAGCTACCAGTCTAGGGCCTCTGCCTTCATTAGCTTCTACCATACAGATACGACAAGCGCCGATTTCATTGATTTCCTTTAAGTAACATAAAGTAGGAATATCGATTCCGGCAAGCTTTGCTGCTGCTAATATGGAAGAGCCTTTAGGTGCATCTACTTCAACACCATTTATTTTAACTTTAACGGTTTCCATTAAATTTACCTCCTAAATAATATCCTTAAGCCTTTTAACAGGCTTCCCTGTAAAATCTTTTACTTTTGTTACCCTTTAGAAATAGCTTTGAACTTACATGTTGACATACATGCACCACACTTAACACACTTGGAAGTGTCAATTGCCATTGCAGGAAGTTTCTTACCAGGAGCGATATAATCTGTCTTTGAAATAGCTGAAGCCGGGCACTGCTTAGCACACATACCACAGCCAACGCATTTCTCTTTATCAATAGAGAATGAAAGAAGATCTTTACATACGCCTGCTGGACACTTCTTGTCAACTACGTGAGCAACATACTCATCTCTGAAGTAACGAAGTGTTGAAAGAACAGGGTTAGGAGCTGTCTGACCAAGACCACAAAGTGAGTTAGCCTTGATGTAGTAGCATAACTCTTCCATCTTGTCCAAGTCTTCTAAGGTACCTTGACCCTTAGTAATCTTATCAAGCATTTCATATAATCTCTTGGTACCGATACGGCAAGGTGTACACTTACCACAAGACTCATCTACAGTGAACTCTAAGAAGAACTTAGCGATATCAACCATACAGTTGTCTTCATCCATAACAATAAGTCCACCTGAACCCATCATGGAACCGATACCAATAAGGTTATCATAATCAATAGGAATATCGAAGTGCTCTGCCGGGATACATCCACCTGAAGGACCACCTGTCTGAGCAGCCTTGAACTTCTTGCCATTAGGAATACCACCACCGATATCCTCAATAACTTCACGAAGTGTTGTACCCATAGGAACTTCTACAAGACCTGTGTTGTTAATCTTTCCACCAAGAGCGAATACCTTAGTACCCTTGCTCTTCTCTGTACCCATTGAAGCGAACCATTCAGCACCATTTAAAATGATACGTGGAATGTTGGCATATGTCTCAACGTTGTTAAGTACTGTTGGCTTAGCGAATAAACCTTTAACAGCTGGGAATGGTGGACGTGGACGAGGCTCACCTCTGTTACCTTCGATAGAAGTCATAAGGGCTGTTTCCTCACCACAAACGAATGCACCGGCACCAAATCTTAAATCGATATCAAAATCAAAGCCTGTTCCGAAGATATCCTTACCAAGTAAGCCGTATTCTCTGGCCTGTCCGATTGCGATCTGTAATCTTTCAATAGCGATAGGATACTCAGCTCTTACGTAGATATAACCCTGATTAGCACCAATTGCATAACCTGCAATTGCCATAGCTTCAAGTACAACATGTGGATCACCTTCAAGTACTGAACGATCCATGAATGCACCCGGGTCACCTTCGTCGGCATTACAACATACATATTTCTGATCTGCATCAGGAACCAAAGTTCTGGCAAGTTTCCACTTCTGACCTGTAGGGAAACCAGCACCACCACGACCACGAAGACCTGCATCAAGAAGTGTCTGGATTACATCTTCAGGTGTCATTTCAGTTAAAACTTTACCAAGTGCCTGATAACCATCAACTGCGATATACTCTTCAATATTCTCCGGGTTGATAACACCACAGTTACGAAGAGCAACTCTCATCTGCTTCTTATAGAAACCTGTTTCAGCAAGAGGAACAACTTCGTCTTCCTTAACTGTTTCCTGATATAAAAGTCTTGTAACTACTCTACCCTTTAAAAGATGCTCTGAAACGATTTCAGCAACGTCTTCAGGCTTAACCATTGAGTAGAAAGATCCTTCCGGATAAATAAGTACGATTGGACCAAGTGCACATAAACCGTGGCAACCTGTACGTACTACTGCAACTTCATCAGCAAGGTCATTTTTCTTGATCTCGCTTTCGAATGCATCGATGATCTGTTGACTTCCTGAGGAAGTACAACCTGTACCACCGCATACTAATACATGTGAACGATACATTAATTTGTCCTCCTCAATTTATTTTAATTCTGTACCAATTGTATATTTCTCAACAACCTGACCTCTTACAAGATGCTGATCAACAACTTCAAGAGCCTTCTCAGGTGTCATGTGAATATATGTAACTTTTTCTTTGTTAGGCTGAATTACTTCAACGATTGGCTCATACTGACATAAACCGATACAACCTGTCTGAGTTACAGATACGCCTTCAAGTCCTTTTTCATTAACTGCATTTGATAATGCAACCAATACCGGACGAGCACCAGCTGCGATACCACATGTAGCCATACCAACTACAACTCTTGTTTCAGCTTCGCTCTCAGTTCTTAAGACTACCTGGCTCTGCATTTTCTCTCTAATAGCTTTTAATTCTTCAAGAGATTTCATTATGCTTTCCTCCTAATTATTTTCATTAAATGTCTCTTCCGCCATCTACGGAGAATTTGTTTTCGTTTAAATATTCCATTATATAATCTGAAACATCCTTGGTCTTAAATGAAATATCACCTAATACTTCCCTGAATTCTGCGGTATCCATGGTGAATTCCTTATCATTAAATTTATATCTGTATATCCAGTGGATTTCTTCCCTGAAAGTCACCAGCTGATGTATACTTCCGTTTATGTCTCCAAGAGGTATTCTGTCGATATGTGATAAAACAAATCTGGCAGTAAACTTGGTTCCTACCCCCTCTTTAGACTCGATTGTAAAATCCCCGCCGGTACACTCACATGCTTCCTTAAAGAATGGCACCCCAAGACCAACTTTTCTTGTGGTTCTGGTTGTAAAGAATGGATCAGAAACTTTTTTAACCTGTTCTTCACTCATACCGCAGCCATTATCTTCTATTGAAACGATAAGTGAATCTGCTGATTCATCTACCAAAACTTCGATACGTACCCATGTTGCATTGGCTCTTACTGAATTCTCAGCAACATCCAAAACGCTCATGGCAATTTCTGACATCATAACCAAGTACCCCGACTATATAACAGTACATTAATTAATCATTGTATTTATCAATGATTCCCTGAATCTGGTCAGGTGTAAGACGACCATAAACTTCATCGTTGATCATCATAACCGGAGCCAGACCACATGCTCCGACACAACGGCATGCATCCAATGAGAATTTTCTGTCAGGGGTGCACTCTCCACCCTTGATTCCAAGAACGTCCTCAAGCTTGGAATAAACATCACCGGAACCCTTAACGTAGCAGGCAGTACCTAAACATACAGAAATCTGATACTTGCCCTTTGGATTAAGGGAGAACTGTGAATAGAATGTTGCAACACCATACACTTTTTCCAAAGGTACGCCAAGACCATCCGCAATCATTGTCTGTACTTCGATAGGAAGATATCCGTAGATATCCTGAGCCTTCTGCATTACAGGCATTAAAGCGCCCTTCAGATCTTTGTGTTCAGCGATGACTTGCATGAGTTTTTCTTCTTGCTCTTTTGTTCCTGTAAAAGGAACAGCTGTCTTCTTTGAACTCATCCTTAAAAAACCTCCTTGATATTTTTTTAACAAATAAATATATACTAAAAGTTGCAAGCACCTTGCAACAATCTAGTCAAACCTTTGACCATTTTATCATAATATAAAATATATATCTACACACTAAACTGGTATGTTAAGTTGCTAAATTTGCGCAAATATATTCTATCTTATTTTTTATCAATTTTCTACATAAATCTAATTAAATGTTTATAATTTTTTGTCTAATTTGTTGAAAAGCACCGCTCTTATGATATAATTAATATGTATATTTATAGGCCAAACACTGTTTGGTGGCGATTTTGCCGGAATTTGGAGGTCAAAATGACAGTTGGTGAAATAAAAGAACTTTTAAATTGCGAAGTAATTACCGGCGAGGATTTGCTGGATACGGAAGTTCGCACAGCCTGTGGTTCAGACATGATGAGTGATGTTCTTGCCTTTGCCAAGACAAGTTGCGCTCTTCTTACGGGACTTTGCAACCCGCAGGTTATCAGAACAGCTGATATGATGGATATCGTTTGCATTATTTTCGTAAGGGGCAAGAAGCCTGATGAAGCCATGATTGAAATGGCCAAAGAGAATAATCTTCCTATCCTCTCCACAGGACACAGAATGTTTTCTGCCTGCGGCCTGTTATATGAAAGTGGATTAAGAGGAGGTAAAATGGATGCCTAATCTTATGGAATTAAAATATCAAGTAAGCAACGAGGATTTTACCAGAGCGGGGGAAGCTTCTTCCGATGTTAAGAAGAAACTTAAACAGCTCGGTGTATCACCTGATGTAATAAGAAGAGTTGCCATCGCCCTTTATGAAGGCGAAATCAACATGGTTATTCATGCTTATGGCGGTGAGATTACCGTTACAATCAGTGAGGAGAGAATCACAATGACCCTGGCAGACAGAGGTCCGGGAATTCCTGATATCGACAAGGCTATGCAGGCAGGCTTCTCTACTGCTCCCGACAATGTACGTAATCTGGGATTCGGCGCAGGCATGGGTCTTCCTAATATGAAAAAAAATTCTGACACCATCGATATTTCAACTGAGATTGGCGTTGGAACAACAGTTGTGATGACTATTAATTTATAAGACATAATAATTATCTTTATTGGGGGTTACAATTTTGGATAATTCATATGATAACTCTGTTTACCTTTTGGAGAATCAGTGCAAGGGCTGTACCAACTGCATCAAGCACTGTCCTACCCAGGCAATCAGAGTAAGAAACAACAAAGCGGTTATAACAAAAAACAAATGTATTGATTGTGGTGAGTGTATCAGAATCTGTCCTCATCATGCCAAGAAAGCTAAAAGAGATTTTATTGATGCAATTAAGGATTATAAGTATACAGTTGCTCTTCCGGCTCCGTCTCTTTATGCCCAGGTTAATCATCTTGATGATGTAAATATCATTCTTACGGGCATTAAGAAACTTGGTTTTGATGATGTATTCGAAGTATCTGCAGCGGCAGAAATCATTTCCGAAAAATCAAGAGAATATATTGCGGCGAACCGTGACAAGTGGCCTATCATCAGTACCGCATGTCCTACTGTTGTAAGACTTGTGCAGGTAAGATTCCCTAATCTTGTGGATAATCTTCTTCCACTTATTACACCTGCTGAACTGGCAGCAAAACTTGCAAGACAGATTGCCATGGATGAGACCGGTTTAAAGAGCGAGGAAATAGGTATTTTCTTCTTATCTCCTTGTCCTTCCAAGGTTACGGCTGCGAAGAATCCTATCGGATATGAAAAGAGCGACATCGACCATGTTCTTGCAATCAAGGATATCTACCCTGCCTTAATCAGTGCAATGACAGAGGTTGCCGCTAATCCTGAAGACCTTGTAAGATCTGGCAAAATCGGCATCTCCTGGGGTATCACCGGCGGCGAGGCTGCAGGCCTTCTCTCCGATTCCTATGTTGCAGCTGATGGTATCGGCAATGTTATTTCTGTTTTGGAAGATTTAGAGGATGACAAGTTTAATAAAGACCTTGAGTTCATCGAACTTAATGCATGTAACGGTGGCTGCGTTGGCGGCGTAATGACAGTTGAGAATCCTTTTGCTGCCAAGGCTAAATTACAGCATATCAGGAAATATCTTCCTGTTACTGCTCCCCACGATGAGGTTGATGACGATAAGACAACCTGGACCAGCGACGTTGAATATGAGCCCGTATTTGAACTTGCAGACAACCTTAAGGAAAGTATGGCGAAGATGGCTCAGATTGATGCCCTCTGTGAAGAATTCCCGGGTCTTGACTGCGGTTGCTGCGGTGCTCCTACCTGTAAGGCTTTGGCTGAAGACATAGTCAGAGGCGTTGCCAAAAAACGTGACTGTATACATATTTTAAGAGAATACATTAATAAATTATCTGATGATATTTCCATCATCAGCGGCGATTAAATTTGGGAGGTTTGGATAAATGAAAGTATCTGATATTAGTAAAGACGGGAATTTTACACTTTTGACACCAACAGTATCACTTGATAAGGATGTGGACAAACTCTTCTGCTGCGACCTTTTGTCAATCGCAATGGGCAAGGCTCCGTCGGGTTCATGCTGGGTTACTGTTATGAGTAACGTTAATACTCTTGCAGTTGCAACACTTACTGATGTTTCCTGCATCGTGCTGGCTGAAGGCGTAACCATGGACGATACCCTTAAGGCCAAGGCTGCTTCTGAAGACGTGGCTGTATTCACCACAGAACTTCCTATTTATGATGCAGCGAAATTAATTGATTCTTTAAGGTAAGACATAATGAGTAAATTCTATTATGATTTACATATGCACTCCTGCCTCTCTCCCTGCGGGGATAATGACAATACCCCCGGGAACATTGTGGGAATGTGCGCTTTAAAAGAGTTAAATGTAATCGCACTTACAGACCATAACACATGCAAAAACTGCCCTGCCGTCACGATGATTGCAGCGGAGTATGGAATTACGGTTATTCCGGGGATGGAACTTACCACATCTGAAGAAGTTCATGTGGTCTGCCTTTTTTATACATTAGAAGATGCGATGAGATTTGATGCCTATGTTGAGAAACATCAGCTTCCTATTCCGAATGATACCTTAAGGTTCGGCGACCAGATTATCATGAATGAAAAAGATGAACAGATTGGAACTGTGGATCATCTCCTGTTGGCGGCAACGGATATCTCATTTACCGAAAGTTATGATTTGGTGCACTCTTTTAATGGAATTATGATTCCGGCTCATATAGATAAGCCTTCTGATTCTGTTACATCTCAGCTTGGCTTCGTTCCGGAAGGTTCCAGGTTCACTTGTTTTGAGATTGCTAATAAGGACAATCTTGAACAAATGTACAAAATCAATCCTTATCTTAAAGAATGCAATGCCATCAATGATTCGGATGCGCACTATCTGTGGCTGATACATGAGGCAGTCAATGTGATTGAGGCAAAGGAGAATTCGGTGGCGGCGATTTTGGAGGCGCTTACAGGAAATGAACATAAACTGTATTTCAATACCTAATAACCCACTAAATTAGTGGGTTATATTTTACATATAATTAAGGAAACTATGGGGGTTTTGGTGTTTACAAAAACCCCCTTTCATATTATAATTTTAAATAGTCAGGCGTTATTTTTTTGCGCCCAAAATTAAAGGAGGATGTTACTAATATGGCTAGAATCAAACAGTCAATGGATGGTAATACCGCCGCTGCTCATGTAGCTTATGCTTTTACAGAAGTTGCAGGTATCTATCCTATCACACCTTCAAGCCCTATGGCCGACTATGTTGACCAGTGGTCTGCAGAAGGTAGAAAAAACATTTTCGGTAACACAGTTAAAGTAACCGAAATGCAATCAGAAGCTGGTGCAGCCGGTACCGTTCACGGTTCCCTTGCAGCCGGTGCTATCACAACAACATTCACAGCATCTCAGGGTCTTCTTCTTATGATCCCTAACATGTACAAGATTGCTGCTGAACAATTACCTTGTGTATTCGATGTATCTGCAAGATGCGTTGCTACACAGTCACTTAATATCTTTGGTGATCACAGTGACGTATATGCATGCCGTCAGACAGGTTTTGCTATGCTCGCTGAGTCCAATCCACAGGAAGTTATGGACTTAAGCCCTGTTGCTCACCTTGCAGCTATTGAAGGAAAGGTTCCTTTCCTTAACTTCTTCGATGGTTTCCGTACATCTCATGAGATTCAGAAGATTGAATTATGGGACTATGAAGACCTGAAAGAAATGTGCAACATGGATGCGGTTGAAGCATTCAGAGCTCATGCACTTAATCCTGAGCATCCTGCAATGAGAGGCTCACATGAAAATGATGACGTATTCTTCCAGCACAGAGAAGCTTGTAACTCAGTTTACGAAGCTCTTCCTGCTGTTGTAGAGAAATACATGAAGAAGATCAACGAAAAACTTGGTACAGATTATGACCTCTTCAATTACTATGGTGCTGCCGATGCAGACAGAGTAATCGTTGCTATGGGTTCTGTATGTGACGTAGCCGAAGAAGTAATTGATTACTTAACAGCTGCAGGACAGAAAGTTGGTCTTATTAAAGTAAGATTATATCGTCCATGGGTTGCTAACTCATTCCTTAAAGTTCTTCCTAAGACAGTTAAAAAGATTGCTGTTCTTGACAGAACCAAAGAGCCGGGTTCACTCGGTGAGCCATTATATCTTGATATCGCTACAACTCTTCGTGAAGCAGGACTTAATGACATCCTCGTTTCAGCAGGTCGTTACGGTTTAGGCAGCAAGGATACATGTCCTTCATCTATCTTTGCTATTTATACAGAACTTGAGAAAGATGCTCCTAAGAAGAGATTTACAATCGGTATCGTTGATGATGTTACCAATCTTAGCTTACCTGAAGTTAAACCTGCTCCTATCACATCCGCTAAGGGTACAGTAGAATGCAAGTTCTGGGGCTTAGGTGGTGACGGTACTGTTGGTGCCAATAAGAACTCTACCAAGATTATCGGCGACCATACAGACAAGTACATCCAGGCATACTTCCAGTATGACTCCAAGAAGACAGGTGGTATTACTATCTCCCATCTTCGTTTTGGCGACAAGCCTATTAAGAGCCCATACTACATCAATCAGGCTGACTTCGTAGCATGCCATAACCCATCTTATGTTGTTAAAGGCTACAAGATGGTTCAGGATGTTAAGCCTGGCGGAATCTTCATGATTAACTGCCAGTGGTCTGATGAAGAACTTAATCAGCATATGCCGGCTGAAGCTAAGCAGTATATCGCTAAGAACAATATTCAGTTATATACAATCAACGCTATTGACAAGGCTATCGAAATCGGTATGGGTAAGAGAACAAATACTATCTTACAGTCAGCATTCTTCAAGCTTGCTAACGTTATGCCAATCGATGAAGCTGTTGATTACATGAAGCAGGCAGCTAAGAAGTCCTACTCCAAGAAGGGTGACGCTGTAGTTGAAATGAACTACAAGGCAATTGATGCCGGTGTAGATGCAATTCACAAAGTAGAAGTTCCTGCTGATTGGGCTAATGCTACAGAAGAAAAGAAGGTAGTTAAGAGAGAAGGAAGACCTGCAACAGTTGATATGGTTAACAAACTTCTTGATCCTATCGGCTTAATGGATGGTTACAGTTTACCAGTATCTGCATTCAAGGATATCGCAGATGGTCAGTTCGAAACAGGTGCTTCTGCTTACGAGAAGAGAGGAACTGCAGTTATGGTTCCTGAATGGAACCCTGAAGCATGTGCTCAGTGTAACAGCTGTGCATTCGTATGTTCACATGCTACTATCCGTCCATTCATTCTTTCAGAGGAAGAAGTTAAGGCAGCTCCTTCAAATATCAAACTTGCAGATTCCAAGCATGCTAATGATGCAACAATGAAGTATACAATGAGTATATCTCCACTTGATTGTATGGGATGTGGCGAATGTGTTACAGTTTGTCCTAAGCCTAATGAAGCTCTTAAGATGGTTCCTCAGGAATCACAGGCAGCTGAGCAGCCGGTATTCGATTACTTAGTTGCAAACGTAGGCCGCAAGGAATTAAAGCCTGCTCTTGATAAGGGAATTACACCTATCAATTCACAGTACAATCAGCCACTTCTTGAGTTCTCAGGATCATGTGCAGGTTGTGCAGAAACATCTTATGCCAGATTAATCACACAGTTATTTGGTGAGCATATGTATATCTCAAATGCAACAGGATGCTCTTCTATCTGGGGTGGCCCTGCAGCTACATCACCATATACTGTTAACAAGGATTCCAAGAAGGGTCCTGCATGGTCTAACTCATTGTTCGAAGATAATGCTGAGCACGGCTTCGGTATGTACTTAGGACAGAAGGTTATCAGAGATCAGGCAATTGCTAAGTTAGAAGAACTCAAGGGTGCTGCTTCTGCTGATCTTGCCGGTGCTATTGATGCATTCCTTGCTACAAAGGATGACACACAGGCTAACGCAGCTGACGCTGAGAAGCTTATTGCAGAACTTGAGAAATCAGATAATGCTCTTGCTAAAGAAGTTCTTGCTAAGAAAGATTACTTATCAAAGAAATCTGTTTGGATCTTCGGTGGTGACGGATGGGCATACGATATCGGATTTGGTGGTCTTGATCACGTAATCGCTTCCGGCGAGAACGTAAACATCATGGTATTCGATACAGAAATGTATTCAAATACCGGTGGACAGGCATCTAAGGCTTCTAATATCGGTGAAGTTTGTCAGTTCGCTGCAGCTGGTAAGGAAATGAGCAAGAAGTCTCTTGCAGAAATCGCTATGAGCTACGGTTATGTATATGTTGCTCAGATCGCACTTGGTGCTAACCCGGCACAGGCTGTTAAGGCTATCGCTGAGGCTGAAGCATACAACGGTCCTTCACTCATCATTGGTTACGCTCCTTGCGAACTTCACGGTATCGCTAAGGGTGGTATGAACCACTGCCAGGATGAAATGAAGAAAGCTGTTAAGGCTGGTTACTGGAACCTCTTCACATTTGATCCTGCCAAGAAGGCAGCTGGTCAGAACCCATTCACTCTTACATCTAAGGAAGGTGATGGTACATATCAGGAGTTCCTTAATAACGAAGCTCGTTATACACGTCTTATCAAGCCATTCCCTGAAAGAGCAGAGAAGTTATTCGCTGCATCAGAGGACGCTGCTAAGGCAAGATATGACCACTTACAGAAATTGGTTGAATTATACAAATAATAATAATATCCACTTTAAAGAGAAAGACCTGCTACTGCAGGTCTTTTTCTTTTGCGCGATGCTGCCATTGGGGACGGGGTAAAATGCATCTATGTGATCAACCCCCACATCTCCCACACTCCGTATTGTCCGTGCCTGTCCTTCACCCATTCAAGCAAAGCCCACTCACCGCTGCATCGCCCGGATGCATTTTACCCCGTCCCCAATGCATCCAATGCACCTCCTAACGCAAAAACCCTCCATCAACGTGGAGGGTTTCTAATATTTAATTCATTTACTATTTAATTAGTTATCCTTATTACCTAATCCCTGCTGGTCAAGGGGCTTGAAAGTAGGTTTCTTCTCTTCTACAGGTGCTTCAACTACCGCTTCCTTAACCTCTTCTTTCTTTTCCTCAGCCTCTATTGGCTTAAATCCAGAAGTAGTTTCTGAAGGTTTCTGAGTTTCAGCAGTTTCCTCTTTAACCTCAGGTGTCGCCTCAGCCTCAGTTGTCTCAGCAGCCTTCTCAGCCTCACCAGACGCTTCAGGAGCTGCATGAGCCTCTGCTTCTTCCTTCTTATCGCTACCTGAAAGAACAGCGCTCACATCACCTGTAAGGATGTCATCGGCGCTCTTAATCTTCTCTTCGCCCCAGATTTTATTATTAAGTTCCAAATCCTTCCTGTCTACAAGTTCAATAACAGACTTAGCCTTAGCCTGCTCTTCACTTGCTTTCTTCTCATCGTTAATAAGAAGCTCCAAGTTACTTGAAATAATATCAATATTATTCTTAAACTCCTGAACAAGCTCTGCACACTTGGTCTTTGCTACTTCAATGATTTCTGCAATATAAGAATCAAACTGAATCTTTGTTGTATTGGCAAACATTGTTTCAACGTCGTTCTTATATGACTTCTTATCATTAATGGAGAATACGAAAATAGCTTTCTGCTTCATGTAATCATCCATCTTAAGAGCTTTAAGTCTTGATGGTGGAATCTGTGTATCAGATACATTGGCAATTCTACGAATAAGTTCTTCATCAATTCCCTTGTATCCTGTAATCTTCTTGATGATGATTCCCTTAAGTTCATCAATCTGCTGCTGCAGGATACGACCACGGTTATTCTTGTAGCTGTCATCGATTTCCTGTAAGTAACGGTTCAGTTCTTCACGAATAATTGAGTTCTTCTCTTCGAATACTTCAGGACGAAGTGCAATCCATTTCATCTTGTCCGCAATCTTGGATGCCTGAATCTGTCTGTTACCCATTACAGTATAAAGCTGGTTAATATCATCAATCTGGAATACCATATTTTCTGTTGTCATATTAGAGATATATTCGTCATATGACTGTTCGATATCCCTAACCATGTTGGTCTTCATAATTGTGATATTGTGCTCGATCTGCTCTTTTGATAATCTTGCCTGATTCTCAATTGCTGCATAATCTTCACGAATGAAATCTACAACATTCTTAATTCCGTCATATAAGCCTTTAGCCTTAACTGCCAAAGCATATTTCTGAGCATATTTAACGATTTCACACTCGATGGCATACATACCTGAGTTAACATAGATTCTCTGAAGAATAGGATAAATACTTGAACCCTCTTCCTTGGCAAGTTTATTTAACTCCTCCATGCTGTCTGCAATAAGCTGTTTAGTCTCATTATCGGAATTAGCCATCTTATCAAGTTTGAAATACATACCTGTATCAACATCACTGGTTGGCTCTGTCTTACCAAATGGATCTTCAACAGGCTCGTTATTGATTTCATTTCTGTGGTTGGCAAGCCATCTTCTCTCGTCTTCGTTATCGATATTATTTCCGATAGCTTTTGAGATATATGCTGCCTTGGAAGAAACGAAGAATAATCTCTCTTTGGAAAGATCAATATGTTCAGCTTCTTCATTATAAATCTTATCTGTTTCCTTAAGAGTAACCTCAACTTTCTTATTCTTAAGAGAAGCAAGGTCTGCAAGGCTCTTTGTATCAGCCTGGTTAATTACATGAAGTGATCTTGCAAGGTCGATGGTTACCTGACCTTCTGATTCCTTCAAATCATTTGATGTATTAATAAGATTATATAATACGCTGTTACCGGTACCTTCCATCTTGGTTGGCTCATAAAGCACGATTAAGATAGAATTGGTCTGCTGCTGAAGTGCTTTCTTAAGAACAACAAGGTGTTCATTGGAATTACTGTCAGTACCAGGTGTATCATAGAATGTGAAGTTAATATTGTCATCCAGTGGAATTGGGAAGTTAACTTCAATAATACCATCAATATATTCAGAATCATCTGTAACATCACCTGCATTAGGGATGTCATTTAACTTCTTCAGGATTGCATATAACTGTTCATGCTGCTGAAGTCTGAACATAAGAGCTGAGTTAATCTCACTGTTAACCTTCTCTTCAGTCTCAGGACATGGACCGTTGGCATGGAATGAGAATTTATTATTATCCTTATCCCAAACAATGTTAGCAATGATAGCCTGTTCTGAGTTGCCCTTCTTAATGATGAAAGCAACTGATGGCTCCTTGGCATTCTTAATTCTGAACATCTTGGCTGTTTCAGAACTGATACATTCAGGAAGAATTCTCTTACCAATCAAAGCATTGATAAATGTGGACTTACCTGATGAATATGTACCAACGAGACAGATATTAACATCGCTGTTGTTGAGTTTAAGTTTCTTTGTCTCAAACTCATTTTTTCTTTTAATAAAGGATTTCTTAATATCAGAATTCTGTAATTCTCTTTCGAAAAGAGAAAGTGTATCGTCGCAGAATGCGCTTATCTCTGTATAGATATCAGCTACACAAGGAAGCTCGATAAAATTATCAATCTTGAATCTTTCCTCGTTTACGCTCTTGTTATATTCTTCTACCTTCTTTACGAAATCTTCGTAATCTACTTTAGTTCCCTTGAATGTGACACTTACGTCATCTCTTAAGAACTGCTCCCATATATCCTCAAAGAATTTGTTGCCATGATTCTGAAGAAGAAATTCTCCCTTTTCAGGACTGTACTGATTAAGCCATGGACACATAGCATATGGTATCTCCAGGAATTCACCCTTAGCCTTAGCCAAGAAACGAACTTCTTTCTTAACCGGATGATACATAATCATTAATTCTTTCATTGACGAAACCCCTCCAAGTAAATTTATGTATAGCGCTTCTTAATAACACAAAATGCCCCCCGAAACGCACTAAAAATACATAATAATTATATAATGCCAAGCCTTAAAAGTCAAATAAAGAAATGGCTAAAAACATAGATTTTTAGCCATTTTATGTTACCTGCTTCCTTCGAAATCAAACTTTTCAAAAATATCAAAGCAGTCGAAAGTTCTAAGATAATCTTCTATTGTCTCAGCTCTTCTAATTAGCTGAACTTCTCCACCCGTTTTAAGCAGCAGTTCCTTGCTTCTTAACTTGCCGTTATAATTGTATCCCATGGAGAATCCGTGAGCTCCCGTATCATGAATATAGATAAAATCCCCGATTTCAATTTCCGGCAGCATCCTGTCTATGGCAAACTTGTCATTATTCTCACAAAGAGAACCGGTAATATCATATTTATGATCACAAGGCTTATCCTCTTTACCAAGAATGGTTATATGATGATAAGCTCCATACATTGCAGGTCTCATTAAGTTAACTGCACAGGCATCACATCCCACATATTCCTTGTAAATATGCTTAAAATGTACGGCCTTTGTAACCAGAGCACCGTAAGGTCCCATTACGAATCTGCCCATCTCTGTAAGCACCGCCACATCACCTAAGGATGACGGAACAATAACTTCCTCATAAGCCTTTCTTACCCCCTCACCGATATTTGCAATATTACAAGGCTCATCTTCAGGCTTATATGGAATACCAACACCGCCTGAGAGATTAACGAATGTAATATTAACACCTGTCACTTCATGAGCCTCAACCGCAAGCTCAAATAAAATTTTTGCAAGCATTGGATAATACTTATCTGACAAAACATTACTTGCAAGAAATGCATGAATACCGAACTCTTCAACGCCATAGCCTTTAAGAATCTTCATGGCTTCAAACATCTGCTCTTTGCTCATTCCATATTTTGCATCTCCTGGATTATCCATAATTCCGTTACATACTTCGAATACTCCCCCCGGATTGTATCTTAAACACATTTTCTTAGGCAGTGTACCAAGAACATTCTTAATGAATTCAACATGTGTAAAATCATCAAGATTTATAATAGCGCCTAACTTATTGGCATATTTATACTCACTTGCAGGAGTTGCATTGGATGAAAACATAATGCCATTTCCATCAAGTCCAACAGCCTTTGAAAGCACAAGTTCACTCATGGATGAGCAGTCCATACCGCAACCTTCCGCTTTAAGAATCTGCAGAATAAACGGATTTGGATTAGCCTTAACTGCAAAATATTCCTTAAATCCCTTATTCCAGCTGAAAGCCTTATTAATGGCTCTCACATTCTCTATTATGCTTTTCTCATCATAGATGTGATAAGGAGTGGAATACTCTTTATCAATTTCTTTCGCTTTTTCCAGTGTTAAAAATGCTTTTTTCATTTAAGATTTCTCCAATCTATAGGTTCTAAATTATTTTTCTCCAAATATTCATTACATTGTCTAAAATGCCCGCACCCCAAGAATCCTCTGTTTGCAGACAAAGGACTTGGATGGGTGGTTCTTAAGACTAACTGCGGATTACTGCTATCATTCTCCACAAGTCTTCCTGCGTCAGAGCCCCAGAGCATGTAAACCATAGGCTTTTTTGAATCTCTAAGGGACTTTACAACTGCTGATGTAAGTATCTCCCAGCCTTTATTCTTATGAGAATTAGCCTCTCCCTCTCTTACTGTAAGCACCGCATTAAGAAGAAGCACACCCTGATTTGCCAGATTGGTCAAATCACCGCTCCTAGGATAATCAATCCCATATTCATCCTGAATTTCCTTATAAATATTTCTAAGTGATGGCGGAATCTTCACACCCTTTGGCACAGAGAAAGATAAGCCCATGGCCTGCCCCCTCTCATGATAAGGATCCTGCCCCATAATCAGTACCTTCACCTTTGAAGGCGGGCAAAGATTTAATGCATTATAAACCTTATCAGCCGGCGGAAATACATTATACATGGACCGTTCTTTTTTAAGAAATTCATTAAGCTGCCTTAAAACAACCTTATCATTCTCACTGATATATGGCCTTATGGCATCCTGCCACTCAAGTAGCATTCCATGTTCATTCATAACTATAACCTGACAGGAACACCCTTATTCTTAAGATATTCCTTAACTTCCCTAATCGATAACTCATTAAAGTGAAAAAGACTCGCCGCCAAAGCAGCCTCAGCCTTCGCCTCTGTAAGCGCCTCATAAAAGTGCTCTAACTTACCGGCGCCGCCTGATGCAATAACCGGAATTGGAACAAGGTCTGACACCGTTTTCGTAAGTTCAATATCAAAACCATCCTTTGTTCCATCGCAGTCCATACTGGTTAAAAGAATCTCTCCGGCTCCTCTTTGATAAGCCTCTTCTGCCCACTTAAGCGCATCGATTCCCATATCCACGCGGCCGCCATTTTTGAAAATATTCCAGCCTGTACCGTCTGCTCTTCTTTTGGCATCAATTGCAACAACAACGCACTGACTTCCGAACTTGTCAGCCGCTTCGTTAATCAAAGGAGGATTCATAATAGCTGCCGAATTAACTGCAACCTTGTCAGCACCTGCTCTTAATATCTCCTTAAAATCGTCCACAGTTCTAATCCCACCGCCCACGGTAAAAGGAATGAATACGCAGCTGGCAACCTTCTCCACCATATCCGTAACAGTATGTCTGTTATCGGATGATGCTGTAATATCAAGGAAAACCAGTTCGTCCGCACCTGCCCTGTCATAGGCATAGGCACATGCAACAGGATCACCGGCATCCACTAAATTCACAAAATTAATACCCTTAACAACTCTGCCCGCATTAACATCAAGGCAAGGTATTATCCTTTTTGTATGCATATTTATCTCCTACATTGAAATGAAATTCTTAAGAATCTGAAGGCCTGTATCTGAACTCTTCTCAGGATGAAACTGGCAGGCAAAAATATTATCCTTCTCAACTGCCGCATGAATAGTAACACCATAATCAGATGTTGCTATAACCACATCTTCATCTGCCTTAAGATAATATGAATGAACGAAATACACATAAGAACCTTCCTTGATGCCCTTAAGCAGCCTGCTTTCTTTAGGCATACTAAGAGAGTTCCAGCCCATATGAGGTATTTTCAGATTACCATCTGATGGCAATTTAAGTATATGTCCTTTTAGAATTCCAAGACCTTCAACTCCCGGGCTCTCCTCGCTGGATTCAAACAAAAGCTGAAGTCCTAAGCATATACCAAGTAATGGCTTTCCATTACCGGTTAATTCCTTAATTGTATCTGTAAGATTTGAGGCATTTAACTTCTCCATCGCATCGCCATATGCCCCGACGCCTGGTAATATAAGCTTATCTGCCTTTTTTAGTACCTCTGGATCAGAACTTAATACATAAGGCACATCCATGGATTTAAGTGCATGTTCCACAGATCTTATATTTCCTGCATCATAATCAATAATACCAATCATTGTTCCACCATTTCCATTAAAGTGTTGTTTCTTCAGGAAGCGGATCAGGTGCCTCGCCTTCCTCATTTCCTTCACCTGCATTATCCGGCGAAGGTGCAAGTCCCGGTTCGCCTTCAAGCGGATCTTCCAGGGTCTCTTCAGGTGCAGCCTCTTCGCCATCTCCACCTTCTTCACCGCCGGTTATGCTTTCAAGCTGAGCATCATATGCTCTTTGCTGTGATTCCTCATCAAGCGGATCAAATGCATCATAGGGAAGTCCCCTCATAATACTCTCAATCGCTGACGTATAATATACAGGACGCATCTGACAGATTTCCTCAGCCTGCTCCTCTGTCACGCCATACTTATCACTAAGTATCGAAAGCGCCGCATTTCTTACAATCGCAACCTCTTCAGCCACGCCTATATTATCTGCCTCAACCTTCTTCGTATCGCAGTAAGTAATGGTCTTAAAGAGCGCATCCAGAGCCTTATCCTCTCTCTTAATTGCCATAAACTTATCATACTGATCAAGTTTTGTATTAACTGCATTAAGGAGCGATGCCTTGCGATAAACCAGCGTATCATTTTCACTTAATTTCATGCCATATAATGTAAGCGCCGCCTCCTGGTACTCACCATCATACAAGTCATAATTAGCTTTATTAATTGCAAGTTTTCTTGGTCCGAAATAGCAAAGCACAACTATTACAGCTGCAATAGACAAACACACCAGCAAAATCGCCGCCACAGCCTTATTACTGATACCCTTTTGTCTTGGCTTAAGTTCTTCTTCAAGACTCTTTTCTTTCTTAGGCTTTTTCTCTTTTTTCTTCTTTTTCTTACCTTCCCCTTCTTCGCCGTCGCCTTCCTCGTCGCCGCCTTTATCCTTCTTGGATTTCTTCTTAGGGGATTCCTCGCCTTCGCCGCCCTCGTCTTCGGCGCCTTCCTTGCCCTTCTTGCCTTTTTTATCTTTCTTTTCTTTTTTCTTCTTTTCCTTCTTGCCCTTCTTAGCCGGAGCCCCTGCTCCTTCAGTTTCTTCAGCACCCTCTGCATTTTCGCCTTCAGCGCCTTCTTCAGTTTCCTCTTCTTCTTCGGATTCAAATAAGAATGCCATGATGCGCTCCCAAAGGCTCATCTTCTTCTTGCCTTCTAAGTCATCATCCAAATCTTCTTCTACAGGCTCTTTCTTAGGTTTCTTTTCTTTTTTCTTTTTCTCTTTCTTAGGTTTTTCCGGCTCTTTACTAGGCTCTTCCTTAACCTCTTCTACAGGCTGGGCCTGTGCCTCTTCCATAGGCGGAAGATCATCAAAACCTTCGTTCTCAGTAGCAGCACTTTCAGTAACTATCTCTATGCTGCCATTACCTTCTTCAATTGCCTCTTCTTCATCCACAACAGTCTTATATGTTGTCTCTCCAATTTCAGGAAGATTCTCTCCATACTCTCTTTGCTCTTTTTCTTCCTGAGCAGTTTCAAGCATGTCCATAAGATTGTCATTAACAAGGTCATTATTGTCAGGCTTGCTAAGAATGGTGGAAATCTCGGATATATCTTCTTCATCCACAGGAACACCATTTAAATCAAGAATAGGTTCACCTTCTTCATCAAGATCTACGCCCTTAGCGTTTTCTTCCGCTGCTTCCGGCTTTTCTGCCTTTTCTTTGGCTACTTCTTCAGCCGCAGCCTCAGCCTTTTCTTCTCCACCTTCAGGCTCTTTTAACAATGATTCATCAAGGTCAGAACTAAGTTCATTAGCATCAAAATCTTCAAGATCATCAAAGTCACCCAAATCGCCAAGTGCATCTTTAAGCATGGCATCCACGTCATTAACATCTGCCATTACATCCGATGAATCCAAGGATAATTCTTTAATCTCTTCGGCAGGAGCCTCGGAAGCAGGTTCCTTAGCTTCTGATTCCGCCTCATAGGGTTCTGCCACATCTATGCTTACATCATCCAGATTAAAATCCCCAAGTTCCATATCATCTACAGGCTCAGCGAATCTTGTATCAACAGATTTAGGTGCAACAACCTGACCTTCCATATCTGCCTCACTCTCAGACTCTTTTTCAGCTTCGCTTGCAGCCTCCAACTCGTCAAAGGCACTCTGCATCTGATCCATTTCTTCCTGAGATATTTCCAGAAGTTCGTTATCAACGAAATCCAGTATTTCAATATCATCTTTCTTTGTATCTGCCATCTAAATCTCCCGGCCCTTTCAAATACTGCTTAATAAAGGCTTATAATTAGTTAAAGCCGGGTGAATTGATACCCGGCTTTCAGTCAACTTAAACTAAGGCATCTATTTCTTTAATAAGATTGCCTATCTCCGGTTTGGACAATTGAGCATTTGCTCCCAACGCCTCTCCTTTTCTCTTCATTTCTTCGTTAACCAAAGAAGAGAAAATAATTACCGGCAGGTGTTCCGTAACGCTTTGGTCTCTGAGTCGTTTCAGCAGGTGATGCCCATCCATAACAGGCATTTCGATATCTGTTATCACCAGCTTAAGTTTCTCATTGATACTGCCTTCGGAAATATATCCATCAATTATATCCAGAGCTTCCTGTCCGTTGTTGCAGGAAGTGATATGCGTATATCCTGCCTTGATCAGGCAATCCTGTATAAGTTTATTAAGAAGCGGTGAATCCTCAACAATCATAATAGGCACATTGTGTCTTTCATGACTATCAAGCGCATCAACATCGGATATCTTAAGACTGGTTTCAGGATTAATATCTGCAATAATCTTCTCGAAATCAAGAATGATTATAAGTTTGCCATTAATATTAACAATACCTGTGGAAATTCCGTCTTCCATTGAACCAACCGCATTATCCGGCTGGATAATATCTGACCAGTATACTCTGTGAATACCAAGCACCTGTTCAACATGGAAAGCTATATTAAGCTTGTTGAAATTAGTGATAATAAATAAACCTTCCGGCTTACTCTTACCTCTTTGCAGACAATTGGAAAGATCTATTGCCGTAATCATGAAATCTCTCGGCATAAATATACCTTCAACACTTGGATGTGAATTAGGTATAGGTGTAACATTCTGATATGTAATTATCTCTCTGATCTTCGCCACATTAATTCCGTAAGAATTACCCGCTACAACGAATTCCAGTATCTCAAGTTCGTTGGTTCCATTCTCAAGAAGAATATTATTAGCCATAAAAACCTCCTAGATACATTTTTTAGCCCCAAATGTGAATCACTCTCACACTAGTCAATTATACCACATTTCATAGTAAATACATACAATTATTTTATAATTTTACGAAACTTAATCAGTCACTGCCACCTGTTTTCTTAACATATCAAGATAGATATCTCCAGGCACAGGTTTGGAGAAATAGAATCCCTGGAAGAAATCACACTTAAGCTTCTGAAGCAGATTTCTCTGTTCCTGCGTCTCAATACCTTCTGCGATAAGTTTATACTTCATATCCTTCATCATTTTTATTGTATTCTCAAGGAATATCATCGCGTTCTCATCTCCCATTCCGTTCTGCGGATGAAGGGCGCTCCAGAGAATTGTTTTATCAAGTTTAATAATTGAAAATGGCATGTCATACATGTAGGAAATATTGGAATATCCCGTTCCATAATCATCCAGTGAGAAAGTAAATCCTCTTTCTTTTAAGGCATTAACTGTCTCCATAAGTGTATGTCTTGAATCAGAAGCTGCCGACTCAGTAATCTCAAGATTAATGTGCTTTGCTTCAAGCCCGTGTTTCTTAAGCACTTTGTCAAAAGCATCCACAAGCCTTGAATTCATACATTGCACAACGGAAAGGTTAATCTCAATATAATCAATACCCAGATCCAAAAGATTATTTGTCTTATAGAAATTACAAACCTCATCAAAGACAAAAGCCCCGATGTCCACAATCATTCCTGTCTGCTCAGCAATCGGGACAAATTCTTCAGGAGAGATATATCCTAGTTTTTCATCAGTAAGTCTCACAAGAGCTTCCGCGGACACTATTCTTCCCGTGCTTGAATCAAGGATTGGCTGATACCATACCTGGAATTTACGTTTATCCAAAGCTTCCTGAATAACCTTTTCAACCAGCATTCTTCTTTGATGCGTAACAACCGCATCCGTAACATTTCCTTCTTCAGATACCAGATCATTAAACGGAGTATCCAGAATGAGGAGAAGGTCTTCCATGGTCTCCACATCAACACGTGGTCTTACATCATAAATTTCAATCGGAAATACCGAGCCCATGGATTTATATTCCCAGGCTGAATGAAATCTATCCAGGATTTCCGTTTTAAGTTTCACTTTTTCCTCATCGGAAATTTTCTTGCCGTAAAGAGCAAAATGCCCCTGTTCGCAGTCGTAACAAATCAGTTTACTGTGTCTGTCATCAAGCCACTGTGCTATTTCTTCAAGCACTCCGTTAACATATTCAACGCCAAGCGTTGTGTAATAAAACTGAACATTGGCAAGTTTAACGACAAGCAGTGTACATTCCCCTCTTTTTAAGGTACTGTCAACCGCGCTTAAGAAGGCATATCTGTTATAAACTCCGGTATTGGGATTAATTATATCGGACTTGTTCTCTATGGAGAACAGAATATTAAGAATTGCCAGTGACTGACAGAAAATATCAATTAAAACATAAGGGAATTTATACTGAATCAGTACCGGGACAATACCCATAACCGTAAAAAACAAAAGGGATATAAACTTATTGGTTGAAATAAGTTTCCTGAACATTACCGACAGAATAATTGCCGCAAAAGTATAGAATATTGCTCCTATGTAGAATACAAAGAAGAGACGTCCTCTTGTATATGCGCCCGAGGCATCATAATAAAACATACATCTTGTAAAAGGATTGGATGCAAGCAAAACCAGTTCCGCAATAACCGGAACAGATAAAATGAAAAACTGCAATTTATTGACATTCTTTGCAATATCAAGAACGTATAAAACATATAAAACAAATAAAAACGGAAGTAAATTATGAACTCCGAAGAAAAGATGATTCCAAAAATCCATCATCAGTATTTCGCCCTGTCCTGCAACTGCCTGGGAAATAGCGCTTGCGATGTCAGCCACCGCAGATATCAGTGATGTGGACACAATTAGTAAAAAGACACTGTTGGTACCTTTTCTGATTCCCTTTTTATAGAAAAGATAAAATAAGGAGAATAATAATAGTCCTATAGCCGCAATGTCAAAGTCTATATTATAAACCATGGTAACCCTCTTCTATCCCCTGTTTATTAAGTATAATTATAAACCAAATATGATAAAATAGCCACCGAATATGTGAGTTTATAATTATTTAAGAATTTAAAAATTCTCAGTGAAGAAGGTATTCTTTTAATTCATCTTTCATCTCATACATCTGATTATAACCCTGCCAGTAAAGGTTGCCTAATTTTTCCATATCACCGTCAACTCTGGCAACCTCAATAGGGTCTTTTGGCGCAACCCTGAAGAGCTGACCCCTTGCATGAAGGAGTTCAATTTCATCACATCTTCTGTTATATGAAATATCCTTCTGGGTAAGTCTTCTGCCAAGTTCAGGATACTTACGATATATGGCTTTATTGCTCATAAGCATTTTATTCGGATAACGGAATTTAAGATCCCTTGTCTTAATCACAAGAATCTTCTTAAAGTTTCTCCTAAGGGCCCAGTGATAAGGAATCGGGCATGAACATCCGCCATCAAGATAAGGCACACCGTCTATATTTACAACAGGCGAAATATATGGCATTGTAGCTGAAGCTCTTACCGCTTTAAAAATATCCGCGCACCGATTCTTCTCAAAATATTCAGCTCTTCCCGTAAGGCAGTTTGTTGCCACGGCAACGAATCTTGTTTTCTTTGAATAGAATCTTTCTCTGTCAAAAGCCTCAACAACGCCGACTTTATCATCCATAATAAAACCTAAATCAAGTATGCTCTTACTGTTAAGAACTGCCTTTGTTCCAACGTATCTGCTGTCATGACGATAGATAAGATTAATTCTTGCTGCTCTTCCTATCTGTCCTGATGTATAATTCATACCGCCAAGCGCACCTGCAGATACGCCAATAACTGTATCAAGATTTAAATCATTTTCCATCATTGCATCCAGAAAGCCTTGAGTATAAAGGCCTCTGAAAGCACCGCCCTCTAATACAAGACAGCCATGAATGTAATTCTCTGATGCCCTTCCATTTGGCACCTCATCAATTCTTGAATAAATTATTTTATCAAGTTCCATATATCACCAATTACCTTTTATTTTTCCCTTAAATTAAATAACCCAGTCGTAAATATATTCACCCGGTTTAGCCTTAACCGTTCCCTTAAAAGTAAGTTCCGGAGTCTTAACTCCGACCCTTGTATTGGCAGGTACGGATTCGGTAACGAAAGCTGAACCTCCAATGGTGGAATTGGCTCCGATAACCGTCTCTCCCCCAAGTACCGATGCATTGGAATAGATGGTAACATTATCACATATGGTAGGATGTCTCTTGACACCGCTGAGAAGCTGACCCTGTCTTGTAGACAAAGCGCCAAGAGTAACGCCCTGATATATCTTAACATTATTGCCAATTTCGGTGGTCTCACCAATAACAACACCTGTACCGTGGTCGATGAAGAAGTACTCGCCGATTGTTGCACCAGGGTTAATATCAATACCTGTTCTCGAATGTGCATATTCAGTCATAATTCTCGGAATAAAAGGCACATTTCTTTTATATAATTCATGGGCAATACGATAAATGAAAATCGCATTAAAACCCGGATATGAGAAGATGATTATCTCCTTGCTTCCGCAGGCCGGGTCCCCGTCGAAACCTGCCTGAATATCAGTTAAAAGCACTCTTTGGATTTCCGGAATCTCCTTGGCAAAATCATAGCATATTCTCTCTGCCTTATCCGCTATCATCTCATCAGTTTCATCTTCTTTTCTGTCATACTTTAAGGCGATAATAATCTGCTTTTTAAGTTCTTCACATACAGAACTTATCATCTCGCCAGCAAAATAATGTGAAGACGTTTTGTCAAAAGCATCCAGCCCGAAATATCCCGGAAACATCAGTCGTCTGATGGCTTTAACTATCTCAACGATTCTGTCTCTGTCAGGAAGTCTTCTCTTACCGAAAGCATTGAGAAGATCTATCTCTTCATAATTCTGATTAATTCTGGCTGCCAGTGCATCCAGGGTTTCTTTTTTCTCTAAATCGTTCATATTAACTCCCAATTTAACTATTAAAAAATTCAAACATCATAGGTCTGAAATCAGGTTCTAAGTCATATAATCCATGACAACTACCCTTATATATATATGATTTACATCCCTTTATTTTACTGATTAATTTAGTTTCCTCATCACCAAAAAGTGCATCATCCGTTGCTCCAACCACGAAAATATCCATTGGAAGAAGTTTGATTTTACTGCTTAAATCAAATGGCTTAATGGCATTACAAACTTCAGCAAAATGTTTAAGATCAGATTCTTTCATGTTGTCTGCAAACATCATGAGAGCATTTTCATTCTCTGTCATATACTCCTTGGTATATACAAAGTCTCCCATGTATTTCACAAGTTCTCTTTTCTTACCATCAAGGGCTAAAGGAATCATGGTTTTAAGAAACTCACACTGTTTTTCACTTAGCCTGCAGGTACTCGATGCTATAACCACCTTATTAATTACATTCGGCTGCATTAAAGCCATATTGAATATTATCATTCCGCCCAAGGATGCGCCATAAACATAAAGTTCATTAGTGCCTCTCTCGCCTTTAAGTCCCAAAGCCTTAACAGCCTTAAGTTCATCAAGCGCCATATCATGAATGGTAAATTCATCCGGAATCTCCACTCTTCTGTCAATTACATAGAATGTATATTTATCAGTATATTCCTTAAACATGCTCATCAGCACCGCGCCGCTTTCAATAACGCTTACTAATGACAGTCCCGGAATAATGACAAGGGGAGTCTTTCCTTCCCCAAAACAAAGATATCTTAACTTTGTATCCCCTATATCAACATAATCAATTTTAGAATTCATATTATTCACCTTCCAACACAAAGTATATCACAACCCCCACTAACACGCAAATACCAACCCTGTGCCACCTGGGACGGGGTAAAGTGCATCAAAGCACCTCCTCGCCCCACACAAACACCTACTGCAGCCACTCCCCTCCAAAGCACAAAAATCTCACGGCAGCCGCTCCCCTCCAAAGCGCAAAAAACTCACGGCAGTCGCTCCCCTCCTCCAACCGCAAACACCCAACGACAGCCACTCTCCCCCTCTCCAAACCGTAAACACCCCCGCGGCGACGCCGCGGGGGTGTTTACTCACTTTTTTTAAGATTTTGCATATGTGAAAGGAATTATCCTTCAATCATTATCGTCTTCTTAGCCGGAATTTCTTCCTTATGCTCTACTTTCGGCACTGTAAGTTTCAGAACACCATGCTCTAACTTAGCCTTGATATCCTCAACCTTCAGATCCTCACCAACATAGAAGCTTCTGGACATTGTTCCTGTATATCTTTCCTGACGGATTATCTTACCACTCTTCTTATCAGTCTCTTCCTTATCAAGACCTTTCGCAGCCACTATATTCAGGAATCCCTGATCAAGTGATAACTCGATATCCTCTTTCTTAAATCCAGGAACATCGATATCAACTTCGTAACTGTCATCAAGTTCACGAACATCAGTCTTCATCAGATTCTTTGCATTCTTGCCGTACAGAGGATTCTTCTTCATGGCTTTATTATAAGCCTTATCAAAATCCATCCAATCTCTGTCCCAGTTGTCCATCCAGTCATCCATTAAATTTTCTCCAAAAATACTAGGTACGTATAACATAACTCATCCCTCCTTTAATATTCGTCCGGGATGTTGTTCCGGGCTGTTAACTTATTCTTGAAAGAACTTCCAAGAGCTCTGAACCTGTGTTTTATTTGTTCGGCTCTTATCTTTTCTTCCTTACGATTATGTTATACCACTTTTATTAGCACTCGTCAAGAGCGAGTGCTAATAATTTTTTATTTTTTTTCAAAAACTTATGACAAAATCCCCGCAAAGCCACTGTTTATGCCACTTTCCGGGGATTAAAAAATCTAAAAATATTTTCAAATTCTATCTTCTAAGCGCCAATAACCACGCCATCACATGCACAGACTGCTGAAAATCACCATTTTTTATCATCTCTTCTATCTCTTCAGCCTTATATAAATTCACATTAAGAAACTCTGTCTCATCAAGATGCTGCGATGTAACCTTTCGGCAGTTTCTCGCCACAAAGATATGTGCATAATTATCTGCTATTGTGGCATTAGATGGAACTGTAAGAAGATGTTTCCACTCGGATGATTCATAACCTGTCTCTTCTGCAAGTTCCCTCTTTGCCGCCTCTAAAGCATCTTCAGCATCCGCTGCATTTCTTACGCCATGTGCATACTGTTTATTATCTTTTCTTTCTATTCCGCCAGCCGGAAACTCATTGGTAACCTGCTCTATTCCCTGCCTGTACTGACGAACACAAATATAATTACCATCTTCATCTGAAGGCACTATAACCACATAATCTCTTCTTGAATAACTGTAGAATGGCTCAAATATGCTTCCATCCGGAAACTTATAAGCTGAACGCCTGAAATCAATCCACTCATCCTTTATTATATGCTCTACCTTAACCTCCTCCCAGGCTAAAGGATCTTTGTTACTGTCCATAACTCCTCCCAAGTTAAGTACACCTAATAATGGCAGGCGGCTGCCCTATACTAAACAATCTTATAGGTTTTCTTAAGTTGTGCTTTATTTTTATACATCATATTGTCCGCTCTTTGAAATACAGACTCTATATTTTTATCTTTGCCCGGAATGTAATCCGCCATGCCGGCTGCCGCAAAGAATCTCTCCCAAGGCTCTCTGTCACTGTCCTTAAAAGATTTTTTGAATTCATCCAGTAGTTTCACGAAGAGAGCTTCTCTCTCATCATAGGACTCGCCCTTTAAAATTGCCACAAACTCATCGCCTCCCACCCTGAATACCGGACAGTGGGAGAAAACACGGCAGATTATTTTGCAAGAGCCGGTGATATAAATATCTCCTTTTTGATGACCATAGGTATCGTTAATATGTTTAAGATTGTTAAGGTCCACCATAAGTACGGAAAATTCGGCAATTTTGCCTCCTATTTCCTTGTTAATGGCATCACAGGCGGTCTCAAATGCAGCCTTGTTTTTAACCTGGGTAAGCGAATCCTTATATGCAAGATAGGACATGGCATCTGCCTTTTGCTTCGCTCCTGTGGCCCTGGCTTCAGCATCCTTAATGTCTATTACATAATTCTTCATATTCTCCGACATTCTGACAATAGACTCGCCAAGGGAATATATCTCATTATGTTCATTCATCTTAGGCATAACAAAATCAAGTTCCCTTATATCCATCTCTCCCATACTGGATGCTGCGAAGTTACTTGCACTTTCTTCAAGAGCTTTAACCGGTTTTATTATCGTTTGTCTGAACCATATCTGAAGCAGAGCCACAAATATCAATCCTATTATTGCCGAGATAATAATACTGTTGTATGTATAGGTTTTGGAAATGGATTTAATCTGTGCAATATCAACGTCTCCGCACAAAAGAGCGATGGTCCTGCCATCGGAATTGACTATAGGCCTGCATGCCGTATAAAAGGAGCCTCTTTTGGAATAGCTCTCAAAATATGATACTTCATTATTTGAAATTGCTTTAATATATTTGGCGGATATATCATCGGGATAATCCATCTCCATATTGATAAGCATATCATATTTGGCATCTTCCACCGCTTTGTTGCTGGTGGCGGATACTATATGCAGAACTTTGGTTTTTTCCTCGTTCGGAACAACAATATATACATAATATACCCCCAAATTGTCCACCACATCATGGATAAAAACCTGAAAAGCCTCATAATTATAATCCGCCTTACTGTTTACTATGCAGTATTCCAAATCGTCAGGATCAATTCTGTCGTACACATATTGAAGCACATCCGCCATCTGGGTATTATATCTTTGATACAAAGCTTTGGAAAATACAAAATTGAAAATAATGAATAAGCACAGGCATAGTAAAACCATAAATACAACAGAACCAACAAGAATGGTCCTTTGCAGCGGATGTTTTACTCTGTTAATCTGTGACTTTTTATCCGTCATACAAATCCCCTTAAAAAAACACGAACACACTATATATTTTATCAAAAATACATAAAAAGGTAAACCATTATATTACATTTATTGTGTACATCCGTAGATTTAATCCAAAATCTCAGTTTTCATCGAAGTATTTCCTTGCCGTAGGTGATATATCAATCAGTCTGGCAATCTCATTACTGTCTCTCTTGTCATCCAGAAGTTCCAGAGAAAAAAAAGCATAATTATAGTATTTATTGTCATAAGTTCCGTCAATGTAACTGTCTTCGGTATTAACATTGTCGACTCTTTGTATCAAAACCTCCAAAAGCGCATAAGCCGACTTAACCACAGGATGATTCTCATCCACATCTGTCGTAACGGAAGATTTGGTCAGGTAGTCGGATGTGGCCTTATCCACCAGCGCAAACTTACCCTTAACCATATCAAGAAGCAGTTCATCCAAAGCTCCATTGTCTTCCCCCGAGGGATTCAGAGACTCATATACCATTTCCGTGGCAAATCCCAAAGTGGCGGAGGTATACCAGTTCCCGTCAAATTTGTTATTGTTATATGTTACATCCGTAATCTCTGTATTAATCTTATTGGTAAGATATACTATAACCAGATTATTGTCCGGATCTATCAAGGTTATGGTACCGGTCCAGCCCTGATGCCCTATGGTATCCGATGGGGACATTTCACTGAAGAAATAATCCCTTCTCTCATCCCCTTCTCTGTACCAGCCCACACCCCAGTTGGAGTAAACATCCGATGAAGGAGCCGTAAAGGCATCCATAACATCTTTTGTAAAAAAGGATTTATCCCCATATCCCCCCGTAAGCATTACTGATGCCAGTTTGGCCAGGTCTTCAGCGTTAGAGAATAAGCCTGCATGTCCGGACACTCCTGCCATGGTATAATAAGCCATCTCATCATGTACTTCGCCCTGAATGGTCTCAGTCCTGACCCCTTCGAAATATTCAGTTCCCGATCTCGTATTACCATAAGGCTCTGTTGCTGCGCAGTCTTTTTTTTCAAAGCCATGATCAAGGGGCCTGTAGCAGATATGCTCAAGTCCCATAGGAGCATAAAACTCATTTTCCATATATTCATCAAGTCTCTGGCCGGTGATTTGCTCAATACAGAAAGCCAGAACCATATAATCAACATCTGTATATAAAACCTTGTCACCCGGCTTATACATAAGTGGTGTTTTACATATAATCCTGTATGTATTTTCTCTGGTTTCGAAGGAACCGTCACTGCCCGCATAGAGAATATTCTCCACGTCAGTCTTTGAGGTTATCATAGCCTGGTCATATATCTGTCTCTGATATGCCGGAGCCCCCGGAAAACCTGCCTTATGAGACATAACATCCCTGATTGTTATATTAGCCTTCCATTCTCTGTTGGCATCCTGCCCCTTCTTGTAATAATCCTCATAACCTTTAAAGCAGATATCTGCAGTTCCGTTATAGAATTCTTCTCCAAGGATGTCGGAGATTTTGGTATCCATTGTAAGTTTTCCTTCGGATACCAGTCTTTGAATGGCATAGGCTACCGAATACATCTTGGTATTTGATGCAAGGTCATAAAGGGTGTCTGTTGTAACAGCGTCCATTCCATCATATCTGTTTGCATAGCCCCAGGCGTTATTATAAATAAGGACTCCATCCTTAATTACAGCCATCTGGGCTGAGGGAAAACCATATTCCGTCTCACTTGTAATCACAGCATCAATCAGTTCAAAAGCCCTTGTGTCCATACCCACATCTTCCGGAGTTCCCTCCGTAATAACAGGATATGGCGCCTTGACCGAAACCGAGGCACTTGCCGGCGTTATGGCGGATACCTGAATATCATTATTGCCGGAAATGGCATAATCACCGTAGTCTATAAGATAAGTTTTCCCGGCACTCATAGAATCCACATCTACCCTTGCGTGGTTAATATACATGCTGAAGGTCTCAATATCCGAAGACGGCGTTACATACAATAATCCCTGACCTTGGTATGTTTTAACAGCCGCTGTGGAATTCATTACAAGAGTATCATCCACATAACCGTTATCATTGGGGAATGTAATATCCTTCTGCCACTCATAATCCGGCAAATCACATTCAGAAACAGTGATTTCCTTTGTATCTTCTTTTTCTTCCTCTGCTTCTTCCACTGCATATTCGGCTTCAGTTACGGTAGTCCCATCAGTAATGCTTTCATCAACTACTTCTTCAGCCGGCTTATTACATCCATTTAAAAATACAAGATTCGCTGCCACTATGACTATCAATATTAAGCTTATATTTCTTTTAAGATTCTTCTTCAATTCCCCCTCCTATCCAAAAAGAGCCCTGTTTAAATATACATTTAGACAAAGGCTCTCATTATGGTTATTTAATTAGAAATTCTGGCCGTTCCAGCCCCAGTTCTTGGTGCTCCAATAGGAAATATATACTCCTCTTGGAGGAATACCTGTTACTTCCTTAATGATGTCACAAAGTGTATTGGTCATCTTATTGCTGTCAAAAGATGAAATCTCACCAAGAGCGCTTACTGTAAGGCTTGCGCCTTCTGTTAACTTGTTACCGCCTAAATAAATATCAGCCTTGTCAGATAAAGTAACCATCAGATAGGTCTCAGGCTTACCTAAGATACCAATAGCCTTACCAAACTGTGACTTAAGCTGCTCCTTCTTCTCTTCTGTTAATTCAACTGTAACTTTACAATCAATACATGGCATAATTTTTTACCTCTTTCCTTTATTTTTTAATTATTATCTCACCCTTTGCATTCTCATCATCCATAATGATTTCCTTAACGCCGGGAACATATATTTTTCCGCTCTTTGGATTCTTAATACTGATAACCTCATTAAGAATCGTAGCATCCACCTCTGATTTTTCAAAAGACAAATCCGCATCAATCATCTGGCAGTTAATCATTTTAAGATTTTTGCAGTAACACAGCGGCTGCGTACCTATAATTGTACAGTTCTCAAAAGTCAGATTCTCAGAATACCAGGCCAGATATTCTCCCTTAACAATACTGTCCTTAATGAGAATATTCTTTCCATGCCAGAAAGCATCCTTGGTATCAAAATTACAATTGGTAAAAATACAGTCCGAAATATACTGAAATGAATATTTACCCTTAAGCTTAACATTATCAAAGTTAAGATGGTCTGAACGCATCATAAAATACTCGGCTTCAGCCAGGGAGTCGGACATTTTAAAATTAGATACCGACCAGCCAAACTCCGGAGATATAATGTCGCTGTTTACAATCTCGATATCCTTACACTCTCTAAGCGCCTTAATACCATGAAGTTTGGTATCCGAAATATAAATATTTTCTGAATACCATAATGCAGCCCTGCATTTGTCTGTCATTTCGGTATTAGTGATTCTAAGATTAGTGTCATGCCAAAATGGATATCTTAAATTACAATAACATCCATCCACTTCAATATTCTTACTTTCCTTAAGAGCGCTCTCACCGTCTGCCGGACCGTCAAACTTACAGTTTATTACCTGCACCCCGTCAGAGCCGTATAAAGCCCTTTCTTCATCATATGTCTTATCAATATACTTTATCATTATATCATTCTTCCTCACATACCTGGAATATATAAAATTTAAGATAATAACTCTCATCTGCAGACCAGAGAATCGGATGATCAGCAGACTGAGTCCTGAATTCCACCTGTCTAAGTCTCTTATGAGCAGACCTTGCAGACTGCGCTATAACGCTCATAAAAGTATCATTATCCATAAAATGCGAACATGAACATGTGGCCAGATATCCACCGTTTCTTACAAGTTTCATACCGCACACATTGATTTCCCTGTATCCTTTTGCAGCCTTCTTAATGGTATCTCTTGACTTGGTAAAAGCCGGTGGGTCAAGTATTACCACATCATACTTAGCCCCTTCTTCCACCTTCTTTGGAAGCCACTCAAGTACGTCAGCCACCTCAAAATGAACCCTGTCAGAAAGACCATTTAATTCTGCGTTCTTTCTTGCCTCTTCTATGGCAAGCTCCGACGCATCAAGACCTAATACCTTTCTCGCTCCTGCAAGCCCTGTATTAAGGGCAAAAGAGCCTGTATGGGTAAAACAGTCAAGTACGGACGGTTTGTCCATTCTAGATACCAGATTCTGCATTGCAAGGCGGTTATATTTCTGATCTAGAAAGAAGCCTGTTTTCTGACCATTCTCCACATCCACATAATACTTAACATTATTCTCTGTTATTATAACTTCTGTATCAAACTTTGGACCAATAAATCCCTTATATCTCTCAAGTCCCTCTTTAAGTCTTACTTTGGCATCTGAACGCTCATAGACACCTCTTATCATGATGCCGTCAGTTGACATAATATCTTTAAGAGCATCTATAATAACATTCTTCCATTTATCAATACCTAAGGTTAAGGATTCAACAACCAGCACATCTTCATACTTATCTACCACAATCCCCGGCAGAAAATCCGCCTCACCAAAAATAACCCTGCAGGATGATATATCCACGTTATCCTTACGATACTGCCATGCTCTTTTAACTCTTTCCTTAAAGAAAGCCTCGTCAATCACAGCATCAATATTTCTTGAAAGCATACGGACGGTGATTTTGGACTTTCTGTTAATATAACCCTGTCCCATTGGATATTCATCAAAGTCATAAACTTTAACAATATCTCCATCTTTTATATCATCAGCCATCCTGGCAATCTCATTATCAAATATCCAGGCTCCGCCCGCCTTAATGGTCCTGCCTTCGCCTTTCTTAAGTTGTATATATTTTGAATCTGTCATTATCTCTCCTTAACATCAACGTTACTATTATAACATAGATTCCACTTATGTTATAATTATAAAAGTTAATATTTAATAAAAATTTCAAGGAGTTCAAAATGGAAATAGTTAGAATGAATAAAGATCACTACGACGAGGTTCTTGGCATGATGAGAGTCTTCTACGACTCCCCTGCTGTTTTACATACCTCCTCATACAAGGTTCTAAAGAATGATATAGATGCTTGCATAGGCGATAATCCTTACCTTGATGGCTATGTCTTCACGGTGGAAACACAGATTGCAGGCTATGCCATGGTTTCCAAGAGTTTCACCACTGAATACGGTGGCCTCTGTGGTTGGATTGAGGACTTATATATTAAACCCGAATACAGAAGACGTGGCATAGCAAAGGAATTTTTTACCACTCTCCCATCCCTCTACCCTGACATCGTCAGATTCAAACTCGAAGTGGAACCGGAAAACGAAAGGGCTATAGCCACCTACGAAAACTGCGGCTACAGCCTCTTGCACTACAATATTATGGAAATGGTTATGATTGAGGATTAATAAAGGCATCTTTCCGGCACCAAGCATTTATATCTTAGAATGGAACCATTATAATCGGCTAATTCTAAAGAAGCTATGTCGATATTCAGATGTTTAAGAGTCGCACTTATGTTCATTAAATTTCCTATTACTAATACTATTAAATCTTATTTCATCAACCATATCATCAACTAAAAAACTACAAAAATCGAGAAAAATACCAGGTTTTCTCCTGGTATGATAATATACTGGAGCTTTAGTCACATACGATGCATTATTAAATTCAAATTCAATCATATACTGGATATCATCATTCACTTTAACATTAAAATCAATGTTATTATCGATAGATTTGTACGTTTTAGTAGTATCAATCAGATACCCATCCTTAATCATAATTGTTTCAATCAAATTATATACATAATCAGGAGGAGTCCTAAATCCTTGCTCCCAGTTACGAATATTTGCTACCGGAATATTAAGATACTCCGCAAATGCAGATTGTGTCATTTTTGTAATTTTTCTTAAGTTTTTTATGTTCATATCATTATTATACATCAATGATGTAGCAAGTCAACATTTTATCAAATAATACCTTTATAAAACAGAGTCTCTGAAAGCAATCAGGTTTGTAAACTTATCAGTCCCTAAAGTCATACCCTAAAAAAGTTTGGCAAACCCTAAAGAACTTTGATTATCCCTTTGATTATCCGATTATCCTAAAAAATCCGTTGGCCGAAGCCAACGGATTCTTTGTTAATTGCATAACACTTAATTAAAATACATTACCAGCAAAACGGAACAAATAGTCAACATCAAATGTCTTAACTGATGCGCCCGTGTTTGGATCAAGAGTTATAGTAACTTTCATATCTCCACCAGTCTGATATAACGGGAAGTTATAATTTATTATTACTGGCCAATAGGAAAACTTTGGAAAATCATTACCATTTACATCCGAAATAACAATACCATTTGCTTGATAATCTGGGGCAGCACCCATACTTATTTTAACGCCATTTGACATATAGAAAAAGTTTTGCCCAATAGTTGAAATTCCAGTCTGATGTGCCAAATTAATTTCATTAGAATCCGATGCACCACTATCAGATAACTCGATTTTTACTTTACAGATACATTTTCCACTAACTGGATCTACAGCTTTATTAATATTAATTCCTTTAAAACCAATATATGTTTGATAACCTTGACCGTTAACATCACCAAATTCAGGAGCTCTATGAACATAAATATTATCTCCTGTTGTTGGCATATCAAGCGAAACAGGAACAAACTTGAACTTAATCTGATGTTCGTGATCATCATAGTCTCTATAAGTTAAAATACAATCACCTGAAGACTGTGAATTAAAATTATAAGGATCACTAATCTTAACCATAAGACAATTGTTCTCAACAGCAGTTTGGAAGTAATTTGTAAAATTAGTATTTCCACTGAATGATTTTGATGGATCAGCTTTTTGCCAAATGGTCAAATTATACGGATCAAATCTATTAATCTCTATTTCTGCAATAGAATCATCGTCATCATCATCGTCATCACTTAATGATGTTTTAATTGATATATTAGGATTCTCTAATAAATTTCTCATATAAATTTCTTTAGATGCCTCATACTCATAGCCGTTATTATCCATACCAACTGCTACGCTTATTTTGTTATCTCCTGCAGTAGATGGAGCATCAGCACCTGTAACCTTAAAACTTGTCACATATTCAGCAAGAATTTGATCGTTAATAACTGTTCCATCTTTTTTTGTAACATTCATAATAATATTGCCCGGTAAATATTGTACAGTTCCTTCTGGAGCATCTGGATCTAAAGCTCCATGGGCAAAATAAATCTCTACATCTGATTCTTCTTCGTCTTTAAATGAAATTTTCCTTACAAATTCATCAGAATCATCCGTACTTTCATCATCATCAGAAGAAGTCCATACCGGAGCACTTGTAGCATCAACAACCAATTCTTCTATCAAATTGACCGCTAACTGTGCCTCTTCTTGTACTCTAACTTCCTGAACACCATTTCTGTAAAACTGAGATGTTGATCTCAAAATTCCAGCAATACCGAGCATAACAATACTTAATACAAATATAGCAAGAAGAAGCTCCGTTAATGAATATCCTTTATTATTATTCATATGTCCCTCCTATTGTATAACCTTACATTTACCAGTAGACTTATATAACTGTAATATACTATCTTTTTTACCATTACTAAATATAAATTCTTCATAAGGACACTCCTTAAAGTTACCCGAAGAAGGATTATACTTATATGTAACAACTACTCCGTCACTCAAATCACTATGAGTAGTATTTCTAACAGTTGTAATATATACAGGATACTGGGTTAACTTATTCCATTCAGGAGCAGGGACTGTAACATCATCTGGAGCATATTTTCCTATATAATAGTAAACCGTTCCATTCTCTTGCATCAAATTAAGAGCACCAGCCTCTGACCCTTTACTCAATGAAGTAATCCTAGCTGTATTAAAGACAGACTCCATCTTTGCTGCAGCCTTTGAAACATTATTTCTAGTTACTAAACCATAAGATAAACCTATCATCGCAACCATAAGAGCCATAATTGCTAAAACCAAGATTAATTCAACATAGGAAAAACCTTTATCATTTTTTATATTCATATCTTTCTCCTATTCTTAATCTTCAGAATCCTTTACCCAATTTTCCATTTTAACAGATGAAATAATTGAAGGTATTCCACCGGAATTATTAACCGATAAGCCGAGTAATTTATCAACAACATCATCCGGATCATTTACAAAGAAGTCTCCTGCTGACATTTGATAGTTACCGCCTAATGTTTCCACTGTCATCCTATGAATAGCATCTCTAAAAAGAGGATTAGTAGTATCTGTACTCTTAATGCTAACTATCTTAAATGCTTCTGGACCCATTTTACTCAAAACAATACCATGTTGAGTTGAATTTATTTTTATTGGATATTGAGAAATAATAGTGGCATTAACTTGACTACCATCAATAACCATACCATCTTTACACATAAAATTAAGTCTATTATTACAATTATTTATATTAACTGTACCACCAGTTGAAAATGACCAATCTCTCCATCCTACTGTTTTACCATTATAATTTACAAGAGTAGATGCATTATCACCAGTATCAGTTTTAACGTCGTAATAGTGAACACCATTTGGCGCACCTTCTGCCTTAATTATGTGATTGACTACACCATCATTAGTACTATCACCATCATTAAATTCTAACAATGAACAAAAAGAATCAAAATTAGCTCTTGAAACAACCTGAATCTTTGTATCAAGATCACTAGGATATACATGATCAGCCAATACACCATTAAGTGCATATATACCTGTTGCGGCAGGTCTACCATAATCAGATAATGCTTCATCAACCATATATAAATTTCCGCTGCATACTAAAGCAGAATCACCATCTAAATATATATCTCCATATACAGTAAGGTTAGAGCCTTTAGATACAGTTAAAACAGATTTCTCTGTCAAATGAATATCTCCATAAACAACACAATATTGTCCAACAACATTAAACTTTGCTGTTCCATCAAGTTTAAGAGCTGGACCACCAGACCCATTATATATACCAGGGGCACTTCTAGCATTTTCACCTGTTCCATAAATATATGTACTACTAATATAGCAATTGCCATACATAGTTAATGAAGGAAAGTGAGTATCATTATCGCAGCTAAGGGCTCCGTCTGCCAGCATAGAGAACTCACCCACTCCACCCTTATCAGATACAGTCGATTCTTTTGTAACATAATAAACTAAGTCAGTTTTAATATTGTTATTTAATCCATCAGGAGTTTCTTGTGTAATCGTAATACCCTTCAAAGTATATGTTGTTGTATTACCTGAAGTGGCTTTTTCAACATGTCCATCTCCACTAATAAAAATTTTGTCAAACAAAGCAGGATCATCATCATAACAATAATCTTTATAAAGCCCCGCTGAACTTCCATACTTAGCAACATCTTCTGCTGTTTCAGGAGCTGTTACGCTTCCAGGATATTTTAAAGATAATAATTTTTTACAATCATAATCAGTACCATTTAAAGCTTTATCAGCTATAGTTAACTCAGGATTTGTTGACCTAGCAATCTCATCCTGTAACTTTACCGTTACACCTTGTAAGTAACCTTCAGTCTCATAAAAGTTTGACTTAGACTCAACACTCATGGCTTTCATAGTGAAGTTCATATATGCCATATACAACAAAGCGCTAGCAACAATAGTAATAAAAGTAACAGCTATCATAACTGAAATAAGCGCTGCACCTCTATTATTATTATACTTTTCTTTTCTTTTCATATTTTACCTCCATATTCAGAGTAACAAACGACTTAATACTTATTAGAAATTTCTGTACTAAGCGTAACTAATTCATTTCTATAATGATATAAAGGAACTGCTGTACCATCATCTTTAGTAAACTCACCTTGATCAAAAACTACAACAGATATACTGTATGTGTAATAATCTTCAGAACCAGAATTATTACTATTATAAAAAATTAATGCGTCATACTTCTTGCCATCATAATCAATATTTGGAAGAGCTATAACATTATATCCAGCAAATTTAGGATTAGATGCAGGAGCTTGATGTGTACAAATATAGACTGTTTTGTCCGCACCAGCCTCATCTCTAACACGAGTAAAAAATTCCGCTTGAGCCAATGGAATTACCTTTCCTGTAGTATCATATGGAACCGATTTAAGTCTTTCTCTTGAAGTGTCAGGATCAGTTAAAAAAGTTTTACTAAATCCTCCATCATTTTCATAAGTCATAGCAGATATTTCTTCTACAATAAGCTGAGCCACATCAGTAGCTTCCATTATTTTTCTAGCTCTGGCAGAAGTATTAGCTGTAACAATAAACCCACGTAATATTGGAGCACTAACAAGTGATAAAATAACAATGGCAAGCAATACTTCAATTAACGTAAAACCTTTGTTATTTTTATTATTGGGTTTTTCTTTTTTCACCTTCATTCCTTTCCTCCCCATTCAATAATGTTTGAAATCTTATCAAAAAAAACAATCAGTCATTATAGTATCCATTGATAATAATTACCATAAAGTGGCATCTTTGATACTTCCAAATCAATTCTTTTCTTTGATAAATGCTCAATATAACTTTATCCTGCGACGCACAAGCGCCGCAGGAGTAGTTATTAATAATTAATTATCTTCCTCTTCTTCATCCTCATTTGATTCTTCTACTGGTGCAACTTCCTCTTCTTCACCTTCAACGAAGTTTCCGAATACATCAACCACACCGTGTTCAACTGCAGGAATCTTAGCAGGAGCAAGTTCTTTTCCCGTACCAAGAACAGCATACTGATTAACTACAAAAGTACCTTCAAGCAAACCAGTTTCTTTTTTATCCATTGAAATTGCTGATACAACCATTCTCTCTTCGTAATTATTGAAGTACGCAAGCATAGACTTCATTTCTTCATAAGTAGATGTGAAATTAATTGTATTAGTCTGAGCTAAAGCAGTCAAAGCTTCATGTTCTTCACCATTTTGATCAACATATGCATCCGCTACAGGAATACTTGCAACATCACCAAATGAAATAACTAACATAGACAATGGATTGGTAAGTTCCAAATTTCTTAAGAATACGATTGTATTTTCCTGTTTAATGCCACCAGGGTAATTAGCAATCAGTTCATCTCTGGCACTATTAAGCACCTCTATACTCTTAAGATAATAATCTCTATTCTGATCAAGAGCCTGTAAATAAGCTTGTCTTTCAGACAAAGTCTGAATCTCAGCAGTCAAACCATCTATTTTCTCATTGGTAGGCTTAATAAAGAAAACATAAGGTAAAACAACAATTGCAACTATAAGTAATAACAGAAGGATTTTCACGTCTCTATCTTTAATTTTCATTATTGAGCACCTCCTTCTACATTTTCTTCAGCAGTAGCGCCAGCTGCATTCATCATTCTAAGTGCTTCTTCAACTTCTGGGCTAACTTCATTAGCTGTAGCATTTTCAATAAACACAGTAATATCAAACTCCAAATGTTCAGCAGGAGCAACATCTTCACCATCAGCAATAGCTCTTTCTCTAGCCGCTCTTTCTTCATCGGAAATTTCTTCTTGAACAACTTTAATTGCTGGCAAAGAATAACCTGTTACATAATCAAGTTTTTGTAATTCAACTATATAATCAGCCACAACATCTTTGTCATCCGTATAGAAAATGGCAGAATATTGAACAGCACCATCTGCAGCTTGGAACTGCTTAATCTGTGAATTTGATGGAGAAATCTTCTCTAAATCCAAAATAAAATCAAGGAGTATCTCATTATTGGAATTAGTTGAATCAGTAAAGCTCTTAACAATATTATATGCATTTGCTGCATTCTCGTAATTATTAGCAATCTGTTCAATGTCTTCCATTCTTGCAATATCAGCCTCAATCAACTGTTTAGCAGCCTTGAGTCCGAAGTAACTAACGGCCTTAATTGCGCTCCAAGTACCCATAACAAGTACAGCAAGAACAATTAAAACAATGAGAAGAATATTTGCTGACTTAGATGCCTGTTCCTTGGATGAACCAACCTGAATCTTGAGTCCGATTGGCTGAAGAACCGCACCGAAGTTGGCAAGATATCTAAGAGCTGTATCACCGGAAAGATATGCCTTACCACTAACCTTTACACCTTCCAAAGACGAGAATCTGGTTACTTCTGCACCAAGTTCCTGCCTAAGAACTTCATCAATACCTGCGATTGATGAGCCTTCACCAAACACCTTAATACCATCGATAATTCTTTCTGGGTTACGGCTTCTGTGATACTCAACAATTCTACCGATTGAACTTACAAGATAACGAACAGCTTCAGCATATTCTTCTTCAGTAACCTGCTGATCAATCATATCTCTGTTAGAAAGGAGTGTTTTAGCTTCCTTCTCAGTAAGTTTCTTAATCTCCATCATAGAATTGATAACGGCATTCTTACCATAAGGAACTGAACGCTGAAGAATGATATCCTTACCACTCATAACGTTAACATAAGTAAGATCCTTTTCAATCTGTAATACGAGTATTGTAGAACTATCCTTCATCTGAAGCGACAGAAGTTGTAGAACCGAGTTACCAAGGTAATCAATATCTTCTACCTGAAGTTTAAGTTCTGTAGCCAGCTCATAATAACCATCTACAAGGTCTCTTGGTGCTGCAACAGCTGTAAGACGAATCTTCTTTCCTTCTTCGTCTTGGAAGTTCTCCATAATGCTGTGAGCAAAAATAAATTCACCAGCAGCAGTCATTGGGAAATACTCTGTTGAGTTTGCTTCTAGGATCTGAGCGATTTTCTTCTTGCCACCCTTAACAAAAGGAATAACAATTTCCTTACTTGCTATTTTCTTAGAACCAATAGTGAAGATAACTTTGGATGTTGCGAATCCTCTGCCAAATACACTACCTCTAATTGCCTCTGCAAGAGCTGCTACGTCTGTGATGTAACCATCATCGTATGCTCCTGCCGGAGTGGACACTTCGCTCGCGTTGGTAACCGTAATGCTTGTTGCGGACTTCTTAGTTATTTCGCAGACACGTGTAACCTCGGCACCAACATGAATGGACAATAGTTTTTGTTCCATTTTTTGTCCCCTTTCGTAGTTTTATTTTTTCTTCTTTTTATAACTAAATCAGCTTTTGCTGAATTAATCCAAAACTAAACTCTAAATAAACCCATATACCAATTTATAATTGGTTGTCCTACTATAAATGTAAGATATATGCCCATAGCGAGATACGGACCAAATGCCAACTCACTATTTTTCTTCTGAACTCTCATTCTAATCAAATGTATAACAGAGCCAAGAGCACATCCTAATATCATAGCAAGCAATATATGCTTCCAACCCAGTAATAAGCCAGCCGCAAACATGAGTTTTACGTCTCCCATACCCATTGCTCTCCCTTTCGAAAGCGCAACAATCAGGAAAAACAATCCGCTAACAACCAGCATTCCTATAACATATTCATACCAGTGAGTGTAGTCAAAACAAATTCTGGCTATTCCCAGTACAAATATTGCAATATTAAGTGGAAGCGGTATTTCTTTTGTTCTTTCATCGATTACTGCTAACACAATAAGTACTGACGAACACAAGCAAAACAGTATAGTCTCTATTTTTAATCCATTGGCACAAACAACACCCATCCACAAAATAGCATTTAGCGCTTCAACTAACGGATACTGTATGGAAATGTGCTTTTTACAACTTCTGCACTTGCCTCCCTGAATAATATAACTAAACAGTGGAATAAGTTCATACCAACTAAGAACATGTCCACAGTGCATACAATGTGATCTTTCAATAGCAATGTCTTCTTTCAATGGAATTCTGTATATCAGTACATTTAGAAAACTTCCTATTACTATTCCAAATAAAAACAATAATACGAATAATACAATAATTCCATTTGTTCCTAACAACAATAAATCAGACATTTCTGCTTCCAAACCAAATTTACACATTCTTACAGTTATTACAATTATAGCAAAACTGCAAGCGGCTTTCAAGAAGAATATATGGATATTTTAGAACTTTTTAACTAATACATACATTAAATTCGTCAATTTGCACATTCACCGAAATCATTATGCAATTTTTGCACTTTACCACCGGCAAAAACACGCAACTTCAAGAGAATGCTTACTTTCCGCCTAAATCCTGCCCTACTATAGATTTACGTTCAACATATTTAGTTTCAACAGCAGCAACACATCCTGCAAGCAAAATACCAAATAGCATCATAACAAGTCCTGTCGTTATATTGTTATCATAGTACCTAAGTACCACTTCATGCTCCCCTTCGGGAATGTCCACTCCTATAAAAGCATCATCAACCAAAGGGATGACTTTGGTTTCAATTCCATCTACATAAGCCTTCCAGCCTTCTTGATAAGGTATTGACAAGAAAAGGATTTCGTCCTGCGTATCTTTATTTATGTTGCCTTTTATATATCCATCGCCATAATCAGCAACTTCTAATATGTCATCAGACAATTCGCCATATATATGCTGTAACTGTTCTTCATTGGAAGAATAGAAATATGCTTTTTCGAATGTTGCCCACGACTGTCTCGTCCCGCCCATAACAATATATATTTCACTGTCATCCTCTGCGGTTTCCACAATATGCGGCGACAAAAGGAATGAGTCCATTATGAGTGGACCGGTTTCCATTTCACTGTTTGTTACAATCGGAGAATCTCCCGCTTCCATTACGAAAGGGGTTGTAAAATATGCGTAATCCGTCTTATTGGTTTCATCATAAAAAACAACAAACCCCGATTCAGCTGCATTATCAAGAGCAAAATAAGGATAATCATCCGTTTCAACCTGATGAGCATTATAATAATCAATTTTAATATTTTCTCCTGAATTGGTATAATATTCTACTTCTTCACCAATCATCGCACTAAGCAATTTATTCTGATTGGCAAAAGGATTTTTATCATCAGTTAATGTAACATTACAAATGCCATCAGATACCATATACCCAATTGGCAACCAGCAATCATTAAGTTCATAGTGTGCTTCATCCAAACGTTTATTCCATGTACTCGATACAATAGTATACTTTTCGCCCATCAACATTCGAGTTATTTCCGTAGAACCCATATCTCTATGTGTAAGCGCGCTTGACACATATCCCAGACGGCCCAGCGTTTTTCTTAAATTTTGGTTTTGATAAGACGAAAAAACGCCAATAGTCCTATAGAAATATTTCATAGAATCATTACAATATAGAGAATTCGGCGAATATACCCGATACCATCCTTTATCATCTTCGTTTAACTTTTTTACTACATTCTCAATCTGGTTGTTATAAAAAAAATAAACTTTCGTTTCTTCCGATTTGACTTTTTGATTAATACTACCATAGAACAGCCCATTCACACATAATTCCACAAAAACAAGACTTAGCAATATTTTTTGAAATAGTATTTTTTTGGCATCATTTCTAACATATCTATATATTACGAACCCATAGATAACCGCAAAAATGATGTTAACCAGCAAAACTTTAGGATCCAATCCAATAATGTAATTATATAATCTAACCTGTATTACACTGTATAACACAAAAATAATAACACTTATACTTGTCCAAGCAACAATGGTTTTAATATTTATACTTTCAATATTTCTTAAACCAAAACCGGCCATGCACAGCAACATAAAAATAATCAAATAAGAATATCTGAAATTATACGAATCCGGCGTATCGAAACAGTGAAAAAACATATACAGCGGCTCTATAAAACTCGCAATTACATATATACCTGTTATCAAACAAGCGATTATCTTATCTTTTTTATTTATTTTTTTATTTAAAAGAAACGCCAAAACCAGAATCAGCGAAAAAAGACCACAGTAAATATACGGGAAATGTCCGAATTCTCTGCTCGAAGCCTGGCCAATAAAGAGCTGATTATATAAGTCAAAAACGTTAAGATGAAGTCCCAGAAAAGCCGAACTGTCGCTCACTCTTCCACCCAAAAAAGCTTTGGCTGTAGGATACAGAACAGGCATTGAAAGACACCCCGCAGATAACGCAACAACTACAAAAACAATAATCTTTTTTATTTTACTCTTAATCGAAAGTTTTTCATTTTTAATTAAAAGCGCCAAAAAAACTATTGCCGAAAATATCCCCACATTATAACCGGAATAGAAATTCACTACAAAAATATAAGCATACGACAATACCAAAAAAACAGCCTTGCTTTTTCCATAAACAAAATTGATTACCAGTCCAATAATAATCGGAAGAATATATAAAGCATCAAACCAGATCATATTGGAATAATATGCCAAAGAGAATCCACTCAAAGCATAGGACATTCCAAGAGCAATGCTTAACGGCGAACGTACCCCTATGCGCCTCCTAACAAATGCATTGAATGTTGCGGCAGATAATGCCAATTTACCGAATGTTACCGCAAAAGATAAAAGATCAATATTAAAGTCAAATGCATAAATTAATGTAAAAGGACTAAAACAGGAATAAAAAGCATATATAGGTAAAGTATCGCTTCCCATGCTTACATACCAGGAATAAATAATATTATGATGACCAAAGAGTTGTTTTAAGAACAGTTTTGCAAATGAACTATATTGTGCGGCCAAATCAGCGTGCATAAAAGTATGTTCACCCAAAAGTCGCCCTCTGACAAAGTATATGATTATCCCAGCAAAAAAAACCAGTCCGGCGGAAACCAAACCTGATGATAACTCTCTTTTATTCAATTTATTGCTCATTTTGTTGCCCACTATCATTAACTCCCCCATCTGTTTCCTCTTTACACATTTTTTCTTCGCTTACAGCACCTGCTTCAACTTTAGTATTCTTTCGCCGGGTGTCCATATATACAACAACCCCAGTAAAAATCAATCCGACCAATGAAACTATTCCGCCCTTAACAGCCCACTTATCTGTATATTTGAATTCAATCAAGTGATCACCATATGGTATTTCTGCCCCGAGAAAAGTATTATCTACAAGCGCAATCTTGCTGCTCTTTATACCATCAATATAAATATCCCATCCTTCTTCGTAAGGAATTGATGTAAAAAGAATGTCCTTACCTTCCGCTGATGAAACCATACCTTTAACATATCCATCCTTAAACACTTCTACATCCATTGCACCGGCAGACAGTTTTTCATATGCCTTTTGAAGTTCCAAGTCATTAGTACCATAAAAATAGGCCATTTTAAAATAATACTTACTGTCTGTATTTTCATCCATAATAATATAGACATGAGAACCATCATTAAACTGTTTCATTTCCATAATTTTAGGTTCCGACAAGGCATTGTTATTAAAAGTCAGATAATATTCATTCAAATCATTGTATAAAACAGGGCTTTTCGTATATGCGTATGAATCCATCATCTCAAAATATGCATATCCGCTGTTATATGTTTCATCAACAAAATCAATATAACCCTTTGGAGCATTATCGTCTGTTATTTCAAAACCAACCACCTCTTCATTTTCATATATACCATCTCCTACATAGACGTTTTCCGGTCTTATATCAACATTTTCACCTGTGTTATAAAAATAATCTATCTTTTCCCCGCACATTGCAGAGATCAAATCATCCTGATTATCGAAAGGATTCGTCTTATCCGCCAAAGAAACACCTTTAATATCATCAGAAATCATATATGCAATCGGCAACGCATCCTTCTTTTCATATTTAGGTTTAATAGGATCGGCATATGTATTTAAGTCATTAGTATATACATAATAATTTTGACCAAGTAAAATTCTCATAAGAGGTGTGGAACCATCTTCAGACATTGCAAGATAATTAGACCTGTATCCAAGTCTCCTCAAGGTAATATTAAGTTTTCCGTTTAAAATAGAAGAAAAAGCATTCACTCCGCCATATCCCATAAGCTGGGGATTATTATAAGTAATCGCTTTAGGCATATATATTCTGAATATATCATCCTCTTCCTTAACTTCTTTTATTATTTCTTCTTCCTCATTATAAAAATAATCATAGAATTCTTTCACTTCGTAAAGAGGTCTTAGATATACATTTCTGAATATGAAACCATTTATCAAAAGTTCACATATTATCATTAACGAAAATATAACCTTTGCATACTTTTTTCTTATCAAATACACAAAAATAAACATATATGCCATTAAAAAAATAACATTACATAACGTTACATACATTATGTTTGATGGTTGTTCAATATACTCCGGCTTTTTCTGTACATATGAATAGACAGAAATAAAAACAGCCATCAAGACACACATCAATATGTAATAACCACTTTTTATGTCGTTTAAATAACTTCTGCAGATACTAAACATCAATAAAAGAGTAAATACAAATAAATATGCGTATCTATGGCCAAAACCATCAGGATTATTAAATGCATGAATAAACATATATCCCGGTTCCGTCACCGCAAAAAGAATAAGAACAACTGTAATTAATGCAAAAAAAAGTTTTATATTTCTTTTGATTTCTTTTATAGTATAAAGCAATGGACAGACAACACAAGGAATCAATCCACAATACAGATAAGGATAATATCCGACCTCATCATAAGCCTGACCGATATAAAATTGTTTCAGCATGTCAAAAATATTAATTATTGTTTCATCAAAGCCAAGAGCATCTTCAGGTGAATTCTGCACAAGACTAACTGCGGTCGGTAAAAGAACAACCATTGATATCAAAACCGCCAAAAACACATACATTATATATCTGCAAAATACCTTAATTTTGTCCGTCTTCGCATTATCATCAATCAATACAAGATATAACACAAAAAAGATAAAAGTATATATCCCCACAATATATCCCGTATAAAAATTAACAATAAAAAGAAGGGCATATATTAAAATCAGCGAAGACTCTCTTTTTTCTTTTAACAGTTTTATTATCATCATAACCGTCACAGGCAGTAAATACACGCCATCTAACCATATTATTACATGGTAATATGCTAAATTAAATCCACACAATGCATATGATACCGATAGCAAAACAGTTATGCAGTCCACTTTCTCTGTATTTTTTTTGCAGAGAAGGCAAAATGCATAAGCGCCCAAAGAGAGTTTTGTCATAACGAGAAGAAAAGAACTGACATTAATATTTACAGGAAGAAGCAATATCAGATTAAGAGGATTGAAACAGGCATAAAACGCATATTGGGGTATCGTCGATCCTCCCAAAGCAAAGTCAAAAGAATATATAAGATTATGATCAACAAATAATTGCCTTAAGAACATTGTAATATACGCAATCATCTGATTCTTCATATCACAATGCACAAAAGTTAAATATCCGCCAATAAGTCTTCCCTGAATGGAAAAAATTATTATTCCCATCAAAAATGTAACAATAAAAGTTAACATTGGATATTTATTATCTATAATCTTACTTTTTAATTTATTATACATTATATTCCTTTTTCTCCGGTTTGGATCTATCCCAAACAAACATTATAATAATTATAAACCATCCGACCAGTGAAAGCATTAGTCCTCTGATCATCCATTTGTCGACGTATTTCAGTTCTATATAGTGCTTTCCTTCCGGAATAACAATTCCTAAAAAAGCATTATCAATCAATCTTATCGTTTCAACCTTTTGCCCATCAATATAAGCGTTCCAGTTATCATCATACGGAATTGACGTAAATAATATATCGTTATCTTTTATGGATTCAACATATCCTGATACACGACCATCTCCAAATCTATCAATATCAATCGACATACTCTTAAGATGTTCATATACTCCATCCAATATTTCATCATGGCATCCGTAAAAGTAAGCCTGGTCAAAGTAATATCCATTTACCGTTTGCTCATCAAGTATGATGTAGCATTCCGAACAATCATCAGTTTCGTTCATACTGACAATATGCGGCGATGACAGAAACGAAGCATCATATTTATTTCGATATCCTTCATCACTTCCCGAAACAATCGGTGAATCATAATATATATAATTTTCATTAATACTAAAATAACAATACCTGCTTTCTTTATTAGGATCGATAAATCTAATATTACCATGATTGTTATATAAATCTTCCAAAGAAAACGCAACAACCCGACGACCTTCATATTCGCCATCATCAATAATCACATTATCAGTATATAATTCTATGTTGTTTCCTGTGTTATAAAAATAATCCTTATCCTCTCCGCACATCGCAGATAAAATCATATTTATGTTGTCAAAAGGGTTATCATTAAGTTTAACATCAAATAAATCATCATTGACCATATAGGCAATAGGAAGCCCTCTCTTTTCTTCAACATTTGATGACCAACCTGCATTATCCTTTCTTATATAAATAATATCATCAACTCCCAACAACAGCCCGGTCGCCTCTGTGTATCCCTGGTCTTTAATATCCAGATTGCTTGCCAGATAGCCTAGTTTTCTAATTGTTTTCCTTAAATCGGTATCTATAAATGACGAAAAAATACACAATGATCTATATCCTATGTTTTGAGATAAATTATATGAAATCGGATCATTTACAATTATTCTTGTATAATCATCTCCTAACTGTTCGACTTTTTTCTCTGTTTCAACACAATACACATCATATATATCCTTATATTCAGCCGTACTCCGGTCGAGAGTATTATTAAGTATTATCCCATTATATATTATTTCAATAAATGTTAAAACAATTAGACCTGACACAAATAAATCTTTCTTTTTTTTGTTATAAACAATCATTAATGTATAAATCAATATTATTAAAACATTCAAAACTGCAACTATATAATTTACACTGTGTTCTATGCTCGATAATTTTCGAAGTAATGAATTATATAAAAGAAAGTAGATAATTAATGACAAAGAAATACTGACAACATATTTCTTTTTTGTTTCAATTATATCATCAAAATATAAGGATACGATAAATAAAATAGTAAACGAAAGTAAAAAAGCAAATCGGTTCCCATAACTGTCTGGATTATTAAATGCATGCATTATCATGTATCCCGGTTTAGTAAGGAAGCAGAAAAATAACCACACTATGGGAATAGAAAAATATATTTTTGCTTTATTTTTTATCTTTTTATTAAAATAAAAAATAAACATACACATCAAAGAAAACAATCCACAATATACATACGGAGTCAAGCCCTTATCCTGATCGAATACATATTGTCCCATAAATAATTGTTCAATCAGATCAAGCATATTAATAGATATTTTTTCAAACCCGGTATTCTCCGAAGCATCATTGTTAATAAGATATACCGCCGTCGGCAACAAAAAAGCAGATGAAATCAGCACCGAAACAAATATATGTATAATGTAGTTTATTACTTTTCTAAATTTATCTTTTATTTTACTTTCATTCATCCATAATAAGCAAAGAAAAATAATAAAGGAATAAATACCGATGACGTACCCGGAATAAAAATTACAGATAAAAAGATATGCATAGGAAAACATCAATAAATAAGTTTTCTTTTCGTTTAAAAATCGATATATTGCAAGAATAATAATCGGCAACATGTATATGCCATCATGCCAAATAATTACATAATAATATACCAGATTAAAACTGCAAAGAGCATATGCCAAAGAAAACAACACTATATATTTTTTTCTTTTTTTTGTTACATATATATTCAGTTCCGAAAATGCAAAGGCTCCCAGTGAAACTTTAATTAAAAAAAGTAAAAAATACCTTATCTCACTCTTCAGTGGAAGCAATAAAATAATATTCAAAAAACTAAAGCATGTTCCATTGGTATAAACCGGTATCGTACCCATTCCCAGTCCGATATCAAATGAATAAAAGATATTAAAACCTTTAAATAGTTTCCCAAGAAACATCTCTGTCATTGGCATCATTTGATGTTGAAGATCCGAATGAAAATAAATATATTTACCATCGGTCAAATAGTCCCGCAGGATAAATATAAATAAGCCGGCAATCATTGTAATAAAAAAAGAAAATATGGAATATTTATGATTTATGAATATCTGTTTTATTTTATTTAACATTTTACCCTACCGCAGCATCACAAGAACTACTGTTAATACTAATAGCATATTTATTAAAAACTTTCACAAAAAAAAGGCGGACAACAATCCGCCTTTTTTGAATAATCACATTAAATTAGTCAACATAGATTTTTGAGTATCCTGTTACACTACCCTTCTTACCTGAATTATCTGTTCCATCAATCCAAACATGAACTGCATTAGAACCAACAACCTGGAAAGAAACACCATGTGATGCAGCACCAGAAGACTTAAGCTGGCTGTTTGCATTTGCACCTGATGTTACACCTAAAGCTTCAAGAACTGAAGATTCAGCTTTTGTAGCACCTGATGTAATACCGCTTAAAGCCTGAGGTGAAGACCAAGTATTAATCTTTGTAACGGAAGTTGCTTGATTAAGAACTTCAGGATCCATAACTGCTGTTGTTACAGCTGTCTTAACAGTATCGCAAAGCTGTGTATCTGAAGATACGTTTGTCTTCTCGATGTACTTGATAAGCTGAGGAGCCATAACACCAACTAAGATTGCCATGATAGCAATAACGATAATAAGTTCAACTAATGAAAAACCTTTGTTATTATTCATAACTAAAAATCTCCTTTACTATTTAATTGTGACATTCAAATTCTGTACTAATAATATAGCAAAAGAAAAATTATTATTCAAGGCAGATTTTATATATTTTTTATATTTGTGAATAATGTTAACATTTAAAGTCAATCTTTGTGCATAATGTCAATTAACATTTCATACCTTGTTGCCGATTTATGCACATACAACAAAACGGAACCATAAAGTTCCGTTTTGAAAATATATAATAAACTCTAATCTTTATTAACTCAAAGACTCGTACAGCGAGAACATTGGGCTGAGCATTGCTATTACAAGGAAGCCTACAATAAATGCCATAACAATGATAATGGCAGGTTCCATAAGAGCCATCATAGACTCTGTGGCCATCTGAACGTCATCCTCAAAATATCTTGCAACATTTTCGAGCATAACTTCAATATTACCAGTTTCCTCACCAATTGAAGTCATATGAATAACCATTGGCGGGAACAAGCCACAAGTCTTAAGCGGTCTGGAAAGAGCAACGCCTCTTATGACCTGCTGTTTAGCTTCATACATAGCATCCTTATAGTGAATGTTATCCATTGATCTTGCCGTGATATCAAGGGCATCAATCATCGGAACGCCGGCACCAAGCAAAGTACAAAGAGTTCTACCTAACTTTGCACAAGCACTCTTAGTCTGAATTGGACCAAGTACAGGAATCTTAATCTTAATCTTATCAATAACTCTCTTTCCTGGAGTTGTTGCATAATAGAATTTGTATCCAAACACCAAAGCAATTGCTCCTAATATAATCAACCACCAGAATTTAACAAAGAAATTCGAAATAGCTATAAGTGCAAGAGTAACTGCTGGAAGTTGACCACCAATCTCCTCAAACATACCCATAAACTGCGGAATAACGAATGTCATCATAACAAAGATAACACCAATCATAACCACAATAAGAACTATAGGATAAATAAGCGCTTTCTTAACTGCTGATTCCAAAGCCGCATCCTTATCGAACTGAACAGCCATACGTCCAAAAGACTTATCAAGAGAGCCAGATGCTTCACCCGCTTCTACCATGTTGCAAAGCATCTCAGGGAAGATACCCGTTCTTCTTCTCATGGCTACTGCTAGAGAATCACCTTTTGAAATATCTGTATGAACACCTTCAAGAGCTTCTTTAAGCGCTTTATTTTCTGTTTGTTCTGCAAGCATCTGGAATGCATCAATAATTGTAACACCGGCACCATTAATACTTACGAACTGCTGACAGAAAATTGCAAAATCTCTCTTATTAACTTTCTTACCAAAGTTAAAATTAAACTTCTTAGCCAAGCCACCTGCTTCTGTGATAGAAGTAACGGTATTATGCTGAGCTTTAAGATTAGCAACCGCTATTTCTTTGTTCTTAGCTTCAATATTACCTTTCTTTGTCTTGCCTTCCGGCGTGATAATCGTGTACTGAAATTCAGCCATAGGTCCCCACCTTTACTTTCTGTTAATTTTCTACTGCCTCATCCATATCGTAAGCAACTCTTACCATCTCTTCGATAGAAGTAATTCCTTCGATAACATTACGCGCACCTGCCATACGAAGAGTATTCATACCCTCTTCTACAGCAACTTCCTGGATTTCGTCCGCAGTTACAGTCTGATGTAATACTTTTCTAATCTTTGTAGTAATAGGCATAATCTCGTATATAGCTATACGGCCTTTATACCCCTTATTACATTCTTCGCATCCACCAGGCTCATATATGGTAAGAGGCTGATCTTCAGGATACTTGAGCATGCTCTTTTCTCTCTCTGTTGCCTCTTTTCCAACTTTACACTTTGGACAGAGTCTACGAACAAGACGCTGTGCAATAATACCAACAACTGCATCACCAATAAGATAAGGTTCAACGCCCATATCAATCAAACGAGTGATTGAAGCAGATGTCGAGTTAGTATGAAGTGTTGATATAACAAGGTGACCTGTGATAGAAGCCTGAACAGCGATGCCTGCAGTCTCACCATCACGAATCTCACCGATCATAATAATATCAGGGTCCTGACGAAGTATAGATCTAAGGGCACTTGCGAATGTAAGTTCAGCCTTAACATTAACCTGTACCTGGTTAACACCAGGAACATTCGCCTCGACAGGGTCCTCAACAGTGATAATATTAACTGTTTCTTTATTAAGTTCATTAAGAACGGTATAACATGTTGTAGATTTACCAGAACCGGTAGGCCCGGTAACTAAGATAATACCATGTGGGTTATGAGTAATACCATCAAGTCTCTTCTCATCTTCAGGAGAAAGACCTAAGTATTTCTTTTCTTTAGTAAGACCTTTTTTCTTAGTAAGACGCATAACCGTCTTCTCGCCGTATACCGTAGGAAGTATACTAACACGGACGTCGAATTCTTCGCCGTCTACATCAAGTGTAAGACGACCGTCCTGAGGTTTTCTCTTCTCAGAAATATCAAGACCGGAAATAATCTTAATACGCGCAACCATGGCAGATAACACATTGGTGTTATATTCCATCGCTATCTTAAGCACACCATCGATTCTGTATCTTACTCTTACACTTCTTTCCATTGGTTCAATATGGATATCGGAAGACCCCATACGAACTGCTTCCTGAAGCATTGTTCTAACAATCTTAACGATAGGAGAATCGCTTACTGATGCATCTTCTTCCTGTTCCTCATTAACATCGAATTCGTTGGCATGTTCAGCTTCGAACTGCTCAGCAGCTTCCATCGCCTGTTTCTTACCAAAGAACTTATCTAACTGAATATTAATCTGTGTTGCACTACAGTAATACGGAGCAACATCATAACCTGTAACTAAGTTAACATCATCGATTGCTGCCAGGTTAAGAGGGTCTGCCATAGCAACCTTTAACTTGGTATAATCTTCTTCATCATATCCAATAGGGATAAGCACATCCCTACGCATGATAGTCTCACCGACTAACTGAATTAATTCATCATCAAATTTTACGTCTTTGAGATTTACAGGCGAAACACCTAACTTATCACAAATAACTTCACCGAACTGTTCTTCAGAGATAAATCCCATTGAAATAAGAACTTCACCTAATTTACCTTTTTGTTTCTGTTGCTCTTCAAGAGCCTGTGATAACTGATCTTCAGTGATATAACCTTTGTGAACAAGTAAGTCACCTATACGGATTCTGTTACTAAAAATAGCCATTTTCCCAATAACTCCCATTTAAACATAGATATATAGGCATAGATTTACCCTATACATTTTTATATTATACAAAAGTTTCTAAAAGAAATAAACCATTTTTTATAATTTTTTATTATTTTTCTTAATTATCGTCTTACCGAAAGCAGTAAATCTACTTATTCTGCCCTTAATAGTTCGTCTTCCACAGCTTTTTCTACGAAACTATTAAGTGATATTCCAAGGATTTTTGCTCTTATCGCTGCCTTTTGATGTAATTCAGGAGAAAATCTAACATTAAACTTTCCTGAATATGGTTTTTCCGGTTCCACTCCATCTTTCTTGCACCACTCAATATAATAATCCACAGAATTATGAAACTCTTTCTCTAATTCTTCAACAGTTGTACCCTGAAAAGTGATAACTGCCCTGGTATTAACAACAATTCCTGCAAATATATGATTATCACCATCATATTCTGCTTTGCCAATATAACCCTTGTAATTCATCATACAACTATACCTCTATCATACTCGTTTAATTTACATTTCAATAGTACCTTTTATTGGTACTATTGTCAATCGCAACATGAATTTATTCTAAGAATAATTGTATTTTTCTCCCAAATGTTGACATTTATTACATATTTTGGTAATATCAATTAAGGAAACGGGTTTTAATACTGGGTATGGATTTATTCCTGACAAGACTTGCTCGTTTCTTTTTTTATTTCCATAACATCGTACAAATATTTTTTACCACTCGAAGCATGTCTAATTAACAATCTACACTTAAAAACATTATATCTTTCAATGTCACCATCAGTTCCATATATTGGCAACGCGAATCTTGTGTCGTAACGATACCACCCATTTTCTGCATCTCTTCTATGTTTTTCTTTTTTATTTTTCTCAAAGACACCATTTGTTGCTATTTCTATCATTTCTGGAATTCCTGGAGCAGCATTAGCTTTTGCCTTCGCATTTGTTCCTCTCAATGACTTTGTATAAATAGAACCAGCGTATTCCTTAGGAAGGTCGGCTCCAATATAGATCATTTCCGCATTTTCCGCAACGGAATAAAAATCTCCAACATATTTTCTTAAATATTTTTCCACTTCACCCCAATGTATACTTCTTTTACCCTTAAAAAAAATGTCATTAATTACAACAATTTTATTTCCATCTGCATCCTTAATTACAGTCACATTACGCTTTTTATTTTTCACTTTTATTTCTCCTTAATACTTTTTATTCTAGATAAATTTATAGTATCCCATCTTATTCTCAACAATTCCCTCTATTTCCAGACCACTTAATACATTTATTACATCCACAAAATTGCATTCCACACCTGCATTTTCTACTTTAGCGGCTATTTCGGCGACTGTCTGGGAATTGGTATCAAGGACATACTTCACTGCTTCTTCTAGATTCTTAAATGTTTTAGATTCACTTTCAGTTTCTTCATTCTCTATATCTTCTATTACTTCATAATCTATCTTCTTAAACTTATTTCTTTCTAATATAAACTTTTCCAGAGTTGCTTCCTCATATGTAAGTTTCCTGTCTTCGAATATTTCTTTAATGCTTCTTGCCAGTTCATAAGGATCAACTGCGAAGCCGGCTCCATCTTTAAGCAAATTGTTGCAGCCTTCACTTAATCCGTCTGTTATTCTTCCTGGGACTGCATATACATCCCTGCCCTGCTCCAAAGCCTGACATACTGTGATATAGCTTCCGCTTCTCTTTCTTGCTTCAACAACTAAAAGAGCATCGCTTAACCCGCTAATAATCCTATTCCTTGCCGGGAAGAATCTGTTACATGGTGGTACTCCAAGATGATATTCACTTATTATGCCTCCATTTATCTGCATCTTTCTATAAGATTCAATATTCTCCTTCGGATAACATATATCAACACCATTACCTAATATTCCATAAGTCTTTCCGCCTGCATCAAGTGCTCCTTTATGAGATATTCCATCTATTCCATTAGCAAGCCCACTTATTATCTGAATGCCTTCCTGAGCCAAAGTATGAGCAAACTTATGCGCCGTTTCACTGCCATAAGACGAGCAGGTTCTTGCACCTACTATTCCAACTGTTGGCATATTCTCATCAGGTAAACTTCCTATATAATTAAGACAATATGGAGGATCTTGTATTGTTAATAATCTCCTTGGATATTTCTCATCCCATATAGGAACAACCTTATATTTACTGTCATTCTTTTCTAAGTTTTTATAGCATTTTATCATTTCAGTGCACATATTCTTAATCATCTGTCTGTGAATGCTAATTCCTTTTGCACCATTTGTAACAAGTCTTTTCAATTCTTCATCTGATAGTTCAAGCATGCTTTCTTCGTCATATCCGGCTTCATACAGCGCAAATATCGATTTTGACCCAAAACCATCAAGATTATTGTATAGGTAACTTAATATTCCTCTTTTAATACTTTTTGCATCTTCACTTGTTATGTCAACCGACACCAACCCGGACATATAATTCTCATATCCATTTCTAAGACTCTGCATACTATCCCATTTATTTGTAAACTCTTTAACTGCCATATCTTTCCTCCTAATAATTCCATCTGTAACTTAATGCTTCATTTATCGATTCTTTATCTATAATCTCTTTACCATCCAAGTCTGCTATAGTTCTGGCAACCTTAAGTGTCTTATGATAAGACCTGGCACTTAGCCTTAGCCTGTCGTACACTTTATCGAGATAAGCCATTCCCTCATTATCTACAATGCAGTATTTCTCCACATCTTTACCCTGAACTTCTGAATTAAACTTATATCCGGTATCTTTATACCTTTCTTTTTGCACGGATCTTGCTTTCTCAATTGAAACAAGCATATCTGCGCTGCTTTCCGTTTTCTTTCCCTTTAATTTATGCGGTTTAACAGCAAGAGCTGTTGCACATATATCAATTCTGTCAATAAACGGCCCGGATATCTTCGATAGATACTTGCTTATCTGTGCTTCAGAGCATCTGCACTTGGAGCTGTCAGGATAATACCCACAAGGACACGGATTCATTGCCCCAATTAGCATGAAGTCTGCTGGATAAGTATAATTACCTGCAACTCTCGATATTGTCACCTCTTTATCTTCAAGCGGCTGACGAAGAGCCTCTATTGCTGTCCTTCCAAAATGTGGCAATTCATCTAAGAACAACACTCCTCTATGGGATAATGAAATAACTCCAGGCTTTGGATTTGTTCCACCTCCGGTTAGCGCATTATCAGAAACAGTATGATGAGGTGCCATGTAAGGCCTGTAAATAATAAGTGGATTCTCAGCACTGAGTTTTCCTGCAACGGAATATATTCCAGACACCTCCATACTTTCATCCTTGGTAAGAATAGGCAGAATCGAAGGCATTCTTTTAGCTATCATACTTTTACCTGCTCCCGGAGGACCAACCATTATCATATGATGCATTCCTGCTGCAACCACTTTCACGCAGCGTTTAAGATTATCCTGGCCTAATACATCAGCAAAGTCTGGTATTCCGCTTCTGTCATACATTGAATAGACTTCTTCGTAAGTCACGCTTCGACTTGGAATTGAATAATCCTTACATTCATCAAAGTGGTCTATTATCTCACAAAGATTATTTACTCCAAATACTTCTATTCCTTCTACCACTGCTCCTTCAGATAAATTTGTTATGGGAACGAACAACTTCTTAATCCCATGCTTCTGGCAGGCAATGGCAATAGGAAGTATTCCCGAAACAAACTGAATCTCACCATTAAGTCCCATTTCTCCAACAAAAGCGCAATCATCCAAATATTTATTATCAATTTTGCCAAGAGCAGTCAGAATACCAACTGCTATTGCCATATCAAATCCTGTACCTCTTTTCTTAATATTAGCCGGTGCAAGATTGACAGTTATCTTGGTTGGTGGTAATTCAACACTTATATTCTTAAGAGCAACTCTAACCCTTTCCCTCGCTTCCTTAATCTCATTACCAACCATTCCAACAATATCAAATCCAGGCAGTCCTGATGACATATCAATTTCAACTGATACCATCAGACCACCTATACCTTCCACACAGGAAGAATTAATTACTGCAAACATATAACCTCCTTTGGGCGCACTTAAATAAGCCCTGTCAAAACAAAATTAAAAACACGACAAAAAGACCTTTGAAAGGCTATATTATTTAAAAATTAAAATGGAATTATAACGAAATTGTATAAGAATAGATTATTACGATTACTGAATTTATCATCAAGACAAGATTCGCCGACAATAAGTCGGCGAATCATATCTTTATTAAACAAATAAATTAATTACAGTGGAGCAGATACGCCTCTAAGGCCTAACTTCTCAATCATACCTACAGGATCCTGAGCAAACTGAACTACCATTTCCTGATCAATCTTTCCTTCAAGATATAACTGTGTAAGAGCTTCATCCATAGTTACCATACCCTGTTTACGGTTAGTCTGCATAATAGACTGTAACTGATGTGACTTACCTTCACGAATCATGTTACGAACAGCGTGGTTAGCAAGCATAACTTCGAATGCTGCAACACGGCTTCTTCCATCTGCTGTAGGAATAAGCTGCTGAGAAATAACTGCCTCTAATACGTTAGCAAGCTGTACTCTAATCTGCTGCTGCTGATGAGGTGGGAATACGTCGATGATACGGTCGATAGTAGCCGCAGCACCAATGGTATGAAGTGTTGAAAGAACCAAGTGACCTGTCTCGGCAGCTGTTACAGCAACCGAAATTGTCTCATAGTCTCTCATCTCACCTACGAGGATAATATCAGGATCTTCACGAAGTGCAGCTCTAAGAGCATTGGCATAACTCATTGAGTCGAAACCAATTTCTCTTTGGTTAACCATCGCAACCTTATGAAGGTGAAGGTACTCGATAGGGTCCTCAAGTGTAATAATATGACAGTCTCTGTTATTATTAGCTTTATCGATAATAGATGCAAGTGTTGTAGACTTACCTGAACCTGTAGGACCTGTTACAAGAACAAGACCTCTCTTACGATTGTAAAGATCCACTACTGCATTAGGAACACCCAGCTGTGCCGGTGTAGGAATAACGGTATTAACCGCACGAAGAGCCATGGCTACTGAACCACGCTGACGGAATACATTAACTCTGTAACGTCCTAAGTTAGTAATAGCAAAGGACATATCAAGTTCGCCCTTCTCTTCGAACATTTCTCTTTGATGCTCGGTCATGATCTGACCTACTATACCAAGTGTATCTTCCTGTCTAAGGATAGGAAAATCCATATTAAGCAAATGTCCATTAACTCTCATCTTAGGAGGAAGACCTACTGTAAGATGAATATCAGATGCTCTCGCATCCATAGCAACTTGCAAAATCTCTTCAATTCTTGCCATTTTAATAACCCCTTCAAATATTTTATATTGTCATCGCATAAAATGACTAACATATTTATTATATCTAATTGCACAAATGGTTGCAACACCTTTTTACTATAGAAAGTCCTTCATAACGTAGTTGGATAATTCCACACCTCTTTTAGTTAACATAATTCTGTTATCTACTGTTTTTAGTAATCCCTCATCTGTGTGTTTTGCTATTATATCGCCGTATATACTCTCTATTGACTTCCCATATCTTCGAAGAAATCCGTCAACACTGATACCTTCTGTCATTCTAAGCCCAAGAAACATATATTCGGCCATATCTTCTCTTCCTTCTATAACAGATATATCTTCATGTGAATAATCACCCGCTATATATTTATCCAAGTTTGTGATATTATGCCATCTTGTTCTTTTGCCATCCATTATCATCATTGATGAAGATCCAAGTCCAAAACCTAAGTATTCGTCCAGCGTCCAATACTTAATATTATGCTTGCACTCATACCCTTCTAAAGCAAAATTTGATATTTCATACTTGTTATATCCGGCTTCCGTCAGTATCCTTTCAGTAAGCTCATAAAACTCAATATCTTCATTCTCAGATGGAAAACTATATTTCATATCAGCTATTGGAGTTCCCTCTTCTATTATGAGAGAATATGCTGATATATGTTTAGGCTTTAGCTCTATTACCTTATTTAATGTCTGAAGATACTTTTCTTTGGTTTGTTCAGGTAAAGAATGAATCAGATCAATATTTATATTGACTATTCCGGCTTCTTTAGCCATTTGATATGTATTAAGAAAATCTTCATATGTATGAATTCTTCCAATTAACTTAAGTTCATCATCCAAAGCTGACTGAAGCCCAATACTTACCCTGTTAACTCCGGCTGCCTTAATCTTATCAAAGAATCCCGGAATAACAGTTCCCGGATTACATTCAATACTTATTTCAGCATTATTATCTATTTCAAATGTTTCTTTCAAAACATTAAGTATTCTAGCAATATCCACTGTCTTTAGAATACTCGGTGTTCCGCCGCCAATAAAGACAGACTCAACCACATAGCTATCATTATATCTGCTGCCTTCAGTTTTTATTTCTTTCACCAAAGAGTTTACATAACTATCAAACTTATCATTACATCCTCCAAAGGACAGGAAATCACAATAATAACATTTCCTAACACAAAAAGGGATATGTATATATATCCCTAGTTTGCGTTTACTATTATTATTTTTGTTTACATAATTATCCATCAATTAACCTTTGACTACTTATCTTCATCAAGCTTAAGTACACTCATGAATGCCTGCTGTGGTATTTCTACATTACCAATCTGGCGCATTCTCTTCTTACCTTCTTTTTGTTTTTCAAGAAGTTTCTTCTTACGTGTAATATCACCACCATAGCACTTGGCAAGGACATCCTTACGCATGGCCTTAACTGTTTCTCTGGCGATGATTTTGCCACCAACTGCTGCCTGTATAGGAATCTCGAAGAGATGCCTTGGAATCTCATCCTTAAGCCTTTCGCACATTTTACGACCTCTTTCATAGGCTGTATCTTTATGTACGATAAATGAAAGAGCATCCACTTCTTCTCTGTTAACAAGGATATCGAGTTTAACAAGTTCTGATTTCTCGTATCCCTTAAGTTCATAGTCAAACGAAGCATAGCCTCTGGACTTGGACTTAAGAGCATCAAAGAAGTCATAGATAATCTCATTAAGTGGTAATTCATATTTAAGAAGTGCTCTGGTTTCTTCTATATATTCCATACCAAGGTATCTGCCTCGTCTTTGCTGGCAAAGGTCCATAATGGCGCCGATAAACTCAGATGTAACCATTATTTCAGCTGATACTATAGGCTCTTCCATGTAATCAATCTCTGATGGATCAGGAAGGTTGCTCGGATTAGTAAGCTCTATTACTTCGCCATTGGTCTTATAAACCTTATATATAACGCCAGGCGCTGTAGTAACAAGGTCAAGATTATATTCTCTCTCCAGTCTTTCCTGAATAATCTCAAGATGAAGAAGTCCAAGGAAACCGCACCTAAAGCCAAATCCTAATGCTATTGATGTTTCAGGCTCATACTGAAGGGATGCATCATTTAAGTTGAGTTTCTCTAATGCATCTCTAAGATCCGGATACTTAGCTCCATCTGCAGGATATACACCGCAGTAAACCATAGGAAGTACTTTCTTATATCCAGGTAATGCTTCTTTACAAGGATTATTCATCTCAGTAACGGTATCGCCAACCTGAGTATCCTTAACATTCTTAATTGATGCTGTTATATATCCTACTTCACCTGCTGATAATTCATCACATGGAATGAATCTGCCAGCACCAAAATATCCTACCTCTACAACTTCGGCAGTTGCACCGGTGGCCATCATTTTAATCTGAGTGCCTCTTTTAACCTTGCCATCCATAAGGCGAACAAATACTATTACACCTTTATAAGCATCATAAAGAGAGTCAAATATGAGTGCTTTAAGAGGACTTTTGGCATCTCCCTTAGGAGCAGGCAGCTTATTAACTATACCTTCCAGAACATCTTCTATACCGATTCCATTCTTTGCAGAGATTAGTGGAGCATCCTGAGCCTCCAGACCAATGACATCTTCTATCTCGTCCTTAACTCTTTCAGGCTCTGCAGATGGAAGGTCAATCTTATTTATAACAGGCATAATCTCAAGGTCTGCATCCAATGCTAAATAAACATTGGCAAGAGTCTGTGCTTCTATACCCTGAGCCGCATCTACAACAAGTATTGCACCATCACATGCAGCAAGAGACCTGCTGACCTCATAATTGAAATCCACATGACCCGGAGTATCGATTAGGTTAAATACATACTCTTCTCCATTTTTAGCCTTATAGATAGTTCTTACCGTCTGAGACTTAATGGTAATGCCTCTTTCTCTTTCAAGATCCATGTTATCCAAGACCTGAGCATGCATCTCTCTTTCAGTAAGAAGACCTGTCATTTCTATAATTCTATCTGCAAGTGTAGACTTACCATGATCTATATGGGCTATTATGCAGAAATTTCTTATTTTATCCTGTGACTGTTTCTCCATCTATTTCTTCCTTCTTCTTTTTATCACTCTTTCCAAGTATACCACATAAAACAATAATTCCCAAACCGGCTATACTTAAGATTGCCCCTGGCAGTACACCATAAGGCTTATATTTAAATAATACCTCATGTTCGCCTTCATTTAACTTAATTCCCATAAAAGTATCATCAATGACTGGAATAATCTCTGTTTCTTCGCCGTCAACGTATGCTTTCCAGTTCTCATCATACGCTATGGACATAAATAATAAATCTTTAGTTCCATCTGCTGTTACTTTACCTTTTATATATCCATCCTTATATGTAGATACTTCAAACTGATTGTCTTTTAGTGCGTCATATGCTTTAGTCAACTCATCAACATTAAGATATGCTGCTGTAACACTGGTAAGTTCCATTTCATCCCAGCTATCTTCATCCATATAGGCGCCTGCAACATAACCGTTTTCTGTTAATTCCATTTTCTTAAGAAATGGCGTGCTTAAGTAACCGTTTCTTAAGTATGAGTTTTCATCGCCACCATAATAATAAGCTGACCCTAAGATAAACCTGTGATAATCATTATCTATGTAAAGGTAAGCCTCTCTGTCATCTGATGGAATTGTAAAAACAATATCCTCATAATCAGAGTTTGAATCTCTTTTAAGAATAATCTTATTGTCTTCTCTTAATACATCAACATTATCAGTAAGAATATCTACATCATCGATAACATCATATACTTTAATATCTTCACCCGTCATAGCACTTAACAGGCTATTGTTATTACTCCATGGGTTCCCACTTATCAAACTATAGTCAGCCGTGCTCTCATCAACCATATATCCCAAATTTAAGATTTCATTATTTGTTACTACTCCAGGATGAGCTTCTGACAATGCCACAGTCTCAGGATGAACACCATAAATATCGTACCTAACATTAAATAACATTTTAGTAATATCTGTTATACCATATCCCATAATCATACTATGTGAACTCATAAATCCCAAGTTCTCCATTGTTTTTCTTACTTTAAGATTCTGAGCGGAACTAAAATCAAACATTCCATTAAATCCATAATATGTATCAGCACATATAACTATATCATTGGTAGAATAAATTCTGTAGAAGTCATCTCGCCCTTCTTCTAATGACTTGACCATTTTTAGACCATCTTTAATTGAATTATTCCAATTATCCCATTCTCTTTCAGTCATATCAGGATTAAGGCCTGCATCCTTATAAAATGACAGATATATTGAAGAGCCCATTTCAATAATTGCAAGACTAATTACAATTACAGCATATGTAGTAACATTTTTCTCATTAACTTTCTTTTTGAAGTAATATACATATATCCAAATCAACATAATAACAATGTTGATTAATAAGAATAATAGATTACTGCTTAGGATAACTCCATTGGTCTCCTTCGGATGAAGCATAAGAATTACATATATTACTGAACTTATCACTATATCAAGTAATAACCATTTGATTTTTATCTTTTTAACGTTATTTATCGCTATAACACCCATCGCTGCCACAACAAAACTTATACAGAAACTAAATCTGTATCCAAAGCTATCCGGCATATCAAAAGCATGCATAGCATAATACAATGGCTCAACGAAGCAGGCTAAACATAAAAATACTAGTAATATTCCATATACTATCTTATCTTTTACTTTAATATCTTTGGATATAAAGAAAAATGGCATAGCAAGCATAGCAGGAATTCCCACATATACATATGGATATCTACCAAGAGTGCCATGAAACTGGCCATAGAAAAACTGATTATATACATCAAGTATGTTAATTACTATATCTCTAATTGGCGTAACATCCCCCGTACCATTACGAAGAATAAACATTAATGCCGGAAGCCAGACAATGGCTGATATCATTACCGAAACAACAACACTGATAAAATATCTGCCAATAGTCCTGAATACATCTATCTTTTCTTCACCCTTCTTATCAAGCATCATAACAGTAACTGACACAATGAAGTATATAAAAGAAACGACTCCGACAATATATCCCATATAGAAGTTAGATATAAATAATAGTGCATATAAAATACTTAACAATATCCACTTCTTCTTTTTTATAAGTTTCTCAATTTCAACAAAAATAAGCGGAAGAAGGATTATGGCATCTGACCACATTATGTTACATTTACAATACACAATCTGATAAGAACACAATCCATAGAAAATAGAAAAAACTATAGATAACGAATTAGTAACCTTAAGATTCTTATTAGCAAAGTAATTAAAGGCCGCTGCTGCGCAGGCACTCTTCAATATAATTATAAGTCCACAGGTAAAAGCATCATCTGCCCACCATAATAATAAGAAAAGAACATTAAACGGTGATAATACATAGTATGCATTTACCAAAGACGTATTCATACCCATATATAAATCAAACGAATACCATGTACTGTTTCCAGTAAGAATATCTCTATAAAAAGCTTTAATCATTGGAACATAGGTATTTAACTGATCACCAGATAGAATGATAAATCTTCCGGTAGAAAGAACCTGTGATAAAGAAAGAGCAACATAGCAGGTAAGAAAAACCAATGCAAAACTTACTATTGGATAATACTTTGGTTTAATTTTCTTTATGAGTTTCTCCATAAATCCCCTATAATTGCTCTAATATAGTAATTTTAAAACAAACAGTATAATTATACTGTATCAGTATGATAATTTTCAATAAATTAAAGGAAATCTCTTGACTTTTGCGGTAATTCTCACTAAGATAATCTATGTATGTCTGTATCGGGTCGTCCGTGTCTGGCCTTGATACAGTGGTTAAGAATTAATTAAATGGAGGAAAAGACCTTGGCAAATATCAAATCTGCAAAGAAAAGAATTCTTGTTAGTCAGGCTAACGCTGATAGAAATAAAGCTATCCGTTCAGGCGTTAAGACAGCTGTAAAGAAAGTATATGTTGCAATTGAAGCTGGCGATAAGGACGCTGCTTCTAAAGCATTACTTGAAGCTACTAGCACAATTGATAAGGCTACATCTAAGGGTGTATATCATAAGAATTATGCATCCAGAAAGATCAGCAGACTTAACTTAGCTGTTAACAAGATGAACTAATTTATATAATCTTAAATCAAAAACAAACTCCTTTGTCACCGTCAGATAAAGGAGTTTTTTGTTTTTTAATAAACTTTATAAATGTCATATATTAGCGTTGCGTTATCCTTACCACAGATAATACTTTCATATATTTGCAAGTTGTTATCTCTACCGGTAGCCTCATCAATATAATCTTTTAAATAACTCGCGTCATCCCCTTCTGTTCTTTGTACTATGAAATATACCCTTTCTCCTTTAACAAACTCATCTAACACATTATCAACACCATATCTTTTATAGATATCATTATGCCAAGGACTATTGGCTGTCCAGCCGCCAAGAATGATTAAGTTAGGTATATGTTCTTCCTCTAATTTTATATCGTTATTAACGAAATATGCAAAAGAAAACGTGTCACACAAAAAAATACTATCACTGTGTTCATCTGTATACTTCCTAATATCATCATATATATATGACATCAAATAGTATGTATTAGCATTTTTATTTGTACTTATATAATTATTTAAACCAAAGAAAATACTAATCGCAACAATAAGTGAAACAAAACATATAATTATTTTTTTGTTTAAAACTTGAGGTGCATACTGTATCAAAAATGCAATCAACAACAATAATTCAATAAAAAATAAACCATTTGTAACTCTCCTTGGCGTTTTATCATGAACAACCATATAAGCCCAAAGTATACTCCTACACATAAATAGTAACATAATACTTAATGACATATATACGGATTCTTTCTTTTTTAGGCCTTTTTTTCTTTCTTTTCGATACAATATTGTTGCCACATATATAGACAATATGTACAAAGAAAACACCGTCATACTAATATATATATTTTCTTTGTTGAATTGATTTTCAAAAAAAATACTTATTAGATTATTCACTTGTATTTCTTTCTTATAATCTGCTACTGCAATATCATTTAATTTTTGCAACGAATCAAGATTATACGATTCATCAAGTTCTGTACAATAATGCCTAATAAACGCCAAATATGAACTTTGAGTTATGCTTAATTCGCTGTATATATCATTATATGTTTCATATTGAGGAACAGCATATAGATCGACAATATTTGCTCTATTGCTATTATATTTCTTAAAATCACTCCAATCTTCACTACGATTATATGCAACTTTATCTATTATAAACAGTGCAATAATTAGACACGTAATAACCCCCAACAAACTTATCAGATTAATAATTGCTCTTCTGTCACGCCAGTATTTAACAATAATAACAACGACAAAAGGAATCAGCATCAATAGCACACTCTCCCTAATAGAGAAAGAGATTGTAAACAACAGTATGATTGGAATTGATTTTAAAATAATCTTTTTATCTGATAAGTTAATAAAATACAAACCATATAATCCACACGCCCCCGCTATACTTGCCACAAGCGTAAATTGCATTTCAATTAAGAAGCCTGAAAAAATAGTGACAAACAATACACAAAAGCACACAACAATCCATGGGATAATCTTTTTATTATCAAAATGCTTTATTGTTATAAATAAAATATAAAAAAAAGAAAAGAAAAGAACAAGGATAAAAAATAAACTGTAAAATGGTATTATCGGAATAATACGATATAATGAAGAAATAATTAATCCAACAATAATATTCATATGAATCACATAAGGCGACGGAGTGCCTGTGTATTCTCCGGACAAAATCATCTTCATAAAAACATCATCATTTGTCTCAAACATTAAATGACTTGAAACGCAAACCAAAGCAAACATCAAAAAAACAATTCCAAAACTAATGAGCATTGTCCTTACTGACTGAAATTTGATAATTTTTTTCATAATAATCTCCATTACAAACAATATACTCTCGTTACTGCTTGTTAAATAAATCTTTTTTATGGATTTTTATTACATCTCCAACTTTTGTTCTAATCTTATAATATATACTTGCGATTAGTGCTGTAACACAAAAAGAAGCTATACTTATCATTACACAATAAACGTCCAATTTCATTCTCATTGGTGACAATGACAATCCAAACAAGTAATTAGCCAGCATTATGATAATTGTATATACAATCTCCTGCATAATCAACATATATAGAGTATGCCTGCCAATCACTTTTAAAAAATTAAGTTTTTCACACAAGATACTTAATCCAAGAATCATCAAGCTTCCCATAATAGCTCCAATTAAGTATTTCCATTTTATGGCATATTCTAAATCCAACATATTTACATATATATTTCCCTTGTAGGAGAAGAAATATACTGCTAAGAAACCAAATACTATCAATAACAAAGCTGTAATTTTTTTACCGGTTTCGGTCATTTTTTTTGTTTTTTTCGGCCTATTACTTAAACGCTTGTATCCAAATTCAAAAGCATACCCTACTCCCAAAAATACAGTTCCCATCATCGCACTATCCATTTGCATTGGGAGCCTGTGGAATAGTGGAATATTGCTATATATATCTTTTGCCAACAATGACGTTATAATCCAGGTCAACCATATCAGGGCATAAACATATTTATTAACCACATTTTTAATTTTTATTAAGAACCAAAAATAAATTTTTGCCCAAAACATGCATATCAAAAACCATGTGGCACTAAAATATGAAATAACCAGATATCCTCTGTAAATATTTCTCCAAAAATCAAGTTGATATATATCAACATATCTTTGCCATGTAACTGGAAATACAAAGAACTGCACAATACTGATAATAAAAACGAAAGAAAACGGAATTAAATAATGCTTAATTTGTTTTTTTACAAATAAAATGAAATCATCTTGTGTTTTCAAAGCATCTGTCATGCCTGAAATAATAAAAAACAAAGGCATATGAAACGCATTAATAAAGCGGTATGGCTTATAATTCATAATCACGAGATGACCCAGAATAACTAAGTACATTCCAATAGCCTTTGCGACATCCAAATAATCTATTCTGTTACTATCCGTTTTAAAATTATTTTTTTTCATGTCCTAAATGTCATCAATGTAATTAAAATAATATAGGAAACCGTAAATGTAATACAGGAACAAGCAAACAGTGAGACAACAATATAAAATTTATTTATATTTATAATGAAAAATTTTTTATCCGAATTATTTCTTTTAGTCAAGCACGCACAAATCATTCCAATTATCATCGCCGGCATAACATATCTGGCGTGCATTGTATGTACAAAAGGTTCCGAAATAATAAAATGCAGATAAAACAACAAGGATGAAAGAATTATCAAAAGCAGAGACGACTTAATCTCTGTTTTTACATCAGAATTCATCATTCCATTAACACTTCTAATCAATATAATTGCCAAACAAATTACAGCCATTATAAAAACGACAGTTCCCAAAACTTTGGTTAAGCTTGACATTGTTATCTCCGCACTACAAGTATATAAAATTGTTTTAAAAGTTGTAATTACAATATTATGGTCGACATTCTGACTTGTATTAAACGCATCAACATATAAATGATTAAGTTGATAACGAACATCAAAAAAACGTTCAAACAGACTATAATCAGGGATATATTGAACAGAATCTTTATTTGCCGGATTAAAATAAAGAAATGGCATATTAAATCTAATAACATTTCTTATATTCCACCATAATCCTATCGGTAAAGATACTAATCCAAAGCAAAGATAGTGTAGACATCCTTTTATATTTTTATTTTTAATGATATGAACCACAAATAATAGTAATATTCCTAAAGTTATTAAGGCACCCGAATTTTTAGTCATAACTGTCATTCCTACAGCAAATGCACTTATTATTATATTCTTAAATGTAGGATTATCATACCATTTTAATATTAAATATAAAGATAAAGTAAACATAAACAATAATAACGAATCATTGTTCACACTTCCGGCTAAATATGTAAATAGCGGACAAATCAACATAATAATCGACAGGAATAATCTATTTTTATTACAATTAGTATACTTGTAGACAATTTCATCAGCCACAACGCCTGTTCCGGTTACACAAAACAAAGAAAACAACTGGATGTTTTCAGCTGCCTCAATAATAGGAACTTTCAAAAAAGTATACATTTTAACCCAGTATCCACATATCAAGTAGTATAATGGTGGCTGATAAAATTCCCAATAATTCCTAGGATCAACATTAGGGACCCTGCCATATGCCCAAACATACCATATATATCCTAAATGACCGCCTCCGTTAGTAAATGCAATTGTATCGTGCTGCCTTGATACATTTGATATAGGATTGAATAACGCATACATTGCCCTAAAAAGAAATGCAAGGAAACCAACTAAATATATTATCTCTTCCACTGATAATTTCTGTTTTTTATAACAACAAACAATATATACATAATTGAATAAAACGGACACTACGCATATACCAACAATAACCAGTTGTAGTGAAGTGGTAAACTCATAAAATAATAGTGTTATTTCATAGAAAACAACATATATTAAAAAAAATAAAATTGTATTAATCAAAATAAGACGCAAAAAAACTTCGCGTCTTTTATATTTATTAACAACGTAATAATATATTATTAATAAAATAATAAATACTACACTTAGCAATCCTGTATACAATGGTGTGGAAAACCTATATTGATTCATAATGAATCCTAATATGACACTACCCAATAAGCATATTGCAAGTCTGACCCAAATTCTATTTTTTTTTAGTTTATCATTTAAATTATTCATAGTACCTGTGCCATCAAAAGAATCAATGCCGAATTCCAGTAAATAGTAACCTCGTTAGTAGAATAACTAAGAAGTTTATCTGTAAAGCACTTAGCTGGTGGATTACCAGTGCAGTCTGCTACAGCATCCGGATCCATCAATCCGGAGTTGGGTCCACCACTTAACATACCTGGCATAGGAGCCTTAACCGCTGATGATGGTCTGTGATGAGGATTCATAATTCTGTTGCTACCCTCTCCTGTTACAAAACAAACATTACAAGGATTCTTTCCAAGGAGGTAATGCATATGTTCTTTAGCGGCTTTAAGGTACTTTTCATCACCAGTTAGTTTATATGCATCATAGAGATGACTTCCGTTTTCAGCTACATAATAATTACTTCCCCAAATGTAACTATCCTTATCAAAGGATATTCCATATCCATTGTTTTCGCATTTCTCTAATAATTCATCTGCCTTTTCAACCATAGACGCCATAATTAAGTCTTTAAGATCTTCATTAACAGGATATTTAGTATTTATATATGCAAGATTTCCAAATGTTCCTACATCTTCCCAGCCATAGCCATGAAGTTTGTAATCATTGGCAATCTTTTCAAAATCAGATCTGTACTGTTCATCACCAGTAGCATCATACATCTGTGCTGCTGCCCAGTATAATTCATCTATTTCAATCTTATCTTCATATACACCGGTATTAACACCTTCAGGGTTATGAAATCCATCTTCTGTCTGAATAGTTGAAGCCTGCGGATATGCTTTTATTGCTGCATCAAGTAATGATTTAGCATATTCTTTGTCATACTCTTCATATACACCTGCTGCCATAGCCATACAAGCTGCGAAATCTGCAGTAGCAGTTAATGAAAATGGACAAATAATTAGTTCTTCTTTCTCTTCTTCCGGCATAAAGAAACCACAGAATGACGCACAAGTAACCTTATGATATACCTTACCTGTCTCCTTATCCTGCATTTTAAGCATCCAGTCAAGTTCATATTTTATTTCTTCAAGAATATCCGGAAGACTGGTTTTCTTTGGAATATTTAAATCAATAGATAAGAATGATTCATCTTTTTTTATTGCCAATAATAAATCTGCAACAGTTACTGCTGCCGGAACTACATATTTACCATAGTCTCCAGCATCATGCCATCCACCATTTACGTCTATAAATGTTTCCGTTCCATATATACGGGCCTTTGATGTATGACATTCTTCATGAGCAAATAATCCTGCATACTGCTCTGTTAGTTTCATTCCACATCTTTGAAGATAGAAAAATCTTATAGAATCTACTAAAACTTTATTATAAACATCATCTGTTATTACAAATTCTTCTGATGATTCATCTCCAACAACTACTTTATATTTGCCTTCTTCTTTTACATCAGAAAAGTCTATAGAATAATCTCTTTCACTGGCACCTTCATCATCTACACAGTTGACTATCTCACCAGAGAGGACTACCTTACCATCCTGATTAATAACAGCATACTCACCAGCATTATCACCTCTGTAGACTGCTATTTTGCTATCTGATGGTCTATAACCTATTTCATTAACTAATATGTTACCCATGATTTTTGCTCCAATCACACTTATAGTATTATGCATACATAAGCATTATATCATATCTTTTATTACTTCTCCACCTATAATAAGACCTGCAACGCCCGGAACAAATGAAACAGATCCAAGAGTTCTACCCTCGCAGGAAATAGGCTTTTCTTCAGAATATACTACCTTTAATCTATTTATGCCTCTTTCGGATAATTCTTTTCTCATTACCTTACATAAAGGGCATACCTTGGTATCATATATATCTGCTACTCTAAACCTAGTCGGATCTATCTTCTTGGCTGTTCCCATGGAACTGATAATCGGAACGCCTAACTTGTTACATCTGCATACAAGTTCAATTTTTGCAGTAACATTGTCTATTGCATCTACTACATAATCATACTTTGTTAAGTCAATTTCATCAGCATTATCCGGTAAATATAACATTTCTTTACCTGTAACATTACAATCCGGTGCAATGAGTCTAACCCTCTTAATCATCTCATCAACTTTGCTTAATCCTATATTTTCAGAAGTTGCAACTATTTGACGATTAAGGTTTGTAACATCTATTGTATCTGCATCTACCAAAGTAAGATTACCAACTCCACCTCTTGCTAAAGCCTCAACAACATAGCCTCCTACTCCGCCAAGTCCAAAAACTATAACAGAAGAATTATGAAGTTTGTCCATAGCCATACTTCCAAGCAAAGCCTCCTGCCTGTCAAGTCTATGGGATAAATCTATAGTAGACATATATATTCCTTCCACTGATTTACACTATATGAGTACATCTCTTCACCCTGAAGATACGCTGCATACCACTTGGCTGTCATTTTAACAGCATCTTCTATATTCCATACAGGTTTTAATGATAATTTACTGGTTATCTTATCTGTATTAAGACTAAGCACATTAGCTTCAACCATCTTTGAGTTATCTGGCTGAATCTCAAATTTAAAAGGCTTGTTCTTGGAAATGTTATTATCATTCCATACATTTTCAAATATGGCAAGCATCTTTTCTACTGAAATGCCACCTTCTGCTATTGGGCCAATATTATAGTTATCTTCATAGTTTCTATCCATTGTTTGCAAAGCGCCAACCATAAGATAAGCACAGATCGGCTCAAGTACATGCTGGAATGGTCTTGTGGCGTGTGGATTTCTAATTTTAACAGTGTCAGAACTATCTATGGCCCTTATACAATCAGGAATAAGTCTGTCCTTGGCGTAATCTCCACCGCCTATTACATTTCCTGCTCTCATAATAGAAACAGGAATATCATTGTCTTTCAGGAAACAGTTAGTATAGCACTGTGTAAGTATATCGGCACAACTCTTAGAATTAGAATAAGGATCAAAGCCATTAAGTTCATCACTTTCTATGTATCCTTCCATTCTGCCATCATTACGATATACTTTATCAGTTGTGATAATAACTACAGACTCTGCTTTATATCCTTCCTTAGCCATCACTCTGACTGCTTCAAGTACATTGGCAGTACCCATTACATTGATACTATAAGTATCCAACGGGTTTACATAAGATTCTCTAACTATTGGCTGAGCTGCAAGATGAATAATTACGTCTGGCTTTATTTCGTTGATGTAATTATAAAGATTATCATAGTCTCTTATATCTCCAATTTCACTATGTATCTTTGTGTCTATGCTGCAGATTTCATACATAGATGGATTAGTAGGAGCATCAAGAGAATATCCATAAACATCTGCACCTAACTCTTTAAGAACTATTGACGCCCAGGAACCTTTAAATCCTGTATGTCCTGTAACCAGTACTTTTTTATTTTTGTAATATTCTTTCCAATCAAGCATTATCTTTACCTAAATTACTGAAAATTACGTCCTTTTCTAAACAATGAAACATATATTATTCTATATAATTTGTTCCAATAGAATCTCGGATAATAGAAATCTATTGCTTCATAATGTTCAGATACTGAATACTGATGTGTAAACTGATATCTTCTTGGGATATTAAGTTTATAATCTTCTACCCGGACAGACTTCTCTTCTTTTTCTATAAAGAATTCTTTGTCTATTCTTTCTACATCATATATTCTTATATATTCACCATAAGTTCTATGACAGTCCTGAATAACTCTTTTTAGTTTGCCGTCTTCTTTATAGAAAGTTCCACCTGGTCTTTCTGTGCAGTGCTCTCCCTTTGGAAAGAACTCCTCTAATTGCCATTTATCCCAGTTAAGAATAAAGCATCTGCTGCTTTCCTTATCGATATCATATCCGACTATATATGTTATTCCATCATTTTCATATAAAGCACAATCAACAATGTAACAATCTCTTAATAATGCATCTGTTTTCTCCCATTTGTAAGGATACTCTATACATTTATAAAGATGAATATCATTGGCACTATATGTTTCAGGAATCATATATACCTGACCATTATGTTCAAATATATTAGGAAATGACATATGTGTGGTTTCTTTGATAATCTCTTTGGGACCAACAGCATGCCCATCCTTAATTTCGAATACTCCGATAGTTCCAAGTCCATAGTGGAAATCCAACATTTCTACAAATACTGCTGTTGTTCCATTATATTCATATACAAATGAATCCGCATATCCGCAGGTAGATGTAGGCAATACTACATTGAACTCTTCACTACCCTTCTTCCTATAAGCCATTCCGTAAGCACCTTCACGGAATAGTCTGTTTGTTATTACTGTAAATATATTTTTAGCCATTATATCATTACTTTTTTCTTACAATTACACAATGCTGTGCCCCAAGAGGGAACCACTTTAAGCACTTTTCAAAAGCAGTCGTCCACTTAAATCTTATTGGTGAGAACAAAACATATCCATCCCAAAAAATATCTATACCTTTATCTTCGTTAATCAGAAGATTTTTTAACTCTTTGTGACTAAGCATCCATTCTTCATGATCTAATTCATTCTCAGGTTTCTTAACAACTCTTTTAGTTAATGGATTAATAAGGTTATGCTCAAAAACTGCAATATATCCTCCTGAGTTAAGTTTATCTTTTATCGCCTCAGCCCACTCTTTTCGATCAACGGGATCAATATGATGAAAAACGCATGCCAAAAATATTAAATCATACTTATCTTCTATTTTATTAAATTCATCAACTGACGTATTGACATAGAATGTGGCATCTGGCATTTTCTTGCGAGCAATTTCAACTGATTCCGGAGAAGTATCGCAACCAAACAACTTTACATTATTATCTTTAGAAAAATATTCTTTAAAGTATTCCAGGCTTCTTCCTATTCCACAACCAAAATCCATAATAGAATCAACTTTATGAATTAAGTTATGGGTAAGTTGAATCTTGTATTCAGCATACTTTTCTGTATCTCCACCGATTGGGCCTAACAAATATTTAAGACCATCATCATAGGAATCTGCCACAGTATCAAACTCTTTTATATCTCTTTCTTCACTCACAGAAGTAACCTCTTATTAAAATATTGTTATTTCTTTATTACATACTTAAAGAAGGCTTTATCATCAGGACTGTTGGTTCCAAAATTCCACAAATACAATATGTCCCCTTCACGACTGTATGGGCCGTCGCTGCCAAGTGTATATAAAAAATCCTCGAGGGGATTATCCCAGCCATGCAGTACAATCTGTCTGCATCCTCTATATATCTCAACCGCAGGGGTTGCCGCACCCAGTATAAGACAAAGAATAAGAGCAAGTAAAAGTGTTCTGTTAAGTGAATACCTGTCAGCCTTTTGTCTTTCTTCTTTTGTTGTATGTTCCTTACCATCCGGAGATGTATATTTTTTAAGATAACCCTTCTCAGTTATAAGAAAAGTTCCCACTAGGTAATAAACCACAAATAGCGCAGGTATCGACGCTCTCATTGGGAAATCAACATTTGAACCCATCTTAAGGAACGGAAATAATAAAAGCGAAACGAGCGTCACATAGTATAAAGGATTCTTGTAATTCTTTCTGATAATAAGCAGCATAACTACAAGAAACTCAAAGCATATGAACATCAGATAAGTTTTAATGCTATTACCTGCTATTGCAGCGTTTTCAGCAGTACCAGATATTCCTTCTGCTGCGCCAATAAGGGCATTTCCTTCCTGTTCTATTCTTAAAGTTCCACTTCCTGATATGGCATCATTCGATAAAAGATACAGCCCAAGAAACGGAAAAATACCTATCGCCGAAAGAATATTTGATATAGAAAATACATTCTTTATAAACCCAATAACTTCCTTTGTTTTGATACTTTGAATGAGTTTAATGATTCCAAATGTAATACAATAAATAAAATATCCGACAAACGGAAATGGCCCGCCAAACAGGCACATCATGCCAATATAGACATACGACGACACATTTTCTTCCATAAGAAGAAGCGCCATACATATCCAAGGAATAATAGACTGATTAAATACCCAGAATAAACATGTGGTAAAAGAACTATACTGATAATATTTAGCCCACCATTCAAGATGATAAAGATTAGCACCAAGTGGTTCTATGGAACCAAGGATATCCATTCCACTAAAGAATATGAATAACACTATTAAAAATATCTGTTTCTTCTTATCATTTGCTTTAAATAATGACAATAATAACAAGAATAATGTCACAATAAGCATAGAGGCCCATATATACTGCGCAATATTGCCTATTCTAAATGCCCAAAGATCTGAAGCGCCTAACATTAATCCTAATTTACCTATAATAGCAGGTGGAAGCCAGTAACCAATGTAATATACTAAATATCCATTTGATACCGGATAATATACCGGCCAGTCTCTAAGAACAATATCTCTGTATATTGCATTGCGCCATGGATAATCTTTACTTTGAGCCCAGAATCCACCTATACCAGAAAGAAAAACCCAAGCAAGAGCAATAAATGCAATAATAATCAATGTTGATACTTTAATCTCTACATCCCTACTACTATCTTCTTTAGCCTTTTTATCACCATATAATGCCCAATATAATCCCACTACAGAAGATACAATCACAAGCAGACAGTAATACCATCTAAGCCATCCAATAGCAAAGATGATAACCGGTAAAGAAACAAGGATTAATGCTAATGCGCGTATTAAACTGTATTTAATCTTTATTGTTTTCATCTAATATCACTCATAAAACTAAAACATATATGTCACAACATGCAAAAGGCCTACTAATCCAGCCATCATAACAAGAATAAGAATGGTTGTAACTGTTTTCCTTCCACCAGACATATTCTGTACAGGAGTATTACCACCTATTACACTCATAAGTACAATAGGCGCTGCAACCATAAACATAAATACTATTCTCATAATTGCCTGAGGAATCATCACATCATCCAGATATAATAATCTGTCACCAGTAGTTGCAATTTCATATCCATTATCTTGAAAAGCCTTAGCATCATCACTTAAAGCATTATTAACATCATAATCCATAGCGCGAATTTTACCTGTTATTACAACAGGCTTTGATGAAAAGCCATCGACAAACTTCTTTTGAAATCCTTTAGAAGCACGAACATATACAACTGTTCCTTCATCAGTATAAACAGAATAATAGTATTCTTTACCTGTCGGAATACCGTTAAGTGTATGAGTAACTATATATATCGGTCCATCAGCCATCTTGATTCCACCTGATACATACATACCTTTTTCAGGATTCGCTACATACTCATCTAAAGTCTTTGCGAAAACAGCACCACCCAAATCAATAAAGCCGGATACAATGATAAACAACACCATAGCACCCACAATAATTAAAGATATTACTCCACCAATTTTATTCTTCATATACAACCCCTTTGTTTTCAATTAATCTAGAATATCTTTTGTAATACTGATCATAATGCTGATAAAACCTAACCTTAATTTTGCTATTACTATCAGCCAACTTCTTTCCTTCTGATATATAATTGTTTAATGACTCAATTGTTAATTGGTTTTTCTTTAAATCACATTCCATTAATCCTTTATAATATACCAATTCGTAAGCCCTATTTTCTGTAAACTTATCTGGTAAAGAAGCTATTAGAGACTCACATTTATTCAAATCATTCTTAGTTAAGGAATAATACAAATTAATCTCATCATTAACACTGGATATTAATTTGCTTTTAGAAATATATAGACCTATTGAATCCTTGTAATATTGATCAATTATATTATCAGCGTATTCTTCGGGTTTATTTGTTTCATAAAAATAACCAATCCATAAATCTATTAAACCGTAGAATTAAAACACATTCATTAACTTGGCTTTACCTGAACCTATTTTAAGTTTATCATAAAATTCCTGAAAATCTATTTCTTCCAAGTATTTGTATGCAGATTCATAATCATAATACAATAATCTTTCATTTGCCAAAAATGAAACAGTCTGCATATAAGTCATATTATATTTATTATTTTCAAATTTTTTCTTACGTTTTTTAAACATTTCTACAGTTTTAGTACTATAACCCTGTTTAGCCAATTCTTGGTTAATACGTATTTGGAAAATAAGCTCGCCACCGATAATAAAACATAAAATTACAATAAGACCTAATAAGAAAATCGTAATTATTGAAATATTAAATATTGTTCTAGCCAAGTGATAATACTGTGGAGAGAATGATCTTATTATAGCAAAAATAGATCCGCAAATTGATCCTATTACAATACCCACAGTACCGCCAATTAATATTGGAATAATACTTTTTTTTTACCATTATAGACACCTTTGAATTATTAATAATAACCCCTAACAAATCATAACATAATCATACACAATTATTACAATAATAAAATCTCTGGTTTGCTTACTTTCAAATTCTCAGCCAAAAATATAAACATACCATTTTAAATCATATTCCATTTAATAATCGTATCCTCTGGATTATCCATTTTAATTTCCTTACCAATAACAATATCCGTATCTATTGGAGAAATTCCTGTACTAGGTCGTTTAGCCATTATATCATCCTTTTTTATTAACGAATAACAATGTTAATCCTTACTTTCATTTTTTTAATCTATGATTACATATTTAGGTGTTGTAAGCATTTCAATATCAATCTTTTTTCGATATTTCTTAAGAATTTCATTTATACCCAAATTCTTTTTTTCGGCCAATCCTTTTTCTGTATAGAACTTCATTTTATTATCGGCATAGTTTTCATCAGGATTAGGCGAATAACCATCCATACCAGCAATGTATACTTTTTTTACGTTGCAGTTTATTAGTAAACCTATTAACATAAGACCTGCGTTATCCTCAACATAATCTGCCTCATTAAGTAAGTCTTTATATCTCACCTGTAAATAAACATCTATGGCAGGAATGTTTGATGTAACAATGCTCTTAACTCTTTTAATTGCAGGAAGATCTTGATAACGTCTAAGATTGCTGAGGAAGATGAAATCAGTAAAGTTTTCATCATAGTCATAATTAATGCTAATAGTAACTACGTCTTCTTTTTCGGCACACGAAATAATCTTTTCACGTTCAACAACAGAACTCTGTCCTGGTGCAATAATCAAGGCGGTTTTTCCAGAAATCATCTCCCTAAATTCTGTTAAATGCGATTCCTGTGTCCTGTCTTTTTCTTGATACTTTAGATATAACTCTTCAATATAACTTTTATCATAAGCCACTTTTTTATCATTATCCATCATATCAAAAATGTTACTCATATCTTCAAATGTTAGTGTTTTTTTTGCATCAAGATATCCAGCATATTCTGGATGAGCATTATGCGAAGCAGAAATATAATTTGGCAAACTATATCCCCAGTATTTTTCTTCATAAAATGTTCCCAATATCTTATCTATTATGGTCAACAACGGCTTAATCTGGTAATTTTTTCCAGCATTCTCATTTAGATAGTCTACAAATAATTCTGTATTTAAATTACCTGCTCCACGTCCCATACCCATTATGGATGAATCAATAATTAGATTCCTGCTTGTTCGAACATTAACCAAACTCTGTGCATTCGAATACGCCAATTGCATGTTGTTATGGCTATGAAAGCCAATCCAAATATTATCATTCAAATTATGCTCAACCATATAGAAAAGCCTTGTTAAATCTTTTTCCTTCATCATTCCAAAACTATCTACAATGTAAAAAGCATATGGATCAAACTCATTTGTAGTTTGAATTAGTTTTAAGAATTCATCATCAGAATAATTAAGGGAAACCATCGCCTGAACAAATACCAGATACCCCTTGGCTTTAATAGCCTTACAAAATTCCAAAGCCTCCATCAAATTACTTTTGTGAAAAGCAACACGTATACCATCAACAGAAGATCCGTCGCATATTGGTAAATCATCAATACTGTACTCACCATAATTAATCATAGCAACAAATATTCTACCCTCTCGATTACACGGTATAATTCTAGATATTTCCTCAATAGTGGAAAATTTAGTTAACTCTGGCTTATAGTCAACACGATTTGAAATAAATCCACACTCTATTATCTCTACATTTGCTTCAACTAAACCAGCCGTGATTCTTTTTGCATTTTCAAACCCAAATCGCCACTCATTGCAATACCCACCGTCTCTGAGTGTACAATCCAAAATCTGAATCTTATTCATCAAGAGTTCCTCCGTAACTGAATTATAAAACTTTAATCTCTCCTGCTTCAATCTTCGCAGAAACAATAGTTCTTACCTTCTCAAGATCATTCGGCGTATCGACTGCCACAGTTTCAGAATCAACTTCTATATATTGAACTTTATAACCATTCTCAATAAAACGAAGAATCTCAATATCTTCAACAGCCTCCACTTTTGCCTTACCATACTTTAACCCATAATCACAATAAAATTCCAATGCCTCTGGTTTAAAACCATATACACAAACCTGCTTATAATATGAGTAATCTATACTTCCTTTGGGATAAGGAGCTGTGGCACGTGTTAGGTATATTCCTATTCCATCCTTATTTGTTATTACTTTCGGGACAGTAACATTAACCAAATCAACTGGATTCTTTATTTTTGTCATTAGATTAGAAATCTGCAAATTAGGATCATCATAAAAAGGCATAATTGCAGCTTTAATCGTTGAAGGTTCAAGTAGTGGTTCATCCCCTTGAATATTAACAAATAGATCAGCTGATATCTGTCTAGCAACTTCCCCTATTCTATCTGTGCCTGTTCGGTGAGAATTTGATGTCATTATTACTTCAATTCCATATTCTTTACACTTATCAAATATTCTTTTGTCATCAGTAGCAACATAAATGGCGTCAAAGTCGTCAACTTTCATGCATTGCTGATAAACCCACCAAATCATTGGTTTCCCACAAATATCAACCAATGGTTTACCAGGAAAACGACTAGAGTCATAACGAGCTGGAATCACACCTATTATTTTCACAAAAAATAACCTCCATTAATAAAACTTGCTAATTAATAATTATTCTTTTCAAGGTATTTCTCACATTCATCAATTGTTTCAAAATAATCAACTTTTATTTTATCAAACCTATGAATAGCTGACGAATATATAGAAAAATATTTTATAATTTTATTTTCATCCAAATATTCTATTAATTCCGCCGGGAAGTTTTTTGATAACAATTGGCAGTTCAAACATGAATAATCAACAGAATCTCTTGGGTGTGGTTTAATAACTGGAATTAAACCTTTATTCCTATAATAATCGCACACTCTTTTATATAATTCCACTTGTTTTTCTTCACTATCTATTTTACCATCAGTGTAGAAACAGTATGTCAAAACAAGTGCAATTCTATCAGATTTAAAAATTCTCTCATCATTTAAAAAAATATCTATAACAACATTTTTACAATCATCATCTAATAATCGAAATAGTTGTTCTCTTTTTTCTTCAATCACTCTTTTATCTTTACCGTTAATAATTAAGTCTATATTTTCATTTACCTCTAATGTTTTAACATATTTGCATTTTAAATAATAATCAATATTGTAATAATCATATGGATGAAATAAATAATATATTTTTTTATTTAACCCAATTTTTCTATCTTGTACCATATAAAGGAATCGTGAATTTGCCATCTTTGTTTTCTTAAAACAATCAAAACCATCCTCAATAATATTATAATATATATGCTTTGTTTTTAAGTATCTTGCATAGCAAATATCGTCCATAAATAAATATATCTCATTGTATTCATAGAACAGTTTGCTGTATTTGTCTTCAATTTTCTTAACATTAATTTTTCCCCATTTTTCTTTTTCATAGTCATTTTGTGGCGAAAACTGTTCTAAAAAAATAACATCCCCAAACAAGTCACTTTTTCTCAATTTCGCTATCAAACTATCATATTCAGGTATATAACCTGTTATTGCTATAGCATTTTCCTTATTGGTATGTATAGATTTTAATACCGTTATTAAAACATGATAAAAAGTACTACAAATATATAAATTCATTTAGCCGCTCTCCGTCTATTAATCTTCTTTAAATAATTACCTATTTTTATAAATATACTCAATGTCCATTTATCTTTTAAAAGAAGTAAAACAATAACATATAATAGCACACCCGAAATTAATTGAATCAATATTTTTAAAGCTATTACTATATTTAAATAATTTATCAAATATACAAAAGCAAACATCAAACATCCTGAAAATAATTTTTTATATCCATTTTTTATAATTTTTTTAGTACTACAATAACCATCACTATTTATAATATAAAGGGTAGTAATTATTAATTCAGCAATAACCGACGCAACAGCAGCACCAAATGATTTATAATACGGAATCATAATTAAATTTAAAAATAAATTAATGCCTGCACCAATAACAATGTATTTGCTTGATTTTTTTCTCAAACCAAATGGTGTATAATAATGAGTCCCAGCCCAACTACTTAATCCTATGATAACTAAAAGCGGAAATGATATATAAATTAATATAACAACATTTTCATATCCACTTCCAAAATATAATGGAATAAATGTTTTAGCTATTGCAGCAATACCAAATCCACTTCCTATCCCCATAAACAAAATATAATTTAATGATTCGTTAATTTTGTCATTAATATCATCAAAGTTTTTCTGAGAATACAAATAAGAAATTCTTGGAACCATTACAGAATTAATAGACAAAAAAACGATACTTTTAAAAATATCTAATATTTTTTGAGCTTGCTGATAATAACCATTCTCATATTCATTTCTAGTAATTAATCCAATCAAAGTTTTATCAAGCACTAAATATATTGATGTAGCAATAGTAGGTATAAAAAAAATTAATGATTCTCTAAAATGATTAATAAAAGATAATTCTTTTATCCTAATGGGTTTTAAATATCTAATGACTATTATCCATAAAGACAATGAAGAAAGAACACCAATGATTACATTTATATATATATATAACAAAAGATCCTCTTTTGATTTTATAAAAATAAATAAACAAAATAGGCTACATAATTTAAAAAATGCATTGCATAAAACTATTGTCTTAAAATGCTCAATTCCATTAAAAAACCACGTTATATCTAACATAGAGCCAAGAAATACAATGGAAAGAGCTATGTAGTATTCTTTATATTGAGATGAAAATACAACAAAGATAATCCAAAGCAAAAGAGCAAATAATGATGTAAAAACAGATAACAATTCTATTTCCCAAAAAATTTTACTCCTTTTATATTCATCTTCTCTATGAACTGCAATTTCACGTGTACCATATGCCATTGTTCCCAAATTCGCCAGCAATAAAAAATATGATTGCATTGATGCTGTAAAAGACTGCACTCCTATACCATCTGCACCCAGGACACGTGCTGTATATGGTGCTGTTATAAATGGAATAATAACATTTAAAACTTGAAATAACGTATTATATAAGAAATTTTTTTTCAAACTATTTTTTTTTTCATTCATGTCATATTTTTCACAATCTATTAAGTATTACTAATAGGTTATATACAATACATCCTCAACAACAGTTATAAACTAATAATTTCAACTCTATCATTAATTGCTTTTAGTTGATTATATAGCAAAACAAGATCATTATCTGATATTTCTTCAAAGCAAGAATATTCCATATTTAAATTCTTATATTTTGACATTCCAAGGTTATGTACTTTAAACAATTGAATTCTAATATCTTTATATCTCTTTAATAACTGTATGATTTTATAAATATTCTCAGAATTATAGGTATACGGTTCAACAACAGGAATACGAACAACTGCATTTTTATACTTAGAAACAACAATATCAAAATTCTTTAAATACAAATCACTATCTCCAGATAAATATTTTTTGCACTGTTCACGACAAATATTCTTTAAATCTATTATAAAATTATCCATATAATTCATTGCAAATAAAACATAATCAGTTGGTGCAAACAAGGATGTTTCTATCCATTGTGAAATACCTTCGCTTTTCAATTCTTTTAACACATTTTCAATTATATTAAGATTTAACAAAGGCTCTCCACCAGAATATGTAACACCACCACCATTTTCATAATAAATCTTATCCCGAAGAATAATATCAATGATTTCTTCTTGAGACATCATTTTTCCATATTGTTTTTCTACCCCATCATCAATGAACTTTTGAATGCAAGTTTTTTGATTTTCTGGATTAGCACACCACGGGCACCTAATATCGCACCCTTTTAAAAAAACAGTTGTGCGTATTCCGTCACCATCATGGACACAAAACCTCTGAATATTGCCAATCAGAACTTTATCATCTATCATGCAATCTTACCTTCATTCTTTAAAGCTCTCTCAATAAGCATATCCTTATATGATGTTGGCAAATCCACATAAAATGCGCTAAATCCCCAAACTCTTACAATCAAATTTCTATAATTATCTGGATTACTTTTCGCATCGATTAATGTCTCGCTACTTATTACATTCATTTGCATCTGGAAGAATCCTTGCTTAATTCCGGCTTTTATTAACGATATAAATTTCTCAAAATTACTACTAATTAAATTCGGAGTAACCATTATATCAACAACATTACCGTTAAAACCATTTTCACAATAATTTAACTGAGCAGCAAATGAAAGCAATTCTGTGTATGCTAAATTCTTATCGCAAGAAATATGGGTAGCCAACGGTGTATTTTTCATTCTTCCATCAAAAGTGGCACCTGTTCTCGTTCCATCAATCAAATAGGAAGGTGAACTTAATCCAACCTTATATTTACCATTATAACGATTTAACTTATCTTTAAGACCATCTTTACACATTCCGAATAACTGATTTGTTAATTCAAGTATCTTTTCTGTATCCTGTCCAAAATACTCACTAGAGTTCAACAACTCTTTTCGTAAAGTATCATTATTTTTATAATTATTTTTTAGTATATGTTGAATATCACTTAATGACATTCTTTTTTCTTTGTATACTATCCTCTCCAAGTTTAGAAAAGAATTAACAGTATTTGCTAAACCCTCAGTCAAAATACCGTAATTATTATACTTCGCGCCACCATTTGCCAAATCAACACCTGACGTAATGCAATCTTCAAAAAATATTGACATCAACGGAGTTTCCTCCCATATAGTTTTGTCTATATCAGACATTGCCTTTCTTAACGCACAATCAACATTCTCATTATATTCTTTAATGATATCATTAAAGCCTAAATTTTCTGTGTTTTTTAATTCTTTAATTGTTTTTACAAAAGTCTCAGCAAACGAATAATTGTATAAATTATTCTGATCTAACGATTTGCCCACAATAACTGGTTCCCAACAAGCAGATACAGCATAATTATATGCGTCATCATCCTTATATCCATATTCATTTAATAATGGTATAATTACATCATCGTTTGAAAGAAGCGGACTTCCGTTCCCACTCATAATACTTTCCATTGCTTTTTGCAATAATTCAGATGGGGTTTTGTTTGAAACCCTAAGCAAAGTTTTAGGATCCGGTAAATGTATTTCTTTTACTGCATCTATAAATAGGTATGTATACTTATTACAAAAATAGCTTCCATCAGGATTCAACCCACCTAAAATAATTAACTGTCCAGTATCTCCAAGCATAGTTTGACTTTTATATTCAAAATTCTTATGAATCATTCTACAAAACTCGCTTATTAAAGATTTTGCTTCTGTCTCATCTTCAAAATTAAAACGGTTTAAGACTTTATCCAATCGACCTAAACCAACAAGAACAGAGCCCGTTTGATGAAACATCGCATTCCAAAACAATACTCTTTGTAAAGCATCATACAAATCACTAGCCGGCCTATCTTTCATAGACTTAAGATTACTAATGATTTTTTTGGCATTTTCACTATTATATTTAGATAATTCATTACATATCTTATCAATATACTTTTCTACATACTCAATTGTTTTTATATATACCTCTGTATTTTTTCCTCTTGTTTTAATGTTTTCTTTGATAGTTTTCATAGAGTTGTCAACAATAAGAGAGTAATCAACTGGCATATTTCCTATCGGACGACGCCTATTATTAAAATATATTTTTTCATCAATCCAATAATAGAATCTGTCATTTTCATCATAAGATACAGTCATTGCATCAAATAAATCACCATATTGGTTTTCTTTGTCTAAACGATAATATACAATCTTCAAACCAAATATACTAAAAAAACCTTTAATTCCACATTTGACAACAGAGAATAATCCTCTCTTATTTTCATGCCTATCATATATTCTTATTGCCCTTTTATATATAACAAGCAATACTTGATAGAATTTTATTCTTTTTTTATACATAAATAAGATTATTTTTGAAAGCATAAAAACCTCATCAATTTCAATTTATATAATCTATCTTTACTCTTCTAAATGTTCCTACTATAGTTCCGCGAACAATAATGAAAATCTTTTTTAATTTACATTCAGTCTTACTAAAAATTATTTGTAGAATCAAATACATATTGAATAAAAAATGCTTACAATATGTCGAAACACCTCTCATTCTAACAGTAGTCATTGTATTTCGATAAAAATAATAAAATCTGTCAATTCTATCTCTGGGAGCATTTATAATGTCAATACCAACGTTATCCTTCATATAATGATAAACAGTACTCTCGCCAATAAGAAAACCCGAATAACCAGCCTTTATAATTCTTGTAGAATATTCTCCATCATCTCCCCAAATAAAATATTCTTTTATTGGCAAACCAACTTCCTTAACAACTGATGCAGGAATAAACATGGCTACAAATGATGTATGTGATATTTCTATTATCTTATTATCAATGTACTCATTCCACCTATATACAGTACTTGGGATATTCATAAGGCATGGCATACCATCCTTAAACAAAACGTTACTTGTTAAAAAACCAATTTTTTCTTTTTTTAAAATATCAAATGAATCAATAAGTTTTTCCAAAGCAGAAGGTGTAACAATCGTATCATCATCCATAATCCATAAATAATCACACTCAAGTTCATAAGCTTTTCTTATTCCATAATAAAAGCCTCCCGCACCTCCGTAATTCTCTTCTAAATTTAATATCTCAAAACAAGTATCATTTTCAAAACTATCTAAATATTCTTTCGTACCATCTGTACTTGCATTATTAACAACAACAATCTTTTTAATTCTAAATGTCTGTTCTTGAAGTTTTTCCAGAGTAAGTTTTAACAAATCTAAGCGATTATATGTTACAACAACTGCATTAACTGTCATTTACATCTATCTCCTTCTATACTTTCCAACCTGGTTTATACACTGGATGAATTCCCATATTTCCTTTTTTTCCATCTTTTATAGCATCATTAACAACTTTCCATTTAATGTATCTAAAACTTAAAATTGCAGCTAACCTTCTTCTTATTATTCGCCAGAACAAAGACCATTTGTCAAAATGATTTAAAAACATTACAACCACATTTCGCGTTGCATAATAATCTCTCCATGACACATCTGTTCTAGAAGCAACATTATCTTTATGTTTAATTTTTATTGATGTTGTACAGACTATTCGGCCAGTCTTTCTCATCCTTAAAGCATGTTCTACATCATCGTGATAAATAAAAAAGTCTTTTCTGGGAAGTCCTGCTTTGAGCAAATTATCTCTTTTCATAATAGTTCCCACAAAAGAATACATATCAATGTCAAATCCTTGATTATTTTTATACCATCTTTGAGGAATCGACATATCCTGAATTCCGAACATTGTTTTCTTCAATCTAAATCTTTGAAAATTTGAAATTCTTCCATCATACGAACATACACCACATATTGCAGATATTTCATCAATGTCATTCTTATGTTCATTTATAAATATATCCGCATTCTTAAATGCATTCAAATCTGGAAACGCATCATCGTCAGCAACCCAGATCCAGTCAATATCATCAAATTCTTGAATATGCTTTAAACCCGCGTAGAAACCTCCACTTCCTCCTTGATTTTCGGATAAAAATATAACTTCTTTTTCTACACCGGCATCTTTTGCCTTCCAATTTTTTAAAAATTCAACAGTTCCATCTGTACTACAATTATCTACAACCACAATACGATGTGGTTTTAAAGATTGATTTGTATAGCATTCTATTGACTCTTTTAAGTAATCTATTCTATTGTACGTCACTATTACCGCGCCAAAATTCATAAAAATCTAATAATAAATCCTCTTCTCCTCAAACACAATCTATCTATGGATAGGTCAAATTTAATAACAAACTCGTAATTAGTCACAAATAATTCCAATAATAATCTTTATTACATTTAATATTTTATTCTTTTCCTTATCATTTAAATAACTTGAATTAAGCTTACTCTTTGAATATTGAAGATAGGTACCCTCAGTCTCTTTCACAAGCAATTTATTAAAATACACTTCCCAACTAAAATACTCACTGCTTTCAATATAATCTTCCGGATTATTCAGAATTGTCACTACTATTAAGACACACTATAAATATTATAGAACTCATTATATATTCTTTTAGTATCAGCATATTTACCGGATTTATGGATACCATAAATCTCATCAACTGAATATGGCAGATTAGGTAAATCTTCACGAGTAATAATTACATAGTAGTTTCCTGAATTTTTAATTTTCTCTGCAAATTCCTGAGATTTAATAACCGGACTATCTTCATCTACAAACACGATGCTGTCATTATGTTTATCAAGAATTAAATCCCATGTTGCATTATTAACCGTAATACATTCTTTCTTGCTTACGATCTCGATTCCGGAATCTTCACCAAGACGATTATAGGATTCAATCATCGAAAACAATGTTGTCTTTCCCGAAGCACTGTCGCCACGAATAATGGTTATATTACGTTTTATATCAAATTCATATCGTATTCTGCTGTTTTGAACGCAAATATGATATTTTCCCTTCATACTTACCTTTCTTTAATCTTTACTGTCTCAGCAAGATACTCATCATAACTGTTGACTATTTTACCTGTATTAAGAATCTCTGCCTGAAAACCACTGACTTCTGCAAAACTCATAACATGATGAAGATTAATAGTTAAATCTTTCTCTTTTGCAATATTACAAATCCATTTGGCACAATTATCACCGCAGGCAGAGGCATTAAAAATCTTTCCCGACTTATCAAAAGCCATAAGCATTAATGTTTTAACACCACCGGATAACTCTTTAACAGATATTGAACCAAGTACAGGACTGTCAATAACTCTTGGACCAATAACTTCTGATTTATCGATATCCTTAATCATTTGAACAGATAAAGGATTGGTAATCCACTCATCTTCATAAGTATTATCAAAATATGTAGGTGGATGATATATTGAATTTTCAACATCTCCAAATACAATTTTTAGCATTAATCTACCTCAATCCTCATCCTCATAATAAATCCGTCATTAGAATATCATGATCAATCATCATTCAATAACAATTACACATAGTCAACCGCACAATACAGATAATCTGTAAAACTCCTGACAACTACGCCCTTATTATCAACATATATATTCAAGTCATCAGGGAATTGCATAATATACTTAAGATTGACTGTTACATCTTTCATCTTACCAATTTCCAACAGCCACTTTGCGCAATTATCGCCACAACTGGTAGCATCAAAAATCAAATCTGGTTTTTCGTAAATCATAATCAGAGTTTGTACACCACCGGACAGTTTTTCCGGGGGAATAGGACCCAGTACCGGGCTGTCAAATACCAAACCACCCATGTATTTCGTTTTATCCACATCCTCAATCATTTTCTGAACGAAAGAATCTTCTAACCATTTGGGATCATAATTAAACTTAAACCAACTCGGTCCATAATTTACTTTTTCCATATCACCAAATCTAATGTGTAACATCTTAATTACCTTCTTTTATATCAATCAAACATCTGCGAATTTCATAAGGTATTACATTCAATATCCTGTTGCTGACCAATTCACTTGTATAGTAGTCAGGCAGTTGATTTTTCTTATATCGCATAATTTGGTCATTTTCAGTCTTTGTTTCCAATAACTGACTAAAGTATCTTTCCCAACTGAAAAACAAGGAACTATCAATATAATCTTCCGGTTTATCAAGTATTTTTTTTATATCAGCACCCTGTATAACACCGGATTTTAAAATCATCCATTCAAAAGATTCCGGCAAATACAGACCAATATGTTTCTTTTTTATCAAGAATTCAATTTTGTTTATATATGCTCCAAAAGCAGCTCCGTCAGCAATAATAATAATGTTTTTATTCTTATTTATATTATCTTCAACTACCTTGTAAATGTTACCATTTCCTTCAGCCGAAATACATTCGACCTGTTTTAAACTCTTTTTATAAAATTCAAATCCCGAATTATTATCTTCCAGAATTAACAGCACATCACGCTGATTATCCTGCGGTTTTTCCTCATCATATAATGGATATAACTCATGATATACCTGTTCAGGAAAGTGATATTTCCCTGAAGTTCTAATTCCATATATTTCCTTTATACTATAAGGAAGATTGTACAAAGGTTGTCTGGTGATAATTACATAGTAATTATCGGACTCTTTAACCGTTTCGGCAAATTTTTCAGTATTAATGAATGCGTAGTCTTCGTCAATAAAAATAATGGAACCTGTTAATTCCTTCATGAATGATTCATAATGATTAAAACCGCCGCTATATACGACACATGGAACATCTGACTGTAGTCTTATTCCACCGGCATCTCCTCTGATAGTATATTCATTCAGAGCTTCGATCAATGTTGTTTTTCCTGTTCCGCTGTTACCTTGTATAACAGTTATATTCCTACGAATTACAAAATCATATTTAATTCTTTCGCTCTCAACTATAACTCTATGACTACCTGTCATTAACTATTCCTCATCCTCAAAATTAATCCTCTTCTCCTCAACCACAACCGGTCTGTGGATTACTCTGGTATTAATATTTAAGATATACTCCCCAATCAAACCAATAAAGAAAATCTGTATACCACCAAGCACGAATACACCTATCATAATCGGCGCATAACCTGCTGAGAAGGAATACCAGAAGCAAAGTTTAAGAATCAAATATACCAAACCAATCAGTATACTCACAAAACTAACACCAATACCAAAGAACGTCGCTAAACGAAGACCAACTTTAGTATAAGATGTAAACGACAGCATCGCTCCATCATACAGTGTATAGAAGTTATTATGTGTCTTGCCGGCTCTTCTCTTAGGCTGTTCATACTCAATCTCAATTCTGTTAAATCCATCACCATACTCCGCCACAATTCCTCTGATAAAAGGAATCGGATCATCAAGTTCACGAAGCAGGGCTACAAAAGTCTTATCGTAAAGGCCAAAGCCCGTGAAGTGTTCAATCATTTTAACAGATGACATACTCTTAATCATCTTGTAATATATTGTTCTTGCAAGATAAATCAGCGGATTTTCTTTAGAAGATGTCTTAACTCCGCTAACAATCTTATGCCCCTTCTCCCACTCATGCACGAATACGGGAATTAATTCCACCGGGTCCTGGAAGTCACAGCAAATCGGAATTGTGCAATCTCCCGTAGTTTCACAGATTCCGTGGAATGGTGAATTAAACTGGCCAAAATTAGTCACGTTGAAGATAGCCCTTATCTTTTTATTACCTTCACAGAGTTTAACGATCTTATCCCTTGTTCCGTCAGTTGAAGCATTATCAATAAAAAGAATCTCATAATCATACTGTGGCAGTTCTTTAGTGATTATGTCAACCACGGCATCCGCCATCTGAACCACGTTTTCGGTCTCATTGAAGGTTGGAATCATTATGCTGATTTTCTTTAATTTTACGATTTCTTCACCCATTCTATAGTTTCCTCAATTCCCTCTTCAAAAGTATATTTAGGGGTATAACCCGTATCTTCAATAAGCGATTTATTATCTGCGCACAGATACATAACCTGTCCGTCAAAATAAGGAATATCTCCAAGACCCAACTTAAGCGCCGGATCAATCTTATCCCTAATTATCTCAAAATATTCCTTAAGCGGCCTTGTCTCGCCGCTCCCAATTATGTAAACTTTTCCATCCCTGCCTTTTTCAGCTGCGCTGATTATTTCACCAGCCGCATCCTTAACATATATATAATCCCACATCTGCTCGCCTTGGGTAAAAGAAGCCCTCTTTCCCTCCAGCATCGCTCTGATTCCCGACATTATAGGTGTATGTTCTCCATCAAAAGGTCCATATATGGACACTATCCTAACCCATATATGCTTAATACCCATCTTAGCAGCCTGAATTCTTGTCATCTCTCCAGCCGCTAACTTGGCTATTCCATATCCATTTTCAGGATTGCATGGAAGATCAGGTGAAACTTTAACTCCCTCTGGAAGTCTTCCATATTCAGCCTGGGAGCCTGTTCCAAGAAAGACTTTACAGCCTAATTTAGCTGCAGCCTCCAGCGCATCAAGAGAACCCTTTATATTGGCAGTCTGGGCATACATATCATTTCTTGCTGTCCCATAGGTTCCATCCCATGCCAGATGATAGAATTCATCATAGTGCTCATACCCTAATAAATCAGGCAATTTATCATATTGAGTGATATCACATTCAACTATTGAAATGTTGTCAAAACCACCAAGTGCATCTCTTCTTTTGGAATTCGGTCTGATAACTGCCGTTACCTCATCTCCTCTTTGAAGGAATTCCTCAATAAGGGCAATTCCTATCATTCCTGTTGCACCTGTAATAATAATTCTGCTCATTATTTATCCTTCGTACTTTACAGCTTCGTACTCATCGCGAGGCAGGAATGGCGACATATCGCTAAGTGTCGGCGATACAATCTTTCCATCCGGAAGCACCCTTGATGAAATCTTTGGCTCAAAATTCTGCGCAGGATCAACGCACACTTCACATATGCATGCTCCCTCATATCCAATTACTTCATCAATAATGGCATCTGCATCTGCTTCCTTCTCAATCTTCTTATAATCAAGCCCAAACGCTAATGCAATCAACGCAAAATTCGGAAACTCAATTCCACTTGTATTGTCAACACCGACTAACTCCCTGCCCTTAAAAAGATTGGTCTGAGTCTGCCTCATTGATAAATATCCATTATTATTGATTATAAAAATCTTTATATTAAGCTTATTCTTATGAACCGTCGCAAGTTCCTGCAGATTCATCATAAATGAACCTTCGCCGTCAATACAGATGGTTCTTCTGGTATTATCGGATACCGCAACACCGACAGCCGCCGGGAAACCATAGCCCATGGACGCACATCCGGAGTTAGTAAACATCCTCTGCCCCTGCTTTATCTTCGCAGCCTGGAAAGTAATTACGCAGGCGCTTCCGTTTCCGCAGATAATCCTGTCATCATCCTTCAGATGCGCAAACAGCGTATCAATAAACACATACGGATTAATATTCTTATCATATGTATGATATTCAGGCAGCACCGCAGGATACTTCTTAACCAGATTTCTGCACCATTGTGCCCACTCGGCATGCTCCGGCACTTCCACGTAAGTACCCTCATTCATCTTATCAAGGAACTTTGATACATCCATATTTATAGGCATATCAACCTTTACAGTTGGTTTACATAACTCTTTTGGATCTATCTCAACCACAGCCTTATATGCATTCTTTGCAAAATCAAAATGCGTATATCCAATCATTCTGATATTCATTCTGCATCCAAGGCTAATCAGTAAATCACAATTCTGAAGGGCAAAATTCCCGCACCTCTGTCCTACCGTCCCCGGCATTCCTGCATAATAAGGATTATCACATGAAACCGTATCATTGGCATTCCATGCAGTTACAACAGGAATCTTGTACTTATCCAAAAACTTCAAGAGTTTATCAGTACATCTCGAAAGATTAATACCTGTTCCGGCAAGTACCAAAGGCGCCTTTGCCATACTAATCTTAAACTTAAGTTCTTTAATTAAAGCATCAATATCCTCATCACTTGGAACCTTGAATCCTTCCGGAACCTCAGAAGCCTTTTCTTCCTCTAATTCCTTCGGATCAAAATGCTTAAGTTCATCTGTCTCTACCATTCCACCCTGAATATCAAGAGGAATATCAAGCCACACAGGGCCCTGTCTTCCATCTTTTGCTAAGAAAAGAGCCTTCTCAAGATGATAAGAAATCTCATTTTCATCCATCACCATATGGGCATATTTGGTCATAGGCGCTGCTGATGAAACAATATTATATTCCTGATCTCCAAGCTGCCTTAAGCCTAATTCCGGAACGCTGGCAATTGAAGTTTCTCTTTTTATCTGACCTGATATAACAAGCATCGGAATGGAATCAACCCATCCTCCCATAACACCTGTTAAGGCATTGGTTCCACCAGGTCCGCTGGTTACAGATACAAGTGCAATTTCCCCCGTCATACGCGCATATGCCTCTGCTGCAAAAGCACAGGCCTGCTCATGATGATTAAATATGCACTTAAGCCCCTCTTTATGTCCGAAGGCATCATCTAAGTGCATCGCACCACCACCCGTAACCATAAAGCAGGTATTAATGCCATTGTCAACCAGAAAATCTGCTATATATTCAGAAACCTTAATCTTCATTTCTAACCTCTATCTCATATTTTGACGGAGTCACAAAGACGATATCCAGCGGCGAATTCTTAACGAACTCAGTGGCATAAAGATTCAAATCCTTCGCCTTCTCCTCAAGATAATCAATATCTTTATCTTCATCAAATATATTTATTGTCTGGGCATTATATCCGTCAAAACCTGCCAGCCCCACTCTCTTCGGTAAGCATTTGGTAAGTACCCTTAACAGCATGCACATGGAATGGTCCTGCACTCTTGCCTTTTCATCTATTATTGATGAATAATTAACCACATAATCCCAGTCTTTATCTGAACTCTTAAGATTGGATGAAGCAATAATCTTAATGTCCTTATTCTCATCATCATGAAGCTTCGTCACAGACTGCACGAATCTTGTGGAATTGGTCACAAACATATAATTCGGATGACAGACAGTAGGAATATAATTAATGGATATGATAACCGGATTAACCTTTGACACATAATCCTTTACCTTATCTCCATAATTAACAGCATTCTTTCCGGGGCCCATTACCAGAATCTCTTTGTCATTAAATACTTCCTTAAGTGCCTCTAACGACTTACTGTCATCACACTCACTTGTCTGATAATCCACATATAACTGCTCTATAAGTTTCATGTTCTTATTGAGTTTTTCTTCCTCAGGAATCCTTTTTAAAATCTCATTTACCTGAGTAATGGACAAAGTCCTTTTGTTCATAAGATATGAAACATAATTAGGATGCACCCTGTTGGCCGCTGCTATATAGTAGAATAACTGATAGCCCCAGGGGGATTTCTTCTGAAACTCCATTACGCTTGATGTAATGGCTTCCTGCATCTCTGAGATTATATATTTTTTGCCATAATGCTCATTCATGTACATTGCAACAAGTTCAAGCGGCGCATTGCCTGCACTCTTGCCCATGCCGTACAAAGTACCATCCACGAGGATATCCCTGTTGGTATCATAGTCAAGGGCGGTTGTTGCATTAACATATCCAAGTTGAAAATTATTATGAGCATGAAATCCCATAATAATCTCTTTATCTAAATTTTCATCAAGCACACTCATTATGTGCTTTAATTCTTCCGGATTAACAAGTCCGTATGTATCAACAATTGATACTGCATAAGGCATTATGTTATTGGCGAGTCTCGTCATCTCTACAAGTTCATCATCTGAATAACTTGTAATCGATACCATCTGAGAGAAAACCTTGTATCCAAGTGTTTTTAGTTTGCCACAGTATTCCATGGCATCATACATTTTCTCTTTTTTAAAAATCACCCTTATGCCATCTATATAAGACTCATCGCAAGGCTTAACATGTGATATATCGCAGGTGCCATAGTCTATCATTCCAACAACCATGGTACTGCCTGACTTAAGTCTGCCATATATTTTCTCTATGGAATCCGTATCCGGCATTATGCTTCTGTTTATATCAAATTCTCTTCTGTCATCGATAAAACCAATTTCGATTATATCTACCCCGGAGCAAATCACTCTCTCGAAGATATTTACAATATTATCATGACCGAATTCCCAGTCGTTGATATAACCCCCGTCTCTTAGGGTACAATCAAGCAATAATCTTTCTCTCATCTTAATAACCTTGTATTAGCCTTAGACATACCAAAAGAAGAGCGTCTTTAAGTCTCTTCTTTTGCATATCATTTATTCATTTGATTTCGTTGTTTGAACCACATCAGCTGCAGGATTAGTATCAACAGCCTGAACAGTATCTACAGTATTTTCCAAAACTGCATTTTGTGCTTCAGCCTCAGCTACTGCTTCCTTCTCCTTAGCCTTTTCTACTGTAGTCTTAGGCTTACGCTTAGGCGTTGTGGTTGTTGTGCCATCAGCATTAACCTTAATATCCGATCTTCTTCTGACTGAGCCGTTATTGGTTCTGGGTCTTCTCATACTTCTCTGGGAATTATCGATTTCCTTCTTAACACCATCTTTGATAACGGCAACAACCTTCTCATTTGAAGGCTCGTCAGTAGTAGTTTCTTTCTTCGGTTTAGGCTTTCTTCTTGAAAGTGAAGGATCTGTACTTGTAATGGTGGTCTTCTTGATAACCTTACCCTTGGCAATAATGTCCGGGTCCACCTTAATCTGGCTAAGTTTAAATGCTTCAGCCACAGCCTCATCTCTTGCCTTCTTCTCAGCAGCAATTCTTGCAGCTTCTGCTTCTTCCTCAGCCCTGATTCTTGCTTCTTCGGCTTCCTTTTCAAGCCTTGCCTGTTCTTCTTCAGCCTTACGTTTTTCTTCAGCCTTGCGTCTTTCTTCGGCTCTTTGTAAGTTACGTTCAGACTTGGCAACCTCTTCCCAGATACTGTCATTGGTAGCAACAGTTGCCACAAACTCAGGTGTATTCTCTAAATCATAATCAATCTTGTTAATCTCCGAACTCTTCTTCATGATTGAATATTTCGGAGGTCTTCCAACTACTGCAACTTCAGGCTCATTATAGATTTCAGGAACTGCTTCCTTATCCTGTTTCTTGATAATCGTTGGTGCAAAATCCAGCCTTCTGGACTTTGTCTCGCCAATCTCAAGTTTCTTCACAATATTCGGAGCCTTATGCTCTTCTTCCGGCATAACAATAGGCTTCTTAGCTACCTTAAAGCTGCCGCCTTCAGGTTTTTCAACCGGCTCAACCTTAGGAATAATCTGGTCTTCCTTAACTATCTTAAGTTCGCCGCTTTCATCATTTACGTTGTCAAAACCACTAAATAACGGTTCGTTATTTTCAGGTTCTAATGCAGCAGGTTCTTCTGCCAAAGGCTTAATTACAGGAGCGTTTCCAACCACGCTGACTGTAGGCTCTGACGGAGATACCGGCTTTTCAGTTTCCTGTGCCTTGTTATTATCAAAAGCATCAGCGAAACCAGCAGGCATCTGGTATGAGCCTCTGCTTCCTGATGCACCAACAGTACCTGCTGTTGAACCGTCAAGAAGCGCTGTATTAACACCGGTTGCAGGTCCGCGCTTGGAGAACGAGCCATAATTAGCCCTTCTAAAACTCTTTAAGATTCCGCCTGCAAGCGGCTTTGAATCATCTTTTTCTATTTCAATTTCAACATTCGGGTCGCTGGCATCAAGCACAACTTCGCTTTGCGCAACTGCAGGCTGACTCTTGGCTGTCTCAGCCACCCTGCCGCCTTCACTCTTTTCCTCATGATACTCAGCCTCTGTATTGACGTTCCAGATATTATCCTTGGCTGTGATGCCATTTAAGATATTCTTAACTGTCTCAAAAGCAGTAATCATGGAGTGATCCATGTTATTGTATCTGTGCTGTCCATTACGTCCAACGCAGTAAAGGTTGTGGAATTTATTAACGTAATTTATAACAACATTTATCTTCTCATATGTGTCAAAATACGCCGGATAAGCCTTAACAACCTGTTCTTTATGATGATCAAGAATCTCAGTATCATTGCCGATTACGCCCATTGATACTAATTCCTTAACAGCCATTTCAACCCAGGCTTTTTCATCAAGATTCCAGTAATAATCACCTTCGTCACAGAAATATTCAAGACCAATCCATACAGTATTCTCAGGATCTTTAACAAGATATGGAGACCAGTTATTGAATATCTGAATTCTTCCAAGTTTAACCTTTGTATCCTGCACATAAATCCAGCAGTCAGGCACCTGATCATTAATTGTCTTGATGTCGGTTGTATTAACTAATTTAAGTCTTGGAACAAGTAATCCGATTGTGACAAAATCCCTGTACGGAAGTCCCTTTGCAACCTCAGTTACAAAATCAGGCGCAAAAGGCATGCCCATAACGAGGTCCTTAAGAGGCATTGAAGAAATGAAAATATCACCATATAATTTGGTGCTCATTCCATTAACTTCACATACAACAGCATTTACTGTATTCTCTCTGGCTTCAACGCCTGTTACCTTACAGTTAAACTTAATCTCACCGCCAAGTTTTCTAATCTCATCAGCAGCCTTCTCCCAAAGTTGTCCCGGACCATACTTAGGATAAGCAAATTCCTCGATAAGTGATGTCTCAACCTCAGCATCCTTTTTATTAAATGTCTTATTTGTCACATCCTTGATAATTGCAGGAATCGATAATCCCTTAACTCTCTGAGCGCCCCAGTCGGCGGAGATTTTGGACGGGTGTCTTCCCCAGAGTTTCTCAGTATAACCTTCAAAGAACATTGAATATAACTTCTTACCAAAACGATTGATATAGAAATCTTCCAGTGAACTTTCAGATCTCTTGGCGATGCTTCCACCAAGATAACTAAAGCCCGCTTCCATGGTTGTTGCAAAGCCCATGTTCTTGATGGTTGTGCTGTTCATCTTAATTGGATAGTCGAAAAATTTGTTATTGTAATAGATTCTGGAGATTCTTTTTCGAAAAAGCATCACTTCATCTTCGAATTCAGGATCAGGTCCGTTAATCTCAGTTCTGCACTGTCTCTTTAACTTCCTGTCATCATATGCAGGGGCACCCTGTCCCGGCATAAGAGCCTCCCACCACTCGTTAACTTCCTCATTCTTGGAGAAGAATCTGTGACCGCCTAAGTCCATACGATTACCGTTATGATTAACGGTTCTTGATATACCACCTATAGCATCAGAAGCCTCTAAAATGGTAACTTCATAATCTTTAGATTTTCTAAGTAATTCTAATCCGGCTGTAAGACCTGCAGGTCCTGCGCCAATTATTATTACCTTCTTCATTGCCAACTCCTCCATATACACAATTAATCAGCCACCCCATTGGCTAATTAATAATAGTTTTAATTAAGTAAAATCATTACTTCATAATCTATTCTATTATACCCCAAGACGCCCATAATGTAAACCCAAACAGCCCTAAACTGCCCTTTATTTACAAGTGTTTTTATCCCCTTTACTAAATCCCCGAATTGTGCTACAATGTTATCAATTTAGTGTGTTAAAGTTTTAGTGTGTGATGTATCAGATTTTATTTTGGAGGCAGTAATGAATAAGAAATTGCAGACAGAGTCAGTTGAGCAATTATTCAAAGCAATCCTGACCCTTGAGAATGTTGATGAGTGCTATGCTTTCTTCGAAGATGTATGCACTATTCAGGAACTTCAGTCCATTTCACAGAGATTTAATGTGGCCAAAATGCTCACCGAGAAGCAGACCTACCTTGACATAGCCAAGCAGACCGGCGCATCCACAGCAACAATCAGCCGGGTTAACCGCTCACTTAATTACGGCTGTGATGGATATGAACTTGTATTTGAGCGTATGAAGGATGACAAATAATCCTTTTTGTGTAAAAGTTAAAATATAACTTTGTGTAAAAGAATAGGCAGGTTTAATACCTGCCTAATTTTTTTGACTAATCGCCAGTTTATCACCAGCCGGCCCTTCGTTTTGTTCGCCGCACGCCCGCTGCTGCTTGGCATGCTTTTGCTGCTCACGTTTTTCGCCGCGCGCTCGTACTCGCGCCCCGCAGTTATGTTAACCACTAATCATTATTATATCCATCGGATCAATCGGTTCATCATTTAAGAATACCTGGAATTCTACTTCCGCATTATCTCCCGTAACATCAAAGATAAGCTGACCTTTTAGAATCTCATCTCCCACATTGACCTTTGGCTCTTCCATATATGTATATATGGTCATATATCCATTCTCATGGTCAATAACCACCGCATTGCCATAAGTTTCATCGCTTTCAATTGTAAGCACCTTGCCGGCGCCTGAAGCTACTACCTTGGAGCCTGCCGACGCTCCAAAAACTATCGGAAGCGCTGCAATATTCTCCTGAGTAATCACTATCTCTTCTCCGTCATCAGATTCGATAGGCTTACTCCAGGTATGATCGCCGTTATCGTCAAAAGCAGTAAGTTCGCCATCCGGCTCACCGTCACCGTCTTCATCCACGAATACCGGTTCAGCCACGATTGAAACTCTTCCGGTTACAGGAAGTCCCGACGGAACTTTTTTGGCCTCAGCCTCTTCATCAGCTACAATCTGCACTGCAACCTTGTCACTAAGAAGTGCTATCTTCTCTTCAAGAGTTGTTTTCTCTCTTTCAAGGTCCATTTCAGCGGTTTTCTTTGCTTCAACTGCTTCCTGAAGTTCAGTTTCAAGCTTATCAATATGATTATCCATCACAATAAGTCTGATAAGCACCAAAATAAGCAGAACGCCAACACCCGCTGCATATCCAATGGAATGCGCTTTCATCTTGCTGATTGGCTCTTTCACAGTCTCCTGGGCATTTTCTGCCTCAGCCGGAACCTCAGCCACCACATTCGCACTAGCCTCTGCCGATCCTTCTGTAGTTTCTTCTGCTACTTCAGTTGTTTCAGCAACCACCGAAGATTCTTCGACCACCCCGGCAGTTTCCGAAGTTTCTTCCGCAGTAATCATATTTTCTTGGTTTTCAATGGCCGTTGCCTCCTCGACGCTTATGGCATCAGACGGAAACTCATGTACCACATTTGTCTCGTTATCCATATTAACCCTCACACAGATAATTTAACGCCTCTATATACCCATTAAAGCCATGTCCTTTAATGACTTTGCTCGCATAAAGTGAAACATAGGAAATATGTCTGAACTCTTCTCTTTCATCCACATCTGAAATATGCACTTCAACCGTCTTAATTGATACCGCCTTAAGCGCATCCAAAATCGCAACAGATGTGTGTGTATATGCTGCAGGATTAATGATAATACCATCGTATTTTTCATAAGCCTGCTGTATTCTTGTAACAATATCGCCCTCACTGTTACTCTGGAAAAAATCCACAGTTACGCCCTTCTCATCTGCACTCTTCTTTATAAGATTAACCAGATCATCGTAGGTCTCGCTGCCATATATATTTTTTTCCCTGATACCCAGCATATTAATATTCGGGCCATTTATTACCAGTACGTTCATTTTATGTAAACCTCATCCAAAATCCCCACCAGCGCACCACGCCTTCGCGCACCACACGCCACTGGCCGCCTCGCCGCGCTCGCAGGTCTCTCACAACGACTAATTGTCGAGTTTCATATCGCCATCTTTAATAAGATTCATCTTTCTCATTGCAAAAGAAATGAGCCATGAAAGAACGCCCGGCAAAATAAAGCACAAAAGAGCAATCTGTGCTAAAGCCCACCAAGGTGACTGACCCTCTCCAATGAGTACCTGGAACGCATTAATCGGTCCAACCAGACCTGATGTCCCCATACCTGAACCTGTTGCATCATTTGAGAAATGGAAAAGCATTGTAGAAACCGGTCCTAAAATAGCACTTGTAATAATTGCCGGAAGCCAGATAATTGGCTTCTTCACAATATTAGGCATCTGGAGCATACTTGTTCCAAGTCCCTGTGCAAAAAGACCGTTCCACTTATTATCCTTAAAGCTTGCAATCGCAAATCCCACCATATTTGCACAACATCCAACTGTAGCTGCACCTGCTGCATATCCGCTGAGTCCAAGAATAACTCCGATTGCTGCAGAACTGATAGGAAGTGTAAGTGCAATACCCATAAGTACAGAAACAATGATACCCATAAGGAATGGTGCCTGTTCTGTACCAAACTTAATCAAATCGCCAACAAATGTCATAAAATGTGAAATCGGAGGTCCAAGAATAAGACCTACTGTTCCACCAAGCAATATACATACTAAAGGTGTCAATATTATGTCAACCTTTGTCTTTCCTGAAACAAGTCTTCCAATATAGATTGCAACCATTGCTGCAATAAAAGCACCCAGTGGTTCACCAGGAGCTCTGAAATGCATAAGTCCATCAACTAAAACCGTACCTGCAATAAGTTGTGATGCAAAAGCACCGATCAGACCGGCAACACCGGCAGAAAGTGTAACTAAAGGACTGGCCTTAAGTTTGCAGGCAACACCAACACCGATACCTGCACCTGTAAGCATCATGGCCATTTTACCCATCAGCACCATATATGTACCTACAAAGCCCGGAACATAGCCACCTGCTGTTGATACGATGGTACCAATAATAAGTGTGGCAAACAGACCTGTAGCCATTCCACTCAAGCCATCAATAAAAAGTTCTTTTAAGATTTCTTTTACTTTTTTCATTTCTCGCCTTTCTACCCGATGCTTTACCCCGTTAAATAATTAAATTATTTAACTTTACAAGATTACCACAAAATCCCCAAATAGTCAAAGTTTCCTTTTTCTTTACAATTTTAGTCAAATATGATATTGTAATTATGTTGCCAAGGCAACGATTTTTATATTTATTTTTTGGAGGTATGTACGATGAAAGGTACAGTTAAATGGTTTAACAACCAAAAAGGTTACGGCTTTATTTCTGATGAAAGCGGCAAGGATATCTTCGTTCACTACTCAGGAATCGCTGGTGACGGATTCAAGGCTTTAGACGAAGGTCAGGCTGTTGAGTTCGAAATCAAAGAGGGTGACAAGGGTCCTCAGGCTATCAACGTAACCAAGTTATAATTAATCAGTACTCGTGCCTATTTATAAATTATTATATTTAAGTTTTAAGTATTAAGCATTTATAAGAAACACAAAGTAACACAGATTAAGGAAACTAAAAAACCGAGACATGATGTCTCGGTTTTATTTTTTTTATTTTACTACCCACGCTGGCCCCTGCCTACCGCACCCGCTGGCGCCTTTTTCTTTGACCGCGCAACCCTAGCCACGCCATCGTGCCTTTCTGCCCAGTCCCGCGTCGCCACCTGCACGCCGCTCGCCGCGCCGCCACCGTGCCCGCTTGCCGCCCGGCCTTTGCCCGCGTATCGCTCGCCGCGTCGCTATGCCTGCAAGTTATGTCAACCGGCATTTGTTTATTACTTTGAAATTATTTCATCGAAACCACGCTCTCAAAGGAAAGGCTTCCTCCGAATATATCCAGCGCAGATCCGATTGTATAATTAACCCTGCCGCGCCCAATCTCTTCTATCTTTCTTACATCATCCAGATTTCTGATGCCACCTGCATAGGTCACCGGGCATATATCCCACTTACCCAGCATCTCAACGAGCGCTTCATCAATACCGCCTTGCTTACCTTCCACATCAACGGCATGAATCAGATATTCATCGCAGTATTTACTAAGTTCACCTGCGAGATTCGTATCAAGTTTAATCTTTGTGATCGTCTGCCATCTGTTGCAGGCAACCATATATCCATCTTCAGTTTTGACACATGAAAGATCAATTACAACCCTGTTCTTTCCAACAGCTTTCGCCAGACTTTCCATCTTTAGTTTACATAACTCATCACCATCAAACACGAAAGAAGTCACAATTACATGAGATGCACTATGGTTAACATAAGTCATAGCATTCTTATCATCCACTCCTCCGCCAACCTGCAGCCCTTCGGGATAAGCCTCCAAAGCTGCGAATGCCGCCTCTTCACTAGCCTTCCTGTATTCACTGCCCTGGCCATTAAGGATAATAACATGACCACCCTTTAACCCATGTTCTTTATAAAGCCTTGCATAGTAAGCACTGTCCCTGTCCGACACGAAATTCTCTGTAACGCCTCCGCTGTCTTCAAGTGAAGAACCCACTATCTGCTTAACTTTTCCATTATGTATATCAATACAAGGTCTAAAACTCACTCAAACCTCCAAAATATGCACTTTACCCCGGTTCACCTGGCATCGTACTCCACCTGCCGGCACAAGGTGCATTTTACCCCGGTTCACCTGGCATCGCACTCCACCTGCCGGCACAAGGTGCACATTCCCCCGGTCCACTTGGCAACGCTCCGTCACGCTGATCGTCACCGCCGGCACAAAATGCACATTACCCCGTCCCAACTGGCATCACCCAATCGGCACAAGGTGCACATTACCCCGTCCCTACTGGCACATTTATCCGATTACGTCACTCATTGTATATAATCCAGGCTCCTTGCCGGCTAAGAACTTAGCTGCCGCAATTGCCCCTTTTCCGAATACTGCTCTTGAGTATGCACTGTGACTGATGGTAATAACCTCATCCTCGCCTGCAAAAATCACATCATGGTCACCCACAATTGTGCCGCCTCTTACAGCGCTGATACCAATTTCCTTGGAATCTCTGGCCTGTCTTCTTTGTGATCTGTCATAAACGTAATTATATTTATTACCAAGTTCATCATTAATTGAATCAGCCAGCGCCAAAGCTGTACCGCTTGGAGCATCAAGTTTCTGATTATGATGTTTCTCAACAATCTCTATGTCAAAACCCGCCGGCTCAAGAGTCCTCGCTGCATCCCTAACCAGTTTCATAAGAAGATTAATTCCAAGTGACATGTTCGCACTTCTTAAAATAGGAATCTTCTTTGATGCATCCTCAACTCTCTTAATCTGCTCCTCATTAAGACCCGTAGTACAAAGTACGATAGGTGTCTTATTGGTAAGCGCATAATCAAGAAGCATATCAAGTGCTCCTGCTACTGCAAAATCAATGATTACATCTGCCTTAACACCGCAAAGATTAATATTACGGTATACCGGATATTTATTAACAACAACGCTGTCCAAAGCATCGATACCTGCCACGATTTCAATATCTTCCATGCCTTCAACTAATCTTGTAATGATTCTTCCCATTTTACCATTACAACCATGCATTATAACTTTTACCATGTTTACAATCCTCCTCTACAAACAAAAATGGTGGCATCAGCCTAAACCTCTGCCACCACACCAACTTACTTAGAATTTAAGTCCAAACTTACGCATTTCATCTTCAAGAACTTTAGCATGTTCCTCTTCCATATCTGTAAGAGGTGGTCTCATAGGTCCTGCCCAGTTGCCCATAAGATTCATGGCCTTCTTAATAGGAATCGGATTTGTCTCTGAGAATAATGCATCAATTAATGCAATAGCCTTAATCTGTGTTTCTGTTGCCTTCTTCACATTACCATCGAAGAAGTCCTGGCACATCTGATGTGTTTCCTCAGGTGCAATATTTGATAATACTGAGATAACACCCTTAGCTCCAAGTGAAAGGAATGGAAGTGTCTGATTATCATCACCACAGTATACATCAACATCATCTCCGCCTAAAGCAATAAGTCTTGCAACCTGTGATAAATCTCCGGTTGCTTCCTTGGTACCAATGATATTTGGAACCTCTCTGCAAAGCTTAACGATTGTCTGAGGCTGAACATTAACACCTGTTCTGCCAGGAATATTATAAAGAATTACAGGAATCTTAACTGAATCTGCAATAGCCTTAAAATGCTGATATAAGCCTTTTTGTGTTGGCTTGTTGTAGTAAGGAGCTACGATTAAAACTGCATCCACACCAACTTCTTCAGCCTTCTTTGTTAATTCAATGGCTGTCTTTGTGCAGTTAGAACCTGTACCTGCAATAACAGGAACACGCTTGTTAACCTTCTCTACACAGTACTTTATTACTTCCATATGTTCTTCCATAGTAAGTGTTGAAGCCTCACCTGTTGAGCCGCACACAACTATGGCATCTGTTTTTCCTTCGATCTGAAATTCAATGTTTTTAGCAAACTGCTCGTAATCAACCAAGCCATCAGCTTTAAATGGAGTTACGATTGCACAAGCAGCACCTGTAAATAATGCCATGAGTTTTCCTCCTGTTTCTATCTGTTATAAAAAAGCATATCAATATAAAATTATATTACCTTTAGGCGAAAAGTCAACATCCCATAGGCTTTTTTTTGATTTTGTATTACTTATATGATATAATGTTGTTGGTTTATTTTGTACCATAGTTTTATTAGTGTCGGAGCGGGATTATGTTTAGAAAATATTGGAATTTCATAACCGGTTTCATAACCCTGGATGTTAAGGAAAGAAATGAGTCTCAGGATGCTGCCATGCTCATCCGTATCATCTCTTTGGATTACATCGTCTATTTTCTTATCTCCTCCCTCTTAATGACATTTCTTTATAAATATCTAATAGCAATTTTTTGTTTAATCTTCGTGGCATCATGTCTTATGTGTTTTATCTTCACATACGAAGGCCTTAACAAAGTCGGCTACTACACTCTCATCGGCACACTGGTGGCTTCATCCTGTACCCTTGGAATTACACTTGGCTGGAGATGCCATTATCAGTGGAGCATCGTTGTTGCAATCATTTTGGCATATTACAGCACGTCTTTGGACAGACAGGTAAAGACACGCCTTACACAGGTATTTATTACAGTTATGTCTGCGCTGGCGATTTTTTCCGCATTCTATGGAAGCATTCCAACATCAAGACGCGGCGTTCTTATAGCAATGGATATTCTGGCAGCCCTTTTATACAGCACATCTCTTTCCATCATTGCCTACTATTTCAATAAAAAATTCAATTCCACAGAGGAGAGCCTTCGTCAGGCCAACGAAGATTTGTTAAAAATGGCCACCATCGACCCTCTCACCCAGTTATACAACCGTCGTTCCATGAATGAATACTTATCAACTCTTGCTTACGAGCATGCCAGAAAGAATGACAGTTTCGCCATCGCCATTGCCGATATCGATTTCTTTAAGAAAGTAAATGATAATTACGGTCATGACAGCGGCGATTATATACTTCAGTCCGTGTCGGATATTTTTCGTAAGGCTATTGAAGGTCGTGGACGAGTTGCCAGATGGGGCGGCGAGGAATTCCTATTCACTTTTGAGAATATGACAGCCGACCAGGCATACAAGATTCTTGACAATATCCGTGCCTCTATCGAGAATACGCCATTTTACTATAAGAATAATAAATTAAACATAACAATCACCGCAGGCCTTGAAGACTACTCCGAGATAAACGGCATTGAGGCCACAATCTCCAAAGCCGATGACAAGCTCTACGAGGGCAAAAATACCGGCCGCAACAAAGTCGTTATGTAAACTAATTTTACACTATCAGGAAAAACTTCACCAAGAAAATCGCGCTGATTATATAAGTGATCACAGATATCTTTCTATATCTTCCAAGAAATGTCTGAATAATTGTATAAGAAATCATTCCAAGTCCTATCGCATCGCCTATGGAGCCGGATACCGGCATGGCTAAAAGCATAAGGGCTGTTGGAACGAATGATGCAATATCTGCAAAATTAATTCTTCTTAAATCTGATACCATCAATACTCCCGTATAAACCAGGGCTGCTGATGTGGCAGGCGCCGGAATAACTGCAGCTATCGGCGATATAAACATACACATAAGCATAATTATGCCTGTTGTAAGGGAAGTAAGGCCTGTCCTTCCGCCTGCACCAATTCCTGCTGCAGATTCTACGAAAGTAACAAGTGTTGATGTACCGGACGCTGCACCGGATACAATACCAATTGAGTTGGCAAGCAGCGGTCTTCCCGTGTCTTTCATCTTACCATTTGAATCTATCATTCCAACCTTATCGGCAACACCTACAAGAGTTCCGATAATACTGAACATATCCATTAAACAAAATGTAATTAAAAGTGTGATAAATGATAACCACCCTATCTGCATAAGCCCATGGAAGTTAAACTTAAATAATGTTATGTCAACCAAGTCTTTCACAGGTGGTTTCCATGAAGATGTAAACAAAACTTCAAAAGGATTGCGTCTGAACATTATAAATTCCATTATCCAGTAAAATACTGAAGATACTAAAATTCCGGCGATTACAGAGAACTTAAATCCCTTAAGGGAAAGAATCAGAATTACAAAGAATCCTACCAGCACAACTATACAGTTAAGGACAACACTGGCATAAGCATCGCCCATATTTGCCTTGGCAAAAGATGGTGTTAATGATCCGAAGAAATCCCTTAATACATAAAATGTTCTTCCATCTTCTGCCCTTACGCCGCAGTTCGAACCAAGGCCTATATTGATAAGCATCATGCCGATTGCAGGTGCAATGGCCGTTCTTACAGGCAGAGGAATAGCATCAAGAATCTTATCACGCACACTAAGAACGGAAAAGATTATAAATATAATTCCTTCAAATAAAACAATACACAGAACCGTCTGATAAGACTCGATATAAGACATGCCGGTCATGGCGGCAATGTTGGCGCATACAAATGCAAAGAATGTATTAGGCCCCATGCCGGGACCTATGATAAATGGTTTGTTGGCAATAAGTGCCACACATATCATACCAATGGCCGAAGCAATACAGGTAGCCATAAAGATGGCATTCCATAATTCCTGTCCGCCTTCGGTTTTAAAATTCGTAAGTATATTCGGTGCCAGAGCCAAAATATAAGAAACAGTCATAAATGAAGTTATGCCCGCAGTTATTTCTGTCCTTTTATTAGTCCTGTTTTCACTTAACTTAAAAAGTTTCTCGAACACTAACCCCACCTTATCGCAAACCTGCCTAAACCTTCGCCGCCTCATGCCGGCCCGCCGCGCCCAAGCAGTTTACATAACTTCAAACTCCGTCGCATCCCCTTTGCCGTCGCATCCGGGCACGCTACGCTCGCGTAGTTTACATAACTCCACATGCCCCTCGCCGACACGTATGGTTTACATAACTACCTTCTCAAACTCCGCCTTCAAGTACAGATACCTCTCGTACTTCTCGGCCTTGGCGAAATGATCCTCTCTTCTTTGCACCGGATTATTCTCATAATTTAAGACCTCATCCCCAAACTGCTCCGATGTAAGGTCAAAAACCACATCACCAATCACATTATAACAGTGATAATTTCCACCGGGTCTAAGTACTCCGTAAACTTCTCCCCCAAAGAAGTCCTGCACCAAAAATGCAGTTATGGAACACTGGCCTAATGTCATATTTTCCCTGGACCATCCGTCACGAAGCCTCGGCGCGCAGGTATATTCGCACCATATCTTCGACAAAACATCATACATATCCCTGGGATTATTCACACCCTTAAGCACCCGAATCGGCGCACAGGATGCCCCTTCCCAGCCATAAAACTTATATTCCTTAGTCAAAATAAGCAACCCTTCTAAACTCTTCCATTGTTGTAATTCCCTGCTCAACAAGCTCTGTACAGGAATCCTTAAGAGTCTTCATTCCCTGATACTGAATCGCATATTCCTTAAGTTCCTCAGTTGTCGCACCCTTGGCAATCATCTCTCTAATCGGCTTATCCACAAGAAGAATCTCATGAATTGAAATACGTCCTGAATAACCTGTATTATTGCAGTAATTACATCCGTGAGCAATCTTTACCTTAGGAATAATCTTTCCGACAAAATCAGCCTCCGCCTCAGTCATCTCCCCATCAGTACAGCAGTATGGGCAAACTTTACGAACAAGACGCTGTGCAATAATACCATCAAGAGCACTTGATAACATATATGGCTCAATACCCATATCCACAAGACGGATTATCGATGAAGCTGCGTCATTGGTATGGAGTGTTGATAATACAAGGTGACCTGTAATAGCCGCTCTTACTGAGATGTTGGCAGTTTCCGTATCTCTTGTCTCACCAACCATGATAATATCAGGGTCCTGACGAAGAAGTGCACGAAGACCAACTTCGAATGTAAGGCCTGCTACCGGATGAACCTGCATCTGATTAAGTCTTGGAAGGTTCTTCTCTACAGGGTCTTCAATTGTTGAAATATTAACCGGTTTCTTACTAAGTTCAGCGAGCATCATGTAAAGTGTTGTAGACTTACCTGAACCTGTAGGACCTGTCATATATATAATACCGTTTAAGGACTGAAGCATCTTCTGAACCTTGGCATAGTTTTCAGGATTCATACCAAAGGTATCCGAATAATCAATTTTAGCATTACTTGCTAAGAGTCTTAATACCGCTTTTTCACCAAATGTTGTAGGAATAAGTGATACTCTGACGTTTGCAATCTGATCCTGAATACGCACTCTGAAGTGACCATCCTGAGGTATTCTTCTTTCTGCAATATCAAGCTCGGCCATGATTTTGATTCTGGCGATTAAAGATGCATGGATGTTCTTTTGAAGTGTAACATAATCAACCATCGCACCATCTATACGCATACGAACCATGGTATTTTTCTCAAATGGCTCGATATGAATATCTGATACATTATCAAGATATGCTTTTTCAAGCAAGCTGTTAACCAGGTTAATGATAGGTGTGTCATCATCACCATCTGATGTATCAATAACCATCTCATCAACTTCTGTTTCAGACTTGGATGAGTTGGCTGCTGCAACAGCACTCTTTGCTGATATTTCTGAATAATAATATGATATGGCATTCTTAAGAGGTTGTGCCTCGGACAAATAAAGCTGAATATTCTTACCACTTGTCTGACGAATGTCTTCAATGGCATACAAATCAAGAGGATCATTAACAACCAAAAGAAGCTGATCATTATCAATTCCAATCGGAAGCATGTTATACTTGGTTGCCAGCTGCTCAGGAATAAGACCAACTGCATTAATATCAACTGAACAGTCAGAAATATCAACTACCTGAATATTAAGTCTCTCAGCTAACGCATTAAGCATCTGACGCTCAGTAATAAAACCAAGAGTTATAAGAATACCACCGATTCTCTCTCCCTTATGTTCCTTCTGATAAGCCAGGGCCTGACCTAACTGTTCATCAGTAATATATCCCATTTCTATGAGGGTATCACCAAGTCGTAATTTACGAATAATACTTGTATCCATATCATCCTCCGATAATATAATTTATTTGCTTACTTATTCCTCAATACCGCTGTCATACATGTAAACTTCAAGATTAATCTGAAGCTGCATGTCTTTCTCTTCAAGTTCTACAAGCTGACCATCAACATATGAAAAGCCCGAACCAGCTGTCTCGAGCCAGTTAAATCCTGTTACTCTGATTGATGGATTGGCAACAAGATCATCTAATAATTTCTGAAGATTCTCAGGTGTACCATATGCATCAATTGTTACTGTTGCTGCATATATGCCGGCACGTGATGTATCCATAACTTCATCAACTGCATCATCAAGGGAATTTAAATCCTCGATAACCGGTGCACTTGAAATGCCGAAAGCATCATATTCCTCATCAGTTACAGAAACTGAAGATGATACATTATTAACCTCTTCTTCCCACTCATCTGAATTGATATAGGCAACTAAAACTTCGCTTTCCTTTGGCATATCAATATAAAGGTTTACAGCCTTAAGACCATGTCCTAATACATAACCTGTCAAAAGTTCGTCGATTTTGGTAGAATCCATTACTTCATAGTAACGCTTTGCATAACCGTCAACCTTCTTCGAAACCTTCTCTTTATATGCCTCAAGTACAGGTAATCTTTCCATCTTAAGTTCGATTTCATCATGAACAACCTGTGCTTCCGCAATGGCCTCATTATTCTTGTTTATTGCTCTAAGAAGCGGTCTTATGAAAGCAATAATAAAGAAGAAAATAATGATAATAAAGCCAAGCATGTATAATAACTTTTTATCTCTTTCAGTCATTGTGCTATTCATTATTCGCTCACCTCCTCTGATTCTTCTTCATCAGGGTAAGTAACAATAACAGGCACCTGATCTCTTCCGGCTTCTTCATCCAAAGCACAGGAAAGAATTGCCGTCCATGATTCCTGACCTACATTTTCTGTATAACCCTTATAATCTACATTGGTGAAAATATCCTCGCCCTTAAGTCTGGTAATAAACTCATTTAAGGACATAACGTTGGTAAAGCTTGTAGTAAATTCAAGCTCACCTGATGTTGAATCATAACCTGTTACAACAACTTCGCCAACCCCTTTAGCATCCGTCTCAATCACCTCAATTACGCGGCTTACAGGAGCCGGATATGAATTGATATGCTTCTCCATTAATTTAAGTCCGCCGTAGTGCTGATTAAGAAGCGCCACATCATTGGCTGCCTTGTCATAATCCATAACCGCATATCTGTTTGCAGTATCTGTATTATAATTCTCAAGATATGCAAGATATACCGAATTCTTAATATGAATCACAAATACAATAACTGTAATTATTATCATAACAAGAGCGGTAAGAACATAAGGCACATAGCGCTTAATGAAAGTCTCTCTCTTAATCTCTTTCTCGCTCTTTTCCTTCTTTATGGACTTAAGAATATTTACATCATCCTGTCTTGGCATCAGGGCCGCTGTCGGATAGAAAATCTTGTCAATATTCTTGCCGGCACCCGATGTATTAACGCCCTTAACAGATGTAAGCGTTCTTACATTAACGGCTGTTGATAATACATCCTCAAATGCCACCTTACATAAAGCATCATCGCCTGCTTCCATACCTGCAAGATAGATGGCTGAAATCGGATTCTCAATCTTCTGTGAACGTGAGAACTGATCAATCTGATTGATAATCTTCGCAAGTTCATTTGCATACTCTTCAGTACCCGGTGTATTAAAGAGTCTGTTTGTTGATGAGTAATAATAAATACCCATTACAAAAAGAATCGCAGTAACTGTCATGCCATCACGAATAAGTACAACGCTGTTTCCACCCTGCGCGAAATCAGTCTTGTGGAAAAAGTTGATAGCTGCACCTACCGCACTCTGAATACCCGATAACTTAACACCCGCCTCAGCGAATACCTGCAAATACGTATTGATAAAATCCCCGTCCGCAACCTCAGCGCAAACCTTGGAAGTCTTCTTCTTACTGTCATTAAACAGACGGTAGAAACCAAGAAGCTGATCCTCATTCTTCTCCGCATATTCTCTTCTAAGGTATGAAACGCTCTTTTGAACATTCTGAATCGGAATATCAGGAACCCTTACCATAATCTGTGGTGAGTTAACAACAAGTTCAACATCATTAGCCGGTAACTTGCACTGTTTCCACATACTTCCAATGGTATCAACCAAGGAACCAGCGTCAGTAATAACACCATTAAGAACACAGCCTTCAGGCAACTGCGCTGAATACATCTTCTTAACCTGTACTGACTTACCCGATCCGCTTCCGATAAGCACTTCAATATCCGTATTGGATAAATAAACTGTAACTGCCATAATCTCTCCTTATAGCTTTATCTTTATATTTTAAGTAATCACTAATTTACATACTTCCTGCACCGATGGTTGAGTAAGACTGATATATCGGTACAATAACTGATATCATAATGAATCCGACTATTACAGCCATAACAATAATCATAACCGGCTCTATCATTGCCACCATCTGCTGTATTGCCCTCTCTGATTCGAACTCCATATCGTCGGCGATGGAATTAAGCATGGATTCCAGAGAACCTGCCTCTTCACCAACTCTCACGGAAGATATCATCTTCGCGATAAAACCATCTACCTTACTTAAAGCCACAGACAGAGGTTCGCCTGCCTGGGTATCTGCAATAACCTGGTCAAACTGTGCTTCTATATAAGCATTACCAATAGTCTTCTTTGCTATTGTAAGACAGTTGATAATAGGAATACCTGAACTGTAAAGTGAGCTTAATGTTCTTGCAAATCTTGCTGTATAAACAACCTTGAACAGTCTTCCGAACTTAGGAAGATGAACCTTCGCTCTGTCAAGCACATAGACAACTGCCGGAATCTTTTTGATAAAATACCAGGCCGTCCAAACCACAGCCACAAATATAATAATCGCATACCAGTAATTCTTAACAAAATCACTGATGAATAACATTATTCTGGTCGGAAGCGGTAATACCGGCATGGACTGGAACAAGTCATCAAACTGAGGCAGAACATATCCAAAAATAATCGCCACAACAAGTACAATAATTACACTAAGAATCTTAGGATAAATCGTAGCACTCTTAACCTTGGAATTAAGTCTGTCTTCCTTGGAATACTGGTCCGCAACCTTAAGCGCCGTAGCGTCCATATTACCTGTATTCTCTGCTGAACGGAACATATTTATCATAAGCGGTGGGAATACACCACCTAAGTTTTCCATTGCTTCCGATAAAGGAACACCCTGCATAACATTGTTGGTTATCGCAGTATAAACTTCCTTCTCATATGGTGTTGCCGCCTCATCTTCCGATAACATCTGAAGCGCCTTAACCAGCGTAACACCGGAACGAAGAAGGGTTCCTATCTGCCTTGCATATTCAGCTAAAGTCTTATTCTTAAAAGCCTTGTAAAACTTCTTTCCCGTAATCTCTTTACAATCAAGAAGCATCAACTCTTTGGCTCTTAATCTAAGATGAAGTTCCTGCTCATCTGTTGCATTCTGAAGTCCGGTTACTACCTTACCTTCCGCATCCTGAGCACGATATCTGTAATTCGCCATAAACAGCCTCCATATCAGATTATCATTTTAATTATCATATATCCGCAGAACAGCACTACCATCATTAAAACTGGCAAAATCGCCGTCACTGTCATTACTTTCTTAACCTCTATGCACATCAGTGAAAGTGCATATAAAATCATATAAATCAAATATATTCCAACTAAGGACAATATCTTAAGCCATGTCATATTAACTGTAATGCTAAGTGCATCAATTAATACAGGTGAGCTGAGAATTGTTCCTGTATATCCGAATCTGTAAAACAAAACAACAAACATTAAGCCGCATATTATTTCTCCCACAATCTCTCTTGCAGGAATCTTTGCTTTGCAGTATGGGCATTCACCCTTAAGTGCGATGAAACTGATTATCGGAATAATTTCTCTCGCCCTAAGCGTAGTGCCGCAGTCATCGCAGATTATATCGCCTTTCATAAGCGGTTTCTTATGCTCTATTCTATATGTCAGCACATTGATTACTGAACCTGCCACTGCACCAAGAGCGAACAATAAGACAATTGCAATAATATCTAAAATAATCTCCATATCACGCCTTACTTATTGAAACTGAAGAACCTTAACATAGTAATAGACCTGCCACTCACTTCCATCCAGAGTGCCTTCGCCATCACTTGCCAGTTTCGGATCTCTTGAATAAACAACTGTATATTTACCCTTTGTATAAGTAAATGCCAAAACATCACTATCTTCTTTACTCCAGGCCGTCAGAACAATCTTTCCATCAGTCCTGCTAAGAGCAGAGATTCTTTCAGCAGCTCCATCATATAAACCTGTTGGGGAATCCGGATTGTACAAAGGTTTCTCAAGGCCATACTCTTCTATTGCCAGCATACGCATTGCAATACGCGCATCCTTTGCTTCTCTTAAAACCTTTTTGCAGTTAGAATTAATTGAACCGTAGGCAAAACCTGCGACGCCGAGAACAGCAATCACCACGAATATAACCAGAATACGGTAGAAGCGCAATCTTCTCTCATACTTGGCAATATCTGTATTCTCCCCATTATCTACAATATATGTTTCTGGCATAAGGTCCTCCCATTATGCAATCATATTTGTTAATTAAATACACATTTTAGAGTGGTAGACATAAAATCACACTAAATCCAATGTATATTATATCATTTTTTTACCGTTATGTCATCAAAAAGCCCTTATTTTTTCAATGTTTTTTGGCATTTTTTTACACAAAAAATCCCTCTCCGTTTTGGAGAGGGATTAGTTATTTACAATTTAATTATTTTATGACTAATTATCAGCCACCATTATTATTGTTGTTGTTATTATTATTTGTTGATTCTGGAATTGTAACTGATACAGAACCCTGCTTTAATTCACCTGTAAGACCAGTAGTCTTTCCATCCTGTGAATCAAACTTAACTGTAAATGTAGCAATTGTATACTTACCCTTTGCATCAGTACCTGCATAACCAATTGCTGTAAGATCAGTAACAGCATTAACCTTTGCCGGAGCTATCATGCCATTAAGTTCTTTAAGTTCATTTGCTGTTAATACATCTGTACCTGTATTTGAGATAGGATTAGCACCAACTGCATATCTCTCATCATTAATTACCTGAAGTGCTGTATAAATTGAATGTACTTCTTCTTCATACTTACCTTCTTTAGCTCTGTCGATAAATCCAAGTAATGCTGGAACCAGCATAGCTGCTAAAATAGCAAGGATAACCAAAACAACAATAAGTTCAACTAATGTAAAACCCTTTTCATTATTAATTTTTTTCATCAACTTTCCCTCCTTGAAGTTATTTTCTTCATTACATTTTTATTATCGGTTTTTTGCTTTAAAATAATTAGTCCTTTTTTGCAAATTCCGTTTTATTTATATACAGATTATATCACTATAATCACATATATCGCAATTAATATGGCTGATTTACCAATAAAATGTTATGAGTTCCTATTTATCACTGTATGTTGTGGCTTCAGTCTTATAATATACAGGATTCTCAAGGCCTATTGTTCTTACCTTTTCATATTTAACTGTATCCTCTTCAAGTATCTGAACAGTAACTTCAACTGTCGTAACGAGCAACTTGTTCTCACCGTTAACAGTCACACTTTTCGGATCAACTGAATATGATATTTTTACATCATATCCCTGATACATGGTTTCAGGAAGTCTTTCCTCTCCATCCCAGATAACCCTGGTTCCTGCCGTCATAATACTTGGATTTAATGTATTATAAGTTGATAAAGCCTTTGTACCATTACAAAGTTTATCCAGATAAAGACCTTTATAATCCAGGTTATTTTCAGAAAACTGCAGATAATAACGCATTGTCAGACGTTTTGGATTAATATTCTCTGCCTTAGTCTTAACTATTGTTTCAGAATCAATAATAGGCGCCTCGGTTCCAAGAGTATCAATCTGCATCATAATCGGACCATCCAAAGTATTGGACTGTAAGAATTCTATCGTTGTACCGGTATACTTACCATTGGCATCTACAGCTGTTATTGCTGCTCCGCTTTCATCACGAAGTTTGATATAACCCTTGCCTGCACCGCCCTTTAACTCTGAGCCCTGCATGGTTGCGATTTCATCTCTTAGTTCTCCCATTACAGTATCTGCAACAGTATACATACTCATCAGTTTTTGCTGCCTGAAGTATGTTGTCATCACATCAGAGATTGTCATTGTAACTACGGATAAGAATATGGCAAGAAGTGCAAATGAAACTATCAGTTCCACCATAGTTACACCTTTATTATTTTGTAAATAAGTTTTACTTTTCATAACGTATCCTAATTACCTGTTGAATATACATGAATATGTCTGGTTCTTTCATTAACCGTAACATCTACATTTGCAATCTTGGTCTCAAGTGTAACACTGTTACCCTCTTCATCTGTAAAGGAAACCGTCTTATCCGTTCCACCCAAAGCATAATTATATTTTCCATTCTCATCCACAAATTTGGTTGACATAACCTGTGAATACTCCTGATACTCTCTGTCAGTATCAGTTGCCTTCATTGTCATCTGTGATGAGAAACGAATGCAGGAATATACCAGTCCAAGAAGAATTGTAAGCAGCAAGAACGCAACAACCACTTCTGTCATGGCGATTCCTTTATTATCATATAAAATTGTATTTTTAATTTTCTTCTTCATATGACACCTTAATAATATGCATAGAAATCATAAGTACAAATCTTATTTCCTGCACTTTCTGATACTTTTACCTGATATTTAGTAGTGCAGACAGCCATTACTTCACCGCTTGTTTCCACCACCTCAACTCTTACTACCATATCGCAACCACTGCCGGAGATTCTCTGCCTTTCAAGAGTGATATTCATTCCATAATAATCACCATCAGCCGGAGTCTTAAGAGTCTTGGTAACATGTGTATTATCCTGATCTGCAGCAAAAACGCTGATATAATCTTCCAGACTTCCATCTGGCGAAGTTATGTCAACTCCTGTATCAGCTGTTACCTTCGATTTAATAATCTCAGACATTGATATAGCCTGCTGATTATAGAACTCATCCCTGCCTTCATCATTAACTGTGGCAAACATCTGATAAGCACCCACTATAAGAGTTAAGCACAAAATCATAACGACGCTCATAGCCATGATTACTACAATCATGGCTGCGCCTTTGTTTTTATTCTTTTGTGAATAATCATTTAATCTCATATTAGTTACCATTAACAGAATTATCTCCACCATTATCATTATTATCAGTTGCCTGACTGTCAGTATTCTGAGTATCAGTATTCTGAGTATCAGTAGCCTGAGTACTGTCACCTGCTGTATTATCAGTATTTGCAGATTCATTACCGCCCAAATTCTGAGTATCCGGAACTATTGCTGGATTCTCAGGTGTACTTTCTGGCTCAGTGTTATTATCACCAGATGCAGAATCAGTCGCATTGTCATCATGTACTTCTTCCGGATTAACATCTCCAGCATCGTCTGTATTATCCGCATTCTGAGTCTCCGATGAATTATCAACATTCTGAGCATCAGTATTGTTACTGTCTACTTCAGGAGCGTTATTTATCTGATTGTTATTTGTTTCTTCACTATTCGTAGCATTACTATCATCATTTGAATCATTATTATCTGTTGATTCACTATTCTGATTAGCATTATCTGGAACCAATGTAGGTTCAACTACATTTCCAGCCCCAGCTGTAAGGTTAGGTACCATAGAATTAGTGTTTGGTCTAGGTGCCATAAGCATACCCTGTCTCTTTATAACATCTTCTGTCATAAAAGTATATCCATCTATTGATATATTTCCATTTGCTATTGACGGAACATACCAATACTTAATACCTTCAGTACTGAAATGACTATAGTCAGTTATAACACCATTTACTCTGCTGTATCCAAGGTTTGCAGCAACCTCATCTGATATAGGATGCTTATAGATAAACCATGCATCTGGATCATACGCTGGTGAGTCCTGATATGCTTCTCCCTTTGACATCCACAACGCTACACGAATATCAGAATAATCATCCAAATTGATAGACGCATCCATATTTGCAGTAAAGTTCAAACCTGCACTCACATCGGACTTACTCAATGCATTAACACGTTGTTCATCACTCATATATAAAGTATATGGTGTAGTATCATTTGGCTTATATCCATAAACCTCTATCACATAATATGTATATGTTCTGTTATTTGATGAATACTTATAGGTTCCAGTATAATTAATACTATTACTGGAGATTGTAACATCACTTGTATTGTGGTTAAGCGTATTAATACTAAACCTATAATCCGAACTCATATTGTTAGGGAACCAAGGAGTATTGATATCTTGACCTACATAATCATTGAAAACAAATACATCAGTATCAAATCCACCTAGTGATGCATATGCAGAGAAGCGTCGTTTATTTCTGCTGTAGTCATTAATATTTGCCACAAGTGGAATTGCACCGCTTGCTATACTCTGTGGTTGACTTGTATTAATAACAAGTGGGGTGCTGGAACCCGGCGCTATATAAGGTGATCCATTATTCAGAATATGAATAATTGCACCTGTTCCGATAAATTCTTCCCAATTAACAATATATATATACCAGTTTGGTTTTCCTGCAAAGTTATCTGTTGTAATTGCTATTATTGGAGTTGGAAGTTTCTTGGCTACTTCTGCCAATATCTTCGGACTGTAATAATCATCCGTTGTTCCAACATCCTTAACTCTTACAACTGAATAGTACGTATTAGCATCAAAATCCAATGTAACAGGAGTACTTGCAGCCATGCCTGCCTCAAATACATCTGCTGAAGATCTAAATGAATTTCCTTCCACATCAACATAAACTGTACCAATTTTTGATGCTTCATCAAGTTCTGTCAAATCAGCTACAGTCGTTCCAAGTGGTAAAGCATATACACTCTGCTCTACTGTATACTTATCAGCAGCCTGAGCTGTATCATACTTAGTCCATGAAACAATAGCACCATTTGCAGTTAATGCTGCAGTATTATCAAATGATTTTACTGATGTACTATTCTCAATATATATTCTCAGAGAAGCGTTATTCTCACAAACGTCTCTTGTAGCAACTACAGCTGAATAATAATACTTATACTTTCCAGTTGTACTGTCAAGATACTTAATGAATCCCTGCTCTCTGTAACCAGTTGCAGGCACCAGACTTTCAACCGTTTCAAAGTATGTCTTAATACGTTTATCACTCTGAATACGAGTAGGCTGGTTAGAATTATAACAGTTAGCACTATACCATGCTGCTACATGGAAATCATGATATTTTCTTAAATCAAGTTTTTCATTGTTAGCAAGCGATATACTAATCTGATCTTTACTAATAACAGATGTGTTATTACTTGTATTAGTCATCAGTTTATCATCACTTAAGTAAAGCGTTACAGGATTATTATTCTCATCATAAGCATATAATTCAACTTTATAATAAGATTCTGCGCTGGTAGTATTAGCTTCGTTATATGATAATACTCCCTTATATGTAAGAGTGGTTCCGGTATAACTAAACTCACCTGTTATAACACCTGTTCCATCATTATAATCTTCAGAAGCAAAACTCTTAAATGTTGTTAATATGTATTTATCTTTATCCAAAACTTTTGGAATACGCCAACTTAAACCTAATGCTTCATAAATATCAGAATTAATATAACCCTCTTCACTTGCAAATGCATTTAATCTTGCTCTCCATTGTTCACCATCTGTCTGAGCAAAATAATATCCAGAAGGATAAATGGTCGTACCTGCAGTATTATGAAGGGCATCGTTTACACCAAAGTAATATGCCGGAGCAGGTGTCTTATTAACGTCTCTTCCAAGTCCAACATTAAGAGTTACATCATTTAATAAATCATAATCTTTATAGTTTAATAATCTAATTCCCCAATTAGCTACAGGCTTGGTACTTGTAGCACTTTCAGGTGTAAATCCAACAAATACAGGTTCAATTACAGGCGTAGGGAGCTTTACTGTTCTGAAAAGATAATCAACATCAGCCATTCCATCATTATAATCTGTAATAAATCCAGTTACTCTCTTCTTATCCGATGCATGAGCAGCATCAGTATGAATATATGTATATACATCACCTAAACCTGGTGATACATACCATATTTCTGTATAAAAACTGTCATATACACTCAAATCTACATCAGCAGCCGCATCATAATATCCAATTGATATTTCTGTACTTTCACCTTTACTCAATGAATAATCTTTATGAGCAATAGTTTCATGAACCTTTGTTACTCCATCAGCAAGAGTCTTTTCACCGTATAATTCAAGGCGGAATACCTGTGGCATATATGTAGTTACACCTTCAAGGCCGTTATATGTAAATGTTGCTTCATATTCCGGCTTACCAGCTATTACATTAAGATTATCTGTTACTTCAGATAAAGCAGTATTAGCAGTAGTCACCTTAGGTAAGAAGATATTCATAATCTTCACATCTGAATCAAGGCAACCATCAGCCTTTGCTATACCTCTTAAGGAAATAACTCCTGATGCAGTTGCTCTGTTATTTGTTGCTGTTGCTCCTACGATAATAGAATCATCAGGAATAATAACAGCATTGGTAAGAAGTTTTGTAGCATCATCATTACCACCAAAGGCTGAACTAATATTGTCAGCAGTAATTGCAATATTAGGATCTTCCCATGTATTATTGGTCTTATATAACATAACCGGAATCTTAAAATTAGGTAGTTTTACATAATCCACATAATCTTCAGGATTTAAAAGGTGCAAATACCAGTGAACACCATACTCAACAATCTCAAGTTCAGGAGTAGGAAGTTTCGGTTCCAACTTAATATAACTCTTTATTGAATCAGTATGCATAATGTCACTGTAATCATCAGGAGTATTGCTAAGTGAATCACGAACTCTTACAACAACATAGTAATCATATTCTGCATCAAACTGTAATGTGTCCGGAGTAACATATGAACCATTACGTCCTACCACTTTACTTTCTTCATCAAACTCAAGTTTTTCAGCTACATCTGTAATCTCTTTATCGGAAGCAGCAATGCAAGTAGTAAAATCTGTTCCAGCAGGAACTCTGTATATACTTGTTAACATCTCAAATTCATTGGCTGTTCCAGGATTACCATTGGCATCTACTACATCCCATGTAATCTTGTATTTGCCATCAACTATCATGGCACCTGTTGCAGAATCCGTGGTTTTAACCACATTTACATTTATAACATTATCAGGAGTTTTCTCACTCTTAAGCCTTGCAATATATGCTACAAAGGCTCTGTCAAAGGCTTCCATATCCATATCAAATTCATCTGCAGTTGGAATTCGGCTGCCATATGCATTGCCACTATGATAGTTATCTGTTCTATTTAATACATAATTATAAAATGATATTGTACCAGTATCTCTACCTGTATAACTTCTTCCGGCCATTGGTGTTTTTTCTTTGAATTCATAAATAATATCACCATATATTACTTCTTCATGCGTAGTATTATCTACTACCTTAACGACCTTATTTCCATTAACAGTCTCAACCCACGCACTATTAACATTTAGTATGTCATTAAGTTTATTAGAACTATATCCGTAATATTCTTCGCTTCTAATGGCAACCATTCCATAATATCCGTCGCCATATGTTACAGCCTGAAGTCTTGAAAGACCGACTCTCTTACATTCTTCATCCAGTCTAATCTTCGCACCATTACCTTTTCTAACTTCAGTTACAACACTAGGTTTCGAAGTTGAAATCTTAGCGCAGGTATAGTCCGAATACGAATTTGACCAGTTATTAGGATTATATCCGGTTGCTGCAACAATTGAACCATCTTCAGCGATTTTGCCATTAGTCTGAGTATAATGATATGTAATTTCGTCTATATGGAAGTTATTGCTATATATACGAAGCAAGTTGTTAGTGGTATATCGATTTGTTGTTTTATTACATATCGCATTGTTATTCGTTATGGTGTAAGTATTATTGTTTTCAAAGCGATACATTCTAAGAGTCATACAGTTCTGCATAACTGTATAACCTGTCGCAGTACTCGGTGAAACATACGGATCTCGATTGCCGATAATACCGCCCATATAATGAGGTCTGTCGGTAAGAAGACTATAGTTATCTTTATTTTGATTTCCGGTTAAAAGATAACTACTATAATTTCTACAGCTTTCTACATTTACGAGCACATTATCAGACTGATTGTTACCTTTATCATTTTCATTGGTCTTGCCACCAACCTGTCCTAAGATACCACCACCCTGGCTTTCTCCATATACTCTGGCTGTAGTACCATTAACGCAGTCTATAACATTAAGGATATGTGAATCAGTATTGCTGGCCGCAGAAATAACACCTACAACACCACCAGCGTCGTTGGCAAGACTGATTCTTCCGCTAGGATTATTTATATATTTATGAACCATATTAGTTCTGAAGTCTACTTCCTGCATAGGGAAGTTAACAATACCATGATTCTGGCAAGAGATAACATTGCAGGTCTGGTTAGGATACATTCTTACAATGTGGTCAACAACGCCACCTGCATTGCCACACCATCCGGCTTTACCGTCATAATCATTGAATTCAGCGCCTGTCATAAGAAGACCGTAATTGTAACAATATCTTACAGTACCACAGTTATGAATAAGTTTTGAAATAACACCACCAACGTCATTACCGTAGTAGTTAATTACTGTACCTACATTAATACAGCCCTCTACTACCCACTTATCAGATGTAGTATTATTCTGAACACCTGTTACACCACCAACATAGTGGAATCTGTGGAATCCTGCACCTGTAAGTTTTGTATTTGTTTTTTGATTGTAATCTGCATCAGTAAATGCAGGCTGATATAACTCTCTTCTTACGTATGCGAAGTTGATATTATATCTGAAATTACCGTCAGAAGCATTCTCACCAACAATACCACCAACCGCAGCATCTCTGCTGGTTGGAAGATAGTTTTCAACAATCCACTTACCAGACGCACATTCAGTTAATGAAGCTTTGGATGTATTAAATCCGGCAATACCACCTACGTAACCGTTACAATCAGCCTTATCATTAAATCTTCCAAGAGTTACAATAAACTGGTTGGAAGTGCTGTCGTAGTTATTTCCATATTGTGATCTTGACCATGCATATCTAGGCTGATTAGGATCTTCAGTTCCTATTCTAGGCAAATCACCCATTACTTTAAGAGCTGCAACTGTCATATCGCCTTCAGCTTTATTTGCACTAAAATCTTCTGGGCTTCTATTATCTACATCTGTTACCTTAAAGAGACTATTAAGCTTACTAATTGCATCATAATCATTTGAATTCATTGCTTTCTCGATATAAGGCTTTGCTGTTTCAAGAAGAGCCATATCTGTTGATCCTGATTTAACAACAGGATAACCATATGTTAAATTAGTCTGATCAGTATCATTAACAAATACTTTATCTGTATATCCACAGTGTCTGATAGTACCTGAGTTAACAGCTGCAATACCACCAACCATACCTTTTTGAACAAGCACATCACTCTGACGGCTAATGCTGCCATCTTCCTTACTAAGTGCTGTTACATAACAATTTTCAATAGAAGATCCATTGTTGTTAATACCACAAATACCACCAACATATGAACTCTTATTAAGTTTTGTTGTTTCAGAATCATCTTCTGCATAAGAGCAGAATCCCGTAACATTGATTCTTCCGCCAACCAAATAGCAGTCAGTAACCTTGCCGGAGCCCATGTTCTGAGCTACGATTCCACCGATGGCCATCTTTGGAATTTCATTTCTCTTCTTCTCAATGCTTCCGCTGAAGAATGATAACTTAACGATACCTCTGTTATTGCCAACGATACCGCCAATATATGAAGCCTGGCCATTATCTTTAAGGTCCATTGCTCCATTAACATGCTTAACAACAGCGCCCGCTTTATTATTACCAACAGCACCGCCAATTATAAGATTTCTCTTCTTTGAATTGTAACCAACATGACGACCTACTATACCGCCATTTACAACACCTTCATTATCACCAACAAGATAACCAAAGGTACCCATGTAGTTACCGGAGATAAGAATATCATCATTTAAACTGTCAAAGTTAGATGCTGCTGTACTACAGTCTTTTACAACGCATTGTTCATGGTTAATACATGTGATGGCACCAGCCACATCCATGTTACCATTGATAGTCGGAACATATGCATCAGGATGACTTGCATCACCTAAAGCTCTGTCCAAAGAACACTTCTCAATAAAGCCAAAGTTCTCTGACGCAATACCTGCAGATACACCTGATGTAGCCTTTGTTCCGCCATAAGATGTGCACTCTAAAATATATCCGTTATTACCATTTACACCAAGAATGCCACCAACGAAGTCCTTACCTTCAACATCACCATAGTTGCGGCAGTTAACAACCTGTGGTTCTGCTATGGATGGAATGCTCCAGTCGCCTTCATCCGTAGTACTTCCTACTGAGCCATTATTAAGATGAGCAATATAAATATTACCTGCAATACCACCTGCAAATGAAACTGTAGATGTTACAGGAGCTTTATTAATAACTGAAATTCCATTATCTGTCCATCCGTCAAATACATAACCTGTATCATCAGTTATCTGGCCCGCTTCTAATTTTTTAAGTTTGATATTGTGATAATTTGCAGCCTTGGTTATACCAATACCAATCTCATCACCTGCATTATAATCACCATATACATAACCACTTACAGCGCCAACACCATAAGCATACCTGGATGCGTTTGCCGGTGTGGAATAAATTGCTTTTCTTCCCGCTGTATCACTTACTGCAGGAGTATTTGCAGCGCCTGCTATATCACCCTTTAATGAACCATTAATATAAACTCTGTCAATTGGATATCCATTTCTTAAACTGATGGTACCCGAAAGAATACCAACACCACATCCATTGGTATAAGATACGCTGTTGTCCATTGTTACAGTTGCATCAACCAATGAATCCTTATCGATATAAATCTCTGAAAGAATACCGTCATTACGTCCTGTAAGAAGACCTGCAGCACGTAAAGTATCACTGTAAATCGAGGAACCGTTTGAATTTTCCTTACCAGCAGTCTTAGCCTGATCATTGGTATATGCATAAAGTGATGTGTCATATAATGATAATCCACTGATAGTTCCGTGGTTGTTTGCAACAAAACCAATTTCAGACGCCTTGTTACCTGCTGTAACGTCAGGCTTTCCATCAGCTGCATAATCATATGTGATATATGATGTATTATCCATTCTTACGCCAAAGAGCGCGTAGTTATTATTCGGATTAACTGTATCGATTGCATTAAGAGTTGCCTTATTTCCTAAAGATGGAATACTTGGCCATATCTTCTTATCTCCTGAAAGTTCATCAATGGTTGAAGATGTGCCGGAAAAAGCATACTCTTTAGCTGTTGACCACTGAAGATCTGTAGTCATGTTATAAGATCTTGCTGTATCTGAAGACTCTCTCTCATAATATGTTTCGCCATATCTTACATTGGATAAATGTCTCCAGTAAATAATATTATGACTGTCATCAATTGCTACTGGCTCATTCATTACATCCTTTTCAGTAGCATATAAGTCATTTTCAATATTGGATGTTAAGCCCTGACCTGCGCCCGCAGAAAGCACTCCTGCTCCTGCCGCATTGGCAGAAACTTCAATGTCAGCATAAATAAGTTTAGCCTTATCTCCTGCAAAACGAGTAATGCTGAGACCCTTTGTATCTGTCTTGCCATCAACTGCCTTATTAAGAAGAGCCATACTCTGTGAATCCATCATTGCATCCACTGTAAGACTTAATGAATATCTCTCATCCGGATCATTAGGATCAGGAAGATAGCCTAAGAAGAACGGAAGATTTGCTACTGTTCCATCAGCTAAGGTTGTCTTAAGCATAACAGGCTTTGGATCAATTTTAGTTCCCTGAGCCATTGGTCCAAGAATTGCAGTATCAGATGGATCTACTTCTACAGTAAACAGTTTCTCATCTGCATTACCGTTCTCACCCTTAGCGTAGAAAGTAATATTGAACATTGTATAGTTTTCAAGATTCTCTGCATCAGAATAAAAATCAAGGTGCAGTGTCTCTTCATTTACAAGTAATGCCTTTTCAACTTTAATACCATTTGGAAGTGTAAGATTAATTACATTAACCTGATCACTGCCATAATATCCAACGCAGTGGTCATATCTTGCATCCTTTGTTCTTGAATCCTTATTGATGTAGAAAGTTCCTCTTACTACGCTGTCGCTGGTTCCATAAAGGAATTCGTCTGCCCAGCTTGAGTAAAATACTGAATAAACCTTCTGACTTGTCATATCAAGTTCAATTACAATACTGCCCTCAATTGACTTGGCATCTGACATATAAGGACTTACAAGTTTATAAAGAAATGTTTCGGATTTTTTCATGGTGGCAGAATTATCACCATTTGAATATGTGACATTGGAATCAAGCTTACCGGCAGGAACACTAAGGTAAGCATATTCATGATCCTGATCTCTGTTATCGTGCTCAATAGGAAGACCTAAGGCTTCTTTGTTTTCAGGAGTTATGTAAACAAGTTCTCCTGTTGTTTCTAAATCATCTATATCCTCAAAAAGCTCACCCAGTGTTCCTCTGCCTGAATAAGCGGATAAACCTGACTGAGCACCTAAATATATATATCTGGCCTTCTCTTCATTCTGCATATATGTAAAATGATGAATCCAGCCTGTTGTAGCCCACATGGACGCACCAAGAACAATGGCAAGTACCGTAAGTACCACCAGCATTTCAACCAATGTGAAACCTAAGTTATTTGTGAACCTTGATTTCTTCATTTTCAACCCTCGTAATCTATCTTTAAACCAATATAATTCAATCCGGAAAAATTACACACTCTTACAATTCATATATCGGCATTTAGTACTTATTTTATAACATTTTTCAAGATTTTTACAGTAAAAATCCCCGAAAAATGACAATTTGGTAACGAATTCCGTCTTTTTTCGGGGATTTTTGACTTATATGGGACATAACACTGTTATCTATGTCAAGATTAATTTTTTTCAAGCATGCAAACTGTCTCTATTCCCGTTGTTCTTGGAAATAAATCAACCATTGCATATCTAACCACCTTATATCCTTTTTCCCTGCACATTACAAGGTCATTGGCAAGTGATGAAGCCTTACAGGATACATATATAATCCTGTCTACGCCATAATCGAGGATTTTGGCTAAAGACTTAGGCGTAATGCCCTCTCTTGGAGGATCAACGATTATATAATCAGGCTTTTCTTCAACTTCCTTTAAGCATTCGAATACGTCTCCTGCCATGAAAGAAACATTATCAAGCTTATTAAGTTTCGCATTCTCCCAGGCACTTTCAACTGCTTCTTCAACAATCTCTATGCCAAGCACAAACTTGCACACCGGCGCTACCACCTGAGTAATTGTTCCAGTTCCTGAATAAAGGTCGAATACTCTTGCATCTTCAAGATTGTCTGTATTTAAATATTCTCTCACCTTGGAGTAAAGCACTTCTGCCCCTTTGGAATTATTCTGTAAAAAAGACATCGGAGAAACCTTAAACTTAAGTCCCAAAAGTTCCTCATAGAAGTAATCTCTTCCATAGAGCACTTCTGCTTTTTGGCATATAACTGCATCTGCCGGGGAATCGTTGGTTATGTGTATGATGCCAACCAGTTTGTTATGTAAACCACCCGTAAAATCACCGCCGCCCATATCAGCATTCACTCCATCTGCATCACTACCAGAACCACGGGTTCCACATAGTTCACATAAATGGTTTACATAATCATTAAGCAACGTTTTTATCTTTTTTTCTTCATTGTCATTGTTTACATAATCTATACCTTCAAGACTTGAGCATGTTACCAGCATAACCATCATCTCGCCGGTATTACCGCTCTTTCTTACTACCAGATGCCTTAAATATCCCTTATGACTGAACTTATTCATAAAAGGAATACCGCGCTCTGAAAAGAATTCCTTTGTTGCCTTAAGCACCAACCCAAAGTCCTCATCTGCTATCTGGCACTTTGGCACATCAATTATATCCATATGGCCACCGGCTCTGTGCATTCCAAGAGTCATTGGACCATCCTTATATTCATCGCCAAAAGTATATTCCATCTTATTACGGTAGCCCGTTATATCATCCCCTGAAAGAATACCGTCATACTGAGCCTCTTCCACATGAGAGCCAAGAATCTTCTGAACCATAGCCTCTTTAATCTTAAGTTCCTCTTCATATGGCAGCGTCTGATATATGCAGCCTCCGCAGATATCATTATAAGGGCATGGGCTTGGAATCTCTTTATCGGAACGCTCAATTAAGTTAATAAGCCTTCCTTCCATCTGCCCATGTCTCTTCTTTGTAATTCTTATGTCAACCTTTTGTCCCGGAAGGAGATTCTTAACAGTAACATACTGCCCTTCTCCCACATCCACAATTGCCTTATTCGGGAAATCTATTCTTTTTACTGTTCCGGTTACAACGTCCCCTTTTTTCAAAGCCCGGCACCTCCTGGCATATAAAAAGGGGAGATACGCATCTCCCCTTCAACTTAATCTTAATTTAAGAGACTTTATTAGTCTTCCTTATCCTCGTTATCTTCGATTGCTTCGATTTCATCATTAACATCATCAAAGAAATCATCATCAAAATCATCATCAAGATCATCATCGAAATCCTCGAGATAATCAGGTGTAAGATAACGATATACTAAATATGCAATACCTGCAACAGCTGCGATTGCACCTATAACTGCAAGAATGATAAGTAAAGTATTTTTCTTCTTCTGCTCTTCAATGATAATCTCTTCCTGTTTCTTTTTGTTGAAGAAATCATTCATCTTAATCATTGATACGAAATCATTAAAATCTTTTATTTTACTAATAGCACTCCACATAAGTTATTCCTCCTTAGGATACTAATATATACATAACTGTTATTATTTTACACCAAAAACTGTTATTTGACTATAACTTTTATGAATTTTTTACAAAAAAATCAATTTTAAAGCCTATAACTTGGTTAATCTTACATATGCAGCGTCCATATTCCTTGTACCCGATTTTTCAAAATCAATGCTGAATATGGTTCTGCCATCTTCCGTTTTAACTTCTTTAATTACGCCTTCTCCAAACTTAATATGCCTAACCTTATCTCCCGGTGCGAATCCGGAATTATTGGCCATATTTGTTTTACGAACCTCTGCATCCGCCGACTTGGAATAAGGCTTGGTTTCAGCATTATATAAAACAGCCTTCGGCTTTGCTTTTGCCTGAGCCTGGGCAGCCGACAGACTACCAAAGCCAACTAACGGTTTTCTCTCAACAGGCCTTGAAAGATAAGGATTAACATCACTGTATGAATCCCCAAAAGCACTGGTTCTTCTTGGTATATTACCCTCAATGTAAGTCGGCTCAATCTCCATGACAAACTTACTTACAGGATTGTAATTCATCTCGCCGCGAAGAAATCTGCATTTTGCCGCTGTAAGGGTAAGTTCCTCTTCTGCCCTTGTATATGCAACGTAAGCAAGTCTTCTTTCTTCTTCAAGTTCTTCCTCATCCTGCTCATCCATTGGTAAACAGTTCGGGAAGATGCCATTTTCCATGCCAACCACATATACATGCTTGAATTCAAGACCTTTTGCCGCATGAATGGTCATCAGCTTAACGCAGTCAAGATTCGGATCTGCTTCCTCTAAATCGGCAACCAGCGAAACCTCAGTCAAAAACTCACTTAAGGTCGGATTATCATCAGTTCCATGCTCTTCCCTGTAACTTTGGGTATAAATCGCCGCCTTGCTGATAAACTCGCTCACATTCCCCATTCTCTCTTCCGCTTCATCCGGATCAAGAGCCTGAAGTTCGTCATAATATCCGCTGATTATCAGTAAATCATCAATCATATCAGATAAATCTTCATATTCATCAGCCTCCCACTTGGAGGATACCGTATCAATAACTGAAACAAAATCATTTATGCCCTTAAGACTTCTGCCGATTTTCTGAATCAGATCAGCCTGCCTTAAAGCCTGCATAAAACTGATATTATTATCAGCCGCATATTCAGCCACTCTCTGAATTGATGTATCTCCCACCCCGCGACGCGGTACGTTAAGCACTCGGCGAACCTGAATATCATCAATGGCATTATCAATGGTTCTTAAATATGCCAGCACATCTTTGATTTCCTTACGGCTGTAGAAATTAATGCCGCCGTAGATTTTGTATGGCATGTTGCCTGCTATAAATCTTTCTTCAAACTCACGTGACTGCGCGTTGGTTCTGTAAAGAATCGCTGTATCATTAAGCACAATGTCCCGGTTTCGAAGGTCTCGCCTTATATCCTCATAGACGAAGTCCGCCTCTTCCCTTGCATTGTCAAGCTGTCTGAAACGCACCTTATGTCCTTCTTCTTTTTTAGTCCAGAGAGTCTTGTCCTTACGGTTGATATTCTTTGATATTACGCTGTTTGCTGCCCCAAGTATGTTCTTAGTTGAGCGGTAATTCTCTTCAAGTTTTACAACCGTTGCATTAGGGAAAGAACGTTCAAAATCAAGAATATTTCTGATATTTGCGCCCCTGAACTTATAGATGGACTGGTCGTCATCACCTACCACGCAAAGATTCTGATACTTTGATGCCAGAAGATTTATAAACTCAAACTGGGCATTGTTGGTATCCTGATACTCATCAACGCAGATATACTGAAATCTGTCCTGATAGTTCTCAAGAACGGGCGGGTATTTTTTAAATAATTCAACAGTCTTAAGAATCAGGTCGTCAAAATCCATGGCGTTGTTGGCTTTTAATTCCTTCTCGTATTCCACATAAACCTTGGCAATCTGCTTATCCCTGAATTCAAAATGATCCCTTTTTTCAAAAGCCTCGGCGGAGACCAGATTATCCTTGCAGTCGGAAATGCGTCTGATAATCGCTTTCTCGCTTAAGAACTTGGTATCAATATTGAGTTTCTTGCAGATATTTTTCACCAGAGTTTTCTGGTCATCAGCATCGTAGATACTGTAGTTGGAACTGTAATCCAGATACTCGCTGTAGGTTCTTAGAATTCTTGCACAAGTGGAATGGAACGTTGCCACCCACACCCCTGCTGTCTCACCGCTTGCAATGCTCTGAATACGGCTTCTCATTTCGTCAGCCGCCTTGTTGGTAAAAGTAATCGCCAGGATATGATAAGGGTCCACTCCGTGCTCTATTAAATTGGCAACTCTGTATGTTAATGTTCTTGTTTTACCAGAACCAGCCCCTGCTAAAATTAGCACGGGGCCGTCCAGAGTTTCTGCAGCAAACTGCTGTCTTTCATTTAATTTCTTAGATAAATCCATATTTATAATCCATAAACATCTTCAGCCTTAACCTGCTTTAATCCTGCCTTCTCAATTCCTTCGGCAGCCTTATCGTTGTCTGAAGTTTTAATAATAATTGCTGAAATATCTCCTGCAGAAAGAGAATACATATATTCAACATTAATGTTGATTTCGCTTAATGTCTTCATAAGCTGATTTAATGATGTAAAATACTTAGGCATATCAACAGCAATAACATCGGATAACATGGCTGCAAAACCATTCTCCTTAAGTACTGACTTACCCTTTTCAGGATCTGATACAATAAGTCTTAACATACCGTATTCAGAGGTATCTGCCAAGGATACGCTGATGATATTTATTCCATTTTCGCTTAAAGACTGAGATACGTTCTCAAGTCTTCCTTCCCTGTTTTCAATAAAAACCGATAACTGTTTCATTCCCATATTTATACCCCCTTTATATTAGTCAAACTTACGATTATCAATTACTCTTACTGCCTTGCCCATGCTTCTTTCCAGAGTTCTAGGCTCAACAAGTTTAACCTTAACTGCAATCAAAAGTGCATCCTGAAGTGTCTTGGCAATTGTCTTTGTAAGTTTCTCTAATTCCTTAACTTCATCAGAGAAGAATCTTTCTTCAACTTCAACCTGTACCTCAAGAGTATCAAGATTATTAACTCTGTCTACAATCATGAGATAATGAGGTGTTGTACCTGCAAGTTCAAGAAGAGCTGACTCAACCTGTGATGGGAATACGTTAACACCACGGATAATAAGCATATCATCAGATCTGCCTTTGAATCTTGAGATTCTAGGTGTTGTTCTTCCACATTCGCATCTATCATGTGTAATGCTTGTAAGGTCTTTGGTTCTGTAACGAAGCAGAGGAAGTCCTTCCTTGGTAAGTGTTGTAAATACAAGTTCACCTACTACTCCGTCTTCAACAGGCTCTAATGTATCAGGTGATACAATTTCTGCAAAGAAATGATCATCCTGAATATGAAGACCTGAATGATGTTCACAGTCACATGCAACACCTGGTCCGCAGATTTCGCTAAGACCATAAATGTCATGAGCATGAATTCCAAGAGACTCTTCAATCTGCAGTCTCATCTTCTCTGTCCAAGGCTCAGCACCACAGATGGCGGTTTTTAATTTAAGTTTATCCTTAACACCCATTTCTTCAATTACTTCTGCAATGTGAAGAAGGTATGAAGGTGTACAGGCAATGGCTGTTGCCTCGAAGTCTTCCATAAGTGTTACAAGTCTCTTGGTATTACCTGTAGACATAGGAACTGTCATACATCCAAGATTCTCAGCACCATAGTGAAGTCCAAGACCACCTGTGAAAAGACCATAACCATAAGCTACCTGAAGCCTGTCGCTCTTATCGATTCCACTCATGGAAAGTGCTCTTGCCACACATTCCTGCCATAATTCAATATCTTTTCTTGTATATGCTACAACTGTAGCCTTACCTGTAGTACCACTTGATGCATGTACTCTGACAATCTGTGACTTAGGTACTGCAAGAAGTCCAAAAGGATAATTATCTCTCAAGTCCTGCTTTGTTGTAAAAGGGAGTTTGGTAATATCCTCAATGCCTTTAATATCTCCAGGCTCAAGTCCCAACTCCTGCATTTTCTTACGATAGAAAGGTACATTGTGATAAACATTTGATACCTGCTTGGCGAGTCTTTTGCCCTGCATAATGGCCATCTGTTCTCTGTCCATGCACTCTCTGGCTTCATTCCAAATCATTTTAACTTTTCCTCCTGTATTCCCCGCTTAGCCAATAGCATAACCTGTTTCAAAGGCTTTGATATTTATATCTACGGTCTTGGCTGGAACTGTGTTACGTATAACATCAATCCACTCATCATACTTAAAGTTCATATGTTTTGCTGCAACGCCGATGATGATTGTATTAAATACTCTTGTGTTGCCAAGTTTCTTGGCTTCGCTCATGGCATCAACTGCAATAACTTTGTGATCCTTTGATAAGTTCTCAATAATATTTTCAGGATATTCAGCCATACCTGTGAGCACTGTAATTGGGTCGATTCTCTGATCGTTAACAATGATTACCCCATCCTTTTTAAGGAAGTGAGCATATCTCATGGCCTCTAATCTTTCAAAAGCAATAAGCACATCTGCGCAGCCCTCTTCAACGATAGGTTCTGCAACATTCTCACCATAGCGAACGAAGGTAACAACCGATCCGCCTCTTTGAGCCATACCATGAACTTCTGAAAGTTTTACTTCATATCCGGCCTTGGTAGTAATACCACCAAGAATTCTACTTGTAAGAAGAGTTCCCTGTCCTCCTACACCAACTATCATTATATTTGTAACTGCCATTTTATTATCCTCTCATTCTATTCATTTGCTTTAAGTGAAATTGCTCCAAATGGGCAATTCTGCTGGCATAAGCCACAACCATTACACATTGTCTCATCTATAATGGAGAAGCCGGTTTCTTTGTCCTTCTTAATTGCCGGGCAACCTGCTATTAAGCACTTACCGCATTTCTTACATTTTTCAGGATCTACATAGCATTTACCCTTAGCTTTGTAGGATTTTAAAAGTGCACATGGAGACTGGGAAATAATTACTGATAACTCGTCTTTTGCAACTTCTTCTTTAATTGTTTCTTCTAACTTCTTAATGTCAAAAGCATCGACTACCTTAACATTCTTAATGCCCATACCTTCGCAAAGCTTAACAAGGTCGATTGCAAGTGTTGTTTCGCCATTGAGCATTTTACCTGTTGCAGGATGATCCTGATGACCTGTCATACCTGTTGTGGAATTATCAAGAATGATAACTGTTCCGGTAGCCTGGTTATATGCCATATTCATAAGGGAATTGACACCGGTATGAAGGAAGGTTGAATCACCGATAACTGCAACCCAGTTCTTAACCCACTCCTTGCCTTTACCTTTTTCCATACCATGAAGCATTGAGATTGAACCGCCCATGCAAAGTGTGGTATCAACCACGGAAAGAGGTGCTGCAACACCAAGTGTATAACATCCGATATCACCGCTTGCGTGAATATGGAGTTTCTTAAGTACGCTGTATGTTGCTCTGTGTGGACATCCCGGGCAAAGAATTGGAGGACGTACCGGCACATTGTTAGGTGCTGACAGTTCAAGGTCAGCCTTAAGAATCTTTTCACGAAGCATGTTGGCACTGTATTCACCATCAAGTGGAAAAATATCCTTACCAAAGCAAGGGATGCCCCAGCTTCTTACCTGTTCTTCAATTACAGGCTCTAACTCTTCGATAATATATAATCTGTCTACCCTGGAAGCGAACTCTTCGATTAATTTCTTAGGAAGTGGTGAAACCATACCAAGTTTAAGAATATTGGCATTTGGGAATACTTCCATTACATACTGATAAGGAATACCTGATGTAATGAAACCAACCTTTAAATCTTCACCGTCAAGATTAATCTTTTCATCTGAGTAGATTGCTTTGTTGAGGTCGGCGAATTTTGCAGTTGATCCATCTTCGGCTAATTTTTTATCTCTTTCAATAACGAATTTATGACGCATCTTGGCATTTGCAGGAACCATTACGTTCTTACCAGGATTTCTCTCATATTCCTTATCTTCAGGAACTACTCTTTCCTCAAGATGAACAAGACCCTGGGAGTGAGCAACTCTTGTGGTTGTTCTAAGGATAACCGGTGTATCATATTCTTCAGAAATCTCAAAAGCTCTCTTTGTCATTACTCTTGCTTCTTCTGAATCTGATGGCTCCAATACAGGCACATGAGCAGAGATTGCAATTCTTCTTGTATCCTGTTCATTCTGTGAGCTGTATAATCCCGGATCATCAGCAACTAAATATACAAGACCACCTTTGGCTCCTATATATGATGCTGTATATAATGGGTCAGATGCCACATTAAGACCAACGCACTTCATTGCACACATAGCTCTTACTCCTGCAATTGAAGCACCCATGGCAACTTCTGCAGCAACCTTTTCATTAGGCGCCCATTCAGCATATACTCCTTCGTATTTAACAAGATTTTCGCTCATCTCTGTACTTGGTGTACCAGGATAAGCTGAGGAAACTTTCACACCTGCCTCGTAAGCTCCTCTGGCAATGGCTTCATTACCTAACATAATCTTAGTCTCTTCCAATTTTTATATCCTTCCTTTCAAAATATTTACATTGTAAAATCCGCGTCGCCACGCTTGCTCGCAACCTCTCGCAGCCTCAACCTCGGCCGCCTCTTGCAGCCTCTTGCAGCCTTCGCCACGCACGCTCCACACTCGCAACCACGCCTTCAACGCATTTGCAGCACCGCGTCGCCAAAGTGTTATGTAAACTGGTGCCTCGAAGCCGGTCATATGCCTCTCAATCGCCAGCCACGACCAATCGCTCAGCCCTCGTTTTTTCGTTCAATAGCGCCCGCGCCGGTTAAGAGATGCACTTTCCCCCGTCCCTTGTGGCATTTCTGGCACCGGGTGGTGCACTTTCCCCCGTCCCTACTGGCACTTTTTTAATAAAACATGAGTGAGACTATAAGCCGGGTTCTGTCGTGAATGATCATCTATCTGGTATCAGCGTTACCGCTGATCTCAAGCGACATACCTTAAGAACAGGCCGGGCAAGCCTATGGTTCCTAAATTTGTCTTGCTTCGGATGGGGTTTACATAACTAGATATGTTACCATATCTATGGTAGTCTCTTACACTGCCTTTCCACCCTTACCATATCAAAGATATGGCGGTATATCTCTGTTGCACTGGCCTTGGAGTCACCTCCACCGGACGTTATCCGGCATCCTGCCCTGTGAAGCCCGGACTTTCCTCACCTTGCGGCGCGATCACCCATCCCACTCATGCATATTAAACATTAAATACACTTCCACCAACAAATTCTCTGACTATTGAATTGTTTGGAAGTCCCGATGAATCCATACTTAAGAAATACTCTAAGAACTTAAGTAATCTCTTGGCTTCGAAATATTCCTTACTCTCCGGACTCACACTGTAAAGGAGCGCTTCTGCCTGTGGCTTAAGCACTGCCAGTTCATATATGGATGCAGAATTAAACATGGTATCCGCAGTCTCCTGGTATGGGAAGATATTTTCTTCTTCTCCCCTTCTGACAGAAGGCCACATTGCTATTGTTCTTTCTGCCGAATTACCTCTTGTTCTAAAATCCCTCACCATACGTCTTAATAATCTGGCGTCTGTAGTCGGAATTCTGTTATGTTCATCAATATTAAGCGTTGTAAGTGCACTTATATAAATCTTAAATTTACTCTCTTTCGGAAGGGCATATGACATCTTGTCATTAAGAGCATGAATACCTTCAATAACAAGGATATCTCCATCTTTAAGCTGCTCGAATCTTCCCTTGCCATACTCCCTCATTCCTGTTTTAAAATTAAAAGTAGGCAGTTCAACTTTCTCACCCTTTAAAAGCCTGTTCATATCGCTGTTAAAAAGCTCAATATCAATGGCTTCTAAGCACTCAAAATTATATTCACCGTTTTCATCCCTAGGGGTATTCTCCCTGTTGACAAAATAATCGTCCACCGCAATTGGATGAGGATTAAGTCCCATGGCCTTAAGCTGTACCGAAAGTCTGTAGGAGAAGGAAGTCTTTCCGGAAGACGAAGGACCTGCAATCATAACAAATTTAACGGTATCCTTAAAGGAAATCATTCTTGCGATTTCGCCGATTTTTCTCTCCTGAAGTGCTTCCTGAACCAGAATCATCTGGGTTACAATTCCCTGGCTTAACACATTGTTAAGGTCACCCACTGTATCAATTCCCATGGTCTTGCCCCACTCGGTACTCTCCATCATTGTCGCCTGCACCTTGTTAAGCGGAACAAATTCCTTAAGTTCATTAATACTTTCTTTTGACGGAAGGTTAAGGACCAGTCCTTTTCTGTAGGTTAACACCTCAAACTTACTTATATAATCAGCGCTTGGAAGCATGTAACCATAGAAATAATCATAATATCCATCTAATTCATATACGTTGATTACGGATGATTTTCTATATTTACATAACTTAACTTTATCATCCATGTTCTGTTTTTTAAATAACTTAACAGCCTCTGATACAGGCATTGTCGACTTATTTATAGGAGTTTTTGAGTTAACATAACTCAACATTTTCTCGGTGATTTTATTAACTAATTCCTCATTTTTTTCAAAATCACCTTCCGCAGTAAAATAAAAACCCGTACCCATGGAAAATTCAAGTTTCAGTTTCTCGATTTTCTCATTGCCGACCACTCCGATTACTGCTCTGATAAACAGATATAAAGCCGTTCTCTGATATGCCCTGAAACCGATTATCCCGGTCACATCCTGGAATTCCAGTACTCCGTCCTCTTCCGGATGTCTGAATAATTCCTGAATCTTTCCATTGAAAATTGCAATGGCAATTCTGTTTTTATACTGACTTTGAAACTCTTCGGAAATTTCTAAAAAAGTCGTTCCTTTTTTTACTTCCCTGGTTTCACCATTAACTGTAACCTTAATCATTTCTCCCATAACGTACCCCACTTTTAAGTTAATTATGTAATGCAAATTTGCATATTGCTATATCATCTGTAACTTCATTAACCCTTAAATCTGTAATACCCTTATTTATCATATCTTTTTTAATGCTTTCATATCTTTGAAGCTCCGATAAGATATATTCCTTTGAAGAAGCACTGCCATAACGATAAAGCGCTTTATGGCTCACATCCATAGATGACAGTTTATCATTCATTTCATCAAAGAACTTTTCAATATCATCACAGTCTTTGATATTTACACCTTCAAAATCAAGTTTCAAAACAGTATAAAATTTCTTACCGTCCTTAAGTGTAATATCTGATATGACTTTAATATTCCACTCATCAAGAACCAGTCTTACCAGATCAAGTTCTGACTGAAGAGATATAATTGCCCATTTCATTAAAGGCATTAAATCTCTTCTGTCATAAACAATCTTAAGTCCTAATCTTCCACCCATACCGGCAATAATAAAGCCATCGAGTTTCGTGGTTGTAACCACATTTAGTCCATCAGATAATAAACATGTGATTTGATCACTGCATCCGGACATTGCAATATTCTGCTTTGCTTTTTCAAGCGGCCCTTCGTTGATATCCATGGCAAGCACGTGTTTAGCCCTTCCAATTTTTACCAGTTCTATCGAGAGAAAACCGTGGTCGCAGCCCACATCTGCCAGCGTATCTGACTCAGGCACCATGGATGCAATTGTTTTAAGTCTTTCAGAAAGCATTTACTCTATATAGCCCTCAAGTTTCTTAATCTTACTTGGATATCTGAGCTTACGGATTGCCTTGGCTTCAATCTGACGAATTCTCTCTCTTGTAACGTTGAATATTTTACCAACTTCCTCAAGAGTTCTTGGATTACCGTCATTGTAGCCGAATCTGTAAATAATAACCTGTTTTTCTCTCTCAGTAAGAGTATTAAGGACCTCATCAATATCCTGTCTTCTAAGTGTGCTTGTTGCAGCATCAGCAGGAAGCGGAACTGTATCATCCTGGATAAAATCCCCGAGGTGTGTATCATCTTCTTCACCTACAGGTGTTTCCAAAGATACAGGTTCCTGAGAAACTTTAATAATCTCTTTAACCTTTTCTACTGAAAGGCCAAGATAATCAGCAAGTTCTTCCGGAAGTGGTTCTCTTCCCAGATCCTGAGTAAGCTGGCGGCTTGCTCTTGTAAGTTTATTAATTGTTTCAACCATATGTACAGGAATACGAATTGTTCTTGCCTGGTCAGCGATGGCTCTTGTAATAGCCTGTCTGATCCACCATGTAGCATATGTTGAGAACTTATATCCCTTGGTATAATCAAACTTATCTACAGCCTTAATTAAACCTAAGTTACCTTCCTGGATTAAGTCTAAGAATAATAAACCTCTTCCAAGATATTTCTTTGCAATACTTACAACAAGACGAAGGTTTGCTTCTGCCAGCTGTTTCTTGGCATCCTCATCACCTTTTTCAATCTTCTTTGCAAGTTCTATTTCCTCATCAGGAGTAAGAAGTTTAACATGACCAATTTCCTTAAGATACGCCTTAACAGGATCTTCTACAGTACCTGCATCAGAGCCATCTTCAAGTTTGTCATAGTCTCTGTCCAAATCAACAATTTCTTCTCCCTCTTCATCCATACGAAGAAGTGTTTCATCATCAGGTTCGTCATCAAAACTTGTAGTTCTTAAAACATCGATACCTGCTTTTTCAATAATTTCAACAATAACATCAAGCTGGTCATCATCAAGACCAAATTCAGCGAATACATCAACAACACCTGTCTGATAATCAATATCTTTAACTTTTTTCTTTTTAAGTTTAGCCAGATATACTTTAAGTTTGTCAGCATACTTGGCATCCTTTGTATCAACAGGTTCCTGGCCTTCAGCAGCTTCTTCCATAGCTACTTCGTCCATAATGGCTTCAACGACTTCTTCTGCCTGCTCCATTGCCTCTAAAGCAGAATCATCATCAAGAAGTTCCAATTCGATTTCTTCCGGCATATCATCTACTGCTTTTTTGCTTCTGCTCTTTTTAGGTGCAGTTTCTTTTTTAACTGTCTCTTTTTTTGTTGTCTTAGCTGCAGTTTCTTTCTTAGCGATCGCTTCCTTTTTAGCGGTCGTTTCCTTCTTTGCTGCAGTTTTCTTAGGAGCAGTCTCTTTCTTTTGCGTTGTAGTCTTCTTAGCCGGTGCTTCCTTCTTAGCTACAGTCTCTTTCTTTACAGGAGCCTTCTTAGTTGTCTCCTTCTTGGCTGTAGTTTTAGCAGGAGTTTTGGCTGTAGTTTTTGCAGTAGTCTTTGAAGTAGACTTTGTAGTAGACTTTGCTGCTGTTTCCTTCTTTGCTGTAGTTTTAGCCGGTGCCTTGGCTGCAGTCTTGGAAGCAGACTTAGCCGGAGCTTTGGCTGCCTCTTTCTTAGTAGTCTTTGCAGCGCTCTCCTTCTTTGCTGTACTCTTAGCAGGAGCCTTTGCTGCTGTCTTGCCAGTTGTTTTGGCAGTTGTCTTTGTTGATGTTTTTGTTGTTGTTTTTGCGCTCTCTTTTTTCACTTTTTTCTCCTTTTGGATGTTATATTTTTAAAGATTAATTTGTACTTTCTTAATACTCTCAAGGTCTTTCTTACGCTTGATTGTCTCCATAATCATGTCATCATCATTGCCGGCATTTTTACAGAAATCATCGTAGGCGTTGCTTTTGACCGAGATAAGAATATCTTTAACTGCTTTGGATAAATCATCTCTTGTTTCCACATCAGCTAATGACGATGTGAAGAGCTGACCGATGTCATTTTGTTCATCCACATCTTCAAATAAGGATATGTACTTGGATTCTTCAACATGGCCCTCTTCAAGGTCGGCAAACAACCTGTCATAAATTTCCTTATATGGCCCCACCGTGAAGTCGTCCTTGGACACATAATCCTTAATTGCGTTATAGACTCTTCTGTCATTTATCATGTAGCTGATAAGCAGTTGTTCAGACTTTTTACCCTTATTTTCATCCCTGCCTCTGTCCAGTTTTTCCGGCACGAAAACCGGTTTTAAATCAGCCTTGGCCATAGCCAGTTTCTTAACGGATGAATCTAGGTAATCCATTGGGATTTTGAATCTTTTCGAGATGCTTTCCATATAACTTAGTCTCGTCATCTCATCGTCAAAATCCACCAGCTCCTCAATTATGAAGTTCTTGAAATATGAGGACTCATCCGGATCCTCCATATCCGTATTATTATATAAATCCGCAACCACATATAGGAAAGCATTCTCAGCTTCATCAATTCTTTTTTGGAACTCTTCTCCCCCCAGGTTCTTAATGAACTCATCCGGGTCCTTATATGGCTTAAGATTAATAGCCTTGGTTTTAAGTTTCATATTTCGGCAGATTCGCTCTGCTGCCCTTACCGCCTTAACGCCGGCCGAGTCACTGTCGAAGCAAAGGTATAAATTATGCCCTGCCTTCTCTAATATTCTCGCCTGACCTTGCGTAAAAGCAGTTCCAAGTGATGCCACTGCCGAATCAAATCCTGCTTTATGAAGGGATATTACATCCATATATCCTTCACAAAGGATAAAATACCCGCTTCTGGACTTTCTCGCATAATTAAATGCATACAGGTTATTACTCTTTAAGAATATTAGCGACTCCTGGGAGTTAAGATATTTAGGCTCTCCATCGCCGATTATTCTTCCTCCGAAACCTATAACCTTATCCCTGCTGTTTTGTATTGGAAAGATAAGTCTGTTCCAGAACTTACAGCTTAAGTCTCCGTTATCCCTGCTTGATGCAAGTCCGCACTCAACCAGTTCCTTACCGGTATACCCTTTGGACTTAAGATAATTAATTACGTGATGACCATTTACTGGTGCGAATCCAAGTCCAAACTTCTTCATCATCTCAGGGGTAAGTTCTCTTTCCTTGCAGTAGTCCATACCATTTTGTCCTTCAGGACATCTGAGATATTTATAAAAGTAAACGGTTGCGTCGGAATATATCTGGAAAAATCTTTCCCTCTTCTTTTCTTTCTCACTATCCGCAGCGCTGTATTTAACTTCCGGAAGCGCTATACCGGCTCTCCCTGCCAAGATTTGTACTGCTTCCACAAAGCCCACGTTCTCGTATTTTTGAACAAAGGTAATTACATTACCTGCAGTCTGACAACCGAAACATTTATATATTCCCCTTGAAGGACTTACCTTGAAAGATGGTGTCTTCTCCTGATGGAAAGGACAACAGCATTCGTAGTCGGCGCCCTTCTTTTTAAGCCCCACATATGAGCCGATAACATCGACTATATCATTTTGTTCTCTTACCTGTTCTAAGAAACTTTCTTCATAAAAAGGCATATATTACCTCTTTTCTATATAAAGGCATATGTTGTTATAACCACATCAACCATGCCATGTCTTAGGTATAAATAATTCTTCATATTTTGAGATGGCGAATCTGTCAGTCATACATGCTATATAATCACATACAACCCTTCTTGGATCCTCACCTCTCTCAAGTAACATTATGAATTCATCAGGCATTTCGTCTGTATGCTCCAAGAAGTATTCATACAGCGTGGTAACAAGCATCTCTGCTCTTCCCTCCTCGCTTTTGGCCTTCTTGTTCTGATAAACATGCTCGAACATAAACTTTCTCATGTCCAGCATGGCCTTGCCAACAGTCTCTGACATGCAGATATCATTCTTTCCCATACTGTTGGTAATTATATCGTGGATAAAAGTATCCAGTCTTTCAGTCGGTCTGTTGCCGAGAATTCTTCTAAGGTCTGCAGGAATCTCTTCTTCTTTAAGTATGCCTGCTCTTATTGCATCATCTGTATCATGATGGATGTAGGCGATTTTGTCAGCGAGCCTTACTACCTTGCCCTCTAATGTGGCAGGGGTGGACTTGGTCTGGTGGTTAAGAATACCATCTCTTACCTCAAATGTAAGATTAAGTCCCTGACCGTCTTTCTCAAGAACGTCCACAGTCCTTAAGCTTTGCTCATTATGCTCAAAGCCCAGAGTACATACTCTGTTAAGGGCTCTCTCACCAGCATGACCAAAAGGCGTATGTCCAAGGTCATGACCTAAAGCAATGGCTTCTACCAGTTCCTCATTAAGCCTTAATGCCTTGGCAATGGTTCTTGCATTCTGAGAAACTTCCAGTGTATGAGTAAGTCTGGTCCTGTAATGATCACCTTCCGGCGATAAGAAAACCTGCGTCTTATCCTTAAGTCTTCTAAAAGCCTTGCAGTGAATAATCCTGTCCCTGTCTCTCTGGAACACAGTTCTTATATCGCACTGCTTCTCATCTACCAGTCGCCCCTTTGAATTAATGCTTAAAGTAGCAAATTCACTAAGGGTTTCCTTCTCATCTATCTCAAGTTTTTCTCTGATGGTCATAACCATTTACCTCGCTAAAAACTTTACATAATGGTGCTTTGGAAAAGTTGCCCCATATTTAATATACTTGTCCCCTTGCTGTTTTCCTTTTTTAAAGTTAAAAAATTTCACAATTATTAAATAAAGAAAAGAGCTAACGAGTAATATGTACCATCTTTACTCGCTGGCTCTTTATTGTTTACGCACTTATGTCAACCAAAATGTTTTTTTCTCATTCAAAACACTATAGGTTTTATATTTTTTCTTTAAGAAGTTCCTCAAACTCACTTTCATCCATCCCAGCTCTTTTTGCCGCCTCGGACAGTGTAATTATATTATCAAGAAACAGACCTCTTAATACTTCAATTTTACCTTTCTCAATTCCTTGTTCTATCCCAATCTCAATTCCTTCATTTTGAATCTGATCATATATCTCGCACATAGTCCTGCCCTCCATATTTTCACTATTAGCATTCATCTCATCAAGTATCTCTCTTTATCTTCTGCTACATTCATCATGTAATTAATTACATAACAGGAAAAACCGATATGATATTTTATTAATCATCGGCGCCTGAATAGGCTATAAAACGTTTGTAATGAACCTTTAAAGAATTTAAATTGATATTCATTCTGTGAAAAGATAATAACACTTTTAAAATACCCGCACAATAGCAAAACCATAAAAAACAACCAACACAAAAAAATTTGGTAGTATTGTATATAGAATTCGGGGGTTTGGGCATATAAGAAGTCACAAACCCTGTAAATACAAGGCTTGTGGCATTGGTGATTTTGACGAATGATTTTTTATATAAATCACTCTCTCTTGTTTTAATGCCCTATATATGCTTTAATACTATTAGTATTAGAAAAGGGGGAAAGGCTTATGCCACCTAGCAGACACAGTAGTTCAAGTCATCGTTCAAGTTCAAGCCACAGGTCTCACAGCTCCTCGAGTCACAGATCTCATAGTTCATCGAGCCACAGATCTCACAGTTCTTCCTCACATAGTTCATCATATGGTAAGAACTCATACTCAAGAGGAGGCTCTGCAGCTACTTATTCAAGCAAGAATACAAGACCTGACAGACCGAGATTTCATCAGCCGACCAGTTACAGTCATGCTTCCACTCATCCAACAACAAGTTATAACTGTAAGAAGCACGACTATGTCTTCTACCCTATAGGCTGGACCGATACCGCAACCGGTCAGACTTATGAAAAAGGTTATTATGATGAGAACGGTAACAAATATGAAACTCTTATCTTAAAGCATAATGAGAAGTATGAGAACGTGCCGATGCACTGCGAATACTGCGGCACTACAGTAGTCAGGGACTTAACCGATGATAACCAGACCATGGAATGCCCTAACTGTTCAGCAAATATGGTTATAGATGCGATTTTGGATGAAGAGGATAACCTTTATGCCGAGTCCATGTCATCACCATATTATACAAAACCGGCTTCCGTAAGTCCACGAATGAAAGTAACATTGATAACTGTTATTATTATTGTCACAATGTCAACTATTATGCCATGTATTACCACTTTATTTGGAGGTATGCTCTCCATTATAGGCATGCTTACTCCTTCAAATAACAATAATAATGTTAATACAGTCAATACCAACAACAGTGCTTATACTCAGACATCAACTGCTCAGTCTTTGAGCAATACAGATATCTACGGTAAAACCCTGTATTTGGACTATGTTGAAGACGGCTGTTTTGAATTAACCGATTCATCAACTGCATACGAAAGAATGCTTAACTGGAACAGCACTTACGAATCCTACTACGACCCATACAGCGACTGTTATCTTTGGTATAATACCGACGTCAATCCAAACACCTGGCAGTACTGGTACGAAGGCATCTCCTCCGACTATGGCGATTATGGCTGGATGGAATATGAAGACGGTGTCTGGTACATAGAGGTTGATAATGGAGTCTGGGAAGAACTCTCCCCTTCATATGATATGTCTGAGGTATATCATTTGGCTGAATAACTATCAGGCGATGCAACACCATCCCAATGGCACATTTCATCCATGTGCCGCCGGCTTCTATGGCTCCAGGCAACTTATCCATTATCTACTCAGCCCCTTTAAGTGCTTCAACCATATCTATTTTGTTAATCTTGGAAGTAACATATATATTAACTATTACCGACACTGCAAAAGTCCCCACCACGGTTGCTATATAAACAAAAGGGGAAAGTTTAACCAGCACATCATCATCCGGATGGTAATAAGCGTCATTTATTACATCAAGCAGCACTCTTCCAAAGGGAACTCCTATTAAAGCCCCGAGAATTGTTATGGACAGATTCTGCTGCAATATGATAAGACGAATGGCAAGGGACTGAAAGCCCAGTACTTTCATTGTTGCTATTTCCTTAACCTTCTCTATGTAAGATAATTCTCCCAGATTATACAGAACAATTACTCCCATAACCACCGCAATGGTGCTTATAATGACAGCTATGGCATATCCCAGTTCATTACCGGCTTCCAGGGTTCTTTTCATCATAACCACATCATTAACCGCAGATATTTCCGGTCTTTTTTCAAGAGACTTGTCCACTGTTTTATTGGTATATAAAATATTCGGCCTGAAATCTCCACGCATGCTCTCCCAGGATTTTCTGCTTAATATCATTCCCTGGTCGGATGCCTGTATATTAAATCCCATGATTCTGGCCCTATAAAGAGTTTTATCCCCCGGTATACGCCAGGAAATCATGTCTCCCACATCAACTTCCAGAACATCTCTCATATTGGATGTAAGAATCACTCCCGTATCCGGAAGGTCGAAGAATTCTTCATTCTCATTCTGGAAATGATACAGATTCCCCTCATCAAATATCTGCATCGTTCTCACATCCGTAACCGTGTCGGAATATATGGTTGCATTTTCCATCTGAACCATCTGCCCTTTGAACTGCCTTGAATAATCATATACCTGGCTGTATGAGGCATCCTCAAATAATATTCTGTACCTTGCGCTGCATATGGTGCCGTACATCCAGTCCGACTGCTCCGCAAGACATTCGGCGAATCCGAAGGCGGTAAACAAAAGGGTTGATGTGAATATAATACCAAGAATACTCATTACCGTTCTAAGTCTGTTTCTGTCCACATCACGTATATTCCACCTTGAACCGAACTTAAGCTGTTCCCAAACCGGTGTTCTCTCCAGTAATCCGGTCTGCCCTGTCTTAGGCACAGCAGGCTTAAGAATCTCGGCAGCATTCTCCGTCAGAGTCTTTTTCGTGCATATATATGTTGTAATTATGCTCATAAGTACTGCGGCAAGGGGCATGACAATGCTCTGATAAGAAGACCTTAGAGCCGCATAAGGATTCTGATAATAATAATCATTGATACTTTTTAAGTAAAGCCCCAGAGTATACCTGCCGATAACAATACCCAGCACAGCCGCTATCAAGGTGACTATTGCTGAATAAGACAGATAATGAATTATAATTTTTTTATCGGAGAATCCCAGTGCTTTCATGGTTCCGATTTGGGTTCTCTGCTTACTGATAAGCCTGGTCATGGTAGTCAGAATGCCCAGGAGAGCCACGGATATAAAAAGCACCGCGAACAAAGATGAAACTGAATCAAAGGACTCTGTACTGGAGAAAAAGAAGCCGTAAACATCATCCTCGGTTTTTGTTTTTACAATAATCTCATCATTATCGAGAGTATCCGTAATCTTATCCTTCATCTCTTTCATTATAAGGATATCTTCGTCTGTCAGAGACATCAGCTGACCGTCCACATCATTTAAATCAACGGTAAGCTGGTCATAGTATGTTTCCTCAAAAGGAGCGGAGGAAATATCCATAACCCCAAAAGCATGGGTTCCGTATATAGGTTCCGGATAGGTATCGCTGGGCACATAATAAAGATATTCAGGATAGTATACAAGACCTTTTACCACTTCTTTCTGGGTTTGATTGCCGATTTTAAGTGATATGACATCCCCCACTCTTACCCCCTGGGCTTTGGCGAATTCATCTTCAAGCCATATCCCCGAGGCTCCGGGAACATATTCCTCACCATCCACTACCATCATTCTTGAAACCTTCGTGCTTGAAACATAATTCATCACAAGAAGATATTCTTTATCCAGAACCACCTTGCCATAGGCATGCATAATGCCGTCCACGGCCTTGATTTCATCCATCATTTCAAGTTTTGAAATATTCCCGGGGCTGAACACGGTTCCCCGAACATCCAGATCCTTATATCCGTAATCTTCAAGATACTCGGTACCTGTCATGAGGGTACAGTTTTTACCCGCATCAAAACCGCCCACAATAAGCATGGCAAAAAAAGTCATTATAAATATGGCAACAAACTGCGTTGCATTTTGTCTTAAATCTCTTATAACTTTTCTTAAAAGCATATATTGCTCCCTGTCTATTTGGCGCTGACTTTGCTGCCTATATCGTCTGGAATGACAGGGGATGTAATAACACTCTCACCTTCATCAAGCCCACTTAATATTTCAACATATCCGCCCCCTGAGCCGCCTGTTTCAATATTTCTTCTTGCTATATATCCATCTTCAATAACATATACATAATCCCCTTCATCATCCGAATAGACGCCCTTTTCGTTCACCTTAAGAACATCTTTCTTTTCTTCCATAAAAAGAGTGATATCGGCTTCAAGTCCAATAATCGGGGAGACTTTTTTATCGTCAAAAGTAACAGTAACCTTAACTTTAGGTTTACCTGACCCATCATCTGTTGCCACTTTGGCTATACTGTCCACAACTCCCTCGTATGTTTCATTGCCTACGGTTACAGATGCCTTTTGTCCCGCTTTTACATAATCAATATCATATCGTGATATCAGAATGGTTGCGTTATAACCGCTGGTTGGCTGAAGGGTAAAAAGAGGTGTTCCCGCTTCCACATAGGCTCCCGGGTCTGCAAACTTCTCAACTATTGTTCCGTTTACCTTGGACACTATTCCATTGGCAGCCATTTCTTTAAAACGATTAGCCTGCTCTACGTGAAGCTCCGACAGTTCCACCGCATCCCCATATGACTTAAGGGTGGACTCGTTAACTATTCCCGCCTTAGCCATGGAATACTGCTCAAAACTCTGTGACCACAGCACATCAATAAGTTCCATCTGACGAACAAGGGACAGATATCTGCCATATTCTTCCATACTAAGGGTATAAGGGCTAATGGACGCAATCTGCTGTCTGTTGATTGTTATCTGATTTTCCAAATCGGCAATTTTCTTCTTAGCCGCCGCAATCTCCTCTTCACTCTGGGCAGCCTCCAACTGGGCCGTGGCATCCTGAAGAGCAACAGTTACAATGGAAAACTGTGCATCAAGCGCATTAATATTGGCTTCGTTATTATTTTCCCTTTCATTCTGGACGTACAAAAGCTGGTCCCTTGACTCCATTAATTTAACATACTGACTCTGATAATCCGTGTTGGCATTCTGGGTTTGGGACAAAAGTTCCTTGTAAGCCGCATTTTGGCTGACTATACCTTCATATACATCCTTGTCATAGTCTCTGCTTATCTCTGCCTCTTTTAATGCTTCATCAAAGGATGTCATATCATATGCTGCCAGTTTGTCCCCTTCTTTTACCTCATCATCTAAGGAGTACATAACCTCTGAGATTTTACCGCTCACCGGTGCATATATCACCAGAACATCATCCGCTTCCACATATCCCACATCCGTGACACTCTGCTGAACATCTCCCCTGGTTACCGCCTCTGCTTCCACGGTATCAGGGGATAAAAAATACACCAGCACGCCTGCTGCTACAATTACCAAAACAACTGGGATTATTATTTTCCATTTATTCTTTTTCCAAAAATTCTTCATGTCATCACCACTCCACTTCATCTACTGTCAAAGGATTCTCGTTTAATACCACATCCGCCACGGTACCGTTTTTAACATATATTACTTTGTCCGCAAGGTGTGCAAACAAATCATTATGGGTAACAATAACCACCGTTCTGTGTTCCTCTCTTGCCTGATTTTGCAAAATATTAATAACTTCCTTACCTGTATTGGTATCAAGAGCGCCTGTAGGCTCATCGCACAGAAGCAGCCTCGGCTTCTTGGCAAGTGCCCTGGCTATGGACACTCTCTGCTGCTGACCTCCGGACATCTGGGCCGGGAAATTTTTGGCCCTGTCCGAAAGACCCACCAGTTCAAGAGCTTTATAAGGATCCATAATATCTATTCCCAGCTCGCTCATTAAAGCAACATTCTCCATGGCATTAAGCGTTGGAATAAGATTATAGAACTGAAAAATGATTCCCACATCCTTAGCCCTGAAAAGTCCCAGTTCCTTATCATTTAATTCTGTAATAACTTTATCCCCAAAAGTTATCTTTCCGGACGTTGCACTGTCAAGACCACCCAGCATGTTAAGAAGTGTACTCTTACCTGCTCCCGAAGGCCCTAAAATCACAACCATCTCCCCTTCATCAATTGTAAGATTCACATCATGCAGCGCTTCATAAACTATATCCCCTGTATGATACACCTTGCCTACATTTTCAAATGTGATAAGCGTTTCCACAATGAATTATCTCCTTATTTGCTATATTCCTAACGTGTAATATTATACCATAATTAGGAACTCCGGTACATATAATAAGAGCCTCATCTTACATGCAAAACGGGATTAATGCAGAAGATGGGGCTTTTATCAGTTTGTTTATTATTCGTACTCTTCCCTCTCAGTTTTTTAGTAAGGACACATCTGAGAAGCAACAGCAACAATATCAAATCCGTCTAAATCTGTATCAGATACTGTAAGTGAATATGAGATACCGATTTCTACATCGAACCATGTGCAGAGGTCTACCCACTCATCTTCTCCGATATAGCGGCACATTTTACCAGTCATATTGCCATCTGCCCAGTTCTGAAGAGTAATATCTTCTTCTGCTACCCAGTCATAATATGTACCTGAAAGATCTTCAGCTTCAGAAGTAACCTTCTCTCTTGCTGTATATGTTCTGCCATCTAAATCAAATACCATCTGATAGAGAGTTGTATCGCCATCTTCCATCTTGGACCATTCAACATTCTCCGCGCCTTCAGGTGCAACAAAGCTTACGCCAACTGCTCCTGCCTCTTCAGCATCTGATGCTGACCAAGGATTAGCAAGACCAACCTCTTCTTCAGTTTCTTCTGTTTCTTCAACTGGCTCTTCAGCTACTCCCTCCACAGTTTCTTCAACAACCTCTTCAACCTGTGGTTCCGGAGCTTCAACTGGTTTGTGGCAGGCAGCCATACCAATAACCATCACACCAACACTTAATAATAATACACTTTTCTTCATTTTTTCTCCTCCCTAAAACTTACATTTTAATCGTATTATATTGTAATACATTTTTAGAATTACACAATAGCAGTTTTGGCTAGTTCAAGACCGCCAACAAGTCCCTGATTACCCCCAAGCGACGCTGGAACAATATAATTATCAATATCCCTTAGTTCTTTAGTATCAATATATCCGTTAATCATTTCCAGGGTTTTCTCCCTGATAAGCGGCCAGAGCACTTCCTGATTCATTACTCCTCCACCAAGAATAATCTTCTTAGGAGAAAGAATCATAATATAATTAACCAAAGCCTGAGCTATATATTCACTTTCAATTTCCCAGACTTCCTCTTTGTCAGACAAAGTCTCACCTTTTTGTCCCCATCTGTCTTCAATGGCCGGGCCTGATGCCAGTCCTTCAAAACAGTACTTATGAAATGGGCATTTGCCTTTGTAATGGTCTCCCCTGGCGGATTTGAGAATAATGTGTCCTGCTTCCGGATGAAGCATGCCATGAACAAGATTGCCTCCTGAATAGATTCCGGCGCCTATTCCTGTTCCTATAGTTATGTAAACTACGTCCTTATATCCTTTTCCTGCCCCGTGCATTACTTCACCAAGAAGTGCACCATTTACATCGGTATCCAGTACCACAGGGACTTTAAGTTTATCTTCAAATATGCCTTTGATATTTACATTCTCCCAGCCGATTTTGGGAGTTTTGGTAATATATCCGTAAGTTTCAGAATCAGGATTAAGATCAAGCGGTCCAAAACAGGCAATTCCAAGGGCCGTAATATCCTTATCTTCGAAATATTCCAGCATTTTCTCGATTGTCTCATCCTTTTTTGTAACAGGAATAACAACGCTATCAATAATACTGGCATTCTCATCGCCGATGGCACATTTCATCCATGTTCCGCCGGCTTCTATTGAACCATAAAGCCTCATAATTAATTCTCCCGGAACCCTCCATAATTCACTATTTGTTCTTCACATATCTATCAATATAAAGCTCTGATACAGGCATTATTTGTTTCAAATCCAACCTTATCCCAGGTCTCTTTCTCGCTCATATCAAGCCACTTGTCATCAATTAAAATAAAGGATTCGCCTTTGTCACTAAAGGCTACTATTTTTGTATTTTCATCATAGCTAAATGAAGACCCTTCAACAGGTGCTCCATTTGGATATGTGATAACAATGGCATACTTATCTACCTCAATTGGTTCATCCAGTTTAAAGACTTTATATCCTGCCTTATCTGCATGACACTCCTGGGTGTATATTACTTCTTTTAAGTCAGAGCTCATAATCTCTATTGTCAGATCTTCATCAGTTTCTGTAATAAAGGTTCCTACTGCAGAAAGAGTTCCTTTTTCTTCAAAGACATTTGCTACAGTAGTCCCTCCATCTCCTGCCACCTCTTCTGTCCATTTACCACAATCATGGGAAATGACTTTGGAATACTCATCCGATACTGACATAAACACAGGTGGATCAAAAATCTGATCGAAATGTGTTTCATAAGAAACATAATAATATTTTTCAGGAAAGTTACTGTTATAGGTTATCCATGCTCCGTCTTCAGCTGCAGGCTTAACAAAGTTTTCCTTAGGAAAATGATCATCCCAGCCAATCACCGTAATTGAGTGATCATAATCGGTATCTTCTGCATCCGGCCAGTTAAGGGTATTATATCCATCCTTATATCCTACCCATGCTCTGTTACTATCCGGAATACCTATATAAAGTCCACCATACTTCTGTATGCCTTTCTTTATCTCATCCATTGTCCAGCCCCTGGCTTCAATGGCTTCATCCAAAACATAACCATCACCAAAGCCCAGGCTAAGCTCATTTATTGAGCAAATTGCAAGTCCACCGGTTTCATATGCACCGCCTACTACGCTTACTCCACCACTCTCATCTTCATCATAAATGTCATCCACAAGTTCATGCTGATCAAAAGGAGCAATTACCCCATCATGCTTCATCTCATATCCAGTAATGGAAGCACATGACGTGGCACATATCCAGCATGTTCCAGCTATCTGGCTAACAAGATCATACTCTACACCATCTTCCAGCAAGCAATAATATCCATCATCACCATGCACATAAGTATGATTATCATGATGCTGAATCAGATCATTTCCTGATAATGGCTTCTTCTCTTCTTCATCTTCCAAAGCCTCATCAGTTAATTCATCAGTACTCTCATCTGCTTGTACAATATCATCTTCCGTCTCCTGCACATTTTCACCTGTGCAGCTTCCAAGTGCCATAGCACCTATCATCAGACAAATCGCCGCGTATTGCTTGATTTTACTCATTATTACCCCTTTTACACTAATTACTCTGTCCAGTTATAACCGCAGGATTTACATACACAATAATCAACAAGTGGGATTTTAGTAACGGAAATATCACGTGAACCACATTGAGGACATGTATAAACAGCAACTGAACATCCACCATTAACTGCTTCAAGCTGCTCATCATTTAATTCAACGCCTTCAGCCTTAGCCAGTGCAAGAATTTCATCAACAGTTTTACATTCTCTGGCTTTCTTAATCTGCTCCTCGGTTAATCCTTTTAATAAATCTTCCCTCATACAATAATCCTCCGTAAGACCTTTTCTTTATTATTCATTATAACATACTAACGACATATAACCAAATTAAGAATATATAAAGATTTGCCGTGATTCGCAGAGCTTCGCGCCGACCGAGTCGAAGACGAGACCTTGAACACGTGGGGCGGGGCTTCCTCCTCATTTTCAATACCTAAGGAAGATGGGGCGAGGCGGAATAAGAAAAAGGTCCAGTGGACCTTTTTCCCGCCGAGTGCAAGGCGAAGCAGCTATGCTGCGAGGAGACCTTGAACCCTGGGTTCAAGTGGCTCCTCGTTCCAACACAAAAACCCCATCCATAAAGGATGGGGTTTTGAGTTGGAATGCGGAAGATGGGACTTGAACCCACACGGTATTGCTACCACAGGCACCTGAAGCCTGCGCGTCTGCCATTCCACCACTTCCGCAAAAGAACACCCGTGTGCAAACTCACACACGGATGACTATTAACTTATTATGCTTCCACCGGTTCCTCGGCTTCTTCATCCAAATAACCAACTTCGTAATGATCAGGATCGATGATATGAACTGCATTAACTTCATTAGTAATATTATTAACAAGCAGATACTGATATGCCTTAATAACAATCTGATGAATAATACTTGATAAGAATCTACAACCATACTCGTTGTTAGCATTCTCAACAAGGAATCTTCTCATGTTCTCGCCAAGAATAATCTTGTACTTGTTACCGAATGAAAGTTCCTCTTCAACTACAATCTTATCAATAATTGTATTAAGTGACTGCTCATCAAGTCTGTGGAAGTTAATAACGTCAACGAAACGTCCAAGAAGTTCGTATGAACCACCAAGTTCAACCATGCTCTGCTTATTAATAAACTCATAATGATCTGAGCTGTATGGATTCATCTTTCTGTATTCATCGTATGAACCAAGTCCAACGAACATACAGTTAGCTGTATTGATAACCTTATCTTCCATTACCTTGCTGCCCTTTTTGTTGTAAACAACATCACGGCCTTCAAGCATGGTCAGCATCTTGAACTGAACGAATAAGTTCTTGTTCTCGCCCTGTATCTTACTGGTAGGAACGATTTTCTTATCGAACTCATCAAGGAAGATAATTGCAATCTTATCATTTGTATTCTGAACAACATCTTCGAAAAGTGGCTTTAAGATATCTGCTGTATCATTACCTGTATAACTCTCTTCGTTGAAAGATGTCATATCCATCTGATAAATAATAAGGTCTGGAATTCTAGGCTCAAAATAGAGCTTAAGTGATCTGTAAGTCTCTGTCTTACCACATCCGGAAGGAGCTGCCAGAAGTACGTTATTGTTACTTGGAAGGTTATTGGCAATAGCTTCAAGATGTCTGTAAACATATGTAGCTAATAAAATAACATTCTCCTGTCCAATGATTCTTGCTCTTAAGAACTCAACCATTTCATTGAAAGGATTAGTCTCTAACCACTTTCTGATGAAAATCTTACAGTTGTTCTCTCTTACTGTTGTAGCAAGAACTTCGTAACCACCTGCCGGTGCATTCTGATTCTTAAAATCACCGATTCTTCTAGAGTTAGCTGTTTCTTCAAAATTCATACTTTTTACCACCCCTGTTCACAATATTGTTTAATTGCAACCCATTAGTTTTTGGCTATCGAGTTGTAAATATATACGTATGCTATCGCATACTATAAATATATACCAAAAACTACTTAGCGCACAAGTGCACATGTTGTTTTTTGTATATATTATTTTGTAAACAAATATATATTTACAACCTCTTCGTACAAAAAAAGCCTTATTAATATCTTTCAATCAATAAGGCTCTTAATGCGGGAAATGGGACTTGAACCCACACGTCGTTGCCAACACTAGATCCTTAGTCTAGCCTGTCTGCCAATTCCAGCATCCCCGCATAGTCCAAACGACCTAACTATAATAACAAACCTGTGGGTAAAAGTCAACATATAATTTTAAAAATAATATACCATCTATTTTATTCTAACCATAAACTCCTGTCCGTTAATACTAATCTTCCCTTTAAGGTGATGTACATCAAGAATGTTCTTAACTATGGAGAGTCCAAGGCCGCTGCCATTTTTGCCTTCCCTGCTGTCATCGCCTTTAACAAATGCTTCCCATAATTTATTACTCTTAACCTTAACTTCCTTAATCGGGCTATTGGTTAACATAACTTTAGACATAAAAGGCTTATTGCAACCAACAACCTTTATATATCCTCCCTCTTCGGTATATTTATATGCGTTGGTAATCAGATTATCGAAAGCCCTCTTCATAAGATCCTTATCAACGCGTCTTATACATGAGCCCTCGACGCTGGCGCTAATACCCTTTTCATCCAGCATATCCCTGTGCTCATCCAGAACTTCCTTTACAATATCACACAAATTGACTGAAACCCTGTGAGCCTTCCCAATACTCTCTTCCAGTTTGGATAATTCTATTACATCTGTAATAATCCCATTCATGTAATCCACATTTTTATTTATGGAATCAGCATAATATTCCCTTTTTTCTGTCTGAATATTTTCTTTGAGATTCTGCGCATATCCACTCATAACAGTTAGAGGCGTTCTTAAATCATGAGCCATTGAATTCATTAAAGTCTTACGATAATCCTCATTTTTATAAAAATATGAAAGTTTACTATACTGTACATATGATAATAAAGCCGCAATAAAGGTAAATAATCCAAAGAAGAATAAAGCAATCCCTGCGTAAATCGGCATTAAGGTTTTAAAACCATTAGGTCTTACCACAAACATTCTAATTTCTTTACCATCACCCCAGTCGATGAAATTCTCATATACCCAGGCATGTTTTGAGAATAACTCACCTATGGAAAAGCTTTCGGCGTTCTCCATTGCTCCTTCCGGATTAACTGTATATTTTTCTATAAGTTTTTTATCTGTCTCATTGCTGCCTGAATATGTAACAGGTCTTTCAACAGTTATGTGGTTAAGACCACTAATTTTATCACCTAAGTAAGCTGTGCAGTCCACAACCACCTCATCTGTCATCGTCGCATCTTTTTGACTTCCTGTAAGATTATTGAAACTGACATCCATTATCTTATATGAAATGGTTCCGGGGTAGAATGTCATATTCTCTTCATCAACATAGAAATCCTTGGCTAATATCATATATTCCCTGTTTGGCTTTGCTCCCACATAAGGTCCCATACCATAATCAAGATTATCAAGATGATCTTTTAATTCATCAAACACTTCTATACCTGCAACATCTTCAAATTTACATACATAATAATGGTCAAAATCCGCGTACTGGCTGTCAGGGTCATAATACAGGAACAAACATGCTGAGGAATCTTCTATCACCTCATTAGTCTTTGTGTCATACATCATGGCATATGTTCTGGAATCTACTTTAAACATACCGTCAATTCCGCTTATGCCATATCCATATGCGCCACCCATACTAGAAAGCAGCATTTTAATACTGCTTCTGTCTTCCTCGATATTGTCAAAAGACGCAGAAAACTTTTCAGAAGTTCTGTAATATCTGCTTACTAAATCAGCTTCTTCTTTATTGAGTCTGTAGAACATACTCGTCTGATAATCATAAAATAAATTAACTATAATAAGTGAAAATGCTGCCGCCAAAATCCACGAAATTAAGACTCTTGGCCAAAGCACATTTATGAATTTTTTTCTCTTCTTATACTTCATAATCCGCCTCCTACTTGTCAGTAATCTTATAACCTTTGGTAGGCACAGTTTTAATCATTTTTCCATTCTTGCCAAGAAGCTTACGAAGTTTTCTGATATGATCATCAACTACTCTGTCATATACATCAAGGTCAGAGCCCCACACTGCATTTAAGAGTCTCTCTCTTGATAAAACCATATCCTTATGCTCCATAAAATAAACAAGCAGGTCAAACTCTTTCGGTGAGAACTGCTGCCACTTGCCATCACACATTACCAGGGCTTTTTCCTTGTCTACCTTGATATTTCCAAAACTTAAATACTTATCAACCACCATTCCCTGGCTTCTACTGATTAAAGCTACACTTTTAGCATATAAAGTTGCAAGATTAAAAGGCTTTGTCACATAATCATCACAGCCTGTCTCAAACCCCAGAAGGACGTCTTCTTCCATGGTTCTTGCACTGATGAATATAACCGGTACATCCTGCTTTTCTCTTATTTTTCTGCAAATGGAAAATCCATCAAGTCCCGGCAGCATGACATCAAGAAAAATCAGATTAAACTCATTTTCACTAATTATCTCCAAAGCCTTTGTACCATTCTCTGCCTCAGTCACATTAAATACCTGACTCTTGTTCTCATCAGTGAAATAGTCTTTAATAATCTCTCTTATGTCCTTGTCATCTTCAACAACCAGCAGTTTATATGCCATCCTTATGCCTCCCATTAAGTAACTTTAATTAAAGTTTACTCCCGGATTATGTCTTTTTTATGTTCATATATAAAAATTGAAAAAGCACCGCCTAAAAACAATTATACATCATTTTTAGCAGTGCTGTTTTACATACATTATTTTGTTAATTTATTTCTGAGTTCTTCTCTTTTCTTAACTATGGCTTCATATCCTTCCTTCGGATCATCGATATTCTCTACAACCGTTTCCATTGGACACGCTCCAGTCCCCATCCTGTTAATGATTCTCTCTGTCAGGGTATCATAGGTATATTCAATATTATGAGACTTAAGATATTCTTCACCGCTTTGGGATAAAACCACAGCATGAACACACACTATTCCCCCCAGTACAAAAAGCATGGCTGCGGCCTTACCTACAATCAAATCCGCAGCCGAATATCCCGTAAGATCAGCCCCTTCGCCAATTAGTTCCACCATGGGGGATATTCCCTTATCATCTCTTGTTATGACCTGTCCGTCCTTACAAAGACATATACTGTGTCCCTTAAGTCCTTCCTTCGCTATATCAATATCTCTCATTATTAATCCTTCTTCATAGCCTTAGCCATAACAATCATAATTACAGGAGCCAAAACAGCCTGAAGACCAAGTCCCCAGAGACCTGTAATAATCTGTCCCCATATCATCTGAACCGTAAAAGGAACAAACTTCTGAAGGGCGAAAACCGCAAGTAAAAATACCAGCCTGCCTGTTACCTGAGCTGCTATAACCGCTACGAAAGCCCAAAGGCTGTTCTCATAAATCTTCTTTGAGAACAATCCTGCAACAATTGCAAATATACCAAGTTCCAGAATCATAAAAGGAAGTCTCGGAAGTGCCGGCATTGCATTACCGAATGCAGATGTAATTGCAAAACTTGCAAGTGGTGATAAAATACCAACAATTACACCCCACTTGCTTCCAAGAAGACATCCTCCAATAAGTACCGGAAGATACATAGGAAGCCACTGAACTCCGCCAGGCTGACCTGCAATTAAATGTACAATCTGTGGAAGAATTACAGCCATGGCAATAAGTGTAACCGATGCGATGGTTTTGTAAGTAATCTTCTTTTTAGTTGCTACTTCTTTTTTTGCTAATACTGATTCTAACATAATAATTCCTCCATAAATAACATTAGGTACACTTCTACTTTATCATAAATCCAACAATAAACATATTGAATTTTTTGTTTAATTATCGATTTTTTGTTCTTCTTTTTCCAAAGCCTGTTCATCTGCTGCAGCCTGTTCATTCGTGGTTTCAACCACATTTTCAGGAATCTCTATTTCACCTTCAGCTTTGATTCTTTCAATTTCTTCTTCAATCATATTTCCGAAAATCTTGTCATCTAATTCTATGCTTTCTCTTCCTGCCACTGATTCATCAGCATAGGCTTCAAATTCTTTCTTCTTCTGCTCAAGAACTTTGGTCATCTTCTCATCAATTGTATTATCGCAAAGAAGTCTGTAAACCAGTACATTTCTTGACTGTCCCATTCGATATGCCCTTGATATTGCCTGATCTTCAATTGAAGGCTTAAACTGTGGCTCACAAAGAACAACTATGGATGCAGACTGAATATTAAGTCCTGTTCCTGCTGACTGAATCTGTCCAAGAAGTACGGAGCCTGCCGGAGCATTATTAAATTCATCAATTATCTCCTGTCTTTCCTTAGGCTGTATGGAACCGTTTATTGGGCCATAACATATATCCCCAAGGAGAGCCTGCACTTTTTGTATGGTATCAAGGAAGAATGAGAAGACGATGATTTTGCGCTCTTCTTCTTTAGCTTCTTCCACAATTTCCTTAAGACGCATTGCCTTGGAAGAATTATTGATATCCTCCACATTCCATGATACCCTTCGAACATTCATGAAATTTTTACCAAGAAGAGTTTTATAATAAACCTTCTTCTCTTCCTTACTTAAGTTACACCATTCATAATTCTCAATAAGTTCAGGAAGTTCTGTAAGTACGTCCTCTCTTTTTCTTCTAAAATAAACCGGCGCAACAGTCTCCCTGAACTTAGGAGCCTGATGCAAAAATGCAATACCCTTAACCGACTTCGCAATATTCGGATCAAGCACATCGATAAGGGATATCATCTCATCAACCCTGTTCTCAAGGGCCGTACCGGTCATAAATAATATTCTCTCAGCCTTTGTTGCTATATTTCTTACATTCTTACTTCTCTGGGCATTAGGATTCTTGATATAGTGAGCCTCGTCCACAGTAAGCATTGAGAACTTAAACTCTTCAGCAAGTTCAATTGCGCCCGTTGTCTCATATGTGGTTATGGCAACGCCGCCTTCCTTAACCCACTGCTCAACCTCTTCAAGTTTATCAGAGCCGTGAATCACAATAACCGGAAGGTCGCTGAACTTCTGCACCTCTCTCTCCCAGTTGGTGGTAACGCTTGCAGGACAGACTACCATAAAATGCGTCTCTCCCGTATTACGAAGTGACACCATGGATGCAATGGCCTGTACTGTCTTACCAAGTCCCATTTCATCGCCAAGGAGCACTCTTCCCTGATGAAGAATATATTTTACTCCCCACTGCTGATAGCGCCTGAGTTCACATTTAAGGCCATCAAGGCTGACCTTCTGCTCTTCAAGTGATGAAGCAAGTTCTTCCGGCAGACCGTAGATATCGCTTTCATTACTAATCATGCCCGGACAAACTTTCTCCAAAGCATTTACATATATAATCGGATTAGCCGCAAAATCAGCCCACGCCTCATCATTTGTCAGATTCTCAGCCCTGTGAAGCGCTGAACGTATCTCGGTTATTCGCGCTCCGGTTTCGCCCTTAAGTTCAGCATCTAATGTATCAAAAGCCTTATATGCCGCTTCCTTTTTAGCGGACAACATAAACATCTTACTAAATCCACCTGTAAGAGGCTTCATATCATTAATTAATTTAGTGGTATCAATTCTGTCATAGAAACTTATGCCTGCTGCCACATTGGAAGCATTCTGATAAATAATATACTTTCCAAGAGCCAGAACAAGTCTCGAATTCTCATCAGTTTTCTCATCTACGCTGAGCCTTATTGTGGAATTATTATTTATTGTCTTAAGATAATCAAGGGCTGTTTTCTTAATTGTCATTGCCATATCCTGGCTTATGCCCTCTATCTCTGTAAGTTTCTTGACAGACGTATCCGTTATCTGCTTAAGATTCTCATATCCAGCATCCTTAAGCGTCTTAATCTTAATACCGCTCGCAGCCTCAGAAATAACATCAACTGGCACATCATCAGCATAAGATGCCCCTGCACTCTTAGCACACAGGTCTGCTGCCTTTTTCACATCCTCTTCAGCCTTTGGACATACCTCCAACGCCTTCTTAACCACAAGCCTGTTATCCTCAACAGCCTTTATTATTCCATTTATCTCATTAACATTTATTTCTCTGGCCATTTCTATCCCTAATCCCAATAACCTGTTCTTTCCACATCAAGACCGAAGTTGCCACATACCGGACATTTCTCCTCTATCTTGTCATCAATCTCTATCTCCCTTAAATCATTGCCACAAACTTCACATTTTGTATAATATTCTTTTCCACTATTTATTAGTTTAAGATACGGAAAACTTTGAACGCTCTGGCACTTATCACAAATTCCGATTTTGTTCTCAAATACCCATGGTTCTTCCATTGTTTTCATCTTATCTGTTGGCAGATCTTCTTTTTTCAATCCAAGAGCCTCAATAGCCACATCCACAGAACCATAAAGATATCCTGCACCCCAATTTGTGGTCCATTCTTTTTTACAATTACCACATGATATTTTAATTATTGCTCCCATTTACTCCCCCTTATCCAAGTAATGAAAGAATACTTTGTTTCGACTGATTAGCCTGTGCCATCATGGCCGTACCAGCCTGCATCAGTACCTGATTATTAGTATACTTAACCATCTCTGAAGCCATATCAGTATCCCTGATTCTTGACTCTGCTGCAGTGGTATTTTCAACCACATTATTAAGATTATTGATAGTATGCTCAAGTCTGTTTTGAATAGCACCGTAATAACTTCTTACATTGCTCACTCTTTCCAGCGCAAGTTTAACATCATCTATGGCTGTCCTGGATGCTTCCTGGGAACTTATATTTGTAAATCTGATTCCCAGAGCCTGGGCATCCATTCTAAACATTTTTACATCCATCTGATCCGTAGCTTCACTGCCTATCTGAAGTTTAATTGTCCTGCTGCCGATTTTGCCACCTTCATTAGGTACATAATCAGCGTCATCTCTCCACGCACTCACTCCTCTTTCACTAAGCCCCTGCGGTGCAATCACTGAACCTGTACCATTTGCAGTATTAACAACCAGTTTTCTAATAAAAACAACCGCTTCATCATCTGCTCTGTTTATTTTATCTGCCAGAGAACTTCCATCAGCTATTCCATTTCCTATATTATCAGCTATGGCCTCATCAAGACTTTTTCCATCAAGTATACTATTAAAGATTTTATTCATACCTGCTGCAATGTTGGCTGCATTAACATCACCGCTACCACCGTTTGCCAGGTATCCCATATATGCAGCTGCCAGGTATCCGTGACCGTATACATTCGATTCTACAGACCTCCCTGTGCTTAACAACAGTTTCTTTAAATCCTCATCGTGGCTGTCATCATTTGGATCTGTTACTCCCCATTTATTCATATGAGCCTGTAAATATTCATTCCACCCTGTGATAAAACCACCGCCTGAAAGCTGTGCCGTTCCTTCCACAAACCACTCAGGAAAACCACCAAACATTCCTTTTGTCATAGTCTTCTGCATTATTGTATGAGTCAGTTCATGAGACATTGTTGACTTAAGCATATCCATCTTGTCCGTATTCAGAGTACCATCATCAAAATCCGCGCTGTCAACTTTAATCATAAAATCCGAATCTACGGTATTATATTCACCGCCTGAAATATAAGCCGAACTGTGAGCATATGCTAAAATATTACTTCCGCCATCCACATACTCAACCTTAAGCTGTACATTAATATTATCAGCGCTTCCATTTCTTCCAAATGCAGGGAATGCATTAAGTATCTTCGAGACCGAATCAGGAATTAAATTATTGGCAATATAATCCGCAAGTTCACTATATCCAGCAGCCGCAACAGTATCACTTATTCCAATACTGGTCATTGGATTGATTTTGGAAATCTCATAGGTTCCATTTGACGAAATACTGATATCAAATTCTTCCATTGCAATCAAATCTGGATCTGCCAAAATAGACGCCTCAGATGGGCCATATCCATTTGACGGGAAAAGAGGTATTTCATTAAATGTGGAACGACTTGATAAAGAATTTAATTCATTTTTCAGTTCTTCAAACTCTTCATCAAGATATTTATGATCTTTCTCTTCCAAAGTTCCATTAGCAGACTGTACCGCAAGTTCATTCATTCTTTGCAGCATATCCTGTGCCTCAGACAAAGTTCCATCTGCAATCTGCATCATGGACACACCATCCTGCGCATTAACACATGCTCTGGTTAAACCTCTGATCTGCCTTCTCATTTTTTCAGAAATAGCAAGACCGGCCGCATCATCTGCTGCCCTATTAATTCTATAACCCGAAGACAGTTTTTCAGTAGACTTGGTATTTTTATTTGTTGTTACTCCGAATGCGCGATAACTGTTCATCGCCATTATATTATGCTGTATTACCATAGTATTACCTCTTATTATTAAATAACCCTATAGTATTATATCGTCATTATACAGTTATTAATTTAGTGTGACAACAGAAACCAACCTGCTTTTAGTTTACATAACAACTCGTCACCAAGTTCTGTCCCTGATGGCACAATGATGGCACACTTCCTGCACATAAAAAAGCGCCCATCCATCAGGACAGGCGCCCTAAAGCTTTAAATAAATTAGTACTCAATATAAATAGCCGGGCGAACACCGTTATCTTCATAACTAACAGACTCTGAAGTATCCATACCATAACCACCCCAGCCTGTCTCTCCATCTTCATTTACATAAATTGCAGATACATGGGTAGATTCTGAACGTAACCACCAGCGAGCGCCACCATCTGCTATAAAGTATACGCCGTTGGATTTAGCCTGCTGTGTCGGGTTTGCAATAAGTGCGTCTAACTGACCGTCCCCATAACTATCAGTCCAGTCTTTACCATATATATCATAAATATCATATAAACTTAATAAAAATACTTTATCATTGGTATCATTATCTTTTTCAGATGAAACCACCGCTGTGAATGAAGTCGGATTTTCCAATGTTACTTCAGGAATCTGTGCTTTCTCATCATCCGTAAAAGCTTCATTGTAAAAATCTTCGTTAAGCCATGTTCTTAAATCACAAGTTTCCCATGTTACCTCAGAAAAGCTTTTATTGAACGGATGGCTGTCAAGCACGTACTTACTGATAACCAAAGCACGACCATCTTCAACTTTAAGTACTTCCCACTGAATAGGTTCTGCTCCGTTTGACTCATCTCCATCCTGCTCATATGAACCAAATTCAATTATGTCTCCAGCCTGTGCTACTGAAATGTCCACTACCTCAACCTCAGGTTCAGCCTCAGCAGTTTCTTCCTCTGCGCCTTCAGCCTCTTCCTCTGCGCCTTCAGCGTCTTCTGCTTCTTCAGCCTCAACTTCTTCAACTGCTGTCTCTTCTTCCACAACCGTCTCCATTCCAGGTTCATCAGGAAGTTCCTCGTTACCATTTGTGTTGCATGCAGCAAGGATAGCCATCATTGCAACAACTGAAACCATAACCAATCCTTTTCTTCTCATTTTAACAAACACTCCTTTTATATTAATTTTAAAACCTTTCCCATAAACAAGTGGCAAAAACATATATCAGTCTTTGCCACTAAATATTTTTTATTCTTTCACTTCATTCTGTGCTGCAACCAGGTGATCTCCACCATACATCTTACGAAGCTTTGGTTTTTCAATCTTTCCGGTTGGATTACGAGGAATATCTGCGAATATAATTTTCCTTGGTCTCTTATATCTCGGAAGTTTATGGCAGAATACGTCAACATCTTCTTCCGTAAGACTATAGCCGTCTTTAACTTCGATAATTGCCGCAGTAATCTCGCCCAGTCTCTTATCCGGCACACCGATTACCGCCACATCTTTAACGGCATCATTGGTTCTTAAGAAGTCTTCAATCTGTACAGGATAGATATTCTCACCACCACTGATGACAACGTCTTTCTTACGGTCTACAAGGAAAATAAAGCCATCCTCGTCTTCCATTGCCATATCACCTGTGAAGAGCCAGCCATCTTCAAGCACTTCCTTGGTAGCCTTCTCGTCATTGTAATAACATGTCATGACACCAGGACCTTTAACCGCAAGTTCTCCGACTTCGCCTCTTTGAACAGTCTGTCTGTGCTCGTCGACGATTTTGACTTCCCAGCCATATCCTGCCTTACCGATAGCGCCAACCTTATGAATGTTCTCAACACCAAGGTGTACACAACCAGGTCCAATTGATTCGCTAAGACCGTAGTTGGTATCATACTGATGATTAGGGAATACTTTCTTCCATCTGTTAATAAGTGAAGGTGGAACAGGCTGAGCACCGATATGCATTAATCTCCACTGGCTAAGTTCATAATCCTCAAGTTTAACCTCTCCTGAGTCAATGGCATCAAGTATATCCTGAGCCCATGGTACAAGGAGCCACACAATTGTACATTTCTCTTCTGATACAGTCTCTAAGATTGTCTTAGGCTTTGTTCCCTTAAGAAGCACAGCCTTGCCGCCCACTAAGAAAGAGCCGAACCAGTGCATCTTTGCGCCTGTATGATATAAAGGCGGAATGCAAAGAAATACATCATCTTTGGTCTGTCCGTGGTGATTCTGCTCAACTGCACATGAATGCATCAGGCTTCTGTGCTTATGAAGAATAGCTTTAGGAAAACCTGTTGTTCCTGATGAAAAATAAATAGCTGCATAGTCATCATCTGTTAATTTAATCTGTGGTGACTGACTTGAACAGTTGGACGTAAGCGCTGCATAATCTTCTGCAAAAGAAGGGCATCCTTCACCTACAAAGAATAATAATCTGTTCTTTGAAATATTTTCTGCAATCTCTTCAACACGGCCGATGAATTCAGGTCCGAAAACAAGAACATCAACCTCTGCAAGATTAAGACAGTATTCAATTTCATCAGATGCATATCTGAAATTAAGAGGTACTGCAAGAGCACCTGTCTTTAAGATACCAAAATAAATCGGAAGCCACTCTAAGCAGTTCATCAAAAGGATTGCAACCTTGTCTCCTTTTTTAACGCCTCTGCCGATGAGCATGTTGGCAAATCTGTTCGCCTTCTCCTCAAAGACATTCCATGTAATCTCTCTTCTGAATTTGGTCTTGGCAGTTGGCTCAATTAAGTCAAATTCCTTCCATGTCACTCTCTTGGTCTCAGTAATCTCAGGATTAACTTCAACTAAGCAGATGTCATCTCCGTAGAGTTTAACATTTCTCTCCAAAATCTCTGTAATAGGCATTTCTTCTCCTCCCAAATAATACACATTTTTAGTGCCCTCACTTTTCACACACCGGCACTTAAACGCTTAAACGCACAAACGCTTTAAATCGGCAAAGTGCAATTGCCATTAGAAAACCTAAATGTTATCCATTTAGGCTCCAAAAATCATTATAACACAATTATTTAAATTATTTAACCCTTAATTTACTTTTGCACATATGATGTTTGCAATTTTTGCATTTAAGGTTCTCATTCGTTGTATCAAGAAATCTCTCAGGATGTCTAAAATACATATATTCCCAGGTAAGAGAATATATTAAAGCCAGAACTGAAAGCGATGTTGAAAACGGATGAATAATGATAAACATTGGCGAAAATAACATCCACGCATCCCAGTTATATATACGACATACCGTGCAGCACCGGTGTCTTAGGAATATCTTTCTAAAGGGGCAGTAAATATGAACGCAAAAAAGATCCGCCACGTAATAAAACATCATCACCATCACAAGTTCCGGCACGCCGAATATTTTAAGGAAATATAAAGTATACCAGATCCCGCTTAAGAGCAAATATAAAATCAGTATTATAAGCGCTCTCTTATTTGCAGTTTTAAGTTTTTTTCTCTCAGGCTCATTCAGTTCTGAGTTTCTGTTTAGGAAGTCCTGCGTAGGCATATACTGAGCCTTAAGATGTTTACGCATTCCGATTGGCTTTAACTTACCTGGAAGAAATCTCACTATGAGTTCTCCCATCAAAATCACATAAAAAGCAATAATAAATACCAGCGCCCACCCACTCTTTTCAGCGGTAAAATCCAGCAACTGCTTATTAATCAAATAAACTGCCGCAATAACAGATGCCACTATGCATCTTAATATGAACTTTATCCACATAGTAATTCTTATTGCCATAATCTTCCTAACACATGCCCTCTAAAGAGCATTTAAAAAGAGTTAGCTTATCACTAACTCCCTTCACATAATTGTTCCAACGATTCCCTATCAAAATTAATAAACTTCAATAGTCTCAATCTGTAACTGCGATTTATAATCGACATTGGCCTTATCGATATTCTTTCTCATTTCAAGCTCATCCTTGCATTTTAATGCAGATGTAATATCAACGGTCATGTGATATCCACCGATAAGCTTCTTTGCCAAGTACTCGTCGGTTTTGGTATTATGTGCGATATAATATTCACCACCCATAACCTGTGCCTCCTTAAGTTAAATTCCCACTTTATAGTTCTATACCCTCATAAACTCTGTTTAAGTTTAATAAAAAGTATTCCGAAATACACTATTCTTTAAGCACCTTTACATAATTATGCTTATATAATAATTATATCTTTTTCACGCAAAATGTCAAGGATTGCCACATTTTAGGGCATTTTTTATAAAGATTTAAGAAATGATTTTAAGATTTCTTTACTGAATAACCAAATTTTCCTATCTTCTTACCTAACGTAAAATACTCGCCGTGAGAATATGTAATCAAATTACATCCATTAAGTTCGAACTTTCCGCTCTCATCCATTTTGCTTCCGTCCACATTTACATTTACTACTTTTGCAATAAACATATCATGGGTTCCAAGAGGAATAATCTGCTCAACTTTACATTCAATGCATACAGGACTTTCAGCTATTCCGGGGCACTTAACCACAGTGCTTGGTGACTCTGTAAGATTACACTCTTTAAACTTATCTATATCTCTTCCTGATTTAACGCCTACATAATCACAGGCTCTGGTCAGGTCTTCTGTTACTAAGTTAATTACAAATTCCTTTGTCTTTGAAATAATCTCATGTGAATATCTGGATGGTCTTATGGACACTGAAACCATAGCCGGATCAGAACAGATTGTTCCAGCCCATGCAACTGTCAGAACATTAGGCCTTTTTCCTTCTTCCTGGCAGCTTACCATTACAGCCGGCAGTGGATAAAGCATATTTCCCGGTTTAAAATTTTCTCTCATAATTTCTCTCTCCTTTTTCATACCCTAAAATCTTATCATTTTTTTCATTTTGTGTTAAGTCTCTCCCCTTAATTTTATTAAGATTTTACTTTTATTTTTCACTATATACTATTATAATTATTGTATATGCGTGGCATAAGGAGGTTTGTTTATGAAATCATCAACTAAGATTTTACTTTGGGGAGCAGCTACTGCTGCACTTGCAGCCGGAGCATACTGCTTCTATCAGAATAAAGAGAAATTTATTAAACAGGAAAATGTTCTTAATAAAGACGGTTCTGTAGCAAGACAGCGTACATACGTATCCATCGACCCACAGGATGCCAAGGAAGCTGCACTTAATACATATAATAAAACCAAGGAATCAGTTCAGAGAACATTTAATAAAACAAGATCAGTTGTTTCCAAGGATAAAGCATATTCTGATTTATTCGAGGATGAAGACGATGACATCGATTTAGATTCAGCATTTGAATTAGATGAAGATGATGACTTATTTGCTGATGACGATGAGCCTGTCGAATTAGAAAATAATGACGAAGGTCTCGAGGACGAATAATAAATAATTAAATAAGATAAAAAAAATTTAAGCCTGTAACGAAAGCATCGTTGCAGGCTTTTTAGATTAACATTTACTGTTATACTCTCTAACTTTTCATCATTATGCCTTAGGCAATACGAATGAACTCTTTAAGGATACGATTCTGTTAAATACAGGAGCACCTTCCTTGGAATCCTTATAATCAACACAGTAAAATCCGTTACGTACAAACTGGAAGGATTCATATGCCTTGGCTTCAGCAAGAGCCGGTTCAACAAAAGCTGTTACAATCTTCTTTGAATCCGGATTAACATTGATGCTTCCGTCTTCCTCGTTATATACACCCTTCTCTTCATCAATGATATTCTCAAAAAGTCTTACCTCAACTTTTTTGGCTGTAGGTGCATTAACCCAGTGAATTGTGCCTTTAACCTTACGTCCGGTAAATCCTGAACCTGATTTGGTCTCAGGGTCATATGTACAGTGAACTACTGTTATATTTCCATTCTCATCTTTCTCAAAAGATGTACACTTAACGAAATATGCATTCATAAGTCTTACTTCGTTGCCAGGGAATAATCTGAAATATTTCTTAGGAGGCTCTTCCATAAAGTCTTCTCTTTCAATATATAACTCTCTTGAGAAAGGAACTTCTCTTTCTCCGAGTGCCTCATTCTCGAGATTATTGGCAACTGAAAGCATCTCTGTTTTGCCTTCTTCGTAATTATCAATAACAAGCTTGATAGGATCAAGAACTGCCATCATTCTAGGACGTTTTAATTTAAGGTCTTCTCTGATGCAGTACTCAAGCATTGCCATATCTGCCACAGCCTGAGACTTGGATACGCCTGCAAGTTTACAGAACATCTTAATTGATTCAGGTGTATATCCTCTTCTGCGAAGTGCTGAAATTGAAACAAGTCTTGGATCATCCCAGCCGTCTGCAATTCCGTCTTCAACTAACTTTTTGATATATCTCTTACCTGTTACCACATTCTTAAGATAAAGCTTCGCAAACTCAATCTGTTTAGGTGGATGTGGATATTCAAGTTCTGTAACAACCCAGTTATATAAAGGTCTGTGATCTTCAAACTCAAGAGTACAGATTGAATGTGTAATGCCTTCAATTGCATCTTCAATCGGATGTGCAAAATCATACATTGGATAGATACACCAGGTATCACCTGTTCTGTGATGTGTCATATGAGCCACTCTGTAAATAACCGGGTCTCTCATATTCATATTAGGTGAAGCCATATCAATTCTTGCTCTTAATACCTTGCTTCCATCCTCATATTTACCTTCCTTCATTTCATTAAATAAAGTCAGGTTCTCTTCTATGCTTCTGTCTGAATATGGATCCTTTTTACCAGGTTCGTCAAAAGTACCTCTGTATTCACGGATTTCATCAGCACTTAAATCAGAAACATAAGCCTTACCCTTTTTGATAAGTTTAATTGCTGCTTCATACATCTGTGGAAAATAATCGGACGCATAGAATAATCTGTCATCCCACTTTGCACCAAGCCACTTAATGTCTTCAAGCTGAGAATTAACGAATTCCACCTTCTCCTTGGTTGGATTGGTATCATCAAATCTCATGTTAAAAAGACCATTGTATTTCTCTGCTAATCCGTAGTTAAGTAATATACTCTTAGCATGACCTATATGCAGATATCCGTTTGGTTCCGGCGGAAATCTTGTATGTACTGTTTCGTATACACCTTCCTCCAAATCCTTATCGATTATCTGCTCAATAAAGTTCTTAGATACTACTTCTTCTGATGCTTCTTCTAAGATTTCTTTGTCAGCCATATTTATTCATCCTCCAAAGTGTGATATGTGCTTTACACTAAGGTTAATAATACCACAAGTTTATAAAAATATAAAGATTGATTTATTGCCTTTAATCACAAACTAATATATAATAAAAAACAGGTATGGTTTCAAAAAACAATGGTTAAAGGAGGACTAAAATGAGACTGGTTACACGTTCCGATTTCGACGGATTAGCATGCGGAGCACTTCTTAAGGAGGTAGGGGTTATCGATTCATGGACCTTTGCTCATCCAAAGGATCTTCAGGATGGTCTTGTAGAAATCACAGAGAATGATGTACTCGCCAATGTTCCTTTTGTTGAGGGTTGCGGTCTTTGGTTCGATCATCATTCCAGCGAATTTGAAAGAAATCAATTGGAAGGAAAATATAAGGGAGAAAGCCGTATTACACCATCTTGTGCAAGAATTATCTATGACTATTACGGTGGTAAGGAAAGATTCGCACATTTTGATGAAATGATGGAAGCAGTTGATAAAGTTGACTCAGGTCATCTTACAATCGACGAGATTCAGAATCCTAAGGGATGGATTTTAATCGGCTTTTTGATGGACCCAAGAACAGGTCTTGGAAGATGGCGTAATTTCACTATTCCTAATTATAAATTAATGGAGAATCTTATTGATGCCTGCAGAACAATGAATACTGAAGAGATTCTTGCTCTTCCTGATGTTAAGGAAAGAATTGAAGTTTATTTTGAGCAGACAGATAAGTTCAAAGAGATGGTTAAGGCTCATACAAGAGTTGAAAAAGATGTTATCATCTCCGACCTTCGCGGCGTTGATCCAATCTACTCCGGTAACAGATTCATGATTTACTCAATGTATCCTGAGCAGAATATCTCAATCTGGATTGTTAATGGTAAAGGCGGCAAAGGATGCTCTTGTGCAGTTGGTTACAGCATTCTTAACAGAACATCAAATGTGGATGTAGGTTCATTAATGCTTAAGTATGGCGGCGGCGGACACAAGGCCGTTGGTACCTGCCAGTTTAATGATGAGCAGATGGATGAAAAGATTGCATTACTTCTTGATGACTTAATTAATTACAAAGGATAAAATAAAAGCCCTTGCCTGTATTTATGCAGACAAGGGTATTTTTATGTCTTTCGCATCTCTCGCCGGCAGCGCACCACTTTGGTACTCTCCCAAGGGTCACGCCCCACACATCCACACGGACCACGCCACACGCATCCACACGCCCAACGCCAACCGTCGCCCATCTTCTATTCTTCCTTGGTACCGAAAGACTCTATCACCTCATATACCTTATCAAGCCCCGCCTTGCTCTGGGCAGAGAAAGGAATAATCACAGTTCCCGGCTTAACCTTAATAGTTTTCTTAATCAGGGCCACCTGCTTATCTATCTGAGAACGGTTTATCTTATCGCTCTTTGTAGCAATAATAACCGGATTAAATCCATTATCCACTATCCAGTCATACATCATCACATCATTCTTCGACGGCTCATGTCTTATGTCAACCAAAAGAAACACTGCTTTCAAAACCCTGGACTTCTTAAGATAATTCTCAATCATCTTGCCCCATTTGGCCTTAATCTCTTCAGAAACCGAAGCATAGCCATATCCCGGAAGATCCACAAAATATAACTCATTATTAATATTATAATAATTAATGGTCTGTGTCTTACCCGGCTTTGCACTGGTTCTTGCATAATTCTTACGATTCATTAATGCATTAATTAATGAAGACTTGCCCACATTACTCTTACCCGCAAAAGCAAACTCCGGAAGAACATTCTCCGGCAGTTTACTGGTAATTCCAACCACAGTTTCCAGATTTACACTCTTTATAACCATAAAAACCTCTTATACAACTAATGCTGCCCATAAGGCAGCATTAAATATTATTTCTTTACTTTTTCTACTAACGGAGCCGCATCACCTTCGATACAATCCTTGGTAATAATGCACTTCTTAATGCTCTTATCTGACGGAATCTCATACATGGTTTCCATCATTGCATTCTCCATTATGGTTCTAAGGCCTCTGGCGCCGGTTTTACGCTTATATGCCTTAGCCGCTATTGCCTTAATGGCATCATCCTCAAACTCCAGTTCTACATCGTCAAATTTGAATAATTCGGCATACTGTTTAACCAGAGCATTCTTAGGCTCTTTAAGTATTCTCACCAGAGCATCTTCATCAAGTCCGTCCAAAGCCACATTAATAGGCACACGACCTACAAACTCCGGAATAAGACCAAACTTAACAAGGTCCTGTGGCTCAACTCTTGAGAGAATTTGTGAAATATCACTCTTATCCCCACCAAGATTAGCCTGGAAACCAATGCTCTTCTCATTAAGTCTTGACTCTATAATCTTCTCCAGACCGTCAAAAGCCCCACCGCAGATAAACAATATATTAGTTGTATCTATCGGAATAAGTTCCTGCTGAGGATGCTTACGTCCACCCTGTGGTGGTACTGAAGCATTGGTACCTTCTATTATCTTAAGAAGCGCCTGCTGAACGCCTTCACCTGATACGTCTCTCGTGATGGATACGTTCTCACTCTTCTTGGTGATTTTATCAATCTCATCGATATAGACAATACCATATTCGGCTTTCTTAACATCATAATCAGCAGCCTGAATAAGCTTTAAGAGAATATTCTCAACGTCTTCACCTACATAGCCTGCCTCAGTTAATGTGGTAGCATCTGCAATGGCAAATGGAACATTAAGAATCTTGGCAAGAGTCTGCGCTAAATATGTCTTACCTGAACCTGTAGGTCCGAGCATAAGAATATTACTCTTCTGGAGTTCCACATCAGACTCTCTGTACTGCTTAACTCTTTTATAATGATTATAAACTGCTACGGATAATACCTTTTTAGCTTTGTCCTGTCCAATGACATACTGGTCCAAAAATTCCTTAATCTCCTTAGGTTTAATGAGATTAAGATCCTCAAGACCTGATATTTCAATATCATCATATGCTTCATATTCTACATCTAAAATATCATTACATCTTTCAATGCATTCATTACAAATGTAGACATTACCCGGACCGGCTATTAACTTCATAACCTGTTCCTGGGCTTTACCGCAAAAAGAACATCTTATGGTATTACTTTTACGTCCTGCCATCTAAGTCTCCTTATTTGCTCTTTTTCTTATCTTCTGCTACTTCTCTGTAAGTAATAACCTTATCAATAAGGCCATACTCCATAGCCTCTTCAGCTGTCTTCCAGTTATCTCTGTCTGTATCCAAAGCTACTGTCTCATAATCCTGTCCTGTATTCTCTGCCAGAATCTTATTGAGTTTTTCCTTTGTCTGAAGGATGTGCTTAGCGGCAATTTCAATTTCTGTTGCCTGACCCTGAGCACCACCTAAAGGCTGATGAATCATAATCTCAGCATTAGGTAAAGCCATTCTCTTACCCTTCTTACCACCTGCAAGTAAGAAAGCACCCATGGATGCTGCCATACCGATACAGATAGTTGATACATCACATTTAATATACTGCATGGTATCATAGATAGCCATACCTGCAGTTACTGAGCCGCCAGGGCTGTTAATGTATAACTGGATATCCTTATCCGGATCCTCTGCCTCTAAGAAAAGCAGCTGAGCCACTACAAGTGAAGCAGTTACTTCATTAACTTCCTCACCTAAGAAAATAATTCTTTCTTTAAGAAGTCTGGAATAAATATCATATGATCTTTCTCCACGACTGGTTTGTTCTACAACAACAGGAACCAAACTCATTTGTAAACCCTCCTCTTGTTTTCACATATAGTTTTTACTGATAGTCTTTACTAATAATTATTTAGCCAACAGTTATCTGACCAATTACTTCTCTACAGCCTTTTCTGTTACTAAAGTAATAGCCTTCTGAACTGCAATATCTTTCTTGAAGTCTTCCGCTCTGTCGCCTTCGCCGAACATTTCTTTAATCTTGTCAACGTCCATACGATATGCGTCAGCCAGTTTCTTGTATTCTTCATCAAGTTCTTCAGCTGTAACTTCAATATTCTCTTTCTTAACAATCTCTTCAAGAACAAGTCTTGTCTGGATTCTCTTTAATGCCTGTGGCTTAGCCTGCTCGATCATCATCTGCTCGTTGCTTGCAGTAAACTTATAATACTGATCCATTGATAAGCCCTGCATGCTAAGCTGCTGTGCAAATTCATTAACAACCTGACCTGCCATTGTCTCAATGTAGATATCAGGAATATCCATCTTTGCATCTTCAATAATCTTGTCGATTACTGCATCCTCTTTAGCACTCTTGATTTCCTTCTCTTTTCTCTCCAAGATTTTCTTCTTAACGCTGTCCTTATATTCTTCAAAAGTCTCATATTCACTTACTTCTGAAGCGAACTCGTCATCAAGTTCAGGAAGGTGCTTTCTCTCAACCTTATTAATCTTAACTTCGAACTTGGCAGCCTTACCCTTAAGATTCTCAGCCTGATAATCTTCTGGGAATGTTACATTAACATCAACTTCATCGCCTGTCTTCTTGCCGATAAGCTGATCTTCAAAAGTATCAACGAAGGAATGTGAACCAATTGTAAGAGCATAATTGGTACCTTCGCCACCTTCAAAAGCCTCGCCGTCAACAAATCCCTTGAAATCAATATATGCTGTATCCTTCTCTGCAATTGCCTCATCCTCAAGGATTTCAACACTTGCACTGTTTTCTCTTTCCTTCTCAATATCTGCGTTGATTTCATCTTCTGAAACTTCTGCATCAATCTTCTCTACTTCAACACCGAAATACTTACCAAGTTCACAGTCAGGTCTTAAAGCAACTTCTGCAGTAAAGATAAATGGCTTACCGCTTTCAACCTGTACAATCTCAATCTGTGGACGAGATACGATTTCTTCTTCACACTCATCATATGCTTTCTCATATGCATCCGGAATTAAGATATTGGCAGCATCTTCATAGAATACTTCCTTGCCATACATCTTCTCGATAATATTCTTAGGAACTTTACCCTTTCTAAAACCAGGTACTGCAACACTGTTCTTAACCTTAACATATGCCTTATCAATAGCCTTTTCCAGTTCTTCTGCAGGAACCTCAATAGTAAGCTTAGCCATATTATGCTCTAACTTCTCAACTTGTACACTCATTATTTCTTAAACCTCCTTATATTAGGGCTATGGCCTTAAGCCAAAACCAACGAAATCTTATTATATCATAATTTTACTGTTTAGTAAACATTATCTGGTTATGAGAAACTTGTTTTCTCTTGCTGCAACCTCATCATCCGGATAGTCCTTAATATATGTTGCCATGAGACTCCTGGCTGTTTCAAAATCCCCCATCATCTCATAACATACTATCTGATTGAAACGAAGCTGCTGATCATATGATTTGTCTTCCTGTGACAAACCGTTATTTATATAAGTAACTGCATCGGAATAATCCTTAAGTTCTATATAACACTTTGCACACTGATTATATAATGCTGCCGAAGGTGTTGTTGCAAGATATGTATCATAAAGTGAAATGGCATAATTCTTATCTCCCAGGTTCTCATAGGACTGACCTAAAAGAAGAATTACATCCTCGCCCTTCTCTCCTTCATTTCTGGCTTCCTCCAAGAAGTTTCTCGCATTGGTATAATCTTCAAGATAGAAATATATTCGTCCCTTATCAAACTTGGACATTGAACTGTCATTACTATCAAGGGCCTGTTGCAGGTAAACCTCACCATCCTGTGTAAGTCCTGCTTCCCTGAAAGCATTGAATATATCTATATAGATACCATTGTCTTTCTTTGAGTAGGAAATTGCTGTGTCAAAATCCTCCTTGGCCTCGTTGATTTTGCCAACGGCGATTCTTGCTATGCCTCTTTGCATGTAGGCATCTCTTTCCTTCGGTCTTAAATCAATGATGGCATCGTATCTTGCGATGGAATCATCATAACGTCCCATCTTGTAGTAACATACGCCAAGGTAATAATTGATATCATAATCAATATCCTTAGGCACGCTTCCACCTGAATTAAGCGCTTCGATAAAAGTCGCCTCGGCATTCTCATAATCGCCCTTTCCCATATAGGCTAAGGCCTTGCCTCTTAAGGCTTCCTTTTTGTTCTCACCATTTTCGATAGCTACATCAAAAACTGTAATGGCATCATCATATTTAAGGGCATTAATGTCTTCAAAACCAAGTTCTATATTCGTAGGCTCTTTGTCACCACAGGCTGATAGTCCTGCGCACACAACAAGAATACCTGCATATATTCCTAATTTTTTAACTAAACGAACCTTCATATAATCTTCCTTTATTCAGCGGCTGTATCAGTAACTGTAATTCTGTCCCACAGGAAATCATAAACTTTATCTGCTAAAAGATATTCTCTGAATGACTCATTGGTTACACCATTTTGTGTCATATAACCTTCAAGTGTCAACCCTTGCGCATCAGCTGCTGCCTGAAGCTGAGTATTAAGTTCATCATCTGTAACTTCAATTCCTTCATTACTGGCAATAGCCTGGCAGATCATTCTCTCTTTAACATACTCTGTAGCAAGTTCCTCAGCAGTCACGCCGTAAACAATTGATACAATATCATCTACCGACATATCGTTATTGTCAGCCATATACTGATACTGTGATTCAATTCTTGCCTTCTCTGCGTCGATAAGATACTGTGGAACTTCCTTGAATTCTGATCTCTTCATAATCTCAGCAAAAGCAAGATAAAGTATCTGTCCCCTGTCTTCTTCCTGAAGTTCAGTCTCAAGATTTGTCTTAATATAAGCCTTTAATTCATCAACTGTTTTATATTCAGAAGAACCAAGCGCTGCAACAGTTTCATCTGAAAGACCAGGTACAATATAATTAACTGTTACGCTGAATGTTGTCTCCTGACCTGCTAAATCTGCATTGCTGTATTCAGCCGGGAAAGTAATATCAAACTTCTTATTCTCTCCAACACTCATACCTGCAACTTCTTCTTCAAAGCCCGGAATAAACATTCCGCTTCCAAGAGTCAGGAACTGCCCCTGAGCTGTACCACCGTCAAAAGGAATGCCATCCTTGTATCCGGCATAATCAATATTTACAGTATCGCCCATCTGGCACTGTCCTTCAGTGATACCCGCATCGGCATTAGCCTGGATAATCTCACTAATCTTTGAATCAACCATTTGCTCCGTTACCTTCTGTGAAGCATAATTAACTTCCACTGAGCTGTAATCTCCAATGGTTAAATACTTATCCATTTTAAGTTCGCTTATATCCTTACCTTCATCTGAGCATCCGGCCATAACTCCCATAGCCATACATGCTGTTAAAGCTAAGGCAATTAACTTCTTTTTCATTATTTATCTGTCTCCTTAAAATTACTTTATCCCACAAAACACTAGCATACATTATACCATATCATATGGTCAAATAACAAGCCAAATACCTACCCAAGGAAAAAGCCCGAAATGAATACTGCAAGGCAGGCTGTGGACGCCACCAAAAGGAGATTTGGCTTTATAAAAGCGCAGATAACTGCTGCCACAAGGCCTATCATCCCCGTCACCGGATTATCGCTAGCATATATTATCGCCGGGAAAGTCATTGCCGCGAGCACAGCCGATGGCACATATTCCATAAATGATTTAAAGAATACGGACTTTATCTCCTTACGCATAAGAACATATGGCACTACTCTTATAAGATAAGTTACCACCACCATTACAAGAAGGTACAAAAGGTATTTACTGTAATCCATCTGGCACCTCCTTCTTCTTATAAATCGGGAACAGCCATGCACCAAGAAGCGCAGCCACAAGTGTGCAGATAATTACTGCAAATCCCGATGATATTTTATTAAGTCCCGGCACATACCTAAATGCTGAACTTAATAAAATTGCAATAAGAACAACGAAGGCATGTGATTTTTCAGCCTTTACTTTCGGTATAACTATGGCAATAAACATACCATATAAAGCTACATTGAGGGCATTTGATACCATAACAGGAAGAATCTCTCCCATTACGGCGCCAAGTCCGGTTCCAAGTGTCCATCCAATAAATGGCAGAATGGTAAGGCCAAGAAAATAAATATGACCTACCTTTCCTTTATGTCCCATTGCTACTGCATATATTTCATCTGTATGGAAAAATCCATAAAACAGTCTTCTTGCGAAATTCATATCCTTGTCCACCTTCTGTGACAAAGAGATGGACATAAGGCTGTATCTTGAGTTTATTATTATCTGTGTAAGAGCAATCTCTATTAAAGAGCCGCCCGCTATCATTATCTGAAGACCTGCAAACTGACCTGCCGACGTAAGATTAAGGGCCGATATAAGCACAGCCTGCAGAACGCTTAATCCCGCATTAGCCGCCATTATACCAAAAGTGAAGGATACCGACAGATATCCAAGCCCTATTGGCAGACCATCCACCAGGCCTTTCCTGAATTCTTTCATAACATATTTGCACTTTCTTTTAAGAGCAAAGGAACGGAACCGCCTTGCCTTTTATCAAAGCCTGACAGTTCCGTCCCCCATAGTCTTATTTTTAATCAATAATTAGTGATGGAATAATCTGATCTTTGTGAATGCCATTACCATGTTGTACTTATCAGCACATTCAATTACCAGATCATCTCTTACTGAACCACCCGGTTCTGCAACATACTGAACGCCGCTCTTCTTAGCTCTCTCAATATTATCTGAGAATGGGAAGAATGCGTCTGAACCAAGAGCAACTTCTTCCAGTTTATCAAGCCATGCTCTCTTCTCTTCCTTTGTGAATACTGCAGGTTTAACCTTGAAGATTCTCTCCCATGCGCCATCTGCAAGTACATCCATATAATCCTCACCGATATAGTTATCGATGGCATTGTCTCTGTCAGGTCTGCCGATTTCATCTACGAACTGAAGGCCCATAACCTGAGGTGACTGACGAAGCCACCAGTTGTCAGCCTTGGAACCTGCAAGACGTGTACAGTGAATACGTGACTGCTGTCCTGCACCGATACCGATTGCCTGTCCGCCCTTAGCGTAGCAAACTGAGTTAGACTGTGTATATTTAAGAGTAATGAGTGAAATAATAAGGTCAATCTTTGCAAGTTCAGGAAGATCTTTATTCTTTGTAACTATTTCAGAAAGAATCTCCTTGTTAATATCAAGTTCATTTCTTCCCTGCTCGAATGTAATACCAAATACATCCTTATGCTCGATAGGCTCAGGCTTATATTCAGGATCAATCTGAATAATGTTATAGTTGCCTTTCTTCTTTGTCTTAAGAATCTCAAGAGCTTCAGGCTCATAACCAGGAGCGATTACACCATCAGAAACTTCTCTTTTGATGATATTTGCTGTAGAAACATCACATACATCAGAAAGTGCGATAAAATCCCCGAATGAAGACATTCTGTCAGCGCCTCTTGCTCTTGCATAAGCACATGCAAGTGGTGATAATTCACCAAGATCATCAACCCAGTAAATCTTTGCAAGTGTATCTGAAAGTGGAAGACCTACTGCTGCACCTGCCGGGGATACATGCTTAAAAGATGTAGCTGCAGGAAGATTTGTAGCAGCCTTGAGTTCCTTAACTAACTGCCAGCCGTTGAAAGCGTCCATGAAGTTAATATAACCTGGCTTGCCATTTAAAACTGTAATAGGTAAATCTCTTCCATCATTTACAAAAATCCTGGAAGGCTTCTGATTAGGGTTACAACCATACTTTAATTCTAAATCTTTCATCATAAACTCCTTATTTAACATTTTTATTCATAATTCTTGTTTCATATTTACCTGTTTCAATATCAATGAATCTTACGAATAATGAAACCTTATTCTGTTCATTAAGAGCATTCCATACTTTATTTGTGAATGTATCGATATCACCTTCAATACCTACCCATTCTGGTTCTCCCTCGAAACTTGGAAGTGGATTGCCATCACCCATATATGTGTGGATGAAACGTCCTTCACCCTTATATGGATTCTCGTATGCGAAGGTAAATCTGTTGCATGAACCGTCTCTTTGATTGTCGCTCTTTAAGATTGACATTGCATAATTGTATGTACCACCCTCTACATGCATAACACCCGAAATTCTCGGTGTAAGATTAGGAGCATCAGGCTCGTATTTTCTGGAACGAAGTGACTGCTCGAAGGTCTGCTGCTTATCCATTCCTTCATAAATTGTATCAGTCTGATCGCCATTTGTTACAATTGTCTTGTTACCAAGTACACGTACCGGAGCATAGATAATCAATGATGGGTCTGTAAGAAGTGACGGATCAAAAGCTTCTGTTCTGATACCCTCGCCATCCTCTACGAATACTCTGTTACGGCTGTTTGTACTTCTTCCCATAATAAAGTAAGCACATACTGCACTCTTTCCATCCTCTGACGCACCGATTACGATGCCTCTGCCCGGATAGGCATTCTCCTTAAGAATTGCTTCCAAAGATTGTTTTTCCATTTTACTCCTCCTTTAGGGTTTCATTTATTCTTCTAATTATGCCATTAACTTCTATATCCGAATCCATTGGTATAACCAGATATTTACGACCGTCTATAATACGAATTTCAACCTTGTCTGCGCTTTCGGGTTTAACATCCAGCTTAACATCATCAGCTTTAACCTTAAGACTTCTCTTTTCCGCCACGTTTTCAGAATGAATCGGAATGTCTCCCGCAATTTTGTCAAAATAATCGTCCACGATTTCCATGTGTTCTTCCTTAATACCGCTGTCGGCCATAAGTTTCTTCATCATTGGCTTGTCTATTAACGGTGGCTCGTTATATCCGGACTCTTCCACCATTTCACAAAGTTTGGTATTAATATTTTTTACCACATCAAAGGTATCATATTCAGGAACTTCGCTGATTACATCCTCAACTATCTGATTGAAAACTTCCTTTTCCTGAATTGATGTGGTAACTTCCACACATTTAAGCAAATCATTTATCAGTTCGGGATGCATCCCCTCCTTCGGGTCTTTAACATAATACATTACATTATTAACATCTGCTGACCTTTCGGAAAATGCAGGAAATACAAAACCAACTTCCGGCATATCAACAATGTGGTCTCTGATTCTGCTGGCAATCATCTGGTCATCTTCATGATAACTTAAGGCAACCTTGGCAAGATTAACCGGGCAGATAAAGCAGGCAATATAATCATAAACCTCACCTGACTCACCCTGTCTTAAATTATCCTCGCCCTTATCGGGAATATCATATGCATCAGATATAAGTATAATCAAGAAATTACTCTCAGGCTTGTAGCACTCAATGATTCTGTCCATAAAAGCATTAACTGCTGCCTCATCCTTAAATTCAGAATTTCTTAATGTAATAAGGTCTTTTTGAACATCGCTTTCCATTTTTGAATCAAGTTCAAAAGGAAGGCTTAAAATATTTCTGTCTTTAGCACCGCTAAATCCTTTTCTGAATATCTCAAGATATCTTAATCTCTCTGCTTCTTCAAGTGCATTAAATGTTCTTACGCTCCTGCAAAGCACTGACTTATCACTACCGGCGCAGTAAGCTATTGCAATCTTTCTAATTGAACCGGTTTCATCCTTAAATCTTTTACGAATCTCCAAAATATCGGAACTTCTCATTTATTTATCTCGCCTCTTTATTTTTCTTCTTTATAATGCTCTTTTTCCCATTTGGTATAATCATCTTCTTCATTCTGGGCTTCAAGCGCAACTTCTTCGGCTATTTCCTTATTGGTCTTCTTCCTGCCCTTCTTAAATGCTTTTCCTTTGTTCACATTCTGGCTGTCAATTGCCTCTTCCAAAGCATCATTTACAACTGTACCCCTGTACTTAAGAGCCTTGGTCAGATCAAGGAATTCCTTTAAAGGGCCATAGGAATAATAGCAGAATACTGCAGTAAATACCAGACCTGCACCCATTACAACCCAGGTCCATACACCGCCTTTAACAAGTCCCATTACAAGGCCAAAAATCGCCACCGCCAGAGCGCCCATTGCAGGAATCAGGCTGTTCTCCACCTGCTCTTTAAGTTCATTTAACTTCTTAACCTTATCATCAGCATCTTTAAGTTTTGCGTATTTAGGCTTGGGAAGTTTAATCTTTCCTAAATAAATTAATCCCGGAACAAGAATTACTGCTCCAAGGAGCACTGCCCACAAAGATACGAAGGACCAGTTTACTTCCACAACAAGCTTGGGATTACGTACATCATAATATCCGTCATACTGAACCATTTCTTCAGTATATGAGCCTTCATAATTATATGTAGTCTCCACCATCTCATTTCCTACCTTATATACTAAGGTAAGCATTGTGGTCGATGTGCCGTCTTCCTTAATAATTTCGCTTGCGCCCATAACGCTGGCGGACATTTTCTTGGCATATACATTATCTAAGTTACCTATTACAAATAAGGTAATGCCGGCTATGATACACAGTGCGCCAAGCACAACGAATATGATTCCTGCTATCCTTTGATTCTTTTCATTATCTTCAATCAGATTTTTAAGATCAGGCTTTTCCATAACAATTCCCTTTATCTTTACTGATGTAATATTTCTTACCAACAAGTTACACCTCTTATATATTAAACGAACAAACAAACCGTTGCAAGAGTAAAACTAAAATGATATACTTATTTCGTTTTGTGGTTGAAAGAATATTGAAAAATCGTTGAAAGCCTTGTATTTAGGGCACATTTAAGGGATGAAACCCAAGGAGAGATTTTATGTTAACCAGTAGAGAAGACATTAGAAACATCGCTATTATCGCCCATGTAGACCATGGTAAAACAACTTTGGTAGATGAACTTCTTAAACAAAGTGGTGTTTTCCGTCAGGGCCAGGAAGTTGCAGAAAGAGTCATGGACTCCAATGATATCGAAAGGGAAAGAGGAATCACAATCCTTTCCAAGAACACCGCAATTACTTACAAAGATAAGAAAATTAATATTATTGACACACCGGGCCACGCTGATTTTGGCGGCGAGGTTGAACGTGTACTTAAGATGGTTAATGGCGTTATCCTTGTGGTTGACGCATTCGAAGGGCCGATGCCACAGACCAAGTTCGTGCTTCGTAAAGCCATGGAGCTCAAACTTCCGGTAATATGCTGTATTAATAAGATAGACAGACCTGAAGCAAGACCTTCGGAGGTTGTGGATGAAGTTCTGGAACTTCTTTTAGAGCTGGATGCTTCAGATGAGCAGCTTGAGTGCCCATTTATCTTCGCTTCTGCCAAGGCAGGTACCGCTGTAAGAAATCTTGAAGATGAAGCAGTTAATATGGAGCCTCTTTTTGAGACAATAGTTGATTATATCCCGGCGCCGCAGGGTGACCCGGATGCAGGCACACAGATTCTTATCTCCACCATCGACTATAATGAATATGTGGGTCGTATCGGCGTGGGCAAAGTTGATAACGGCAGCGTGTCCGTTAACCAGGATGTTATTATTGTCAATGCCCATGAACCTGAAAAGCAGAAGAAGGTCAAAATCAGCAAGCTCTACGAATTCGAAGGGCTTGAAAGAAAAGAAGTAACCTCTGCATCCATCGGTTCAATCGTTGCAATTTCAGGTATTACGGATATTCATATAGGAGACACAATCTGCGCAATTGATGACCCTAAGCCTATTGAATTCCAGAAAATTTCAGAGCCTACAATCGCAATGCATTTCATTGTTAATGACTCCCCTCTTGCAGGTAAGGAAGGTAAATTTGTTACAAGCCGTCATTTAAGAGACAGATTATTCAGAGAATTAAATACAGATGTTTCATTAAGAGTTGAAGAAACAGAAACCACAGAAAGTTTTAAAGTTTCAGGCCGCGGCGAACTTCACTTATCTGTTCTTATTGAGAACATGCGCCGTGAAGGTTATGAATTTGCCGTCAGTAAAGCTGAGGTCCTTTACAAAAAAGATGACAACGGTAAACTGTTAGAGCCAATGGAGCTTGCCTATGTAGATGTTCCCGAAGAATTCTCAGGTACGGTTATTGAGAAATTAAGCCAGAGAAAAGGTGAACTTCTTAATATGAGCAGTAACGGCAGTGGCAATACCAGACTGGAATTCAGAATTCCTTCAAGAGGTCTTATCGGCTACCGTGGTGATTTTATGACAGACACCAAAGGAAATGGTGTTATCAATACCCTCTTCGACGGATATGCTCCGTATAAAGGGGATATTCAATACAGAAAACTGGGTTCCCTTATTGCTTTCGAAGCAGGGGAAAGCGTAACCTACGGCTTATTCAATGCCCAGGAGCGCGGCACTCTCTTCATCGGACCCGGCGAAACAGTATACTCGGGCATGGTTATCGGTCAGTGCCCTAAAGCCGAAGATATTGAACTTAATGTATGTAAGACCAAGCATCTTACCAATACCCGTTCATCTTCTGCTGATGAAGCGCTGCACCTTACACCACCTAAGATTATGAGTTTGGAGCAGGCTCTTGATTTCATTGATACTGATGAACTTTTGGAAGTAACACCAACTCATCTTAGAATCAGAAAGAAGATACTTGATCCTACTCTTCGTAAGAGAGCATCTTTTAAAAAGAATCAGTAATTTATAATTATAAAAATAATAAGCTCCGATTACTCGGAGCTTATTATTATGTTTGTTTGATTAATGCATATTTGGTCCGGCCATCTTTTTCTTTGGTTTAACCTGTTCACTCTTTAATGGTTCTATAACTTCTGTGGTTTTGGCAACCTTTTTCTGAGCCTGCGCTGCCTCATTTTGTGCTGCTTCTGCCTTTGGTTTAGCAATCTTAATGAGATCTTTATTCTTGCCAAGACCAATTACCATGCCTGCTGCAGTTTCCAGATATTCAGCCAGATTATAACGATACTTACCATAATCTGATCTCTTTTCAGAATTATATTTTCTTTTTGCTTTTTTATCAGTAGCATTAATATCCAGATTCTTCTGCACATCCTTGGCATCTATATATCTCTTTGCAGCTGCCTTAAGTTCTGTTGCAGCCTGAACAATCTCAGGATCATTTTCAGGATGACCCATAACAGTAGCGATTTTACTTCTCCACAACTGCATGAAAGAATCATATTTAGCTTTCATGTTTGTAAATGGATCATTCTCAGGCGTCTTTGTAAATATACTCTTATGCCATGCCGGTTCACTTGGCATATCATTCCATTTATTCTTAACTCTGTCAAACAGACCCATCAAATTACCATCTGCACAAAGCATGGTCTGCTCTTCAGTTAATGAAATATTTCTGTCGCGTGTCTTTTTAATCTGATGAGCACAGGCTATTACAACTGCAGCAAATGATTTGGTTCCCTGCTTAACAGTCCTGTCATCAGCATATTTATTTTCTCTCTCAAGATTAAGAGCATCAGCGATACGTGGCTCTTCTATCTCTTCAAGTTTTTCTAAAGCTCCATCAATGAGTTCTTTTCTTTTTTCCTCACTCATAGGCTTATTGTTCTTAAGAATATTCTTCTTGAAATAATCAATAAAGCCCTTAATCTGCGCCTTATGCTCATTGGTGAGATTATCTTTATCAATTGAATTCTGAAGTTCTCTTGAAAGATTACCCATCTGAGATATCATTGGTAAATCCCTTACAAGCCATCCGTGCTCAAGAGCTGAAACTCTGTCAAGAAGTTCATCATATGCTGCCTGAGTACCTCTTCCTTCACCAAGCTTAAACTGATTTTCCTGACCTGCCTGAGTAATATGTGCCTTTTCTAACTTCACATATTCCTCATGAGGGAATTTGTCCATATCCTCTATATCTTTTAAAAGTTTCTTTGAAAGTTTCAGAACTTTAGCCTTATTTGACAATTCTTTCGCATCCATGGAATCAATGGATAAATCTTCATTATCAATAATTCTGTGCATTGCAAGTGCTTTTGATGCAGCTTCAATAATAGGGAAGTTTTTAAGATCTCTCCTAAGTTTGTTATAATCATATTTTCCACCATTATTTCTCTGTTCAAAACCACCGAGCAGGTTTGTTATAATACGTTCACAGACGCCATCAGTCTGATTCATTGCCATGTAGGATTCACCCCTGCTCATGGCATCGAAATAATCTCTGAAAAAGAGTGTCATAGGGTCTTTATTACCCTTAGGCAGTTTTGCCATATATACATCAAGTAAAACGACAATCTTCTTCATTACCTTCTTATATTTCGCGATGTCTTCAGCCATATAATCAGGTATTTCAATCCAGTCAAGTCCGGATGTTGCAATTGTTGATGACTTATGCATTATTCCATTACCTTCACCGGCATATTCCTGTGCTTTTATCTTGGTTTCCGTAATCAGATTACTTATCTCATCCTTCTCTTCTTCAGATAAGAAATTGCCTATACGAAGCATAACATCTGCAAGGAATGTTTCTGTTTTAGCTAAATCAACAGATGTTATTTTCTCAATTAATCTTGTAGGCTCTTCATACTTAACTACAGGATCAACAGAATATGATAACACCTGAAGGGTTTCTTTATCTAAAGGTCCGTTCTGTGGACGATTTTCATCACCAAAGAATTTACCTCTTACTTTATTAAATATCTTTTCATTGGCTTCAGCTCTTCTTCTCGCTTCTTCCCTGCGTCTGTTTTCCTCTTCAATTCTTCTTTCTTCTGCAAGTCTTGCTTCCTCTGCCAGTCTTGCTTCTTCCTGTCTTTGTAAATCAAGTTGAGCTCTCTCATTATGATGAATCTCTTCAGTGATTCTGTTTAAAGTCACATCTGCAAGATAAGGATGAATATCATCAAATAATCTGGCTACGCTAATACCTGAACTTAATTTGGTTCCTGAAAGTTCATGTAGTGTATTAATATATAATCTTTCACAGGCATTAATATTCTCTTTATTGCCACTTGCCTTAATCTCTTCAAATGCAAGTTCAATTGCTCTTGCAGCAATAATTTTATCCTTAACTGCATCCTTAACTACAGAAAGCATATCCTGAATATTGGCATGTTCCGCACTTACAATCTGATGATATCTCATCAGTGTTTCATTAAGAACAGCTATGCCGGGATTGGCCATCATCTTTTCATAGCCTTTGTTATACTCATCTAAAAGCAGTTTTCCATTGGCATTTCTTGCATTCTTAAGCTGATTTTCGATGCCTTTAAGATTTTCTTCGTAAATTGCCTTCTTCTCAGGATTTTCCTGAATCTCAGGCAGATTAAGGAGCATTTTTGCAGCATGATAAGACTCTATCTTAACTATATCTGCTCTTCTTCCAAAACCGATTAATGCAATTTCAAAAGGATGAGTCTTAAGATACTCTCTCATGCCATCATTGATTTCCTTGAAAACTGCAAGCTGTTCATCATCCATCGGCACTTCATCAGCTGCTTCTTTCTGTACTTCTCCTTCTCCGCCTGCTTTTTCAATATTTTCAGCAAAAGCATTGATATTTAAATTATCTTCAATGTTGTCTATATGTTCTTCATTGTTGGCATTTTCTTCATTTGCTGCATTCTCATCTTCAATAGCTGCATTTTCTTCATTTGCAGCCTCTTCTTCCACATCCTCTTTTTCTTCCGGATTTGCCTCCTTAACGGGCTGTGGCTGCTCTGCATTAAGCAGATCAGGATTATTATATTTTGCAATTATTCTTTCCTGTCGTTCTACTGCAGCCTGTCTGTCTGCTACCATCTGTTCATTTGTATATTTGTTCTTCTGCGTTTCCTCTACGTGAAGCTTGGATAAATCTCCGGCTGACTTATAAAATTCTTCATCAAATACATTAAAGGACTTATTCGCCAGGGTTTCTAAAGAAGTAAGCATTCTTTTAAAAGTATCTTCATCCAGTTTTACCATCCCAAGTGAGACATCTTTGCCTTTTATCAAATCATAAATTCGATATACTTTTTCATGGATACCCATAATGCTGTCTTTGACATTTTCTCCATTTACAGCTACAGAATTAATAAGTCTGTGCAGGTCATCCTTTGCAACACTGGCTTCTCTGAGTAAATCCTCATTACTAACTCCAACTGAATCTTCAGTTAATACCCTGTAGACAAATGTATCCATGAATGTATAAATATTCATAATATTAATAATCTGCTCCAAATTCCATCCATTTCTTAACATTTTCTGGAAATTAGAATGTTCCTGCTGACTGACTCTTATTCTGTAACCAAATGTATTCTTAATTAATTCATCATTTTTAGCATAACTCTCATCAATTGTATTTACATAAGCACCGACATCTTCAGGGCCTAATTTGTTATCTGTCACAAACATAGCATTTGCACACATAATATTATATAATCTGTCTAATTTTGCACCTTCTACTATCAGTTCTTTCCTGGTCTGATCATAAATAAGCTTTTCTTCAGCGCAGTTTGTTTTGGCAATATTAACTGCATCTTCATGAGACTTTCCTTCTGTAATTGCTTTATTATATTCAGCCTTTGATTTCTCATTTAATACTCTGAAAGCATATTCAAGTCTGTCATGTATTGCTGCTACATCCCTAAACTTGGCATTATATTGTGTCATAGGAATAAGACTGTAAACGGATGCAACCAGTTCATCCTCTTTCTTTCCATCCATTCCTTCTTTACGCGGTCTGAAAATAAATCCTACATCGCCGGGAAGACATGACATTCCACCATTAATCATTTTCATTTCATTTCTGAAATAAACATTGTTATCAAAACTTTTGAAATATACCTGGTTACTCTTTCCATACTTATCATTTAATTTCATCTTCTGATAAAAATCATATTCCATATACTGAGGAGGAAGTTGATCCTTATATTTATCCAAAGTCGCCAGTTCAGGATGAGCTTTTAATAATTTCTCTTCTCTTCTTTTTACAAAATCCGCAACCTTATTCTGCAAGGCTTTTATCTTTTCACCATTCTCTACGGATACAAAAGCCGAACTGACCATACGCTGATCATCCAAGGTATTATCAACCTGAAAAGAAACAATATCATCATCGTCATGCAGATCATGAGAAAGAGAATTACCCTCCTGCCTCATCTGCTCGAGTTCTTCTCTTTCCGCTTCAGACAAATCAAGGTTCATCAAACCATCTATAGCTCCCAAAATGATAAAATTAAGCTGATAATTAGTAACTTCATTATGATACATTTTATAATCAGAAGGCTTGCCTATCATTCGGTTAACATCCTTACGAATGGCTTTAATCTGATCAAAAAGCATATCATAATTTGTATATACGGTATCACCGAAACGTTCGGTCATTTGGACGAACTTTTCTACTTCCCTTGCATTTGGGTCTGCATTCTGTCCGGCATTCTGGTTCTCATCAACAATGCCAAATCTCTTTTGCTGCTGCGCGATTATTTTTCTCTCTTCTTCAGTCAGATTTCCCTGATAATCAGCAGGAAGAATCTGCTTCTTTGCTTCTAAATAATTCTTTAAAACGTTTAACTTAAATGGCATTTTTATTTCCTCCTTTACATACAACTTAAAATGTAATGAAATACTATTAATAATCCAAGAAATACATAATTTACAATGGTAAACTGTAATAAGTATTTCCCTTTTGTACTTTTATCTGTATTGCTGTACAGTTTAAAAGAAATCAGACTGGCCATGGAGGCTATTAATGTTCCAACCGCTCCCACATTGGTTCCAATGATAATTTCCTTCAAACCATTATAAGTATCCGACATTGCTGATAACAAAAGTGCAACAGGCACATCACTTAATATCTGACTAAGAAGTACGGACAGAATAAACTCATGTCCGTCAACTACTTTATCAAGCGTTGTTACAACCACATCCATTCTTTTTATATTGCCAATAAAAATAAAAAGAAAAATAAATGTCAGAAGCAGTCCATAGTCCACTCTGAGTATTGTTTTTCTGTCCATAATAAATACAACAATAAATGTAATTAATAATACAAGCCACACAGGGCATACCTGAAGAACACCAAGTACTGCAAGTACAAATAATCCGATATAAATAATTCCTTTATATCCTAATTTGAAATTTTTGGTTTTATCATCAGAAATACTGACTTTCTTACTGTTTGTGTCTTTTCTTACGAAAATAAATACGCCGATAATCAGTGCAATCAGCGAGAAAACAGTATACGGAAGCATCAGCATAAAGAACTCTCCAATATGCATTTCGGTAAGTTCATATAAATAAAGATTATGCGGGTTACCAATTGGGGTAATCATGCTTCCAAGGTTGGCAGCTATGGTCATAAGGGTAATAACCATAATCATATATTTTTTCTTGTCTGCCATATCAAGTACTTCAATTGCAAAAGGCACGAAAGTTATAAGTGCCACATCATTGGTTACAAACATTGATGATACAAAGCAAAGAAGAACGCATACCAGACTAAGAAGTCTTATTTCGCTTAGTCTTTTAAGCAGAGAAAAACCAACTTTTTCAAAGAGCCCCAGGGCTCTTAATCCTGCAGTAATCGCCATTAAGGTGAATAATAATGCAAGGGTTTCATAGCCTATATAATTAATATATTCTTTGTCTACTGGAATAATAAATACAGTGAGAAAAGCCAGTAAGAATGAGATAATTGTTACCGGCTCTTTTAAAAATATTTTTTTGATTCCATTCAAAAAATTATTCACCTGTATTATTTTCCTCAATAGAAGTTATGTTAACCGAGCCATCTTCATTAACCTGTGAAGGTGAAGTTACGTTCTGCATACTTTCTGCAACGCTAAGACCTTTTTTGAATAACATTCTGATCTTATCCTTTCCTTCCTTGGACTCCAGATCCTTGGTTGAGATTTCACCCTTATATACCCCTTCCATTAATGCAATATAAGCACTTCCAAGTGCAGATGTAATCACACCTGCTGTTGCACCTGATATTGTTCCACCTAGGGCTGTTCCTGCACCAGGGACAAGTTTGAGTAAATTGGAGGCGATGGTTTTGCCAGCGATTGTTGCACCACTTACTCCCAGCGCTGAAGACATAAATGCGTATATTAAACTCTTGTTTACGCTGATTCCAAAAATAGATGTAATGGTAGCAATCATGGCAACCTGTGTTGGAATAAGTACCGCACAGTCAGCAAAAGGAATTGGCGCAAAACCTTCGCCAAATGCCGCTGCGGTTGCCGATGCTACAACTGCCTGTGCCCTACGTTTTTTTTCTTTTAGTGACGCTATCTGCACATTCTGCAGTGTATTCTTAAGTTCATCAGGCAGTGTTGCCGTCATAACTTCAATTAATGTATCAAGACCATATGCTTTAATTGGTGGGATTCCGTCATCTATTTCATAATCCTGTGCTAAAACAGGCACAACCTGAATAATGTCCAGGTTCTCCTTCTCAATCTCTTCTACCATACGCATGGCATTTTTCTTTGAGAAGCCCTGGGTTAAAACCATAATAATAGGCACCTGGGATACATTATTCTCATTGGCAAATTCTCTTAACCAGGCGATTTCTTCAGGTTCAATTCGGTTTGATGCTGTATTGACACAATACCAGATACAGTGAATGGCTTTATTAACATCCTTGGATGCATTGCCTTCCTTGATAGTTTTAAGAATCTCATCCTTAACTTCTTTCTGAGCATTCTTACCAAGTTCGAAGCCCTTGGTATCATATATGGTAAGGGGCATATTCTCTTTACTTATCTTTTTCATATGTTCCGTAACCGGCTTACCCATACCCGTCTCAGCCAGGTTGTCGCGAAATACCGAATTAATAAGTGTGCTCTTACCTACACCTGTCTTACCTACCACAATAATATTAAGGTGTTTAAGATTTATAATCTTATCCTTAATCTGCTTAATACACTCTTCCGCAATATTATTCATATTGACTTCAGCTACTGCACCCATAATTCCCTCCTTATATGACAGTGGGGACGGTTCTTATTGTCACTTTAGTTTGCATAATTCTACATCGCACAACTTTGCCAAATTTCGCTTTTTAAGGCGAAGTGTGGTTTACATAAAGTCTTTCCGTTTTTACGCCCACATACATATAAATTATACTACAATTACCTTGTTTTAGTAAAGAAAAAGGGCATATATAAATGCCCTGTAATCTCATTTTTTCTTTGCCAGTTCCCAGCATATAACCGCTGCCGCAGATGCCACATTTAAGGAGTCAACTCCATGCATCATTGGTATCATGATTCGATAGTCCGAAGATTCAATCACATTCTTCGGAAGCCCCTCTCCTTCTGTGCCTAAATATACAGCGATTTTCTCTTTCCCTTTCAGTTCTTCCGAGTCAGGAGCTATGCTGTTTTCTGTCAGTGCCATTGCAAGAGTTGTATAATTTTTTTCTTTTAATTCTTTGTCAATTTCTTCTGCCGAAGCCACAGTCCACGGTACCTGGAAAACAGTTCCCATACTAACTCTCGAAGCCCTTCTTACCAAAGGATTTACGCAATTACTTGTGAGAATCACACCATCCATACCAAGAGCTGCTGCCGATCTGATTATCGCACCGGAATTTGTGGGATTAACCACATCATAAAGTATAACAACTCTTTTTTTATCTTTTAGAAAGTCTTCTACTTTCTTAAGAGGTTTTCTTCTCATTACCGCACATAAACCGCGAATTAAGTTATAGCCTGTTATTTTACTTAAGGTTTCATGTGTTGTTATGTAAACCGGCAGATTATTAAGATAATCATCTCCATTTATTTCCCTAATCTTCTTAAATACAGGAAATGCTTCGATTTCCATTCGCTCTTCCTCTGCCAGAATCGATTCAGGTCTGTATCCTGCATCAAGCGCCCGGATAATTACATTAGCAGTTTCCGCGATAAAAATCCCCTCCTTAGGCTCATAATAATGCAGAAGTTCTGCCTCGGATTTAGAGACATATGGAGCCAGGGCCGTGTCACCTAAGTCGCTTATTTTTATTAGTTTTAAGTCAGATTTACTAATCATAAAATTTGTTTTCCTTTGTGCAAACTACAGCACATTTAACTTTTCCCCATTTAAGTAAGCCTTTAAGTTGTCTGCAACCGCCTGAATCAGCCTCTCTCTTGCTTCCACGCTGGCCCATCCGATGTGCGGCGTTAATATCATATTCGGCGCACCAAGCAGTGGATTATCTTCCTTTATCGGCTCTACTGAAACCACATCAGCTGCTGCCCCTGCCACCTTACCACTTTTAAGCGCATCAGCCAAATCCTGCTCATTAACAAGGCCACCTCTTGAAACATTAACTATATAGATTCCGTCTTTCATTTTCTCTATATTTTCTTTGCAGATCATCCCTTTGGTTTCATCATTCATCGGGCAGTGAAGTGTAATAATATCTGCATTCTTAAATACTTCATCCTTAGAAACAAATTTCATATTTTCCTTTGCCTCGTACTTATCAGGATGAGCTGTGTAAACAAGAACTTTCATGCCAAAGATTAGGGCAATATCTGTAACCTTGCGTCCTATATTACCATATCCAATTACGCCAAGAGTCTTGCCACTTAATTCCGTCACCTTATCAAGCCAGTAGCAAAAAATCTCCGACTTACACCAGTCTCCCTCATGAATACTTTTATTGTGCACAGAAATATGATTCACAAGTTCAATAATAAATCCCCAGGTAAGCTGAGCCACCGCATCAGTACTGTATGCCGGAACATTGGTTACTGTTACACCATGTCTCTTTGCAGCCTCAATATCAATGACATTATATCCGGTTGCACATACACCAATATATTTAAGATTCGGACACTTTTTAAATGTCTCTTCATCAAAAATCACCTTATTTGAGAAAACAACCTCGGCATCGCCAATATGCTCAAACTTATCCTCTTCGGTTGTATTGTAATAAACTTCTGTTTCAATTACATCCATTATTGGCTTAAGTGTAATATCGCCTTTATTCACTGCACCTTCTTCAAGATATACTGCTTTCATGTTTTTCCTCTCTTTTTAGAAATCAAAATACTTTCTCATTTTATCACACTTTTTCCAATGTGACAGTAGGGACGGTTCTTAATGTCACGTGCGTTTTATGTGACAGGAAGAACCGTCCCTACTGTCACATACTAATTGCACTTGCAAAACTGAATTAATTAATATAAAATAAGTTCACTTAATAAATCTTATTCTTATTCAATTCGTTAAGGTTCAATAATTTACCAATTACATTAATTTTATAAAGGAGATTTTTGTATGCCAAGACATATTCGAACACTTAGTATGTCCGGTTATATGCATATAATTACTCGTGGTATAGGACAAAAAGTAATCTTTGAGTGTGAAACAGATTTTAATTATTATCTTAAACTATTAGAAAAATATAGTAAAGAATGCGAAATTACAATTATCGCATATTGTCTCATGGATAACCACGTACACTTACTTATAAAAGACATTCACCATAACACATCTAAATTTATGCAAAAAATCGGAATATCATATTCATATTATTACAATAAAAAATACGAAAGAACTGGATATCTTTTTCAAGATAGGTACCTAAATGAAAATGTAGAAAATAATGCCTATCTGCTGACAGTTTTTAGATATATACTTAACAATCCTTTAAAGGCACATATTGCTGCATCCAACGAGTACAAATGGAATAGCTATTATCAATATTCCAAAAATGACTCGTGGGTTGATACATCTGTTATTTCAAATCAGCTTGGATCCTGGGATAATTATGTTAAATATATTGATGAAAGCAACGACGACAAGTGTATGGAATACTTTCACTCTCCTAAGGATGATAAATGGGCTCTTGAACAGATTACTAAGTGTTTAGAGGGAGCACCAGCAAACTCAATATCGACCATGAACAAAAATACAAGAGATTTACATATAAAAAAGCTATTATCCGAAGGACTATCTATTAGACAAATAGAACGACTAACCGGCGTAAGTCGTGGAGTAATACAAAGAATAAAATAGTATAATATATAATAATTCTCCTCCTCTCCAGCTTTAGTTCATAAAAATTTTAATAACGTTGCTAAATTTTATAAAATTAAATAGACCTTGTTTTTTGAAAAACTGAAATTTTTCAAATCTATTTTTAAACATAATAAAGGCTCGGAATGGTTTATTTTATTACCTTTCTGAGCCTAAATTAATTTTTTGTGTTGGTTAAAACTTATATACATTTCAACTAATACAGTATATAATTATATTATAGTTAATTAAGAACCTTGAAAATTAAATATTACTTAGTAGCACCACATTCACAATGATAAATTACTTCATCCCATGCAGCTTTATCAGTAATAGTTACAGTTTCAGTTACTACTTCATCCCATGCAGGAGAAACTTCAACTGTTCTATTTTCCCAATCAAGACAACTACTACCACAACCTATATTATCTTGATGATTATTAAGATCTTCACTATTATAAAATCTTGCGCCACATTCACATACAAAGACTGGTATAGTTTCTGTAGTTGTAACTGCATCATGGTGAATAGTTTTAGTAACAGTTTCCTGATGAGTTTCTGCATCATGATGAATAGTTTCTGCAACCCAATTATGTTCATGTACTGCAGGTGTTTCAGGTGCAGGAGTATTATTTTCTACAGGTGCGCTAGGCTTTACTTCAGAAGTTTCAGGTTTTGTTGCTGGAGTTGTAGTAGTAGAAGGCTTATTTTCTTCTTTTGCTGAATCTGTAGAAGGCTTTTCTTCAGGCTTTACAGTTTCTTCTTTTTCTTCAGTAACTTCTTCTTTAGCTGTTTCTTCTTTCTCTTCAGAAGCAGTAGTTTCTTTATCTTGATTGTCTTCTTCCTTGTCTACACTTTCTTCAGTTTCTTTATCATCTTCATTTTCTTCTTCTGTAGTCTCAACTGTTGTCTCTTCCGTTGTTTCAGTATTGGTATCTGTAACAGTTGCTTCTTCGTCTAAAATACATCCAGACAACACAAAGACAACCATAGATAGTACTAAAATAATACTCAATCTTTTTTCCATTAATATCTTCCTTTCTACAAAACAATCAAATAATCTAAGGAATTTCCTTTATAATAATCATAAACACAAAAAATGTAAATAAGTTTTTTCGTTCTAATATTTTTTATTACAAAATGATGTGACAGTAGGGACGGTTCTT
>DGTK01000007.1:236986-276630 GCA_002393735.1 Lachnospiraceae bacterium UBA4338
AAGAACCGTCCCTACTGTCACATCACACAAAAAGAACAGCCCTAAGGCTGCTCTTTTAAAGTGTGATTTATCTATAAAACATCGGGAAGAGTTTTAATAGATCTAACCAAATAATGGAGTTGATAAATATCTGTCTCCTGAGTCAGGAAGAAGGGCTACTATAGTCTTACCTGCATTCTCTTCTCTCTGGGCCAGAATGGATGCTGCCTTTAAAGCGGCACCTGATGATATACCTACAAGAATTCCCTCTGACAAAGCAAAATCTCTGCCTTCCGTAAACGCATCATCATTTTCAATTGCGATAACTTCATCATAAATCTTTGTATTAAGTGTATCAGGAACAAAGCCTGCACCAATACCCTGAATCTTGTGTGATCCGGCCTCACCCTTCGATAATACAGGGCTGGTTGCCGGTTCAACAGCAACAATTTTAACGTTAGGATTCTGGGATTTTAAGTACTCGCCAACACCTGATACAGTACCACCTGTACCAACACCGGCTACAAAAATATCCACCTTGCCACCTGTCTGCTCCCAGATTTCAGGACCGGTTGTAGCTTTATGAATTGCCGGATTGGCAGGGTTAACAAACTGTCCAAGAATTACAGAACCTTCAATTTCCTTATTAAGTTCATCTGCCTTTGCAATGGCACCCTTCATACCCTTAGCGCCTTCTGTTAATACAAGTTCAGCGCCATATGCCTTAAGAAGATTTCTTCTCTCAACACTCATGGTATCAGGCAGAGTAAGAATTGCTCTGTATCCTTTTGCTGTAGCAACTGCTGCAAGACCGATACCTGTATTACCCGATGTAGGCTCGATAATTGTTGCGCCAGGCTTAAGTAAGCCTTTCTTTTCTGCATCTTCGATCATTGCAAGTGCAATTCTGTCCTTAACTGAACCTGCAGGATTAAGGTACTCAAGTTTTGCAAGAATTGTTACTCCATTTATTCCTTTCTTCTTTGTATAATTGTTAAGTTTAAGTATAGGTGTCTTACCTATAAGTTCTACCACACTTTCTTTAATATCTGACATTTTTATATCCTCCTTGTTAAAACAATTAAACGTTTAGTATTATATCATTTTTTTACTAAGAGCGACAACATCGTCTTAAACCATATGAGTTATAACCTGTCTTTCTCATATTAACACCCTTCCCTTTTTATTAGATCGCATCAAGAGCCTGCTGTAAATCCCAGATGATGTCATCGATATGCTCTGTACCAATTGAAAGTCTTACAGTATTTGGATGAATACCGATTCTCTCTAATTCTTCAGCACTTAATTCAGCATGAGTTGTATCATATGGCTGAATAACAAGACTCTTAACATCTGCTACGTTAGCAAGAAGTGAGAATATTTTTAAGTTATCAATAAACTTATATGTCTCTTCTCTTCCGCCCTTAACATCAAATGTGAAGATTGATGCTCCACCGTTAGGGAAATATTTCTTATATAATTCATGATCAGGATGATCAGGAAGTGATGGATGGTTAACCTTTGCAACCTTTGGATGACCAGCAAGGAACTCTATTACTTTGGCAGTATTGGATGCATGTCTTTCAAGTCTTAATGAAAGTGTTTCAAGACCCTGGAGAAGAATCCATGCATTGAATGGTGAAATTGCAGCACCTGTATCTCTAAGTAAGATTGCTCTTATGTATGTTACGAATGCCGCTCCCCCTAAAGCATCATAGAATGATACACCATGATAACTTACGTTTGGCTCTGTTAAGTGTGGGAACTTGCCACTTTCTTTCCAGTTGAATTTTCCTGCTTCTACGATGATACCACCAAGAGATGAACCATGTCCGCCGATGAACTTTGTAGCTGAATGAACTACGATGTCTGCGCCATGCTCGATGGGTCTGATAAGATATGGAGTACCAAAGGTGTTATCGATAACAAGAGGAATACCATGGCCGTGCGCAATCTCTGCTAAAGCATCGATATCAGGAATATCCGAATGAGGATTACCTAATGTTTCAATGAATAATGCTTTTGTTTTGTCATCAATAGCACCTTTGACTTCATCTAAATTATGAATGTTAACAAACTTTGTATTAATTCCGTATGTCGGAAGTGTATGCTCGAATAAGTTGAAGCTTCCTCCGTAGATGCTCTGCTGTGATACGATATTATCACCGGCGCCTGCCAAAGCTAAGATCGAATATGTGATTGCTGCTGCACCGGATGCTACTGCAAGTCCTGCGGCTCCACCTTCAAGAGCTGCTACTCTTGATTCCAGAACACCCTGTGTTGAATTGGTAAGTCTGCCGTAGATATTACCTGCATCTCTTAAATTAAATCTGTCAGCAGCATGCTGTGCTGAATGGAATACGTAAGATGTTGTCTGATAAATTGGAACTGCTCTTGCATCAGTTGCAACATCTGCTTCCTCCTGTCCTACATGTAACTGTAATGTTTCAAATTTGTACTCGTGACTCATTTTTCTTGTCCTCCCTAAATGTTTCATTCTTATAGGCAAAGCTGATAACTTGTTTTTTACTTTTTTTGATTTGCTTTGTGTTTTCCTTTTGATGAGTACAATATATCACGAGTACAAACTCTTGTATAATACATGAAAATTTGATTTAGTTATAAGTTTTGCTTATAGCACTTAGGAGCCCGTACTATATGCGCTTTTCGTGGTTTTAACCACATTTAAAAAAAATAAAAACCTGGCTGCCTAATAAGCAGCCCGGCTTTTATCATATGTGAAATGTTATAATATTTAATTATTTTCTGAAGGCTTTAAGTGCTCCGTCGGCATAATCAATGACTATCACATCACCTTCACCTATGTCTCCACCAAGAATAAGTTTTGCAGCTTCAGTTTCAACATATTTCTGGATATATCTCTTAAGTGGTCTTGCGCCATATACCGGATCATATCCTTCATTGGTAATAAACTCTTTTGCCTTGTCAGTAATCTCAACAGATAATTCCCTGTCAGACAAACGCTTATTTAGATCCTTAACAAGAAGGTCAACTATATTTCCGATATTCTCCTTTGTAAGAGGCTTAAACATAATGGTTTCATCCAGCCTGTTAAGGAACTCCGGTCTGAAATGAGCACGCAAATCTTCCATTACCTCTTCTTCTGCTTCAGGACTTATATTACCGTTTTCATCAATACCATCAAGTAGATACTGGGCACCGATATTGGATGTCATTATAAGAATTGTATTCTTAAAATCCACGGTTCTTCCAAGTGAATCAGTAATTCGTCCATCATCAAGCACCTGAAGAAGAATATTAAATACATCAGGATGTGCCTTTTCAACTTCATCAAATAAAACTACCGAATAAGGTTTACGTCTTACTGCCTCGGTTAACTGACCACCCTCTTCATATCCTACATATCCCGGAGGCGCTCCTATAAGTCTCGATACTGAGTATTTTTCCATATATTCACTCATATCAAGACGCACCATATTACTTTCGTCATCGAATAATGCCTGGGCGAGGCTTTTGGCCAATTCTGTTTTACCTACACCTGTAGGGCCAAGGAAAAGAAATGAGCCTATTGGTTTTGAAGGGTCTTTGATGCCGGCTCTTGATCTCATAATGGCCTCAGATACAAGCTTAACGCCCTCGTCCTGACCGATAACTCTTTTATGTAATTCATCGCCCAAATGAAGAGTCTTGGCTTTCTCACCCTCAGTAAGTTTGGATACAGGAATGCCTGTCCACCTTGAAATAATCTTGGCAATTTCATCTTCATCAACTGATTCATGAAGAAGTTTGCGTTCCTTATTCTCAGCAGTCTTCTCAAGTTCTTCCAGTTCCTGTTTCATCTTAGGAAGTCTGCCGTAACTGAGTTCAGCAGCCCTTTCCCAGTCACCGTCACGGGTTGCAATTTCAATCTGATTATTAACGTCTTCGATTTCTTCCCTTAACTTCTGAAGTTTTCCCACGCTGTTTTTCTCGTTGTCCCACTGGGCTTTCTTAACGTTATAATCTTCTTTTAACTCAGCAAGTTCTTTTTGCAGATCTACAAGTCTTTCCTGACTGAGTCTGTCTTCTTCTTTCTTAAGGGCAGTCTCTTCAATTTCCAGCTGCATGATTTTACGGTTTAATTCATCCATCTCTGATGGCATGCTGTCAAGTTCAGTCTTAATCTGTGCGCACGCTTCATCCACAAGGTCGATGGCTTTATCCGGAAGAAATCTGTCAGAGATATAACGGTTTGACAGAACTGCTGCGCTAACCAGTGCATTATCCTGAATCTTAACGCCGTGGAATACCTCATATCTTTCCTTAATACCACGAAGAATCGATATGGTATCCTCAACTGTAGGTTCATCAACCATTACCGGCTGGAAACGTCTTTCAAGGGCTGCATCTTTCTCAATATATTCCCTGTATTCATCAAGGGTTGTTGCACCGATGCAGTGAAGTTCACCTCTCGCAAGCATAGGCTTAAGCATATTGCCTGCATCAAGGGCGCCATCTGTCTTACCTGCGCCTACTATTGTATGAAGTTCATCCACGAAGAGAATAATCTGACCGTTGCTGTTCTTTACATCATTTAAAACAGCCTTTAATCTTTCCTCAAATTCACCTCTGTACTTGGCACCTGCCACAAGTGAGCCCATATCAAGTGAGAAAATCTTCTTATCCTTAAGTGAGCCCGGTACATCGCCACGCACAATTCTCTGGGCAAGGCCTTCAACAACTGCTGTCTTACCAACGCCCGGTTCACCTATTAATACAGGATTATTCTTGGTCTTTCTTGAAAGAATCTGAATAACATTTCTTATTTCGGTATCACGGCCGATAACCGGATCGAGTTTCTGCTTTCTTGCCTTCTCAACAAGGTCTTCTCCATATTTATCCAGCGTATCATAAGTAGCCTCAGGATTATCTGATGTAACCTTCTGAGAACCCCTTACTGACCTTAGTGCCTGAAGAAAACGCTCTACCGTTATACCATATTCTTCCATCATTTCCTTAATACCCTTATTAGGATGTCTAAGAAGACCTATGTATAAGTGCTCCACGGAGATATATTCATCTCCCATATTTTTGGCTTCCTTCTCAGCTGCCATAAAGACCTGCTTTAAGTCAGAGCTCATATATTTATCTCCGCCCTGAACCTTCACAAGTTTGTTTACAAGGCCCTCAGCGTAAGAAGTATAATGCGCAGTATCGATATCCATCTTCTCAACAAGCTGCAGAATCAGGCTGTCGTCAATCTTTAAAAGACTTAAGAGAAGATGTTCCTCGTCAATCATCTGATTACCGTATTCGTAAGAAAGCTCTTCACATTTTTTTATTGCTTCAATTGATTTTTGAGTATAACTATTAGCATCCATATGAAAATCCTCCTTTTTCAAATTATTTTTCACCCTTCATATATAGGTTTACACCATTTTGTTAGCCAAGTCAAGTGGTGAGTGCTAATTTTCTAAAATCCTCGCCCCGACACCCCACCTGCACGCTACCTCGCGTCGCCCCCACTCCACTCTTTGCCCCTCGCGCTGCGTCCAAAACTACTCTCCCAAAAGCTCATTGCTGCAAGCTGCACTTAGATCGCTTTTGTGAGAGCATTTTGTCCTCGCGCGAAGAAATGTAGTTATGTAAACCCACTTTTTACTATTACTCTTGCGATATTTAAAGCAGTAATTTATTATAAATATAATTAATCTAAAGGGGGTATTTCTTATGAAAAGAAAAGCTTTATTTATCGGCGGAACCGGCACCATCAGCATGGCAATTACGCAGACTCTCTCCATGATGGACGGTTGGGATTTATATCTCTTAAACCGCGGTAACCGCAAGAACGAGATCCCAAAGAATGTCCATTCACTTGTTGCCGACATTAATAACCTTGATGAAGTAAATAAAGTACTGGGGGATTTAGAGTTTGACACAGTCTGTGATTTTATCGGATTTCATGTTGAACAGGTTGAAAGGGATTACAATCTCTTTAAGAACAGAACCAAACAGTATATGTATATTTCTTCCGCTTCTGCATATCAGAAGCCTCTCGGAAGCCCATATATCACTGAGGGCACACCTCTTGCCAATCCTTACTGGCAGTATTCCAGGGACAAAATCGCCTGCGAGGAATTCTTAATGAAGAAGTACCGCGAAGAAGGCTATCCAATAACCATCATCCGTCCAAGCCACACCTACGACAACCGCAGTGTTCCTCTTGGTGTTCACGGCAAGAACGGCTCTTACCAGGTAGTTAAGAGAATGCTTGAAGGAAAGCCTGTTATCATCCATGGCGATGGCACATCACTCTGGACAATGACACACAATTCTGATTTTGCCCTTGGCTTTATCGGTCTTATGGGCAACGTTCATGCAATTGGCGAAGCATATCAGATTACCGGCGATGAAACACTTACCTGGAATCAGATTTATAAGGCAATTGCTGATGCACTTAATGTTGAATTCAAACCTTATTATGTATCATCTGCCTTCCTTCGTGATGTCAGCGACTATGATTTTGAAGGCTCTTTAATCGGAGATAAATCCAATTCAGTTATCTTCGATAATACCAAACTCAAAAGAGCCGTCCCGCTCTTCATTCCATCAATACGTTTTGAGGTTGGAATAAGACAGACCATCGATTATGTCCTTTCCCATCCTGAATGTCAGATTGAAGATCCTGAATTCGACGCATGGTGCGATAAGGTAATCGAAGTTTTAGAAGATGCGAAATCAAAATTTTAATTAAAATCAAACTTTAAAAAAAATATCACATCCCAAAAAGGATGTGATAATACATAAATTATTTAGCCTGTTATAAGTTTATTCTATAATACCGCCACCTAATACAATATCTCCGTCATAAAGCACTGCCGACTGTCCCGGAGTAATGGCCCTTTGCGGCTCATCAAACTGCACTTCTATTTTATCATCTGAGATGCTGTGAACTGTGGCCCACTGCGGCCTGGCCTTATAGCGAATCTTTATCTGACACCTTACATCTTCTTTCGGCACCTCTCCGGATATCCAGTTCATTTCCTTAACCTTCATATCCTTATTGAATAAATCCTCGTTATCTCCAAGGAAAACATCGCCGGATATTGCATCAATTTTCACCACATAAAGAGGTCTTTCCGCTGCAATACCAAGGCCTTTACGCTGACCTATTGTATAGTGAATTATACCCTTGTTTGGTCCATAGGATTTGCCGCTTTTAATATCGACAAAATCCCCTTTGGCATAATTCTTATTAAACCTGTCAACAACTGAAGCATAGTCTCCGTCAGGAACAAAACATATGTCCTGACTGTCAGGCTTGTTGGCATTTACAAAACCCTGTTCTTCCGCAATGGCTCTTATCTCGGTCTTATGCATTGAGCCAAGGGGAAGTTTAATATGTTTAAGCTGCTCCTGGGTAAAATTATATAAAACGTAGCTTTGATCCTTGCTGTCATCCACTGCTTTTTTAAGAACAAAACCATTATCTGTTTCTTCCACTATTCCATAATGACCGGTCACTATATAATCAAGTCCCAGTTCGGTCATTTTGGAAAACAGATGATGGAACTTAAGTTTCTTATTGCAGTCAATACAAGGATTCGGCGTACATCCTCTTACATAAGAATCAATAAAAGGATCAATGACTTCTTCCTTAAAAACATTTTCATAATGATAAATGTTATAAGGAATACCGATTCTTTCACATACCGCTCTTGCATCCTTGGTATTTTCTATGGAACAGCAGGTATCGAGAAGGTCCATGCCTACTATGTCATTTTCATATAATCTCATGGTACATCCAACGCAGTCATATCCGTTTTTCGTCATAAGATAAGCTGCCACAGATGAATCCACGCCGCCGCTCATGGCTATAAGTGCTGATTTCATATAATACTCCAATCTTTCTATGAGAAATAATAACACAACACTTTTAACAAGACAACTTTAGTCTTTTTAGGCTTTTAATTTATATACTTATATGATACTATTTAATAGTCGCATTAATTAATTGTGTAAAAGGAGATTATTATGGATTACAATTATAATTATAATTACGATTACAATCAGGTTCAGAATTACAATGAGAACAAACCGGGTTCAGGCTTTGGAATTGCTTCCCTCGTTCTTGGTATTGTTTCCGTGGTATGCTGCTGTGGCGGTATGTTCACTGTATTTTTCCCTGCACTTTCAATTGTCAGCTATGTAATAGTTTTTGCATGTGGTATAATCGGTGTTATTCTTGGTATTGTAGGTCTTGCCAAACATCAGAGTAAGGCAATGTGTATCATTGGTATTATACTCTCCGCTCTTGGTATTATCCTTGCAATTGTAACAATTATTCTTGTAGTATTAGGCTTTGCAGGTATTATTGCTGCATCATTATCTGAATACAATAACAGTGGTTATTATTATTAAGATTTAACTTAGGCAACATTAAAAGGGCATCTCTAATGAGATGCCTATTTTTTATATATATTGTTTTTTTACTGCATGACTCTTTATCACCTTTGTCTCAGTGCCCATGAGGAACCTTGGACATAAGTTCCTTTTCATATGAAAGATCGGCGATTGCCAGTCTGATAAATATAACGAGAAGCACAACTGCAGTTCCCCAGATTGAATAATATGAGAACATCTCTCCGCTTATGGTTCCAACAACTGCACCTGCAAGGAAGAATATAATAAGTAATCCGTGAACCCTTATCTTCTTCTTTGACTGTTCATCATGATGCCTTGCATATTTTGCCATCGACGAACCCACCTGCCTTATATGGTTTGTTACAAAAGTCGTGGCAGCCGGAATACCCTGAACCTGCCTAAAGGTATTAAACTGCATCGAGCACATAAAATTAAGGGCAATCTGACATATCTGGTCAGGCCACTCTGCCGGAAGAAATCCCATGATAACAACCATCAGTATTTCTATTCCTATAAGCACCGTATCCCACCTTAAAAAGTGAAATTTCTTAACACTTTTTCCTAAGTACTCAGAGACAAAAGCCCCGAGAAAATAAGCCGTTATGGGAAGCATAAGATATGCAGCCCTGCTCCAGTCCTTACTTCCTAGTGCAAGCCCTAAAAGCACTACGTTCGCCGTCTGTGCATTACAGAATACGCCGCCTCTTAGGAAGAAAGTATAAGCCCCAAACCAGCCTGCTGCAAATATCAAAAGCCAGTATACCCAGGGCTGCTCGCATTCCAAATATACATTTTCTTTATCCTTATTTTCCAAACTATCCATTCTTAACCCATTCACTAATACTGTCCCAATCAGGGCACCTTGTAAATTTATCGCCAGGCAGTTCTGAGTCTTCGTTCCACGGTCTATTATAAACTAACACTTTCAAATCTGGCAAATGACTGAAGAACTTAAATGCCGCCGGCGAATCCTCGATTGCATAATCAAAATGCATTTTATAATAATCCTTAAGTTCCAGATTAAAATCACTGTTTTTGATAAATGAATCCCTGCCATATTTGTTCAGGCAGAACAATTTGGCCCTTTCAAGCCCGTGTTCATCAAGCCATTTTCTCGAAGCATCATATGAACTGAACGGACGACCAGTAATAATACTAATATCGTGCCCTTCGTCAATCCATTCATTAATCACCTTAGAAGCGCCCGGCGTCTCCTCATATGACATTAAAACCTCAGGACGATGCCCCTCTTTCATCAGTTCTTCATATTCACTGTCACTTAATTTAAATGAATCCTGAAGATTGAAGAAGCGAACCTTCTCATATGGAACATCCTTTTCAAATAACCTCGCTGCGATATCAACAAACGCCCTGGCTGTTTCACACAGACAGTCATCAAAATCAATATAAATATTCATTTACCATTCCGCCTTTTTACCGTGACTTACGAATCATAATTTCCATATCAATACATTCCCACGTTCCGACAGGCATTTCACAGTTTCTTCTCTGATACTCCCTAAAACCTGCTGCCTGATAGCAGTATTTTGCTTTTTCATTATTTGCAAAAACACCCAGATCAACTCTTGATGCCGTAAGATTCTTTTTTACATATTCTATTCCCTGAAGGAGCATCTTTTTGCCATATCCCTTGCCACGATATTCAGGATTAAGAATAATAAATCCAAATCTTACGGAAGTATCATCGTCTTCTTTCGGATACCTAATGATAAAATGCCCGACCGTTTTTCCATCATCCTCAGCCATAAGCGCGAAAAATTTGCCGGATGCAATCTGCGGAATATAGTTCTCATTAATATCATCCCCTGTTAACGGGTATTTATTAAACCTGTCAGCGGACCATCTGTAAAGCTCAGTTTCGTCCTGAATCCAGCTACAGATTAAATCTCCGTCCTCTTTATTGTAGTTTCTTAGAATCATTGTTTTCTCCTATGGATAAATACATTATATTAGATATTCTAACACTTTTTTTGTTTAGTAAAAACGTAACCGATAATCCTGGAATTATCCTGATTAAAAGCTTCATTTGCCGGAAGATGATATAAATTCATCCATTTCAAGTTTATATTCATCCGTATGATCTTCCCATATGCACGCATGCTCACTGTCATCCACTGTCCATATTTCCTTATTGTCACAGTTTATATTATTATAGATTTCTTCACCCATAAAAAATGGAGTCATCTCATCTGCTTTGCTGTTAATTATCAGTGATGGAACATTCACTTTCTTAGCAATATTAATTGAATTTGCATCCTCATACGAGAATCCCAGTTTTTGTTTATTAATCATGTTTCCAAGCCAAAGCATATAGTCTGTCGGGATTCCTGTATTCATCCTATCCATTTCAGCAGAAATCATATATTCAACATTTCCGAGAGGACAGTCGAGAATCATAAAATCTATTTTGCTTTGATCATCAAGCGATGCAACTGCCTGAATTGCAGTAGCTCCACCAAAGGATGTTCCCCATATACCAATATTAATTCCCGGATATTTTTTCTCAGCATAATCTATAAGATCAATAACATCGTATTTTTCCCAATAACCATATGTTGTTCTTTCTGCCGTGTTCTCATTTGAACTTCTTTGGTCAAATGTAATTACGTCATATCCCCTTTCAACAAAATATTTTGCAACCGGATAATTAGTATATCTGTTACCGCCAAGCCCGTGTATCATTATAACTAATTTATCATGTTCATCTCCGGAATTAATATAATCTCCCGGAATGATATGTCCATCAAAAGTTGAAGTCTCAGATATGTTTTCAATAGCATAACTTGCCTTAAATTCCTCCGGATCCATGTTCATAGTCGTCCAGAAGCTGTCCTTAACTTCATTGGTATCTTCAGGGCTGACAAGCTGCGTTGAGCCTTCAAACACCTGTAATCCTATATAATATGAACCTCCAACTGTTAGAAGCAATAATATCACTATGATCACAGCAGATATTATCAGAAATCTTTTAACTCCTTTTCGCATTTTTAGTTTCCTCCAACTGTGACAAGCACTCATCACACCATTCTACAACCATCTTCGACCTTCTACGTCCGTAAGATATAGTAAACCCCCAGAACATAGATTTATACGCATCCTGTAATTCATCGCCGTACCGGTCCTGACTTTGATCCGCCTCGACAAAACCTTTATACCTTTTCTGATATGAATTTTTCAGTTTTTCAAAAAAGGCAATATTCTCATCTAACGATTTTTCTCCGAGGAAAAATGTCTTCATGAGAAGTGGAATTCTTGTAGATTCCTTCAAATCTTCAGAAAGCCATTCAAGCAATTCGACGCGACCATCATCTGTTATAGAATACAGTTTTTTGTCCGGCTTACCATCCTGTTCAATCCAGGTTCCCTGTATATATCCGGCGTTTTCAAGTGCCGTAAGTTCTCTATAAACCTGACTTTTCTGAGCATTCCAGAAATGATTTAGCGAATGTCTAAAAGTTTCAAGTATTTCATAACCATTCATATCTGCATAATTAAGTAATCCTAAAATACCATGTTTTAACATCCGGCACCTCCTTATAGTCCACGTGTGGACTATTCTATCATTTTTCTTTTACTCTGTCAATCAGCTTCCATTTTCTAGATAGTCAAAACGAGCTGGACAACGGTAATCTATCCGCCATACAGCTCGTCAATTATCTTTAAAAGTGACATTTTGTCACTACAAAAATGTCACTTCTAACATAACGTTTTTCAAACTGAACACTCTGCTCGAAGTACCCTTTTCAGTTTCTGGGAAAAAATGTGACAAAAGCAGTCGGCATACCACTTCCACACCACTTTTTGCTGATTTTGAAAATGAAAAAGCCCAGATAAAATCTGGGTTTTCAAGCAAGCGATAGACGGGGCTCGATTTTTGGCCGAGACCGCAAGCCCTCATATTTACAGCATTTGACGTCTCCTAAAAACCAGGGGACGACAGCAAGGGACGACACCAAAATAACCAAAAATAACTCGGGAAGGAGGGCAGAACAACATCATCTATTGTCCCTTATACTTCATCATAATTCTTAAATCGATATTTCCCTTTACCATGCTTCTTCTCCGGAACAATCACTTCAATTTCATTATATAATTTGCTGATTATGTTTTTTGCTGTTGCATAGGAACAATCCAACAATTCCTTTATGTCAGAAGCGCCAAACACCTGATTTGCCTTAATCGCCTTATAAATTTTATTAATATTACTAGGTGTCGGTTCATTATAGTTTTTTGCCGAAATCCTCATCACAATAATACCGTAATCTATTTTTTCACTCTTATTGGCCAGTTTTTTACTTTCAATGGCTATGTTTCCACCTTCAATGGCTAAATTTTCGTCAGCAATGGCTAAATTTCCGTTTCCAATGGCTATGTTTCCTGCATTTTTTCTTGTCTTTTCCAAGACCTTCATATAACTTTCCGCCGGATTAATACGAACATTCACCATACCTTTCGTAGCAGTAATTACAGGAAGAGGCGCGCCATATCTCACACAAGCCTTCTTTATCTTGTCGAATCCTGATCCCCAAGTTTCGATGTCACCGGCCATATATAAGCCTTCAGCTATTTTGGGATTATTGGGATGAGAATCATGCTCATCCGTATAAGCATCCTCCACATTAATAAATTCAAACGGCCAGAAACCTTCGTTCATAATGGTAATATGATCATCATAGACCTTAATCTGGATAGGATTTCCGGAAGGATAATTTTTGTGTGCAATGGCATTCAGTATAATCTCTCTCATTGCGTCCTGGGGAATCATATAGGATTCCACTCTTTGAATACCACTATAGCTGATTAGTGCCTTCATATATTTGAAATACAGAAGATCAATTGCCTTATCCGCCTGTTCAACAAGCGGTCCTCTTACTTCATCATGATAGAGAACATCATTTATTGTGTTATCACCATACGTACCATCGGGTGCAAAAAAACCAATCTTGATATATGCACCGGTAACAATTGACTCCGGATTAGAAAATAACATCAGTGCAGCACGTGTCAGTTTTCCATTATCTGTCAAAAGATTTAATTTGCTGACCAGTTTTTCATCCGAGGTAGCGGCCTGATCCGGAGTCAAGCGTTTCTTTTCAACAGTTTTTTCACGGAAAACATCTAATACTTTATGATCAAGATCCGAAATTGTTTTGGAATCCACTCCAAACGCATCCCACGTCAACCCTGTCGATTGTAAAAACGCTCTTTCTAATTCCTGGCCTTCAAGGACCTGCAACGTAGAACCAGTTCTGGTATAAGCAACTCCGTTGTATGTAACAAGGTTTGGATAATGGGAAACCTCTATTTCAATATAATAGAAATTTCCATCAGAATCCTGACAAACAGGATTCTCCTTCTCCCATTTTCTTAGTTTTTCCCGGTCTCTCTCATTTGTAGGAATAAATGTCCCGCAAGCATATTTATTAATATCCTTCGATGCTACTCTATCTGGAATCTTTTTATAACGGATATTGGTTCCACGTTTTTTTACCCACCTTAACCGTACAGACGGAGAAATAAGAAGTTTATTCCGAATAGTATTTGGAATATCTTCAAGTAATTTTCTGTAATCAGACAAACCAAGAACATATCCATCATCATTTACACCAATATACAATTTACCACCCTCATTGTATGTAAATGCCGCAATCCATTTTAAATATTCATCACGCCAGGAAGATTTCCATTCAGTAATATGCGATTCCGGATGAGATTTATTTGTTTCCTTCATAACAACTTCTCCCATAGAATTATGCCAATCTAAAAAATCAACTTATCATATCAAAAATCTCTTTTTTTCTTTTTTCTACCCAATACTTTTGATGTGGACTAATTCCACTACACACATCCCATTTTTTTATGCACTTCACGAAATAGGCCTTTACTTAGTTTCTTATTTATGAACTTTTTTAGATTTTCTACTTTTGGCTACACTCCACCTGCTTATTCTTATTATCATCTCCTAAAAACATTTCTTCAGCTGTCATTCCCGGGTAAAATTTCCGTTCTTCCGCTCTCTTAGAGTCACGCAGTTTATTAAAATGTTCATTCATTGTTTTAAATACTTTCTTAACAAGTGACTTTTTTCCATTCTTTATCAATCCATTTATTAAGTTTGAATATTCGTTATATACCGTCAGTTTCTCTCCGTCTTTATATATCAGAACAATCTGTGTATCCTTGAATAAGTGGTTATTTACGATATAACTGTATTCGATGTCCACAACGTTTTTCGTATCGATCCATCTGTTGACTCCACACCAGGTTATCCGGGTATACGTATCCCGTGGCGGCTGATATTCGTAGGCATCATAACATTCCGAAATCCTATATCCCGGTTCATCATATTCATCATCAGAATCATAATAATATAAACTTCCTGTATAGTTAGGCGCTCCCACGTATGCATGAACCCCTTTCTCTCCCACCCAGGTAAGACCAAAAAAGTCCGTCCATTCAACAGAGCGCAATCCAAACTGAGCAGCATCCCGTTCAATGGAATAAAAGTCCGGCAAAAGATCGCAGTTTTGATGTATATCCTTATTTCTACGAGCTCGTGTTGCAAAAAATAATTCACTTTGTTCGTGAGTATTTTTTAATCTCCATTTCCATCGCTCTGGAAAGTATTTTACATAATCGTCCACATATTCTCTAATAACCTTTTCACTTTGCATATCAAACTCCTTTCCAACTTTCAACGCGTTCATAATCCTTAAAAGCAGTAAAATACCATCTGTTCGTAAAAACACAAATAATAACGCTTTACTATATTTTTTGTATATTTTATATACTAATTAAATATGTTATTTTAGTCAATACTTGAAGTATAATTAATATACAAAAAATATTGCCGAGGTATAAATATGGACGACAAATTTGGAGAAAGAATAAAACAGTACAGAATCAAACTTGGACTTACACAGAACCAGGTGGCAGAACAAATGGATGTAACACCAGGATATATCAGCAATGTTGAAAATGGCAGAACAGCTATGTCCCTGCGTTTTCTAATTTATTATGCAAAATTAATGAATGTTACTCTTGATTCATTGGTGGGCGATTTAGAACCTGAATACCAGTCTACATCGTTGGACAATGCGTTAATTGCAGAAATATCCAAAATGAGTAAAAATGAAAAGGAAAAACTATTGGAAACTTTGAAAATATGGAATAAATAGAAGTGAATGGATCTTAAATGTTTTAATTTGGGCACGATATGTGACGACAAACCAAAGAAAAAAAACCCGTAAACATTATATTTACAGGCTTTACTTAAGAGCGATAGACGGGGCTCGAACCCGCGGTCTCGACCTTGGCAAGGTCGCGCGTTACCAACTACGCCACTATCGCATATATTTTATCGCTCAGCGACAATAGATATGATACTATAATGAATTGTATTTGTCAAATGTTTTTTGCAAAAAAGTATAAATCTCTGCTACAATACTGTTATGAACATTATTGAACTTAAATATTCATCCACAAATACATATATAATACAGGGTGATAAAGGCTGTATTTTGTTCGATACGGGCCTTGCAGGAACCTTTGGCAGTTTCTTGCGTGAACTTGGCGAGAAGGGCCTTAAAGTCCAAAATATTGATTATATCCTTATCTCCCACTTTCACCCTGATCATATGGGAATTGCCGAGTTAATTGCTGAGCTTGGACCTAAGATTATGATTGCTGATTTCCAGAAGGATTTCGTGCACGGTTATGATGATGTAATAATGCGAGATCCTCATACCGAGTTTAAGCCTGTGGATGACAACAAGGTTGTATGTACATCAGCTGAATCCATGGCTGCGATTTTATGTAAACTTGGTATCGACTCTCAGATTTTCCATACACCGGGCCACAGTGACGACAGTTTGTCTCTCTTGGTCAATGGGGAATATCTCTTTGTGGGCGACTTAAATCCGCTGTACGAACTGGAACTTCATAAAGGCACAGAAATAGGTAAATCCTGGGATATGCTTCTATCCTATAGTCCTGCAGTAGTTTATTATGGACATGCGAAGGCTGCGATTTTACGAGAGGTTAACATAAGTCAGGCGCCTGCAGTTGAAATCAATTCACAAGAACGCGCAAGTGACGACTTATGTAAACTTGTCTCCAAAATTATGAAATACATAGACAAAGGATATTCCATCGATAAAATCCATAAAAAAACAAAGGCCGACATCACTTTCATAAATGATGTGGCCCGTATGTACTTAACCCACCAGAACGTAAGCGTTCAGGGTATACTTGACAGAATTGAAATTAAAGGGCGATGATTAATCCGTAATATCTATATCCGGCGAAATCTCAAATTCGTAATCCGGATATAACTTTTTCGCGGTTTCATAGGCAATTTTCAAGCCTTCGCCAAAATCAATATCAAAGCTTATAACCAGGTCAAATCTTGCATTCCTGGTCTCAGTATCAATGTAGAAACCATGCATCTGGATAGCCCAGTCATTCTTAAGAATCTCTCTCATAAGATTATCTCTCATCTGAGCCGCCTCGTCATTTCCCGTATTATATGAATAAACGCCAACCGCCGTCATAATGATTCCGGTTTCTGCGTAAACCTTCTTCTCAATCTGCCTTGTAAGCACATCCATCTCGGCAACGCTCATGGTATCCGGCACTTCGACATGAATCGAACCATAATCCCTCTCCGGTCCGTAATTATATAAAAATAAGTCGTACGCTCCTCTTACATCAGGCATTTCGCGAACCAGTTTTTTGATTTTAAGAGTAAGCTCGGTGTCGGCTCTTCTGCCTAAGATTTCATCAAGAGTCTCGAGCAGCATTTCGACACCTGCCTTAACAATAAAGCACGCTATCAAAATTCCCACGTAAGCTTCCAGAGATAACCCTGTAAAGAATGAAATGCCTGCTGAAACCAGAACCGACAATGACAAAATACTGTCAAAAAGTGCATCCTTGCCGGATGCTTCCAAAGCTCCGGAATTAACCTTCTTGCCCTGTCCTTTAACATAATTTCCAAGGATGAATTTAACAACTACGGCAACTGCAATGATAATTAATGAAACCACGCTGTATTCAGGCTTCTCCGGCGAGAAAATCTTCTTGATTGACTCAACGCCTGAGGTGATTCCTGCATAGATAACGAGCGCTGCCACCACCAAAGCTGTGATATATTCTATTCTTCCAACTCCCAAAGGATGTTTCCTTGTAGGCTTCTTATTGGCAATTTTGGTGCCGATAATGGTAACAATCGAAGATATTGCATCCGAAAGATTATTAACCGCATCAAGCACAACCGCAATGGAGTTGGAAAGGATTCCCACTCCCGCTTTAAAAATCACCAGCAAAATATTCGTCACAATGCCTATCACACTGGTTCTGACTATAACTTTTTCTCTATCCATTTTTGCTCCTTAAGAAATATTATTTACTATTCCAACCGTAACCTGATCATGAATTACTCCATAAAGATCAGTGCCTTTTGAAGCATTCCAGTTACGCTTTCCATCCACCATGAATTCTATTTTGCCATCAGCATATTCTTCCTGGGTGTAGCCGTCTTTGTAAAACTCATCCGTAGATACAACCACATTTTCAAGAATACCTTTGCATTCACTAAGTGGACAGTTAGGGAAGTTGATATTCCAGATCTGTCTTTTATTAAGTGGCTTCTTCATAACATCAACAAGAATATCCTCAATATACTTATCAGTAACTTCATGCATTATTTTATTGCCTTCTGAAAAAGCAATTGACTGTATACCCTGAAAAGCCCCTTCCAAAGCGGCGCCACAGGTCGCTGAATACTGTATATCAGAGCCTACATTATATCCGTTGTTAATTCCCGATAACAGATAATCAGGCTTACCCGGAACTATGTTAAGCACGCCTACTCTTACGCAGTCTGTAGGCTGTGCATTACAGGCATAAGCCTCCACACCTTCTACCGGAAAATCAACTTTCCAAACATGAAACTCATGTCTTATTGTAACGCTGTGTGATACGCCGCTTCTTTGTGAATCAGGCGCCACAACCCATACATCGCCATATTTTTTAGCAATTCTTGCAAGACGGACAAGACCGTCTGCATTTATTCCATCATCATTAGTTAATAAGAACTTCACTATTAATCTCCTTTTTACGCACTCTCAACATTATAACATACTTATTGTTGTTACAAATAAAAACTTATTATATAATTACATTGTTTGAAATGAGGAAATTATGGATAAGAATTTTTTGATTGATAAATTACATAATGACAAAAATTTAAGTGATGAAGAATTAAGATTTTTAATTGAGGATGATTCTTCGGATGAGTATCTTTTTGAAATTGCTGACCAAGTCCGCAAGGAGCACTACGGCACGGATGTATATCTTCGTGGTTTAATCGAGTTTACCAACTACTGCCGTAACAACTGCTACTATTGTGGTATCAGGCGTGATAACAAAAACGTGGACAGATACCGTTTAACCAAAGATGAAATTATGCTTTGCTGTGAAGAAGGCCGCGCTCTTGGTTACCGCACCTTCGTACTTCAGGGCGGTGAGGACATGTCCTATAAGGATGAGGATATGTGCGATATTATTCGTACAATACGTGCCAAATACCCGGACTGCGCCATTACTCTTTCCATCGGTGAGCGTTCATATGACTCATATAAAGCTTATTACGAGGCCGGTGCAAACAGATACTTATTAAGACATGAAACCGCTAATGAAGAGCATTATGCGCGTCTTCATCCGGCTGAACTGTCATTAAAAAACAGGAAAGAATGTTTATATAACCTTAAAAAAATCGGCTACCAGATTGGTACCGGTTTTATGGTGGGTTCCCCTTATCAGACTACTGATAACATAATTGAAGACATAAGATTTATGCAGGATTTAATGCCTGACATGATAGGAATCGGCCCATATTTAAGGCATGCGGATACACCTTTTGCAGACATGGAAAATGGAAGTTACAAACTAACATTAAGATTAATTGCAATGCTTCGTCTTCTCTTCCCTTATGCCTTGATACCTGCCACCACCGCCCTTGGAACCATTAATCCAACTGGCCGTGAACAAGGTCTCAAAGCCGGAGCCAATGTTATTATGCCTAACCTCTCTCCTGTCAGCGTGCGTAAACTCTACACACTCTACGACAACAAGATTTGCTTAGGGGACGAATCCGCAGCCTGCCGCAACTGCCTGGAAGTCAGGGTTAAAAGCGCAGGATATCAGATTGCTGATTCAAGAGGGGATGTGAAAAGATATAATTAATATTTATTTCGTTCCAAATATTCTGTCTCCTGCATCTCCAAGTCCTGGAACAATATATTTATTCTCATTTAGTTTTTCATCTAAAGCACCAACATAAATATCTATATCAGGGTGGTCTTTACTGATTCTCTCAAGGCCTTCCGGCGCTGCAATAATGCATAAGAAATGTATTTTCCTGCATCCTTTGTCCTTAAGCATTTTAATGGCTGCAGATGATGATCCGCCGGTTGCCAGCATAGGGTCAACCACAAACACTTCTCTTTCCTCTATATCCTCCGGCAGCTTACAGTAATACTCTTCCGGCTCATGGGTTTCTTCATTTCTCTGAAGACCTATATGTCCAACTTTAGCTGTCGGTATCATGGTAAGTATTCCATCCACCATTCCAAGACCGGCTCTTAATATTGGAATAACAGCCATTTTCTTGCCTTTAAGTGCCTTAACTTTGGTCTTGCATATAGGAGTTTCAATCTCCACCTCATCAAGTTCCAAATCCCTGGTTGCCTCATAACACATAAGCATCGCTATCTCGCTTATATTATCCCTGAAGTCCTTGGTCCCTGTTTCTTTTCTTCTGATTATTCCAATTTTATGCTGAACAAGCGGATGATCCATTATAACAATTTTACCCATAATCATATCTCCTTTTGAGATTAATTATATATTAAAAGCCCGATTGCTTCAATTAAACCGGGCCATATACTTTTAATAATATCATTGACAGTTCACTTTCTTTTGTGATATTGTCATAAAATAGAAATGGGTTTTTTACCGTATGTGTTATGTTTATTAACAGCTAGGCGGGTTGCTCGTTTCTTTTTTTATGTTCATAATATCATACAAATATATGCTTTTCTAATTTAATTAAAAAACGGGGCAAAATGCCCCGTTTCCGGCATAAAAAACGGGGCAAAATGCCCCGTTTTATATATTTAATAATCCAAGAGGATTACCGTTCAACTCTTCTTTCAGCATATCTAATACCGCTTCTCGAGACTCTAAATATAATTCTGTTTCAGAATCCATAAGTGCTGTATATACTGCAGTTTTCAATAATAATTCCAGTGCATCATTGCTAGAACATTTTTTTATTATCATAATATTCTCAACAAGATAAGATGCAATATCCTTCATTGCTTTTTTTTGATGCGAACTTAATATCATAACTCCACAACCTGCCTTCTATTTTTATCAAAACATATACTTGCAATTTTCTTATTAATTAATTATCAGTTTTTTTGAAAAACTATTGATTTATTTCATTTATTCAATTATCATCAATATTAGAAATGGGTTTTCCACTGAGTAAGGTCTTACGACTGGAAAAGGCTACTCATTTCTTTTTTTATGTTCATAACGTCATACAAATATTTTTTATTATCTTCAGCATGTCTGATTATCATAGCCACATGAAAGACATTATATCTTTCAACCTCGCCTTCATTGCTTAAAACCGGCAATGCAAATCTTGATTCATATCTATACCATCCATACTTTGCGTCTTTTTTATGCTTGTTTTTGGAATTTGGTGTAAATCGTTTTTCTGTCGCTGTCTCAACCAGTTCAGGAATACCCTGGGCTGCATTTGCTTTTGCTTTTGCATTTGCACCCTTCAAAATATTAGTATACTCTGAATGCGCATATTCATCCGGAAGATCTGTCCCAATATAGATAATCTCTTTTGATTCTGCAATCGTATAAAACTCTCCAACATAACGCCTTAAGTATTCCTCAACATCATTCCACTTAATAGATTGTTTTCCCTTGAATAGTATATCGTTTATAACAACAATATTGTGTCCGTTAGTATCCTTAATCACTGATACATTTCGCTTTGATATTTCCTTCAACCTTCCGTTCTCCTTTTATTCAATTCATTATAATAAGACAAATACCGATACGCCGTGCGTCTACTCATTCCACCCTCTTCAACAATTTCCATAATTTTCATTCCACTTTCATATTTAGCAGCAAAATCCTTATATGAATTCATCCATGCTTCATCATGCTTTTTTCGTCCTCCAAGATTACGATTACGAAGTTTTTCATTTTCTGCCTTTAGTTCGGAGACTTCTTTTTCCAGTTCCTTTATTCTTTTAAGCGCATCTTCTAATTTTTCAATTTTCATTCTGTGCCACCTCGTTTTCTGACACAATTATAATTCTGTTGTCATATTGTGTCAACTTGTTTTTTGACACTAATATTTAATTATGCTTTTCTAATTTATTAAAAAACGTGGCATTTTGCCCCGTTTTCGGCACAAAAAACGGGGCAAAATGCCCCGTTTTCCAAATTAAGTAATTGTTTTTATGTTCACAGCATCGCCTATTACTCTGTAATCAATTCAACACCTGCATTCAAATATAACCATTCATCTTCTTTTCCATGATACGACAGACTATCTGTATATTCATTATGTATTTCCTCTTTTGTTCCATTTTCAACCCAATCAAGAACAGTATCGCATTTAGATATATCAAGTTTCATTACATTCGTTTTAAATAATAGCAAATCCTTTAAATTATTGTTATTATCAAGTATTATGTTTTCCACAGAACAGTCGTATAAATCTATAATTTCAATTTTTTTATTATTACTAAAATCTAATTCTTTAATACCGGTGTTACGTTGTAGCGAGACATTAATCAAGTTGGGGTTATTGCTTATATCCAGTTCCTCTAATTGTCCTCCATCCATTGACAAAACCATAAGTTCCGAATTACTTCTAAAATCAATATCTACACCGGAATAGTTCATACAGTAAAACTCACGCAGATTTGTAAAAAACTCTATCCCTTTGCAATCAGAAACATCACTTAAATCAATATTAAAGCATCCATATTCATCCTTTTCTCCAACACCTATTTCTGTTACATTTAACATTTCATCTTCACTCAAGATATTATCATTATCTACGTCAAACTTGTTAGAAATATATTCTCGAAATATCGCATCAGGGAAATTCGTCTCATTAATTTCAATCTCTTTTGATTGTTCTTCTTGTATTTCTTTATTCTGCTCTTCGATTGCTTCTTCTACTTTTTCTTCCAACGTATATTCTGATGTTCCTACCACTTCTGTACTTTCTTCTACTCCCTCCGATTCATTTAAAACAATGTTATCGTTTGAATTTGATGAACATCCCATTATAAAAGCAATTAAAATTGCCGTTCCAAATATAATACTTTTTTTGTACATATAGTTTCCTTTCAAACTTTTTCTCAACTGATAATAGAAAAAGAGGTGGAGACCATGGCCATCCACCTCTCATAAATATAAATGTAACTAGTACTTCAAAATCTTTCCTGCAATAATTAAATCAGGATTTTCAATATTGTTAGCGCTTACAAGATGCGATACGCTTACATTAAGACTTGCTGCTATGGATGATAATGTATCTCCATCCTGAATTAAATACTCGCCATCACCAACAGTAACAGGAGCTGATGCGCTCTGAGTTGTTCCATATATAGATGCAAGGTATAATGGACCATACCAAGGAATATTCTGGTCAGCAACTACTTTCTTACCGCCAATCTTGGTATTATAGGTCTTACCTTCTTCTGCATAATAAACATTGTAATATAAAGTAACCTTAGGATTATCCTGTAAGAACTTCATAACTTCATAAGGAAGTGCAAAATTGCCATAGTATGTTACGCTCTGATTGCCACCCTTAGCTGCTGCTTCCTGAAGTTTACCCATAAGATCATTAATTCCGTTCCAATCAGATACAGTTGATGTGCCTGCAGATGAATTGCTTTCCGGAGCAGGTGCACTGTTATCAGCAGCCGGTGTTGAATTGCTGTCTGAAGAAGGGGTTGAGCTGTCGCTTGATGAAGAATTGTTATCAAATATTCCAGGATACTTTTCTTCCATATATGCTTTATATTTATCAACTAAACCATTATCAAGAACTCCTGAAAAAACTTCATCTGAATTGTCGTATTGACCGGATGTATCTTTTACAACAACACCAAAAGTATATTTATGTCCAGCGTAATCACGTTTTGCAATGTTATAACCAATGCCCAAGCCACTGATTAAATAGTCTTTTCCTTTATCAGATGTATACGAATCAACAAGAATGCCATCTTCATAAGTATTTACTGTAGTCTGGAGTTCCTTTCGAATCGCTGTTAATTTGCCACCTTCACCATCATAGTAACTAGAAACGTCCCAAAATAAACTTACAATCTGCCCAGTCCAATTATCATTTTCCCCTACAATTCGCCCATTTTCATCAGTGTAATCGTACGCTAATTTTAAATTCGTCGGATTCGGCAACTTTTCTTTTGCAAACACTGTCATCGGCAACATAGCCGCAGCCAACAAAGTCAATGCAAAAATCAAACTAATTTTTTTTGATATTTTTGTAATACTCATATCACATTCCTCCTTTATTTTCATATTTGCTATTATAATACATATGTATATTATTTTCAATTAAATTTTTATAAAACTTTTGTATCTTTGCTGTTAATTATAAATCATAATAAAATATATTAAAGTGATTATTATAAGGAGATACATATTGAATAATAACGATACTCTTAATAGAATCGAAGAATTGATGCAAGAGCGTGATTGGACATTGTATCGGCTTGCCAAAGAAGCCGATATACCTTATGGCAATTTGAATAATCTATTCAAGAGGAATAATGAACCTTCAATATCTACCCTTCGTAAGATATGCAACGGATTTAACATAAGCATATCTGATTTTTTCTCTGATAATATACATAAACCCACAAATGATTACTCTTTAGATGAAAAGACTGTTATTTTAGAATACAGATCACTGTCAAGAAGCGATAAAGAACTTGTAAAAGCCTATATAATGGGACTAAAACGACAAAAAATACAGTAAAAGCCCGATTGCTTCAATGCAACCGGGCCTTATTTCTAAAGTGTTTAGTTGTATAAATCTTTTCATCAAAATACATTCCTCGCAATACATTCCTTCTGCTTTTTCTGAAGAAAGAAATCACTTATCATAATATAAAAATCCTTCTCTTCTTCAGTCGAAGCTTCAAGGACTAATTGCATTGTATCTTCCTGAGTCAATTCTTTAATATCCTTATATATTTCATTATATTTTTTTACGTCACACATAATTATAATCCCTTTCAATCAAAAACATAAACCAACTGCTAAAATATAATATATAAATAAATATAGCAAATATTAGTTAATAAGTAAATTAATACTACTAACCTAATTGTTTAGTAAGCCATCTATATTTAAAAAAAACCCGGTCGCATATGCAACCGGGCCATATTTTCTTAATTATATTTATGTAGTTAACAATTACTCATCAAGTCCAAAAATATCATGAATAGCATTTGCTGCCTTCTCTGATTCTTTCTCATCAATAAGAACTGTTACTCTGATTTCGGATGTGGATATCATCTTGATGTTAATTCTCTCATTGTAAAGGCACTCAAACATCTTAGCTGCAACACCAGGGTTTGACATCATGCCTGCACCTACTATGGAAACCTTGGATACGTTCTTTTCGATTTCCACTTTCTCATAACCAAGTCTTGCCTTGTTTTCTTCAATAACCTTAAGAGCATCATCACCATAGTTACCATCAACTGTGAATGAGATATCCTTGGTATTATCACGTCCAACTGACTGAAGAATCATATCAACATTTACATTTGCCTTTGCAAGAGCATCAAATAATCTGAATGCTGTACCTGGCTTATCATCAAGACCAATAACTGATATTCTTTCTGCACTTTTATCTACTGCTACTCCACTTACAAGTAATTTCTCCACCTTTGTATCCTCCTTAACAACTGTTCCTTCCTCATTGGTAAGTGATGAACGAACAACTAACTGTACGCCGTATTTCTTAGCCATTTCAACTGAACGGTTATGCAGTACACCTGCACCTAATGTTGCAAGATCAAGCATTTCATCGTATGTAATCTCGGACATTTTGCGAGCCTTCTTAACAATACGAGGGTCTGCTGTATATACACCGTCAACGTCTGTATAAATCTCACATTTATCTGCATGAAGGGCAGCTGCAAGGGCAACTGCAGTGGTATCTGAACCACCTCTTCCAAGTGTTGTATAATCATCATATTTATTGATACCCTGGAATCCTGTTACGATAACAATCTTCTTGCTCTCTAACTCATGACGAATTCTCTCGGTATCAATTCTTTTAAGTCTTGCATTGCTGTAAGCCGATGTTGTATGCATCGCTACCTGAAAAGCATTAAGTGATATTGCAGGTACGCCAAGGTTATCCATGGCCATAGCCATAAGTGCTACTGACTTCTGCTCACCAATTGTGAAAAGCATATCCATCTCACGTCTTGAAGGATTAGGATTAATATCCATTGCTTCTTCAATAAGCTCGTCGGTCATTTTACCCATAGCAGATAAAACAACAACTACATCATTTCCCTGTTTGTATTCTTCGATACATCTTCTTGCCACGTTGTAGATTCTCTCTTTGTTGGCAACGGAAGTACCGCCGAATTTCTTAACTACTAACATATTTTCCTCCTGAATTAATTTGTTGTTAGTAAACCCTTATACATGAACCCTATATTTTTATTCATATATACGAATATATGAAATAACTTCCGGAATGTCCTTAGTCTTCATAAGGAAATCTCTTTCCTTCATTCTGTCTGTGATAAGACCGAACTCGCCATCACATTTTGTGGTTTTAACCACGGATGAATTCTCAAACATTCTCTTAACTTCTGTTTCCTTATCAGCGCCTGATACTCTGACGAAGTATTTCCATGAAATATTATCCTTCGGCACAAGCTCAACCTTACTGTCTTCCCAAAGACAGAAAATAAATTTCCCAAGATGCTTTGCGGCATCGATTACATCACCAACCACTGCGCTGGCAGTCGGACGGCTTCCTGCGCCCCGGCCGTAATACATTGTCTTTCCCAGCATGTTGCCTTCCACAACCACCGCATTGAATACATCTCTTACGCAGTAAAGAGGATCTTCTTTATCAACCAAAAATGGAGCAACGATGGCAAAACATCTGCCTTCAACATCCATGCTTACCCCAAGAAGCTTAATGCTCTTACCCATTTCCTTGGCGTAGGCAAAATCAGCCGTGCTTATCTTCGTGATACCCTCTGTATGTATCTCATCGAATCTTACTGTCTTGCCATATACAAGGGATGAAAGAATTGCGATTTTACGACATGCATCATAACCTTCCACATCTGCCTCAGGATTACGCTCTGCATACCCTAATTTCTGCGCTGTAGCAAGGACATCATCATAAGACTCGCCTTCTTCATCCATCTTTGTAAGCATATAGTTGGTGGTACCGTTCAAGATACCTGCAATACCGTGAATTCTTTCAGGTGTCAGTGATGAATTAAGCGTTCTGATAATTGGGATACCGCCGCCTACGCTGGCCTCGAAAAGATAGTTACAGTTATGCTCTTTTGCAACACCTATTAATTCTGCGCCGTATGCCGCAACCATTTCTTTATTGGAAGTACATACGCTAATCCCTTTTTCCAAAGCTCTTTTGGTAAAATCATAGGCCGGCTTTAATCCGCCCATGGTCTCGCAGATGATTTTAATTTCAGGGTCATTTATTATCTTTTCATAATCGTCGGTAACAAGGCTCTCATTAGGATCACCCGGGAACTTTCTGATATCCAGGATATATTTAACATTGATGGCATCACCTGCCTTGGTGCTGACCTCTTTCTGGTTATGCTGAATTACTTCAACAACTCCGGCACCAACTGTACCATATCCCATAACTGCTATATTAATCATCTATCAATCCTCCCGCTTTTCTTATTCTTTAGCAAGAATCTTTACATTTCTCACGCCTTTAAGTTTTTCCATCTCCTCTATCATGTCTGACACATCACCCGTGGAAGGCAGTATCTGCAAGCTGAATGAAAGAGACGCCATATTATTAATAGGAATACTCTGATGAATTGTCAGGATGTTAGCGCCGTAGGATGCTATTACTTTAAGCATAACGCTAAGAATTCCCGGCTCATCCTCCATTTCACAGGTAAAGGTAACTGTCTTACCTTCAGAACTGTCATGGAAGGGAACAATGTCATCTTTATATTTATAGAAGGAACTTCTGCTGATTCCCATCATTTCCGTTGCTTCACCAACGGTTTTGCATTTGCCCGATTCTATCAGATTCTTACACTCTACAACCTTCAGAAGAACCTCCGGCAAAGCATCTCTTTTTACCACATAATAGGTATGTTCTTTACTCATATAATCCCCTTAAAAACAAGTCCGTCTGTTTTCCGCCAGCGGACAATTGTTCGCAGACAATGGATATTGTATCACACTATTTATGGTAAATCAAGGAAAAAAAGGCAGTTTTTGCCACTATTAACAGAACTTTCTGAATCTATCGCCAGAAGGCGTTATCAGGTCATAAAGAAACAGCAGGCCTTAACCTGCTGTAGTATATTAATATGCAATTTTCCTCATCATATCCAGGTAAGCCTGCAGGCTTCCGAGATATTCTGACCTGGCGAATCTACCTGTAAGATAAGCTTCTTTCATAAGACCATAGGTTGTATAATTTATGGTCATATCAAGGATGTCCGTATTAATGTCCGGACTGAATTCATCCGGGAGATTCTCAAAAGGCGCAGCAATGGCTTCAAGATAAGTTCTCACATATCCCTTAACTGCATTCATTGCTTCCTCATCACGCTCATTGACTAACGTAGTTAAAAGCATCGGAGCATATTCGTAGAACTTTGAAACCTCTACCTTTATTCTTTCTATCTCATATATTTTCTTAAAATAATCTCCGCCTTCCGGCATCATGGATGATAATTCCATGCAGTAGAATCTGATAATATAATCTGATACAAAGGTATATAAACCAAGTTTGTTCTCAAAGTAGTGAAACCAAAGGCCCTTACTTACTCCGGTATCCCTGACCATATCATCCGTACTGGCTTTCTTATATCCGTTAATGGCAAAAATCTTCACCGCTCCATTAATTATCTTATCCTGCTTTTCCTTAGACAGATCAAAAAATTTATCATTCATATTTAATCTCTACTCAAATGTTGCCATAAACATCTCATGAAATCCTGAGACTTGGTATAAATAACCTCGTCTGCATACTTATCACCGAAATGTTCATTCTCTGTTACCAAAATCAGATTATGTCCCCGGTAATGGCTGGTACAGTACTGAATCTTTGAACCATAAAGATCCACACCAAGCACAAGCACAATGTCTGCCTTCTGACAGGCAATTGCAGCCTGGGTATTAAGGTCATTCTGTATTCTCTCACCAAATAATCTGATACTTGGTCTGATTGCCGAATCACATTCATCGCAAAGCGGAACTGTACCCTTGAAAGACTTGATATAATCAAGGTCATAATCCTTACGACAATTGCAGCAGTAATAGTCATATACTGAACCACTAAGTTCAATAACATCTTCTACTCCTGCCATTTTCTCTAATCCGAATATACTAAAGGCGATAACTGAACTAAGATATCCTGCATCCTTCATATTCTTGATTACTTCATATGTAATACCAGGTTTAGGAAGGTCTCCTAAAACCTCTTTCTTGAAAAAATTATAGAATCGTTCTTTTCTTGTTGAGAACTCACCGGCCGACAAAATCTCCTCCGGAGCCTTACCGTATGTCTTCTCAACTCTGAAGATGTTTGTGTCATCCCAGACATTCATCTTACCGCACTCAACAACTGATTCATTACCGGTAATACATACGACATTTTTTGATTTTTTAATAGCATCAGCAATTCTGCTTATTCTCTCAATATCACAATTTAACATATGCATTCCTCTTCAAAAAAATCTACCCTTAAAACACACACAATATATGTTATATTTTAGAAACTAATTGCCAAAAAGTCAACCAACAGCAGCCTTTTTATTAACAACTACTTCTTCTATTCTGTTATCTTTTACTTTCTTAACAATAAGCATTGTTCCATCATCAAGAACAACCTTCTCTCTTACCTGTGGAAGAGTATCGAGTTTTTCAATAATAAGGCCACCGATTGAATCATATTCCTCGCTTTCAAACTCGGTTCCGATTGCATTATTTATATCATCAAGTTTCATGCTGCCCTGAACGATATATTTATTCTCATCAATCTTGTGAATTAAGTCTCTTTCATCCTCATCATATTCATCTCTTATTTCACCAACAATCTCTTCAAGTAAGTCTTCCATGGTAACCATACCTTCCGTAAGACCATACTCATTTAAAACCATTGCTATATTAAGTGATGAACCGCGAAGTTCCATCATAAGATCAGAAGTCTTCTTATGCTCGTACGTAAAATATACTTCTCGTAAAATACTGCTAATCTTAAAATCTTCTTCCTTAAGGAAAACCATATCCTTAATATTGATTACGCCAATAATATTATCAGTTGATTCGTGATATACCGGAAATCTTGTAAACTTACTGTTTTCAAATGCTTCCTTAATCTCATTAAATGTGGCATCATCGGAAACACATTCCATATCAATTCGTGGAATCATGATATCCTTAACCATGGCATCACCAAAATCCACCACATTAACAATCATTTCTCTTTCTTTATCTTCTATAACACCATCTTCATGGCTGGTATCAACAATGGTTCTTAGTTCGATTTCTGTCATAGGGGTACTTTTGTCTGCATCAATTCTCAGCACCCACAATATAAACTTGGCAAAATTATCCACAATCCAAATAATCGGAGTGAGCACAATAAGCACAAATTGAATAATCGGTGCATAAATAAATGCCAGTTTATCTGCCAGCACCTTGGCTATTGTTTTGGGAACAATCTCCCCAAATATAAGAATAATAAAGGTTAAAAGCCCCGTTGCAATACTTACTGCCATTGAATATCCGGTTGATGCCGCAATTGTTGTAGTAAGCGCCGACGCTGAAATATTAACAATATTATTACCTACAAGTATTCCACTTATCAGTTTGGAATAATTCGATAATATCTTCTGTATAAGAAGAGCTTTTTTATTTCCCTCATCACACAGACTTTTAATCTTTACTTCGTTTACTGCCATAAAAACTGTTTCTGCAGATGAGAAAAATGCTGACAGTAAAATTAAAATAATTAGAATGATTATTCTGATAATCGTCCCCTGGTCCAAGTTATCCTCCTTTACGCTCTCGACTTAGAACATGTAAAATATATAATCTGTTTACTTTCTGAAATAGACTTAAGCAGATTCATTCCTCTTTGTAAATTATCATCATCAAGATTTACAAAAGGATCATCCCATACTATAGTAGGATATTCTTCCTTAAACAAAGTGTCAATAAGTGCAAATCTTAAAGACACCATAACAAGTTCCCTTATACCAACACTTGAATACTTGAAATCCCTGCTAATGGCTTTAGTACAATCTAAGATTTTGAAATTGGCATCCACCACGAATTTGCGACCTTCATTATCATCAATCAAATCAATGTATTTGGTCATATTGGCATTGATTTCATTGATATATCTCGAGCTGAAATTCTCTTTTGCTTTCTTAAGTAAATCCATGGTTTTCTTAATTAAGTTAAAAGTAGTCTTTGCTTCCTTAAGTTCTGCCTTAAGATCCTCATTCTCTTCTGCTTTTCTTTCAGCCTCAGATAATATATCATTATATTCTTCAATATCATTTTTATAAATATTAATCTGATTCATCACACTGATTGTTTCATCATGAATCTCACCATCAAGTTTCTGAAGTTCCTCAATGGAACGCACTCCCTCTTCTATCACATAATCAGATTCAGGAATCAGTTTCAAGTCATTTTGAACATCTTCAAGACTCTTATTAAGCATCTTGATTTTATTACTTTTATCCCTTATAAGTTTAATTATTTCCTTATAGTTATTACCTTCTCTTGTATAAGGCTCATACTTCTGAATGCCCGAAATAATCTCTTTTTCAAGCGCATCGGCCTTAGCTATGTTCTCAGCCTTTTCTTCTTCTGTCTTCTTAAGTCTTTCATTATATTTATCCTTCTCATTTAATACAACTTCCATATTAAGAAGAAGGCTTTCAATATCATTATTTATTTTAAGGAATTTTCCAAGGAATAAATTAAGCGACTGTTTCTTGCCTTCGCATTCGATTTTCTTATCATTTAATTTCTTTTCCCTTTCTTCAACCCTTGCCTGCTGCTTTGCTTTTTCTCTCTCATATTCCTTATTCTTTCCACTGATTAAAATAAAGAAAATAATACTTGTTAATGAAATAATAAGTCCGAGCAAAGCATATATGGCATTACCTGTAAGCGCATAAATCACAACTACTGCCACTAATCCTGCAATAATAAGTATCAATCCAAGTACAAGAAGCATCGTGGTATCAGGCTTGTCAATTTCATATAATTTATCACTTTCTTCCTTTACATCCATCTCAAGTGAATCGATTATCTTCTCTTCTTCTTTTATCTCCTTTATCTTATCCCTGCAGGCGTCAATGCTTTCCCTTGTGATATTATTCTTTTCCATCTGATCACATAATTCCTTATAATCAGACTCAAAATCCCCGGCCTTAAACTCTGCTTTCCTAAGCCCATCCAGATTGGCAATCTTCTCTAAAATCTGATCAAGTTCTTCATCTTCCGGTATACCGTTACTGAAATAATCATCAAGATTATTCAATTCTTTCTGGATATCGGCGTATTTCTTATCAAGATTATCTTTCTTCTCTTTGTTGGCCTTATTGACAGAATTCTTCTCAGCCTTCTTAATCTCTTCATTATAGGCTTTGCTTATTTCACCATTCTTTTTAACCTGTTCACTTAACGCTTCAATTTCTTTCTGTCTTTGAATAACCTTAGCCTTATATTCAACAGAATTGGAGATGAATAAATTATTATCATCAATCGTTCTTTGAATATCATCAATAATACCTGCTCCGCTCTGTTTATGATATTCACCTCTTTTTGCATCAAGTACGGCGCAGGCGCTGGTATACTCATCTTCACTGTTTTCATCTTCATTTGCTGCATTCTTAAGTTTATTTAAAAGAGTATTTCCAAGCGGCGAATTAACCTTGCCCTGACCTGCATAAACAGTTGTAACATAAGTACTTTCATCCACTCCAAAAAGTTCAAAGCCAATATTTGTGGAATAATCATCAGATGGCATATTGGTTTTATTATCATAAAGCTTAAATGTGCCTGTGATATTTCCTGTATCCTTCTTAGCCTTTTCGCTTTTTGTCTTATCAAAAATTCTTTCAATTCGATATGTCTTATCATCTGTTGTGAATATAAGACTGCCACCGAAGACACCTCCGTCAAGCGGCTCATAATGGCTATATTCGTTAAGATCAATGTCCCTTTTTGAGGAATTTGGAAGCCCGTAAAACATGGCCTTAATAAAAGAGTTTATTGTAGACTTGCCATATCCGTTATGTTCATTTATTACATTAAGGCCATCAGAAAAATCCATTTTGAAATTACTAAGGCCGCCATAATTCTCTATATAAATACTATTTATAATCATATGCTAAGTTCCCCCACTTTAACCCCTGATAAAGCCTGTATTCCGAGGAGCATAACCTTTTTCTTATCCTCATCACTTAAGTCGCTTCCTTCTACCAGGTCCAGGAATTCGCCCTTTAGCGAAATATTCCCCTTATAATCCTCCACATTAATTAACGGCTTACTGTGACATTTAATCTTAAAGAGAAAATAACTGCCTCCTAAAAGCTCCGTAAAAAATGGAATATTAATCTCTGTTTCCACAGTATGATATCCAACTAAATCCACCAGAATCATATCCTTAGCAGGTATATCTTTGATTTTTTCCCTGATTAAATCGGCAATGTCATCCTGGTAAATTGTATCAGTTATGTCAACCTCTACATAATGGAATTCTCTTTTTGCAAAAGGAATAAACTCATTGGTATACTTATCTCCATTAATATCCAAAAGACAGAATCCCTTAACACCGCATTCGTCAAAACCCCTGCCCTCCAAGCATCCTGCATAGCAGTAATCACATCTGTCATCCAGTTTTTCCTTGATAAATGAATGAATGTGACCAAGGGCAATATAATCAAGTCCCAGATTTTTAAATGAATTAAGTGCAATAACATCTGACTTATCATTATTCTTCTTATGTAAACCAGTCTGTCCATGTAATGTTACAATATTAAATCTGCTTCTGTCCGGCACAAAGGAAGCATATTTCTCCCTGTCAGCAAGCGACTCAGTACCCCAGATTGAAATATTGTCATACTGATATTCTGTCCACTCATCCTTATTAAAGAGTTTCAGATTCTCAGGCTTTGTGGCTGCATCAACGAAAATACTCTTCTCGTCATGATTACCCCTAAGGTACAAAAAATCAATGTCCGGATACTTCCTAATGGTATTTAAAACAGTATTAACAACTCTGTTAATTACACTGTTGGTATCAAACATATCCCCTGCAATAATTACAACCTTGACATCGTTCTGGGCTGCATAATCTGCAAGCCTTGTAAAAGCAACCAGGGTCTCTTCTCTTCTTTGTTTCTTTCTCTCCGGCTCGTCGGCAAAATTAGCGTCCAGCTTGGAATCCAGATGAAGGTCAGCTGTATGTATAATCTTCATATCAAATTTCCCTTCTAAAAACAGGCTATATTTTTATAAAAAAAGTACAAATTTGGCTACATTCATAGTATGATATAATATATGATAATTTTAGCATTTTTTTCAAATAATGTAAAGAACATTAGTTCGAGGGAGGCAAAATGAATTACAAGAAAATCTTATCACTTCTTTTAGCTGGTGTGATGGTTTTATCTCTTGCTTCATGCAATGGTAATTCCGGTGAAAATACCGAAACAGAAGTTACAGAAGAAGTGGTTGAAACCACGGAATCAACTGAAGAAACCGAAACCACTGATGAGGGTGGTATTGGCGACGGAACTATCGAAGGCTTTGGTAACGGTCTTGAAGATGGCGCCATTGTTATTGGCGATGATTTTGAAGACGGTTCAACCGGTGAATGGTACACATATTCAAACGGCGGGTCTTTTGAAACATATGTTGAGAATGGAGAACTTTGTGTAGATATCGCCAAGCCGGGTATGCTTGATTATTCATGTCAGGTTTACAGAGACGGTTTCTCAATGAACAAGGGCTGCGTATATGAAGCATCCTTTGATATCCACTGCGATATAGACAGAGTTATGCAGTGGCGTTACCAGATTAATGGCGGCGACTACCATCCATATTATGAAGAGGATGCGGTTCCTATCGGTCCTGATGTTAAGCACATCGTGGCTAATTTTACCATGGAGGAAGATTCAGACCCGGCTCCTCGTCTTTGCTTTAACTTAGGTTCACAGGGCGACCTGGATGCTACTACTCCATGTAAGGTTTATATTGATAATTTCACAATGACCATTACTGATGCATCCAATGCGATGGCACTTGAGCCACTTCCTACACCACTTAATGTTAAGGTAAATCAGATTGGTTATAATCCTGATGACCAGAAGACAGTTATCTGCCGTTACAACAGAGATAATAACGTATTCGAGATTCATGATGCAGCAACAGATGAAGTAGTATATACAGGTACACTTAATGAAGAATTCATCAATTCCAAGTCAGGTGATTCTGCCTGCACATCCGGTGACTTCTCAGACTTCAAGACACCTGGTACCTACTATATCAGTGTTAAGGATTTTGGTAACTCATACGACTTCGAAATTAAAGAACATCTTTATGATGATTTATATGCAAGCACAGTTCATATGCTTTACCTTCAGAGATGTGGTATGGAATTAACAAGTGATATGGCCGGGGATTTTGCACATCCTGAGTGTCATATGGATGAAGCCACAATCTATGGAACTGACAAGAAGATTGATGTATCAGGCGGCTGGCATGACGCAGGTGACTACGGCAGATACGTGGTTCCGGGTACCAAGACAATTGCCGATCTCTTCTTAACATATGAAGAAGGTGTCGGTACAGATTCAGATTCTTTAGGCATTCCCGAAAGTGGTAACGGTATTCCGGATATCCTTGACGAAGCCAAGTGGGAACTTGATTTCTTCTTAAAGATGCAGGCTGATAACGGCGGCGTATATCATAAGGTAACATGTGCTGTATTCCCTGAAACAGTTATGCCGCAGGATGAAACAGCAGAACTTATCGTATGTCCAATCTCAGCAACAGCAACTGCAGACTTCGCTGCAATCATGGCCAAGGCTGCAAGAATCTATGAAGAATATGATGCAGATTATGCTGCTAAATGCTTAGCAGCTTCCAAGAAGGCTTTCGAGTTTATGGAAAAAGAAGGCGCTGACATGCCAGGCTTCATTAATCCTGAAGACATCTCCACAGGTGAATATCCTGATGGCAAGTCAGAAGATGAATATTTCTGGGCAGCTGTTGAATTATATATCACAACAGGTGACAGCACTTATCTTAATAAGGCAGCTGAAATCTACTTAGGCGTTAAGTGGTCATCACTTGATCTTGGCTGGGCTAACATGTCAGGTTACGGCGCATACGCTTACATGACAAGACCTGAAGAACTTGCAGGAAACGATGATTTAACCACAGGTCTTACCGGTGTATTCAATAAATATGCAACAGACGAAACCACAGCAATTGCCAAAGATGCATACTTCATCTCCCTTGGTTATGACTATCCTTGGGGCAGCAACATGACAGTTGCAAACCACGGTATGTTATATCTTATGACAGCCAGGGTTACCGGCAATGAAGATTTCAATAAATATGCAAGATATCAGTATGATTATCTCCTGGGTGTAAATCCAATTACATACTGCTATGTAACAACATTTGGTGATTTCTCACCTGAGCATATCCACCACAGACCTTCACAGGTTCAGCAGAAGCCTATGCCTGGTATGCTGGTAGGCGGACCAAACTCCAACCCTGCCGACCCATATGCCAAAGCAGTTCTCACACTTAGATCTGCCGCAGCATGCTACGTAGATAACGAAAGCAGTTTCTCAACCAACGAGATCTGCATCTACTGGAACTCTCCACTTATCTACCTGGTTGGCCAGTATAAATAAGCAAGTGAGCCACTAGGGACGGGGTAATGTGCATCTAAATCAAATAGTACCCTCTTTACCGGACAAAACGGCAAAGAGGGTACTTATTTATTCAATCATTTATTTATACTTTTTGCGGTCATAGGGCCAAATCCTTAAGATAAGCCGTCTTTCCTTTTATGTCCTGAATTTCACTTTCCACATATTGCTTACTTAATCCTGCTTTTACACCTACAGTGATAAGATCCGAATCTGTAATATTCTTTCCCTTTCCATTTACCGAAGTTGTATGTTCCCCATAATAAGTGCTACTATATGTCAGATCAAACATTGGCGATAATCTCCATCCACCCGCATCTGTATATATAAATGCAAAATTCTTGGCATGATCATCCATGTTATGTGCAAACACATTAAAGCACATAGTCTTATATAACTGTTTTAAATCATTTATATTATTTTTTGTTAAAGCTTGAACCAGTTTCATACATGTCAAATAGTCCAGGCATGGCGCACGGTAATCAGCTTCCAGCATTCCTGCGAATGACACAAACAGTATTTTTTCTCCCTTAACCCGATCAAACCGCTTAGTCTTAAAATATCCTTCGTTTTTTTTAGACTTAATTAATTCACTGTCAGACATGTTTATTCCACATTTTGTGGCACATTTATAATACTCATATTCTTTTTTCCCGGCGCTGGGTGAATCAATATGCGACGCAAATTTGACAATCCATTCTTCGTTCTTTTCTTTAACAAATATCTTCGGCCTGGTACCTCCACTTGAACCGGCGATATTATAAATCATATCCAGTTTATCAGACTCTTTCGATTCCAGAATCTTCGCACACTCTCTTGCAATCTCATCATAATTCAACGCTACTGTTTCAATACGATATTCCGATTCTTTAGAAGGATAATATTCCAAGGCACCCATTCCCGATTTCCCAATATATGCAAGTCTGTCAAGTTCGTTTATTTCATCCGGCTTAACGCCTATTGATAGCAGGAAACGGTCCAATAATAAGTTTCCCCAACTGTCAGGCAGACTATCGGCAAAAACACCGAATAAACCGTGCAAATATTCTCTTGTCGTAACAGAAGGGATAAATACATCATTTCTTAATGGCAGGGAAAACGGGCTAATTGAAAAACCGATTTTCTGCCAGTCGGTTGAATACTGGAAAGCAACCCTTTTATCAGAGGTCTGTGCCAAAGTTCCCACATTTTTCCCATGATAATACACTTCCAATTGTTTATTTGGCATCGTTAATCACCTCTTCTATACTTTGATACACCGGATTCTCAAACAAAGCATTAAAATCATCGATTACCCCAAGTTCCATCATAATCTTAATCAGTGAACTAAGAGATATTTCTCCTTTTTCCTCAAATTTACGATAAGATGCATAACTTACATTACTTCTTGCAGCAAGATTTTTCTGAGTAAGTTTCTTTCTCTTACGAATTCGCTTTATTTTATTCGCAAGTTTCATAGCAAAATCATTAGGTGTATAAAAATTATATTCCATGCGTTTTCTCCTTGCTATTATAATAGCATTTTTTACCATTTTTGTAAAGATTTGCTATTATAATAGCAATATTGCCACTAGGGACGGGGTAATGTGCATCTTTTTACGCTATTGCCACTAGGGACGGGGTAAAATGCATCTTTTTACGCCAACCCCGGTTCGTGGTTTCGACCACATTTTTCTTCATAATCAAAATATAATTCTTCCGTTGCCAGAGCCATCTTGGTTACCGCAAAATCGCACTTCTTTGGATCCGGATAAACATACCAGGTATCCTCCAGTGTATTTAAATCCACACAGTCTCCAAACTTTCCAAGATACTCATATTCAATATGGCAGGAATACAGCGACGGCACATTCTTAACCATTTCATGCTTATCGCCATCCTTGTCCGTGCACTGAACCCTGAATCCGTTCATATCATGCACCATGGTCCCCCTGCCTATATCAATATATCCTTTTGCATTTGGAAGAGAGTCCACTCGAACAGGCAGTTCCCCTGTCGAATAGGTTCCCGCCTTAACCTCGGCCCTCACATTCTGCCTCTCCCACTCATACCAGTCAGGAATATGGTCAAAATACGCCTCGCCGCTCAAAGCCTTCAACTCGCTAAGTTCCGTCATCTCCCACTCTTTATTACATGCCTCGCATTTCAAAATCGTGCCCGAAGATGACATCTTAAATTCTGTTTTACATTCAGGGCACTGATATAAGATTTTATGTAAACCTTCCGCCCTGCCCTTGTAAGTAATCTTAATTCCTTTATCTTTCTGCCATTTGAAGTCATCATACTGAAATGCTTCAACGATTCTTCTGTTGATTTCTTCCACAGACAGTTCCTTCAGTTCATCCACACTAAACAGAAGTTTGAACTCTGCCTCAGTAGGCTTAACGCCCCTGTCATGCAGGTTCCAGAATGGTGAATTAACATGATGTCCATGACAGATCAGAGTCACAACCGGAACTTTTAAGAGTTTACATAACTTTCCAAGTGACTCAGGCAGCACAGCAGTTGTTCCGCATAACGAATATCTTGCCTCAGGATAAATCACCGCCACGTCGCCATTTTTAATGGTTCTCATAAGTTGCTTAACCAGCATTATATCGCTTGTAAACTTACGCTTACATATACAGCCTACATCACGCAGCAGCCACTCTCTTTTAAGGAAACCATCAATGGCCACCACATAATTGGCACGCCACGGAAATATGGCCTTTGTCGCCACCTTAAAATCCATAAAAGCATTATGATTACAAAGCAGCACAAACGGAGGCTTAATCTCTTCCACACCCGTTTTGGTTAGCACATTTTTGTGCTTCCATACATCCGGCATACTCAAAATATACGTAAGCGGCCTTAAATACCACTTCGTCCTCACCGGCGGCCTTACCATATCAAATCTTTCAAAGTCCCTCATACTAATTCCCCTACTATTATATAAAGTCATAG
>DGTK01000006.1 GCA_002393735.1 Lachnospiraceae bacterium UBA4338
GGTTCTATAAATAAACAAATTCCAGTTTTATTGACTAATGATAATGAAAAATAGTGAAAAAATAGTGAAAAAATAGTGAAAATTTAATAGAATTTTCAAGGCCGTTCTGCTATAATATCATCGAGGTGAATTAAGATGATTAAAGTGGTTCTGACAAATGAGATATTAAAATATATAACTGAAATAGATAAAAACAGATACAAGGTTTCTTCCGTAAAACTACCAAGGTCTGTATCAAGCAGACTGCGGAAAAATTCAAAGAAAAAGAGTTCATATGCTTCAAATAAGATAGAAGGTAATCCCCTCTCTGAAAAGCAGGTTGATGAAGTAATAGAGCAGGATGAAAGAAAACATTTCCTAAAGCCGGAACAGGAAGTGCGCAATTATTTTCTTGCATTGAATTATCTGGAAGAAAAGGTAAAAGAGAAAGAGCGTTTTTCTAAAAAACTGATATTGGATGTCCAGAAATATGTTGAAAAGGGAGCATCTAAGGAAAAAATCGGACTAAGGGGAGCTATGCCTCCAGGAGTATTGTTTGCCGTTTATGATTCTCAGACCGGGAATCCCGATTATATTCCCCCAGAATACCTTGATATACCGGAACTGCTTGATGAATTAGTCGAGTATGCAAATACCACTGATGATCACCCATTGATAGTTGCGGCGGTTGTACATTATCAGTTAGTTACGATACATCCGTTTGAAGACGGAAATGGTCGAACTGCACGTTTGCTTTCCGGATATATTTTGGATATCAATGGATATGGATTTAATGGCATCGGTTCATTGGAAGAATACTTTGCATATGACATTAATGAGTATTATGAATCGATACAGATGGGTTTGCCGGCACTTTATTACTCTGGAAGAAACAATCCACCACATCCGGAAATGTGGGTGAATTACTTCCTTCGCATGGTGCTGTTATATTCTAATAAGATTTGTGAACTGTCGGAAAGTTCAAGCGAGGATGAAATAAGCGGAAGCTTATCATATTTAAAGGGCAAAGAGAAGGAACTGCTTTTATTTTTGATAAAGAAATATAAAGGAGAGTTTACGCCAATCGAAGTCAGTCGTGAAATCGGTGTGACAAACAAAACGGTAATAAACAGATTATCTGTGTTGGTAAAAAATGGTTTTGTGGAACCGTTATTGGTAAATCAGCGCATCAGATCCTATGAACTTAGTGATTTTACGAGGGATAACGAAAAAAAGATAAAAAAGATGATTTCATAATTTGCATTATGCTATGGTAAAGATAGATTGACTTCCACGATGAAAGACTATGACATATAATTAATGAACAGGCCTTGCATTAAAACCAGGACCTGTTTTTTTCGCGTAATATTTCCTTTTATTTATATATGAAATGTGGTAATATGTAAAAGAGTATGCTCGCAAGAGCTATGTCATATTACAAATGGAGAAGAAGGTTCACATGGAAGTGGAATTTAAGTTCAAAATGACACCACAGATACTGTATGATTTTAATCTGCAGCATTCATACAAGAGGGCGGACGCCATTATAGCGACCGGTCTTGGTGTTTTTCTTATATTCGGGTATTTGAAGACAATGCATCTTATGTACCTGATATTCGCTATTGTCCTTATTTTATTCCTGCCAGTGACATTATATATTCGTTCAGCCCAGATGGTTAAATTAAATCCGGCTTATAAGGACGAACTTAAATATGTTCTTTCTGAAGAAGGAGTGAAGATTTCTTCAGGAGAACTTGAGACCACAGTTTCCTGGGATACCTGCACAAAGGCAGTGGGAACCAGGATGAATATTATTGTTTATACAGGTAAGGCGACGGCTTTTATATGGCCGAGAAAAGCGATGGAAGGCAAGACTGATGATGTGCTTAAGGTTATCTCAGCCAATATGGACCCTTCCAAAGTAAAAATAAGATTTTAGGATAAATACGTGCAGGATATTATTATTACAAAAAGTGAAGCAGAGACCAAAAGTATTGGTGAAAGGCTGGCCAGGGAAGCCAAAGCAGGCGGAATATATGCTTTGATTGGCGATCTTGGGTGTGGCAAGACAGTTTTCACCAAGGGCTTTGCAAAAGGTCTTGGGGTAGAAGATTATGTGGACAGCCCGACTTTTACCATAGTTAAGGAATATGACGAAGGAAGACTTCCTTTATACCATTTCGATGTATACAGAGTTCTTGATGTGGAAGAAATGGATGACATAGGTTATGATGAATATTTCTTCTCAGATGGCGTATGTTTGATCGAATGGGCCAACCAGATTGAAGAACTGCTTCCACCTGAAACAATTTATATTCACATATCCAAAAGACTTGATATAGATGCAGATGCAAGAGAGATTAAAATTGACAATCCTCTCATCTGATGGGAGATAAAAATGAAAATATTAGCCATTGATACTTCAGGTAATGTAGCAACTGCTGCAATTTATGAAGATGGCATAATTACAGCTGAATATTCAATTCATCATAAAAAATTAGGGCGTGGTAATAAGAATGGTGAGAAGACTCATTCCGAGACACTGCTTCCAATGATTGATGAAATGGTAAAGGGCAAAGGTCTTGATATAAATGAACTTGATGCTATTGCAGTATCTGAAGGACCGGGTTCTTTTACGGGACTCAGAATTGGCTCGGCAACAGCCAAAGGCATGGGACTTGCTTTAGGTAAGCCAATAGTTAATGTGCCGACTCTTAAGGCGCTTGCCATGAATGTTTATGATGAGGATGCGATTATTAGTCCGATTATGGATGCCAGAAGGCAGCAGGTATATAACGCTTTATATGAATATGTAAAGGCTGATGGTGATTCTTTGGAACTTAAGGAATTAAGAGAGGCGGACGCTCTGGCAGTTTCAGATCTTCTTGATATCCTTAATGAAATGGGACGTAAAGTGGTATTTCTTGGAGACGGCGTGGATGTTTACAAGGATGTGATCAAGGAAAATATTAAAGTTCCTTACTCCTTTGCTCCGGCTCAGATGCGTTACCAAAGGGCCGGCAGCGTGGCACTGCTTGGTGCAAAGTTAGTTGAGGAAGGTAAGGCTGTAAATGCTTCCGAGCACAGCCCTGTTTATCTTCGCCCTTCACAGGCAGAGAGAGAAAGAGCGGAGGCCCTGGGTGAAGCTTAAAACTGTATCCGATTCAGACTGTATTAAAATTGCGACTTTGGAAGCGCAGGTTTTCTCTGATCCATGGAGTGAAGAGTCCATAAAGGACAATGTCCACAGCGATAATTATCTCGTAATGGGCGCCTTTGAAGATGAAGACTTACTTGGATATGTAATATATATGCTGCTTTCGGAAGAAGCAGAACTTCTTAGAATAGCAGTAAAAGAAGAAGCAAGGAATAAAGGAGTTGCAACTTCACTTCTTGATGTGATGAGAAATAAAACAAGGGAAGAGGTAAAAGAAGTTAAAAGCCTTTTCCTTGAAGTAAGAGAGAATAATACTGCAGCAAGAAAACTATATGAGAAAACAGGTTTTGTGGAAGTGGGAATGAGAAAGAATTATTATTCCAATCCCACTGAGAATGCAGTTCTTTATAAAATGGAGATTGATTAATGATAGATGTATGTTTACTCGGAACCGGAGGGATGATGCCCCTGCCGGGAAGATATCTTACCTCACTTATGGTCAGGTATAATGGCAAAAGCATACTGATAGATTGCGGTGAAGGTACCCAGATTGCCCTTAGAAAAAAAGGCTGGAGTCCTAATCCAATAGATGTGATTTGTTTTACACATTTTCATGCAGACCACATAAGCGGACTGCCGGGAATGCTGCTTACAATGGGTAATTCAGACAGACAGGAGCCACTTACCTTAATAGGTCCGAAGGGACTGACTAAAACAGTCAATGCTCTTAGAACCATAGCTCCGGAGCTGCCTTTTCCAATAGAATTCATTGAAATTGATGGTGCGGAGCAGGATTTTGAATTAGCTGATATGCTTCACTTAAAAGCCTTTAAGGTTAATCATAATGTTCCTTGTTATGGATATACTCTAAGTTTAGACAGATTAGGTCAGTTTGATGTAAATAAGGCAAAGGCCTTAGGGCTTGAGGTTACATACTGGAATAAACTTCAGCATGGCGAGAATGTTGAGGTGGATGGTAAGGTCTACACTCCCGACATGGTTATGGGAGCAGACAGGAAAGGTCTTAAGCTTACATATACCACAGATACAAGGCCATGTCAGAGCATTATAGATAATGCGAAAGATTCAGATCTCTTCATCTGCGAAGGCATGTATGGAGAAGATGAGTATTTTGATAAGGTGAAGAAACATAAGCATATGCTTTTTTCGGAAGCCGCCAAACTGGCGAAAGAGGCAGGCGTAAAGGAACTGTGGTTAACCCATTACAGCCCTGCAATGGTTAAGCCGGCGCCGTATATACCGGCAACTCAGAAGATTTTTCCGAATACTGTTGCCGGAAAAGACGGAATGAGTGTGGAATTAAAATTTGAAGATTAATTTTCATAGGTTTACATAAAATTACTAAAGATTAAAATACCGGGGAAAGGAGGAGGACATGGCAAAGAAGTCCAAAGGAATATCCAAAGGCATAATTGCAGGAATAACAGCTCTTATTTTAGTTGCAGTTCTGATTATTCTGGCTTTTTCATATGTGAATAACGAAAAAGCCAAAGAAGTAACAACAGAACCCGCTGTTGAAATCAGCGCTGTTGATGGAATACTGCTTTCGGATTTCGATCGTAATTACCCTCCTACCCCGAAAGAAGTAGTTAAGATGTACAGCGAGATCACAACCTGCTTCTACAATGAGAAAATGGATGAAGTAACACTTGAAAAATTAGCCGAAAAGTCCAGAGAACTCTGTGATGAAGAACTGGTTGAGAATCAGAGCTTTGAAGATTATGTGGATTCCCTTAAGACAGAAATCCTTTCCTTTAATTCCAAGTCCCTGACTGTATCAGGATATACCTTATCCTCAGCAGCAGACGTGGAATATTACAGCGTTGATAATTTTAATTTTGCCAAATTATATGTGACCTACAGACTTCGTCAGGGTACAGAATTCGTTTATTCAAACGAGGTATTCCTCTTAAGAAAAGATGATGATGGTCACTGGAAAATATATGGATTTACTTTAGCAGATGATGAAGAAGCGTCCGAAGATACTACCGGTGCGGTATCAGAAGCTGAGTAAAAGACCTAAGGAGTTATAAAGACATTGAGTGCTTGTTTGATTCTTGCAATTGAAAGTTCTTGTGATGAAACAGCAGCTTCCGTAGTCAGAGATGGAAGAGAGGTTTTATCTAATACTATTTATTCCCAGATTGATTTACATACTTTATATGGCGGTGTGGTTCCGGAAATAGCATCCAGAAAGCATATCGATAAGATTAATTATGTCATTGAGACTGCACTTAAGGAAGCAGGTGTTACTCTTGATGATATTAATGTTGTGGCCGTTACCTATGGTCCGGGTCTTGTTGGACCGCTTCTCGTAGGCCTTTCCGCTGCCAAAGCCATCGCCTGGGCCAAGAACAAGCCGCTGGTTGGCGTTAATCATATCATGGGACATATATCGGCAAATTATCTTGAGCATCCTGAATTGGAACCGGCCTTCGGTTCTTTGGTAGTATCAGGTGGTCATACACATCTTATAAATGTTAATTCATATACTTCTGTCGAAGTGATCGGAAGGACATATGATGATGCAGCGGGCGAGGCTTTTGACAAAGTTGCAAGAGCAATCGGACTTGGATATCCGGGTGGTCCGAAGATAGATAAGGCTGCTAAGGAAGGCAATCCTAAGGCCATTGATTTCCCTAGAGGCAAGGTGGATGGTTCTGAATATGATTTCAGCTTCTCGGGGCTCAAATCCGCCGTTCTTAACTACCTCAATAAAGCGGCAATGAAGAATGAGGAAATCAGTATTCCCGACGTGGCAGCATCATTCCAGGCAGCAGTTGTGGATGTGCTTGTGGACAGGGCTGTAAGATGCGTAAGAGAGTATAATATGAAATCCTTTGCGCTTGCGGGAGGAGTTGCATCCAACAGCGCGCTTCGTGCTTCACTTGAGGAAGCGATGAAAAAAGAAGGCGTGAAATTCTATGTTCCGTCCCCGATTCTTTGTACGGACAACGCAGCCATGATTGGCGCCGCAGGATATTATGCATATATGGATGGCAAAAGAGATGATTTAGGCCTTAATGCCATTGCGAATTTAAGATTGTAATTTGGGTGAGAAGATGAATAATACAGCAATAGTTTTAGCATCAGGCATGGGTAAAAGAATGGGAGGAGATATCCCTAAGCAGTTTGCACTGGTTGGTGGAAAGCCGCTTATCTACTATGCTCTTAAGGCTTTCGAAGAATCAGATATAATTCAAAATGTGGTTATAGCAACATCTGATATTGCCATTTGTAACAGCATTGTTAGTGAGTATAATTTTACGAAGGTATCAAAGATTGTGCAGGGTGGCAAAGAAAGATATCACTCTGTTTACAATGCGCTTATGGCAATAGATGATGCGGATTATGTTTTTATTCATGACGGCGCAAGACCAAACGTGGACGAATTCATTATTCGTTCATGTTATGATGCGGTGACTCAGTATGAGGCATGCGTGGCTGCAGTTAAATCCAAAGACACTATCAAAATTGCCGACCAAAACGGCTTTGTAGAAACAACACCTGACAGAAACAGCGTCTATATTATACAGACGCCGCAGACTTTTAGATTTGATTTAATTAAGAATGCATATCAGCAGTTAATCGACCAGGAAGAAGACCTTCTTTCAAAGGGCGTCAACATCACTGATGATGCCATGGTATGTGAACTTTTTACTGACAAAAAAGTATATCTCTGCGATGGCGAATATACAAACATCAAAGTTACAACACCGGATGACTTAAAACTGGTGATTACAGATTAATCAATTGTTATGAAGAAAATAAACGGTAAAATAATTGGCAGAATAGTTTTGGTAATATTGTTTATTATTGTTTTTGTTTTACTGGGCGTGTATCTTTTTCTAGGATCCGGTAAAAGAAAACTGATGAGTAATACTAAAACTACAGTTCCTGATATGGAAGGAGAGGAACTGGAAGAGGCTTTGAGGGAACAGGGCTATATTTATCATGATGGAAAGATGTATAAATATAATGATGAAATTACCAATATTTTGCTAATAGGAATAGATAACCCTAATCCGGTTCCCGAAGAAGATGCCGAATATGCTATGGGTTTTCAGAATGACGGCAATTATGTTTTGATACTGGATGATAAGAGTAAGGAAGTTAAAGTACTTGCCATAGACAGAAATACTATGACAGAAATATATATGTATAATTCTGATTTTCCTGATCAAAGTCAGTATGTAGAAAGGCAGATATGCTTGCAACATGGATTTGGTGGGGGCAGGAATTATAGTTGTGAATTAACAGTTGAAGCTGTTTCAAAATTGCTTTATAATCTTCCGATAAGTGGATATTTAAGCGTTAATTATGGTATAATATCTTACGTTAATGATTGCGTCGGCGGAGTAACCGTAACAATAACAGATGATGTGGCGGGAGTAAGAGATGACTGGGTATCCGGAAAAGAAGTTACTCTGGTATCGGATGCCGCTCTTGAATATGTTAGATACAGAGACAAATCGGAGTTTGGAAGCGCCAGCGTAAGGCTTAATCGCCAAAAAGGGTATGTTTTTGCTTTATATAATGCAATGATTGAGAAAAGTAAAACCGACATATCTTTTCTTCCGGATTTATATAAAAGAACTTCCAATTATACAGTTACAGATATTTCAATTGATGAAATGACATATTTACTTACCCGTTGCAATGGTTATTCTTTTAGCGAAGATGATGTATATTTTATACCGGGTGAGACAGTTAAAGGCATAGAATATGAAGAATTCTATGTTGATAAAGAAAAATTAAATGAACTGATGATAGAATTATTTTATATAGAAACAGACGAAGGGGAAAGGTCTAAAGATTCCAATGAATGATCATTTCGATGATAAATCAGAAAAACCAAAGTTTAACAAAGAAAAATTATTTTATATATTGGGCTCAATCCTTCTGGCATTGGTTGCTGTTGTTCTTATTGTACTTATAGTGATTAGACAAAAGGGAATTAATGAACAACTGGAAAGCGTAGAAACACTTAAAGAAGCAGAAGCCCTGGAAGAGATTGTTGAAACAGAAACTGAGGATAATAATCCTGGTGAATCTGAAGACAAGGAAGAAGAGCAGATTATTGTTGATGATTTGACTGAATATGACGTGCCCGAACTTCATCTGAATTTTAACAGTTTGTATTCTGCAAATCCCAATATATTTGCATGGATTAATATTCCCGGAACAAAGGTTGATTATCCGATTCTCCAGCATCCAACGGATACAGCATATTATCTTAACCATAATATAGATGGTTCTGAAGGGTATCCGGGCTGTTTATATACAGAGTATTACAATAGCACGGAGATGACTTCTTTTAATACCATAATTTATGGTCATAATATGAAAGACGGTTCAATGTTCCATACTTTACATAGTTACGAAAAAGAAGATTTTCTTAATGATAATCCATATGTGTATATTTTCACACCTAAAGGAACTATTGTATATAAGATATTTGCAGCAACTCAGTATTCTGATAAACATATTATGTATGAATATGATTTTGAGAAAAAAGAAGACAGACAAAAGTTTATTGATACTGTAAAAGACTGGGATAATGCGGTGGTTGATGAAGAGGCTGATGTAACAGCGGATTCAAAACTTATTACACTTTCTACGTGTGTTAGTCCATCGTCATCAAAAAGATATATTGTAGTAGCCTATATGGTGGCTGATGGAAGACCCCGTAAGGTGGGGGAAGAATAACGATATCATATTTCGTTTCAAACAACGAATTGATATATATTGCACTTACATTTAGGTAAAAGGAGTTAATGTTATGAAAAAAAGATTATTTGCTTTGTTAAGCGCATCTTTGCTTGTAATGAGCATGAGTATTACTGCTTTGGCAGCAAACAGCCCTGCATCAAACGGTGCAGCAGCTAATGTTGTTGTTTCCGGTGATGTTAATGAAACAACCGGTGCGGGACAGAGTATTACTGACAGTTCATTACAGAGCTTTGCTTCGACAACAGCAATTTCAAGCGATGTTGGAGCAACAATCGGTACAAAAATTGAAGCAACACAGGTAAAGGCTATTATCAAGGCTGCAAATGAAAAAGTACAGAATGCAAAAGTAGCAACAATCGTTGATATCGTAGTTCCAGCAGGAACAAAGAGCGCAAAGATTACCCTGTCCGGTTTATCAGATATTAAAGCAGGGGATGCTGTTACAATTTTCCATTATAAGAGCGATGGAACTGTTGAGGCTATTACGCCTTCTAAGATTGCTGATGGTTCAGTTGAGTTCACAATGACATCATTCTCACCTGTTGCTGTAGTTAAGGCAACAGCTAACAGTGCTGCACCTGCAGCATCTGCTCCGGCAGCATCTAATACAGCAGTTACAACAGAAAGTTCACCTAAGACAGCAGATGTTAACGTAATGCTTATTATTGCGCTTGCAACTGTAGCTATGGGTGGCAGTGTTTTATTCTTAAAGAGATCAAAGGAAGTTTAATAATAATAAAAAATGATAAGTGCACATAAAAAGCAGCCCGTATCGGGGCTGCTTTTTACGTAAAATTATGTACTTTTAATCCATCACCTTTGTTCCGCCAACACTTCTAATCTGAAACTTTTTGCAGGAGCCTTCTCCGAAAAGGTTATCCATGGCTTTGATATATTCTTCGGTCTTTGATTCTTTTACAAATGCCTGAATAGTGCCGGCAAAACCACCGCCGTGAACTCTCGATAATCCCTCATCACCTAATACAATTTCACTTACCGCAAGTGCAACAGATACATTCTGGTGCCTGCTGTCATGGTCTGTATATACGTTCTGAAGATACTTAAATGACGAATCCCCTGAAGCCTTGAATGTCTTTAAAAATGCTCCCAAATCACCGCCTTTAAGTGCATCGGCTTCTGCCTTGGCTCTCTTTGATTCCTCAAAGAAGTGAAGGCCTCTTAAAGCAGCTCTGTCGCCGCAGGTCTTACGAACAGTATTTATATCTTTTATAAAATCTTCTTCACTTACTTCTCTTAAAACATCTTTTCCAAAACACTTGGCAGCATCTTTCATTTCCCTTGGAACTGCAGCATAATCATCTGTTAAATCCGCATGGCTTCCCTTTGTATCTGTAATGCAAAGGTTGTAGCCTTCTTTTTCCAAATCAAAATCTATTTTTTCAATTACCGGATTAACCGGATCTTCAAAATCCATAAAGCATAAACTTCCAACTGAGCAGGCCATCTGATCCATAAGCCCGCAAGGCTTTAGGAAAAATTCATTTTCTGCATACTGGCCGATCTTGGCAATATCAATTGCAGATATGCTCATATCGTTAAAAAGTCCCGATACAATAACTCCGATTAATGTCTCAAAGGCTGCAGAAGATGAGAGCCCAAGTCCTCCCGGTACATTACTTGTTATATATGCATTAAAACCACCAACCTTGTACCCAAGTTCGTGAATTTTATATAACATTCCGCGAATTAAGGCTTTGGTTGTGCCGCCTTCTTCTTTTCGAAATGACAGGTCATCTGCAGACATTGTAATCGGTTCATATCCTTCTGAGATAACAGTAATATGGTTATTATTTGTGTAACCTGTTACAGCAATTGCATCGCAGTTTATTGACGCTGCAATGACCTGTCCGTGCTGATGATCAGTATGATTACCGCCAACCTCAGAACGCCCCGGAGCACTAAAAATTGCAACATCATAAACACTGTCACCGGAAAGTGGCGAGGCAAATGCTTTTTCGTATTCATTTATTGCATTAATATATCTTGTTCTTTCGTTAGAAATTGACGACTTGTCAACATAGAGTTTTGTGAGAATTAAATCATAATCCCCGTTGTTAATTTTTGAAGATAATTCTTTAGTGTTTATCATAATAAACCTCCAATACTTTTCCCCTTAAAATCATCATAAAAGATAGGACCTTAAAAGTCAATGAATGGTTGAAGTTTCGGGCATTTTAAGATATACTGTGAGTAAGGGTTTGTGTAAGAAACGGGGAATTGTTCATCCACTTTCTTGGGAGGTTTTATATGGGTGTAAGGAACGATTTCTGTATTGATGACAAATGGGGGTTTATCGATACTTTCGATGATAGTCTTATTTCTGGAGACTATTCTTCTTTTGATGTTCTAAATGTCAGAATTCCACATACTGTAAAAGAATTACCATTTCACTATTTTAATGAGCATGAATATCAGATGGTCTCTGCTTATGTCAGGGATTTGGAAGCACCCAAAGAGTGGGAAGGAAAGGCTGTTATTATCACTTTTGAAGGTGTGGCTCATGATGCCTGCTTGTATGTAAATGGCAATGAGGTGTGTTCACATCACTGTGGTTATACTGCCTTTAGCGCAGATATAAGTGAATATCTTAAAATAGGCGAGAATAATAAAATCCTCGTCAGGGTTGATTCAAGAGAGAGCCTTAACATTCCTCCTTTTGGTTTTGTAATTGATTACATGACTTATGGCGGAATATACAGGGATGTAAAATTAAGCATAAGAAATAAAGCATATATTGAAGATGTATTTATCAAAACTGATATTGATTTTTCAAACAAAAAAGCTGTAACAACATCTGACATAACCCTTTCAGGTGATACGGCTTCCATGAAAGTAAGGCAGTCGGTAAGACCGAAAGATGAAGGTGAATTCCTTCCGGCAGGTAATCCTGTATTTATAGACAAGACTTTAATCAATCAGACTTACAAGTTTGATATTGATGATGTTAAATTATGGGATATTGATAATCCTAATCTGTATGAAGTTCTTACAGAACTTGTGGATAAGGATGGCAATGTAGTAGATGACAGAGTTGATGTATATGGCTACAGAAAGGCTGTATTTAAGAAGGACGGATTTTACTTAAATAATAACAGGGTTTTAATAAGAGGCCTTAACCGTCATCAGGCTTATCCTTATGTTGGTTATGCGATGCCTAAGTCAATGCAGGTTATGGATGCAAAAATTTTAAAATCAGAGCTTGGACTTAACGCTGTAAGAACTAGTCATTATCCACAGGATCAGAAGTTTATATCAGCCTGCGATGAACTGGGACTTATGGTATTTACTGAGTTCCCGGGCTGGCAGCATATAGGTGATGAAAAATGGAAGAAACAGGCATTGGCCAATGTGGGTGAAATGATAACCCAGTATCGTAATCATCCTTCCATTATTCTCTGGGGAGTAAGAATCAATGAGTCAGTTGATGATGATGAATTATATACTAAGACCAATGATGAGGCCAGAAGGCTTGATCCGACCAGACAGACAGGTGGTGTAAGGTGTTATAAAAAAGGCAGCTTTTTGGAAGATGTATTTACATATAATGATTTTTCACACGATGGAAAAAAACCGGGATGCGAGAAAAAAAGCGCCGTAACACCGGATGTTAATAAGCCTTATATGATAAGTGAATATAACGGACATATGTATCCTACCAAGAGTTATGACTGGGAGGAGCATCGTTTTGAACATGCAAGAAGACATGCCAACGTACTGGATGAGGTTATTGCAAAAGGTGACATATGCGGGTCTTTTGGCTGGTGTATGTCTGATTATAATACCCATAAGGATTTTGGATCTGGTGACAGGATATGCTACCACGGTGTGACGGATATGTTTCGTAATCCTAAGCAGGCAGCCTTCGTATATGCTATGCAGCAGGATGACATACCGGTACTTGAATTGTCTTCGTCCATGGATATAGGTGAACATCCGGGATGTAACAGAGGTGAGATTTTTATCTATACCAATGCGGACAGTGTAAGGATGTATAAGAATGATGTTTTCATCAAGGAATATACCAACGCGGATTCTCCATATAAGCATTTAAAACACGGACCCATAAGAGTGGATGATTATATAGGAAGTACTCTTGAAGAGAATGAGAAAATGAGTCATAAACAGGCCGAAACGGTTAAATCTCTTCTTAATGATGTGGCCAGAACAGGTTTGTACGGAATGACTAAGTCCATGTACCTTAAAGCCGGTAAATGCATGCTTCTTTACGGTATGAAGATGGAAGATGCGGTGGCGCTTTTCAATAAATATATAGGTAACTGGGGCGGCACATCCACTGCATATAAGTTTGAGGCAATAAAAAATGGAAATGTGGTTAAAACCACAATTAAGACTCCGATGACCAAGAGAGTTCTTCAGACTAATGTGAGTCATACAGAACTTAAGGAAGATTATACCTATGATGTGGCTTTGGTAAGAATCTCTCTTACTGATGAATATGGCAATGTACTTCCATTTGCCAACGACGCGCTTGTTCTTAAGTGTGAGGGATGTATTGAACTTATAGGACCTGAAATTGTATCTCTTCAGGGTGGTATGTTTGGAACATATGTAAAAACAACCGGGGAAGCCGGCAGGGGCAGACTTACCATTACAACTGCCACAGGTGAATATAAGAAAATAGATTTTAATGTAACCATCTGATGTATAGGGGATAATACAAAGAGAGTGGGGTAGCAATATGAAACTGACATTAAAGGAAAAAATAGCCTACGGTCTCGGTGCGGTGGGCAAGGATATGGTTTATATGCTTTCGGCAAGCTACATTCTGTATTACTATCAGGATGTACTTGGAGTAAGTGCAGTTGCCATGGGTATTATACTTCTTGTTGCCAGGGTATTTGATGCTTTTAACGATCCGATTATGGGCGTTTTGGTTGCAAAGACCAAAACAAAATGGGGCAAGTTCAGACCGTGGCTTTTCATAGGTACTGTTACCAATGCAGTTATTTTATTTCTAATGTTTGCAGCTCCGCCTTCGCTTAATGGTGGCGGTCTCATTGCCTATGCTGCAGTTTCATACATTTTATGGGGCGTAACATATACAATGATGGACATTCCTTACTGGTCAATGATTCCTGCTTTTACCCAGGTAGGTAAGGAAAGAGAAGGCATGTCTGCCATGGCAAGAACATGTGCAGGTGTTGGTTCTGCAATAGTAACCATTATTACAGTTATGACAGTAAGTCTTTTGGGTGGCATGGCAACAGCCAGATCTACAGATAATGTGACTTATAATTACACTACTGCTGGTAGTCCTACTACAGTATCAGTTATTGCACTTGATGAAACCAAGGCTCCGACAGGAAAGAGCGTTGAATATGGAATAGAGAATAATGTAAATATCAGTTTCACTGCTTCCAAAACCGAACTTGAATCAAGCACGGCATATAATGAATCCAATACCAAATTTATCATTAATGTTGATGGTATTACATACAGAGCTTCTGCTGATGAAACATCCAAAGCCTGCACCATAGATTTTGCAGTTGATGATGCAGCCAAGGGTGAAACCATGCTGGCAATCTATGTTAATGAAGCAGATATTGCAGATTTTGAGAATCCTTCAAAACTTGATGTGGAGATTGTATCTACCAGACAGGTTGAGAGATATGGTTATAAATATTACTCACTTTTAGTTGCGATAATATTTGTTTTATTTACAGTAATCACTTGCGTTGGAATTAAGGAAAAATCAACGGTTGATATGAAAACTGCCGGCATTGGTGAAATGTTCAAGGCTCTTGTTCAAAACGACCAGGCCATGACAGTTGTTGTTACCATTGTACTGGTTAATATATCAACATATATTACAAACAATCTGTTAATCTACTTCTTCAAATATGATTTGGGCGGCGTAAACTGGGAAGGAAATTATACATTATTTAATACATTTGCAGGTGGAATTCAGATTCTCTCAATGATGTTAATCTTCCCATTCTTAAGAAGATTTTTCGAAACTGTCAAAATCTTCTACGTTGCCGTATTTTCATCCGTTTTAGGTTATATAATTCTTCTGATTATGGCTCTTGGCAGCGTAAACACTGTTGTACCTTTCTTTGTACCATGCTTCTTTATAATGGCAGCAGTTGGTGTACTTAATGTTCTATGCACAATCTTCTTAGCCAATACAGTTGACTATGGAGAGATTAAGAATAACAGAAGAGACGAGTCGGTGATTTTTTCCATGCAGACTTTTGTAGTTAAGCTTGCAAGTGGTATTGCGGTTATGATTGCATCCGTTGCGCTTAGTATATTTAATATCAGCGACAGCAATAAAACCATTGAGGCAATTGATGGAAGTTTCATAGAAGGACTTAAACTGGCAATAAGCAAGATGGAGCCAAACGTAGTTGCGTCATCATCGATTGTTGGATTAAGACTTACAATGACTCTGGTTCCCATACTTGGAATTATAATCGCTCTTATAGTATTTAAGGTAAAATACGCCCTTAACGACAAGAAGATGAGCGAGATCATTTCTGAACTTAAGAAGAGAGCCTTTATTAATGAACATAAAAACCAGGAATAAATTGAGGTTAATAAATGATAGAGCATGTAGATAATGAATTTTTATTGCAAACAGATAATACCACTTATGCTTTTAAGGTGCAGACATCCGGGCTTCTTGAACATTTGTATTACGGGGATGGAATAACTCTCCCTTCTTCAAAGTATCTTAATAAATATGCTGACTTAAGATATGAAGAAGCAAAGAATAATGAAAAAAAGAAGTCAAATGAAGAACTGAAAAAAGAAAGTTATACCGGCTTGGAAATCATGTCAGAAAAACATGAATTTATTACGGGTAATACCAACAGTTATGATGAGGACAATAAGAATATCTCCCTTGAAAACCTAAGCCTTGAATATTCAGGTCTTGGAAAAGGAGATATCAGGGACCCGTTTGTGGAACTTACCTTTAAGGATGGCAGCTGGACTACTGATTTCAGATTTGATTCTTATGAAATATCAACTGGAAAAGATGAGATGGAAAGCCTTCCGTCGTCCTATGATATAGGTGATGATTCAAGAACTGTAGACCATCTGAAAATAATTTTAAAAGACAGAACGCATGATGTAACAATGGAACTTCATTATTATGTTTTTGCGTGGTGTGACTGCATCGTAAGAAGGTCTGTGATTGTTAATAACATGGATGAGGAGATAATAATAAACAGGCTTATGTCTTCTCAGATTGATATGGCATCGTCAGATTATATGGCGACTATTTTTGGCGGAGCATGGGCAAGAGAGATGCATATGTCTCGTGTGCCTCTTCGTCCGGGAAAGTTTATTAATTCTTCTTTTACAGGCTCATCATCTAACAGAGCCAATCCTTTTGTAATGATTCATAATGATAATACAACTGAAGACATGGGAGAGGTTATGGGAATTAACCTTATATACAGTGGTAATCATTATGAATGCTTTGAAATAAATAATTATGGCAAAACAAGGGCTGTCTGGGGAATTAATCCTTCAGGGTTTGAATGGACTTTGGGAAGTGGTGAAAAGTTTGAATCTCCGGAAGCGGTTATGACTTATTCATCCAAAGGCTTTAATGATATGAGTCATCATATGCATTCCTTTGTTTCTGAACATATTGCAAGAGGAAAGTGGAAAGGAAAAAGGCGTCCGGTGCTTCTTAACAGCTGGGAAGCATCATACTTCGATATTACTGAAAGCAAATTATATAAACTTGCCAAAGTAGCCAAAGAAGTTGGAGTGGAACTCTTTGTAATGGATGACGGCTGGTTTAAGGGAAGAAATAATGACACTTCTTCTTTAGGTGACTGGTATCCTGATGAGAAAAAACTTCCTAATGGAATAAAAGGAATATGTGATAAGGTTAATGATCTGGGCCTTGATTTTGGAATCTGGGTTGAGCCTGAGATGGTTAATGTTAACAGTGATTTATATAAGGCACATCCTGAATGGGTAATGCAGATAGATGGTGCACCGCATTCAGAAGGACGTAATCAGAGAATTCTTGATTTGGGTAAAAAGGATGTACAGGATTTCATTATAGAGACAATGAGAAGGATTCTCTCATCTGCAAATATTTCATATGTAAAATGGGATATGAACAGAACCATGACGGATGTATATTCCAGAGGCAGCAGCGCTGATGAGGTTGGAAAAATCTTCCATAATTATATGACAGGTCTTTACAGGGTATTAAAGACAGTTAAGGAAGAATTTCCTGATGTGCTTTTGGAAGGCTGCGCTGCAGGCGGTAACAGATTTGATTTAGGTATGCTTTGCTACTTCGACCAGATATGGGGTTCGGATAATACGGATGCAATATGCAGAGGCGAGATTCAAAATGGCTACAGTTATGGTTATCCATTAAAGCTTGTAAGCGCTCATGTATCAGATGTTCCTAATCATCAGACCTTAAGGGTGACTCCTCTTGATACAAGATTTGCGGTGGCTGCTTTTGGATCATTTGGATATGAATGTAATCTTTGTGATTTACGTAAGGAAGAATTATCAGAAATCAAAGCACAGACAGAACTTTATAAAAAGTGGCGCGATGTGGTAACTCATGGCAGATTCTACAGAGGCAGAAACTTCTTTAATCATGGAAGTTCATTAAGTTCAGCTCCTGTCTCGGGAAGCAGCGATAAAGGCAATGTTCTTGAGTGGACATATGTTACGAACACTGGAGACAAGGCCATGGGTATGGTGCTTCTTAATCAGAATATTCCTAATATGACTTACGAACAATATAAGCCTAAGGGACTAATTAAGGATAAAGTATACAGATTTACAGGCAGGGATTATAAGCACAATATCAAAACATTTGGCAGCCTGGTTAATAACGAATCCCCTGTGCATATCAAACAGGGCTCACTTATGCAGGAAATAGCATCTAAGTTCATTAAGATGGATGAAAAGGGAGAAGATTATATAGCAACAGGCTTAAGTTTAATAAATGCAGGGGTTGTAATTAATCCTTCTTTTGGCGGTTTGGGCTATAATGACAAGGTCAGATTATCCACAGATTACTCTGCAAGATTATATTTTATGGAAGAAATGGATTTACAATAAGGAAGGTAGTGTTATATAATGTTATGGTGTTCAAAAATATGTAACACATATAGTAAAAATGAACGCCAGGAGAATACTCAAACATGCCTGAAGCATTAACAAAAAAACAATTTGATATTTTGGAAATTTACGCGAAGTCCGGAGTTAATCATTCCCAAAGAGAGTTAGGAAGAATAACAGGTTATTCTTTGGGGACCATTAATAAACTCATCAAAGAACTGACACAGATGGGTTATACAGATGGTGATAAGATTACTGATGCCGGACTTTTGGCGTTAGAGCCATATAAAGTAAAACGAGCAGTCTTTATCGCTGCAGGTTTCGGCTCAAGAATGATTCCAATTACTCTAAACACTCCTAAGCCACTTGTCAGAGTTCATGGAGTGAGAATAATTGATCATTTAATTGATGCGTGCCTGGAAGTTGGAATAGAAGAGATATATATAGTAAGAGGTTATCTTGCTGAACAGTTTGATCAGCTTTTATATAAATATCCAATGATTCATTTTTTGGAGAATCCAATGTATAACGAAGCAAATAATATCAGCTCTGCAATGATAGCAAGACATCTTTTTTCAAATGCTTATGTTTTTGAAGCAGACCTTCTTTTGGCAGATCCTTCAATTATAACCGGATATCATTATACATCTGATTTCCTGGCTATTAAGAAACAGCGTACTGACGACTGGTGTTTTGTCGTGAAGGACGGTGTCATAGTCAGTGAAAAAGTTGGCGGAGACGGAGATGACATCTGGCAAATGGTAGGTATCTCTTACTGGAATAAGGAAGATGGAGAGAAACTCTCAGATGATATAGAAACCGTATATACTTCTCCGGGTGGAAGGGAACGCTATTGGGAACAGGTTCCCCTTGTATATAAGAAAGATCGCTACAAGGTAAGAATAAGAGAATGTGCAGAAGATGCCATTACTGAAATAGATACATTTAATGAACTTAAAGCTATTGATAAAACGTATGATGTATAGTTGTTAATTTAGAAATAAGAGGAAAGAATAATGGAAAAGATAAAAAGAAATATTCTCCTTAATCCGGGACCTTCTACTACAACAGATACAGTTAAGTATGCTCAGATAGTGCCGGATATTTGCCCAAGAGAGAAAGAGTTTGCAGGTCTTATGAAAGGTTTAAGAGAGGACCTGGTTCGTATTGTGCATGGTGATTTGGATAAATACACATCTGTGCTCTTCTGTGGAAGCGGAACCATAAATATGGATATATGCCTTAACAGTCTTTTGGATGAGGGCAAGAAAATTCTAATTATCAATAATGGCGCATATTCTTCCAGAGCAGCAGAAATATGCGATTATTATAATCTTGATTATATCAATATGTCTTTTCCGATTGATGAACAGCCTAATCTTGAAAAAATAGAGGAAACGCTTAAATCCAATCAGGATATTTCATTGGTATATACAACACATAATGAAACAGGTACTGGTCTTCTTAATCCTATAAGAGAAATAGGAGAGACAGCACATCGTTATGGTGCAATTTTCGTGGTTGATACCACAAGCACATATGCGATGAGACCGATTGATATCGAAAAAGATAATGTAGATTTCTGTATGGCTTCTGCACAAAAAGGTCTTATGGCTTTTACAGGCCTTTCTTTTGTAGTAGGTAATCGTGCGATAATTGAGAAGTCAAAGGATTTTCCAAGAAGAAGTTATTATTGCAATTTATATCGTCAGTATGATTATTTTGAACGAACAGGAGAAATGAATTTTACCCCTCCGGTTCAGACAATATATGCTACGCTTAAGGCTCTCGAGGAATACTGGGAAGAGGGCGAAGAAGCAAAGTGGGCAAGGCATACAAGAGTTTTTGATGCAATTAATGAAGGCCTTGATGAACTTGGATTTAAACAGGTTATTGCTCCTGAACTAAGAAGTGGTCTTGTATCTACTGCCATATATCCGGATGATGAGAACTGGGATTTTGAAAAGATACATGATTATTGTTACGAAAAAGGTTTTACCATCTATCCTGGTAAAATCTCCGGCACCAACACATTCAGATTATGTGCCCTGGGAGCTATAGATAAGGAAGATATTGATGCTTTCTTTATTACATTCAAAGAAGCACTTGCCAAATATGGTGTATCAGTTCCGGTTAAATATAATACCAAATAATTATCAGTAATGTGGGAGCCTGAAATGAAGAAAATATATACATGTTTTTGCACCGATGTAGTACATGAAGGACATCTTAATATAATAAGAAATGCTCAGGAATATGGAAGAGTGATTGTAGGCGCTTTATCAGATAAAGCTCTTATCAGATATAACAGATTCCCTACTGTCAGTCAGGAAGAGAGAGTTAAGCTTTATCGCTCAATTGAAGGGGTGGATGAAGTGGTAATTCAGGATGACATGTTATATGATGATGTCATTGCATTAATTAAACCTGATTATATCATTCATGGGGATAACTGGCAGTCTGGACCCGAGAAGACCATACGTGATCATGTTGAAAAGTTACTGAAGGAATATGGTGGGGAACTGATTGATGTTCCATATACATATAATGAGGATGTTAAGAAGATTGATCTTCAACTTCGAGAGAAACTGGCTATGCCTGAATACAGAAGAAAGAGACTTCGTCAGCTTCTTGAAATGACACCTATTGTTAAGGCGATGGAGGCTCATTCCGGACTTACCGGATTAATAGTTGAAAAGACTGTTGTTGAGAATGAAGGCCGTCTTGATCAGTTTGATGCATTATGGATTTCTTCATTATGTGACAGTACGGCCAAGGGAAAACCGGATATCGAACTTGTTGATTTTACAAGCAGACTTCGTACAATTGATGATATAACCGAAGTAACAACCAAGCCGATTATTTTTGATGGCGATACCGGCGGACTTACCGAACATTTTGTCTATACAGTAAGAAGTCTTGAGAAGATGGGTGTATCAGCAGTCATAATTGAAGATAAAAAAGGTCTTAAGAAGAATTCTTTATTTGGAACTGAAGTTGAGCAGACCCAGGCAACCATCGAAGAATTCTCTGCCAAAATAGCCGCCGGAAAAAAAGCACAGCTTACCGATGATTTTATGATTATTGCGCGTATTGAAAGCCTGATCCTCGAAAAAGGAATGGAAGATGCTCTTAAAAGAGCTGATGCATTTGTTGCTGCGGGCGCTGATGGAATTATGATTCACAGCAGAAAGAAAGATCCTGGTGAAATAATTGAATTTTGTGATAAATTCAGAGAGAATAACAAAACAACTCCTATAGTTGTGGTACCAAGTTCATTCAATACCGTGAAGGAAGAAGAACTGGCTGAACATGGTGTTAATATTGTAATTTATGCAAATCAGTTAACAAGAAGTGCTTTCCCTGCAATGCAGCAGACTGCCAAAACGATTTTGAAGAATCACCGTGCAAAGGAAGCGGATGATTATCTGATGTCAATAAAAGATATTATTACGCTTATTGATGAAATATAGAATTAGTAAAATGAAAGGCGAATTTGTATATGTCATCTGAAGATAAGGTTCAGGAAAAAACTAAAAAGAAAGAGCAGTTTTCACTTAAATGTGCTCTGACACTTGCCATTTGCGCGTCATTTATTCTTTTTATATATGCACCTTTTGAAATGTTCTTTTTAAATAAGACTAATTTCTGGTTTGATTTTTATACAATGATTGGTATTGAACTGGTGCTGTTTATATTAGGAGTTGGTATCATAACTCTGATTGAATATGTATCATTTAAGATTCATCCAATTGTATATAAAATTATTTACTGTTTTGGGATTATATGCTTTTTCTCTTTCTATATCGAAGGTAATTTTCTCTCTAAAGATTTGCCTTTACTTGATGGCAGGGAAATAGACTGGAATTCTCTTTCTGTTCACAGAATTTATTCGATTGTTACCATTTTGGTGCTTGTGGTGGCAGTTGTGGTTTTGATTAAGATTTTTAAATATGAGAAAGCACAGAATTATTTAAAATACGCCGTTATGTTTGTAAGTGGAATGCTTTTGATAACACTTGTAACTATATCGATTCAGAATAAGGGATTTGAAAAGAAATCCAGACTTGTAATTAATAAAAAAGGGGAGTTTAATTATTCTGATAAACAAAATATAATAGTATTGATTCTTGATGCTGTGGACCAGGATGTTTTTGAAGAAGTCAAGGAAAATCATCCCGAGTATTCTGAGGTGTTCAGTGATTTTACAAATTATACCAATATGGTATCTACCTATACTCAGACTGAACAGTCTGTATCATATTTAATGACCGGTGTCTTCTATGAGGGAAAACCGGGAGATTCGTTTCCTGCCTATGTAACAAAGGAATTTGATGAGTCAGTATTCTTTGAAGATCTTCAAAACAGAGGTTATCGTATAGGTTATTATGAACAGGATAATTTTCCTTATAGCAGTGTAAAGGTGCTGGAATTTGATAATGTGGCAATGGGCAGACCAATGAAGATGGATATGGCATCATATTTCAGAGGATGGATTAAACTTATAGGATTTAGATATGCACCATTTGATTTGAAAAAACATTTCAAATTATCTTATCGTGAGTTTTTAACATCAGATGATTCTGCCAAATATGATAATAGTTTTATTGATTATAATGATGTATTCAGAGATGATGTTATAAGCAGTGATTTTACAATTACAGAAGATAAGTATTTTAAGTTATATCATATTGAAGGCGCACATATTCCATTTGAATATGATGCAATGGCTAATCGTGTTGGTAATACCACGTATCAGGAATGTATTGAAGCTTCATTTTATGTAGCTGGTGAGTTTATTAACAGGTTGAAAGAAGAGGGAGTTTATGATAATTCAGCCATTATAATTATGGCAGATCACGGTTTTTCTCTTGAAGATATTGAGGAAGACCGACTTCATCCTGTATTTTTCGTTAAAGGAATTGATGAACATCATGATATTTTACAGACTAATGATGCACCCTTGTCCTTCGAAGATTTCAACCTGATTATTGACAGACTTGATGAAGGAAAGAGCAGTCTTGAAATCACCGACTGGAAGGAAGGTGATGAGAGAGACCGTAAGTGCTATGTATATTTTTATAAAGAAATAAATGGTCATTATTCAGAATGCATTCAGCATGGTCATGCTGGTGAATGGGAGAATGTTGAAAGAATAGGGGACTAGTTAAGAGGAATAATAAATGCAGATAATATTCAGGCCTTTTATCGTAATAATGGAATGGTGCTATTTTTTATGTAAGAATTATGGTATTGCCATTATTTTATTCACACTGATCAGTAAAATTATTTTACTGCCTCTGTCCATATGGCTTCAGTATAATTCAATCAAGATGGTTAAGATGCAGCCGGAACTTAATTATATGAAAACTAAATTCTTTGGTGACAGAGAGAGAATTGCAGATGAAGAGGCTGCAATATACAAGAAGTATAAATATAATCCGTTTATATCCATAATTCCGACCATTATTCAGCTTGTGCTTCTTATGGCAGTTATAGAAGCCATAAAAGCCGGTATGATGGATGGCAGTATAGATATGATGTTTATGGGATTCTCCCTTGCGGTAGTTCCATCTGAGGTAAAAGGTCTTTATCTTTTGTCTCCGGTAATTGCAGCTCTTTCCGCACTTTTAATGTGCATATGTCAGAATAAGAGTAACGTTATACAGGCGGAACAGTCCAGTATAAGTCAGATGATAATGCTTGCCATATCTGTTGGATTGTCACTTTATTTAGGCTTCTTTGTTTCTGTAGGTGTTGCTGTATACTGGGTATTCTCAAATCTGTTTTCAACAGCGCAGCTTTATATACTAAACTTTTTCATTAATCCAAAAAAATATGTGGATTATGAACGTCTGGAGGACAGTAAAAAACAGCTTGATGAGCTCAATTCCTTAGGTAAGAAAAAGGGTCCTAAGACTGCTGAAGAAAAAGCTTATGCAAAAAAAGAAAAAGAGGATTACAAGAAATTCTTCTCAGTAGTAAACAAGCATCTGGTATTCTATTCTGAGAGCAATGGTTTTTATAAATATTATGCAGGCATGATAGAATATCTGCTTGAAAAAACCAATATTACAATTCACTATATTACAAGTGATCCTAATGATAATATCTTTGAAATGGAAAAAACCAATCCAAGAATAAGAGGATATTATATAGCAGAAAAGAAACTTATTACTCTTATGATGAAAATGGATGCGGATATTGTGGTAATGACCGTACCGGATCTTGAGAATTTCCATATAAAGAGAAGTTATGTAAGAAAAGATATTGAATATCTATATGTTCAGCATGGTATGGGCAGTGTAAGTCTTACATATCGTAAAGGAGCCCTGGATCATTATGATACCATTCTTTCTCCGAATAAAAAGCAGACAGAGGAAATAAGGGCGCAGGAGGCTTTATATAAGCTGCCTGAAAAGAAAATTATTGAGTGCGGGTATTTTATTCTTGATGATATGATTAAAGCATATGAGGAAATGGATAAGACCAGAACTTCAGAAGAGAAGACCGTGCTTATCGCACCGTCATGGCAGGATAAGAATATCGTGGACAGTTGTCTTGATGAACTCTTGACACAACTGGAGCCTACGGGATATAAGATTATTGTAAGACCTCATCCGCAGCATGTAAGACATAAAAAAGAACAGCTGATGCAACTTAAAGAGCGTTTTGCATCAAATGATAAAATAGAGATACAACTTGATTTTTCTGCAACAGATACAGTATGGAAAGCAGATCTTCTTATTACTGACTGGTCAGATATTTCAATGGAATATTCTTTTTGTACCAATAAACCGGTATTATTCATTAATACTCCAATGAAGATTATGAATCCGGAATATGACAGAATAGATGTGTTGCCGATTAATATTGAAATAAGAGAAATAGTGGGAACATCTGTTGACCTTGATAAGTTAGATCAGGTACGTGAAAAAGTTGATTATCTCTTTGAACATGCAGATGAATATGCTGCCAGGATTGCCGATTACAGAGATAATCAGGTTTATAATATTGGCCATTCAGCTGAAATTGGCGGCAGATATGTTGCCATGCAGTTAATGGAGAGAGCTAAGAAGAAAAAGGATAAATAAAAGAGAGGTATAAAATTATGTTATTGTATATTGATCCTTCAGTTACAACTTATCTTATTCAGGCAGGAGCCGGTATTGCAATTGCTGTTGGCGCTGCCATTGCCATCTATGTCAGAAAAGCAAAAAAGAAAATTAATGACAAACTGGGCATTGATGAGAATAAGAATAAAGAAGTTGAATCTGATGATATTGAGTTTAAGGATGAATAATCGGAGAGTGTTATGAAGGTAGATACATTCGTTCAGATACTGGGAAGCGATTTCTATACGGGCGTACCGGATTCGCAGTTAAAAGCTTTATGCAATTATCTGATGCAAAAGTATGGAATTGATCCAAAACATCATATCATAGCCGCTAATGAAGGTAACTGTACAGCACTGGCAGCAGGATATCATCTTGCAACAGGTAAAGTGCCGGTTGTTTATATGCAAAATTCCGGAGAAGGCAATATTATTAATCCGGTCGCAAGTCTTCTAAATGATAAGGTCTATGCCATTCCGGTTATTTTTGTCGTTGGTTGGAGAGGTGAACCTGGAATACACGATGAGCCTCAGCATATTTATCAGGGTGAAGTGACACTTAAACTCCTTGAAGATATGGATATTGCTTATTTTGTATTAGGAAAAGACACTACTGAAGAGGAATTAAGTGCCAGGATGAAAGAGTTTACAGATATTCTTTCTACTGGCAAGGATGTGGCTTTTGTAATTCGTAAAGGTGCTCTTACGGATGCTCCTTTGGTTGAATATAAGAATGATAACAATATGATCCGTGAAGAAATAATAAGACATATTGTTAATGTTACAGGGGAAGATCCGGTTATATCAACTACAGGCAAGGCATCGCGTGAACTATTTGAAATAAGAGAAGCCAATAACCAGTCACATAAGTACGACTTCCTTACAGTGGGTTCCATGGGCCACAGCAGTTCCATAGCGCTGGGAGTAGCGCTTAATAAACCTTCGGAACGTATATGGTGTATAGATGGTGATGGAGCAGCATTGATGCATATGGGTTCCATGGCAGTTATAGGTACCAATAAGCCTGATAACCTGATTCATATAGTTATAAATAATGGTGCTCATGAGACGGTGGGCGGAATGCCAACAGTAGCTTCTAATATAGATATGGTTTCAATAGCCAAAGCATGTGGTTATCCTAATGCAGTCAGCGTAAGTTCTTTTGAAAAACTTGATGTGGAACTCGATAAGGCAAAAAATAAAAAAGAACTCTGCTTCATAGAAGTTAAATGCAGCATTGGTGCAAGAGAAGATTTAGGTCGCCCTACAACTTCTGCACTTGAGAATAAGCAGAATTTTATGGATTATTTGCAGACTTTGTAAGGAAAATAGTATTTTTATTAAAAATCTTCTTGCATTAAGTTTGTGGCTATGTTACAATAAACAAGCTGTTTAATATTAGATTAATAAGGTAATAAAACATAAAGAGGTGAGAATTATGAGAGAAGGAATTCATCCTGATTACTATCAGGCTACCGTAACTTGTAACTGTGGCAACACTTTCGTGACAGGTTCAACAAAGCAGGAAATTCACGTAGAAGTTTGTTCCAAATGCCACTCATTCTACACAGGCCAGCAGAAAGCTACACAGGCCAGAGGTCGAGTAGATAAGTTCAATAAGAAGTACGGCGTAGCTGCTAACTAGGACATTAATCAGGGTTGAGGTATTAAATATCTCAACCTTTTGTTTTTGTGCTGTATGATGTCAGGTGATTGCATAAGCAGAATTTGACGGACAGCGCGAGATACTGATAAAATGATTAATGATTTAGTTGGAGTTAAGAAAATGAGTAAAAGAAAAACTAAGTTTTCCGGTATTGGTGGCCAGGCAGTATTAGAAGGAATTATGATGCGTAACGGTAAGCGTTATGCTGTTGCAGTTCGTAAACCTAATGCAGCCATTGAAGTTATGGCTTCCGATCTTGAGATACCTGATTCTATATGGCGTAAGATACCTTTTATAAGAGGTGTTTTTGCCTTTGTAGATTCTCTTAAACTTGGTATGAGTACTCTTGAGTATTCCGCGCAGTTTTATGAAGAAGAGGAAGAAAAAGAGACAAAATTTGATAAGTTCATGACTAAAATCTTTGGAGACAAGGCAGAGAAGGTTGTGAGCTTTTTTGTGATTGTTTTTTCATTGATAATTGCAGTTGGACTGTTCATTGCCCTTCCATATGTGGCATCAGTCCTGCTTTCAAAAGTTATAGCTAATGAGTCCCTTCTTATTATTTTGGAAGGTGTAATCAGATTAGTTATATTCCTTGGATACGTTTCCATTATTTCATTGAATCGTGATATAAAAAGAGTATATATGTATCATGGTGCTGAGCATAAGTGCATCAACTGTATAGAAAGTGGTAATCCTCTCACAGTTGAGAATGTCATGAAGGCATCAAGAAAGCATAAAAGATGCGGAACCAGTTTCCTTATGATAATAATGCTGATTACCATTATTTTATTCTTCTTCATAAGGGTTGATTCAGCAGTGCTTCGCCTTGCCTTAAGAGTTGCATTGGTGCCGGTTGTGGCGGGTATTTCGTACGAGATACTTCAGTATGCCGGAAAACATGATAATATATTGGTTGACATAATGTCCGCTCCCGGACTCTGGCTTCAGAGCATAACGGTTAAAGAGCCGACTTCATTAATGGCTGAGGTTGCAATTGAGTCTGTGGAGGCTGTTTTTGACTGGAAGACATATCTTAAAGAGAATTTTGATGAACATACTGAGGACATAATCAATATGTTTGAGTCAGAAGATGAGGCAGAGGACGACGATGCCAATTTAAATGATATGTCGGACGATTTGTAGGTTTATGTATGACATATAATGAAGCTTACAAAATGGGATGTGACAGCCTTAAGAATCTGGATGAAAGTCAGATTAAGGCAAGACTTCTCTTAGAATATGTATGTAATACCGGTTATGATTATCTTTTCCTGAATGGATATAAGGAAATATCCGGCACAGAAGAGGAAGAATATAAAAAAGGACTTGAAAGGCTGCTTGATGGCGAGCCTTTACAGTATATAACCGGTTTTCAGGAGTTTATGGGGTTTAAGTTTAAAACATCCCATAATACACTGATACCAAGACAGGATACGGAATGTGTTGTGGAAGAAGCCATGAAGCATCTGCATGATGGCATGAGTATACTTGATGTGGGAACCGGTACCGGCTGTATCTTATTAAGTTTGTTAAAATACTCGAATGACTGCACGGGTCAAGGGGTTGATATTTCCGCTGAAGCCCTGGAAACAGCAAGGTTTAATGCCGCTGAAATGGGATTTGACGAATCGAGCGCTAAATTTTACCAAAGCGATATGTTTGATTCAGTGGAAGGTAAATTTAATATGATAATATCCAATCCACCATATATAAAGGATAAGGATATAGAAAGCCTTAATGTGGATGTAAAGAATCATGAACCCATAACTGCGCTTTCAGGTGGAGAGGATGGGCTGAAATTCTACCGGATAATAGCAAAAAAGGCAAGGGAACACTTAACTACAGGTGGAGTACTTGTTCTTGAAATAGGATATGATGAAGGTGAAGATGTTAAGAACCTTCTTCTTGAGAATGACTGGAAAAATGTTGAGATTAAAAAAGACCTGGCGGGGCTGGACAGAACAGTAATTGCCCTGGTCTGAAAAATGGAGATTGTTATGTTTGACAAATTGGAAGATTTATTAATTAGATATGAGGATATAATGCTTGAACTTCAGAGCCCTGACATTGCCAACGATCAGCAGAAGTTCAGAGCTCTTATGAAGGAGCAGGCTAATTTACAGCCTATAGTTGAAGCTTATAAGAAATATAAAAAGGCAAAGGAAACCATAGATGATTCTCTGGCAATGCTTGAGGAAGAGAACGATGAAGAAATGCGTTCCATGCTTAAGGAAGAATTAAATGATGCCAAAAAGGAAGTCGAGGATTTAGAGCAGGAACTTAAGATTCTTTTACTGCCTAAAGATCCTAATGATGATAAGAATGTTATCGTGGAAATCAGAGCCGGTGCAGGTGGTGACGAGGCGGCGCTTTTTGCAGCGGAAATGTACAGATTATATGTGCATTATGCAGAAAGCCAGAGATGGAAAGTCGAAACCATCAACGTTGATGAAATCGGCATTGGCGGTATGAAGGAAGTTGAATTCATGATATCCGGTCAGGGCGCTTATTCAAAACTTAAGTACGAAAGCGGCGTGCACAGAGTTCAGCGAGTTCCTGAAACAGAAACAGGCGGAAGAATCCATACATCCACAATTACGGTTGCAGTAATGCCTGAGGCAGAAGAAGTAGACGTTGTTATTGATGAAAATGATATCAGAATCGATGTCATGAGAGCATCCGGCTGTGGTGGTCAGTGTGTCAATACAACGGACTCAGCCGTAAGACTTACACATATGCCAACAGGTATAGTAATTTATTCACAGACTGAAAAATCACAGATTCAGAATAAAGCCAAGGCTTTTGCACTTTTAAGAGCAAAACTCTATGACCTTGAACAGCAAAAGGCTCATGATGCCGAGGCAGAACTTAGAAGAAGTCAGGTCGGTACAGGTGACAGATCTGAAAAAATCCGCACCTACAACTTCCCACAGGGAAGAGTTACAGACCACAGAATTGGTCTTACGTTATATAAACTTGATAAAATCATGAACGGTGACATTGACGAAATAATCGACGGTTGTATAGCTGCCGATCAGGCTGCAAAACTGGCAAAGATGAATGAGGCATAATAAATGACTGATTATGATAAGAAAAATCAGAATAATATGATACACTCCGATGAGGGATATCCTATCGGAGTGTATTTGGTTGAGCCTGATAAAATGTATGAAGGATTCGTGGTTCATCACTGGCATGAAGAAGCGGAATTCGACATTGTTAAGTCGGGTACTGCCACTTATGTGATAAACGAAGAAGAGATTGAGGTTAAAGAAGGTGAAGGCATATATATAAACAGCAATGTGATGCACTCAATAAAGGGAAAGTGCGTGATTTTTTCCGTGGTCTTTTCAATAAATGGTCTGGTTGGAACTCCGGGTACCATTCAGTGGAAAACATATGTTGAGCCTATTTCAGAAAACAAAGCCCTTAAGTATTATATAATTCGTTCAGAGAATAACAGACAGGAAAGAGCTATCTTAAGTTATCTTTGGGATATTGTTAATGTGCAGCTCTCCAGGGAATTTGGAATGGAACTGACTACTCAGAGTGCTCTGTGTCAGATATGGCTTTTATTTGTTAAACTTAATCATCTTAAGGCCATTCCTGTATCAGAAGAAAAGGAATCCAATGATGTTGGAAGAATAAAAGGTGCCATTGACTATATCAAAGAACATTATCATGAAGAAATAGGCCTCGATGAAATTTCTGACAGTATTGCAGTAAGTAAGAGTGAATGCTGCAGATGTTTTAAAAGAACTCTTGGTTTATCGCCGGTGGAATTTCTAATTAATTACAGAATACACATAGCAGCCAAGTTCCTTACGGATTCTCAGGGAATCAGTGTTAATGTAGGGGAACTTGCCATGAATGTTGGATTTAATAACGCCAGTTATTTTAACCGTAAATTCAAGGAGATTATGGGCTGTACTCCTTCACAGTTTAAGAGAGAGGCAAAATCAGAGCACAGGGACTTCCTAAGCGTTCGCGGACGCTCCATAAGTCATATATAAACTCTTTATAAAATCAATGACAAATTGACCTGATTGTTATATAATATATCGTGTATGACTATTCATACGCTGAAGGGGTTAATTTTGTTATGAGTAACATTAAACATTATGTTGAAGGTATAAAGAATGGCGAGGGGTATTTTGGAGAACAGTTTCGTTTTTCCTTTTTATCCGTATGCACTCTGATATTTCATTTGGTACTTGCAATTATTTTCTTTATATTTGATTGCAGATTAATGTGCGTTATCGGATCTGGATCAGTTTTAATCTATTATCTTGCTTTAGTATTATCCAGAAAACAAAAATATGAATATGCACTGGCTCTTTCTTCGATTGAGGTAGCCTGCTTTTCTGTCATTACCACAATAGCTTTTGGTTTTGACACAGGATTTTATTTATATAATCTTGCTATTATTTCGATATTCTTTTATTTCAGTATCGGATGGAACTTCTTTAAGGGAAGCGAAGTTTTCAACTGGATTTATTCGATTGCTCATTTTCTAGTGACAATAGTATGCTTTGTGGTTGGAAAGCTGGTTGTGCCCTGGTATGACTTAAGCGAGAATAAAAGAATGGTCTTCATACTTATTAATATCGCCGTTGCTTTTGTCATCGAGATTGGTATTTTGTTCCTCTTAAGATGGGATACAGCATACAGAAACGGTACCATGACTGACAAAAACAGCAAGCTTAATGAAATGGCCAACAGAGATGCTCTTACCAAGTTATATAACAGAAGATACATGGACAGATTCTTAGAAGAGAAGTTAATCGGTCTTAATGTAGATGGCAAGATCTTCGGTCTTATAATGTGCGATATCGATAACTTTAAGAGAGTTAATGATACCTATGGTCATGAATCAGGCGATGATGTTTTAGTAGAAATCGCCAAGGTATTTATGGACAGCTTAAGAGGTGATGATACGGTATGCCGCTGGGGCGGTGAGGAATTCCTGATTGTGGTTGATGGCAACAAGAAGGTTACAGCAGATGTTGCAGAAAGAATCAGGACAAAGATTAATGAACTGGTAATTAATACTCATGGCAGAACCATTAGTGTTACAATGACATTTGGTGTTGCTGAATCCATTCCGGGATATAATATAGAAAAACTTGTGGAGATTGCGGATGAGAACCTTTATAAGGGCAAGCAAAATGGTAAGAACCAGGTAGTATGTTAAATAAGGGGCTGTTAATTACAGCCTCTTTTTAATGCATATATTTTGATGTATAATAGGATATGTTATGAAAGAGATACTTGATAGTTTTTTTAAGAATGATGACCTTGTGGTTAAATATTATGAAACCATAGATTCCACCAATGATGAAGCTAAAAGGATATTTTATGGTGGAGACAGTAATAAATATCTTTTGGTTGCCTCCAATCAGACAAAGGGAAGAGGAAGAAACGGACACAGTTTCTATTCACCATCTGATGCAGGAATATATTTTTCATTTCTGATACCTACCACAAAAGAGATTAAAGACATCGTTTATATGACAACGTCTGCAGCTGTTGCGGTGGCGATGGCGCTTAGAGATGTTCTTTTGGTGGATGCAGGTATTAAATGGATTAATGACATCTATATCAGCGGTAAAAAAGCCTGTGGAATTCTGTGCGAGGTTGCTGATAAGGGTGAAGGCGTTCACGGTCTTATAATCGGTATAGGAATTAATATGGGGCAGGCGGATTTTCCTGAAGAGATTAAAGATATTGCCATATCGGTTGGAGATATTGATAATGAGAAAAAGGCCGAACTTCTGCATGCTATCTCAGATAATATCAGTAAGTATTTAGATGTCCAGAATAAAGTTCAGATGATGGAAGATTACAGAAATCTGTCACTGGTTATTGGTAAGGAAATTGCTTATATAATAAATGGTGAAAGATATACAGGCATTGCCACTGCCATTGATGATGAAGGTGGCCTGATAGTTGATAATAATGGCGAAAAGACAGTATTAAACAGCGGAGAAATCTCCGTCAGACTTATATAGAAAAGAGGTTGAAATTATGATGAATCCTGCAATGTTATTACAGTTTAAGAAAAAATGGGAAGAGTTTGCCCAAAGGCACCCAAGATTCGTGCAGTTTGCCAATGCGCTTGCATCAGCAGATGTTGGAGAAGGCTCAGTAATAGATGTAACCGTAACCCTTCCGGATGGAAGACAGATGGCATCAAACTTACGCCTTACTGCTGAAGATATTGAAATGATCAGAAGCTTTGGTAAATAAATTACATAAAGATAAAATTAAAATCTGAGAAATAGAAAAATAAAACCAGCGCAATATGACATACCAGAATTACAGGCATGCCGATAACAAAGGTTAAGTGCTTGGTTTTATGTCTGAATGTGTACATGCCAAGGAGAGCACCAATACTGCCGCCTGCGATTGAACTGATAAAAAGTGTGGCTTCAGGTATTCTCCATTTATGTTTTTTTGCTTTTAATTTATCTATGCCCATAAGTAAAAAGGCAACTACATTCATTACTACAATATATATAACCAATATTTTTAAACTTGTTGTCATTATCGTTTCCCCGTAAATTATTCTATGATTTATCATAACTGTACTTAATGGAAAAAACAAGATAAAAATAATCCCCTGGATTCCTATGAATACAGGGGATATTTTTAGTGGTTATATAAGGATAATTACTTATCTTATTTGTTAAGTGACTGCATCTTCATTGCACGAACCTTGGTTGATAAACCGAAGAGGTTGATGAAGCCTTCTGCATCATGATGATCGTAAAGGTCACCAGTTGTGAAGGAAGCGATGCTTTCATTGTAAAGTGAATATGGTGATGTTGTACCGGCCTTGATGATATTGCCTTTGTAAAGCTTGAACCTAGCTTCACCGGTTACATATTCCTGAGTTGATTTAATGAATGCTCTTGTAGCATCACAAAGAGGGGAGAACCACTTGCCTTCGTATACGATCTGAGCAAGCTTGTTACCCATTTCTTCTTTTTCTCTGTATGTATCTCTGTCAAGGATTAATTCCTCTAACTGCTGATGTGCTTCGTAAAGAATTGTTCCGCCAGGTGTTTCATATACACCTCTTGACTTCATACCAACAACACGGTTCTCAACAATATCAACGATACCGATACCATGCTTTCCACCAAGCTTGTTAAGCTTACGGATGATATCTGAAACTTTCATCTTCTCGCCGTTAATTGCAACAGGAACACCCTTCTCAAATGAAAGTGATACATATTCGCCTTCATCAGGAGCTTCTTCAGGTGTAACACCAAGAACTAAAAGGTGCTTGAAGTTTGGCTCGTTAGCAGGATCTTCAAGTTCAAGACCTTCATGGCTGATATGCCATAAGTTTCTGTCACGGCTGTATGAGTTGTCAGCTGAGAATGGAAGATCGATACCATGCTGCTTGCAGTATTCGATTTCTTCTTCACGTGAATTCATTGTCCACTTTTCATTTCTCCATGCTGCGATGATCTTAAGATCAGGAGCAAGAGCCTTGATACCAAGTTCAAATCTGATCTGGTCATTACCTTTACCTGTAGCACCATGGCAGATTGCTGTAGCACCTTCCTTACGTGCAATCTCAACTAATTTCTTGGCAATTACAGGTCTTGCCATTGATGTACCTAAAAGATACTTGTTTTCATATACTGCATGAGCTTGTACACATGGAACGATGTATTCGTCACAGAACTCATCTGTTACATCTTCAATGTAAAGCTTTGTAGCACCACTTAACTTAGCTCTTTCTTCCAAGCCGTCAAGTTCGCTTTCCTGACCGCAGTCTACACAAACGCAGATTACTTCATAATCAAAATTTTCTTTGAGCCATGGAATGATAGCAGTTGTATCAAGTCCGCCCGAGTAAGCAAGAATTACTTTTTCTTTCATTATATATTTCCTCCTAAAATAATTTGCTTTTTAACGCCACGTTCATATCTTACACCCTAAATATGAAAGAAGCAAGAGGAAATATTTAAAAATATGCATAAAATTTATAAAATTATGCATAAAATACAAAAATATGCATAAAATTTGCATAAAATACAAAAATATTACTAGACTTTTATAAAAAAGGTGGTATGATAGATGATAGGGCATACGTATGCCGGTTATGGAGATTGTTATATATGGAAGAAAATATGAAAATAAGACCTATGATTCTGTCGGATTATGAGGAGGTACATAAGCTTTGGATGACTATTCATGGCTTCGGTATCAGATCCATAGATGATTCATATGAAGGTGTGGAGAGATTCTTAAATCGTAATCCCGGTCTTAGTGTGGTATGTGAATATGAAGGCAGTATAATCGGAGCCATTCTCTGCGGAGAAGATGGCAGACGAGGCTCACTGTATCATGTATGTGTTAAGGAAGGATACAGAATGCATGGTATAGGTAAGGCAATGGTTGTTCACTGCATGGAAGAATTAAATAAAAGACATATAAATAAAGTAGCATTAATTGCTTTTACCAAAAATGACATAGGCAACGCCTTTTGGAAAAGCATCGGCTGGGAATACAGAGACGATTTAAATTACTATGATTTTGTACTTAATGCAGATAATATAACAAAATTTAACAGTTAAGGAGAAAGATATGAATATTATAGAAGGCGGAGTAACAGCTCCAAAAGGTTTTGCTGCAGCGTCCTATGCTGCAGGAATTAAATATGAGGGCAGGACAGACATGGCTCTTATATACAGCGACGAATTATGCGATGCAGCAGGAGTGTATACATCAAATGTAGTTAAAGCAGCTCCTGTTATCTGGGACAGAAATATTACATCATCTGACGGCAAGGTAAGAGCAGTTGTAGTTAACTCAGGAATTGCCAACGCCTGCACAGGTGAAGAAGGAATGAATATCTGTAAGCAGACAGCCAGCGCAGTTGCCAAGGTAACCGGAGATAAGCCTGAAAACGTGCTTGTAGGCTCCACAGGTGTTATAGGTATGCAGATAAACGTTGGCAAAATCACCGCCGGCGCAAAAGAACTTCTTAAATTAAAAGACTATACTTATGAAGCAGGTGAAGCTGCATCAAAGGCTATTATGACTACAGATACACATAATAAGCAGATTGCCGTAACAATTGAAATTGATGGCGTAACATGTACAATCGGTGCAATGTGCAAGGGCTCAGGAATGATTCATCCTAATATGTGTACAATGCTTGGATATGTTTGTACAGATATTAAAATAGAAAAGTCCTTACTTAAGAAAGCACTTGATGAAGTTGTAGTCGATACATTTAATATGATAAGTGTTGATGGTGATACATCAACCAATGATACACTGCTTGTACTTGCAAACGGTATGGCAGGTAATGAAATAGTAAATAAAGAAGATGCAGACTATCAGACATTTAAAGATGCATTATATTATGTATGCGAACATCTTGCCAAGGAAATGGCGGGTGATGGAGAAGGCGCGACGGCTCTTTTTGAAGCGACAGTTATAAATGCAAAAACCAAGGATGATGCAAGAAAGTTATCAAAGTCCATTATCAGTTCAAGTCTTTCCAAGGCTGCAATTTACGGACATGATGCAAACTTCGGCAGATTCTTATGTGCAATGGGTTATTCAGGTGTAATGTTTGATCAAAATGACGTTCAGCTTTCATTTAAGAGTAAGGCCGGCGAGATGATGGTTTTTGATAAAGGTACACCCCTTAGCTTTGATGAAGATGAAGCAACAAAGATACTTAGTGAAGATCACGTAACAGTTTTTGTTGATATGCACGAAGGTAATGAAAGCGCTACAGCGTGGGGCTGCGATCTTACATATGATTATGTTAAAATAAATGCCGATTACAGGTCATAAGAGGAGATATAAAAATGGAAAAAGACATGGAAAAATTCTTGGAAAAAGCTAATGTACTTATAGAAGCTTTACCTTATATTCAGAAATTCAATCGTAAAATCGTTATCGTAAAATACGGCGGAAGTGCCATGACAGATCACAGCCTTGAACAGAAGGTTATTGAAGATGCAGTACTTCTTAAACTTACAGGATTCAAGGTTATTATCGTACATGGCGGCGGTAAGGAGATTAGCCGCTGGGTTGATAAGGTTGGAAAAGAGCCTAAGTTTGTTGACGGCCTCAGAGTGACTGATGAAGAGACCATGGAAATTGCCGAGATGGTGCTTAATAAGGTTAATAAGAATCTTGTAGCCATGGTTGAAAAGTTAGGTGTTAAGGCAGTTGGTGTCAGCGGAAAAGACGGCAACTTACTTAAGGTTAACAAGAAACTTTCATCATCAGGTGAAGATATAGGATATGTAGGCAATATTACAGAGGTTAATCCAAAGATTCTTTATGATTTGCTTGAGAAGGATTTCCTTCCTATAGTTGCTCCTATTGGTTTAGATGATGAATATCATTCATATAATATTAATGCGGATGATGCAGCATGTGAAATTGCCAAGGCTGTTGATGCTGAAAAGTTAGCATTCTTAACAGACGTTGAAGGCTTATATAAAGACTTCAATGATAAGAGCACTTTCATTTCAAGAATCAGCGTATCTGAAGCAAAAAGGTTAATTGAATCAGGAACAATTCAGGGCGGTATGCTTCCTAAGTTAAGAAACTGTACAGAAGCAATTGATGAGGGTGTTCACAGAGTCCATATCTTAGACGGCAGAATACCACACTGCTTATTACTTGAAATCTTTACCAAGAAAGGTATCGGAACTGCAATTGTGGCAGATGAAGATCCAATTAACCTGGAAGTATAAATGTGGTTATAACCACATACTTCCATAATGACGGAGGTATAACCATGAGTGATGTAAATACAATTATTAATGAAGGAGAAGAATATATTCTCCATACATATAACAGGTTCCCTGTAGTTTTTGATCATGGAGATGGAATGAATCTTTATGATGTAAATGGAAAAGAGTATCTGGATTTTGTTTCCGGAATCGGGGTTTTTGCCCTTGGGTACAATAATAAGAAATATAAGGATGCTCTTAAAGGACAGATTGACAAGATTACGCATACATCCAATTATTACTGGAATGAACCGGCTATCAATGCTGCAAAGAAAATAGTTAAGGCAACAGGTCTTAATAAAGTATTCTTTACAAACAGCGGCGCTGAGGCAATTGAGGGCGCAATTAAATCTGCAAGAAAATATGCATATCTTAAAGATGGTGCTTTGGACCACGAAATTATTGCATTTAATCATTCATTCCATGGAAGGACAATGGGTGCTTTATCAGTAACAGGTACAGAGAAATACAGGCATGATTTTCAGCCTATGATAGGAAATATCGTGTTTGCTGAAATGAATGACATTGATTCAGTTAAGAATCTTATCAATGACAAAACCTGCGCCATCTTAATGGAAACTCTTCAGGGCGAAGGCGGAATCTATCCGGCTGATGCGGCTTTCATTAAAGAAATCAGGCAGATCTGCGATGAGAAAGACATTCTTCTTATCCTTGATGAGATTCAGTGCGGAATGGGCAGGACAGGATATCTTTGTGCATATGAAAGGTATGGTATAAAGCCTGATATTCTTACTATGGCCAAGGCTCTTGGTAGCGGTGTACCGGTGGGTGCTTTTGTTCTCAATGAGAAGGTTGCAAAAAACTCACTTGTAGCAGGTGACCATGGAACAACCTATGGCGGTAATCCACTTGCCGGCACAGCAATTAATACGGTATTTGATTTATATGATGAACTTAATATAGTTGATAATGCCAAAGAGATGGGAGATTATCTCTGGGAGAAATTAGAGTTAATCAAGGCTAATCACAGTGAAATTATTGATCACAGGGGACTGGGTCTTATGCAGGGACTTCAGTTTAACAGGCCGGTTGGTGAATATATCAATAAGGCTCTTGATAAAGGACTTGTACTTATTAATGCGGGTACTGAAATTATCAGGTTCCTTCCACCTCTTATTATCACCAGGGCTGATATAGACAAGATGGCTGACATCTTAGAATCAGTACTATAAAAAGAAAGAGATTTATCTGATGGGAAAGAGAATTTTAGGATTTCTTTTTGTAATTATATTATTTGTAACAATGGTTTATGGCCATTTGACCAATCACTACAGCGTTACTGATACAGGCAAGGCAATAAGCTCAGAACAGGTTATACTCTGGTATTCAGATGCCGGTATGTCTGATTATATTAACAGCATATCATTAACTTATGAGAAAGAAAGCGGCGTTAAGGTAATTCCTGTTTTGGTTTCAGCCGTTGAAATGCTTGACAGTATTCAGAATGCTTCTGTTCATGAAGACAATGGACCGGATATTTATATTATAACCAATGACTCTTTGGAGAAGGCCTATCTTTCAGGGCTTGCAGCAGAGGTTCAGGATAAGGATATGATTCTTAATACAACCTATTATCCCATGAGCGCTCTTAATGCTGCAACCTATAATGGCAAAATACTCGGTTATCCACTTTATTTTGATACATCATTTCTTGTTTATAATAAAGAGTATGTAAGAAATATTGCCAAAGGTTATGTGGTAGATAATAAGATTACAGAGATGGCAACAGCCCTTGCAGGTGAAGGCGAACTTACAGAAGAACAGGCACTTGGTGAAGTAAGGGTTGATGAATCATCATTAACTGATGAAGACATTAATGCAGGTGTTTATGAAGTGCTTCCTAATTCACTTGTTGGCATTCTGGAATTTGCCGATAAGTATGATTTGCCGGAAACCGCAGAAGGCTTTATGGAATGGAACGTTGCGGATGTGCTGTATGATTATATCTTTGCCGGCGCATATATGAATATTGGCGGAGAGTGTACGGATATGGCAGATCAGGTTGACCTTTATAATGAAAATGCCATGTATGCTTTAAGCATATTCCAGGACTTTAATCAGTTCTTCTCAATAGATGCACATGAAACTACATATGACAGCGTAACTGAGGATTTTATCAAAGGTAAAACAGTATTTACTTTTGCAGACATAACCATGCTTTCAAAGATAGATGAAGCAGTTAAGGCATATGATAATTCAGTTGCTGAAAATGTGGTTGAAGCCACGGAAGAAGGAACTGTAGAAGAAACTGCAGAGACTACAGAAGAGACAGCTGACGTGCAGGAAGAAGAGACTGAAGAAGAATTATTCCCTTGCCATTACGGCATTGTAAATATAGGTATGCTTAATGATACATTAAGGGCTCAGCCACTTTCCATCACAACAGTGGCAACCATTAATGCCTATAGTGACAAGAAAGAAGAGGGCGAGGCTTTTGCCAAATATCTTGCTATAGATGCAGGGAAAGAAATGTATGCAAGAACAGGCAGAATTCCTGCTGCATATATGGAGAATCCTGGCATTACGGATTATGATGCAATAATGGATACCTATGCTAATTCGGTACCTCTTACCAAAATCCCCGAATGCAGTAATTACTGGATGCAGGCGGAGGTGCTTTATACATCAATCTGGAATGGTGATGATGTAAACTCATCACTGCTTAATATGGCAACTCAGATTATGAGTCAGGTAAAGGGTGAGGAAGTAACTATTGAATCAATTGGTACTCCGACCATTGAAGAGTATTATAAAGAATAAAAAACTTGTAACAATGAAATGAATTTGATAGAATAAAAAACACAACTCGAGGGTCTTCTTGAATTTTTTTAAGAAGGAGTTGTATATGAAAAAAATAATAATCAGTTCTTTAATTGTTGTTCTAATCTCTGCTCTTATGCTTATATCCTGCAAAGACGGTGGAAGCATGGAGATAATAAGTGATTCTGAAAGTGTTGTATCTAAAGAAGATATTCACGATATTGAAAATGAAGAAGTGGTAAATACCATTATTACTGTTGATGTATGTGGCGCTGTTATTTGTCCCGGGGTTTATGATTTAAATGAAGGAGACAGGGTAATAGATGCCATTAATGCAGCAGGCGGTATGCTTGATGAGGCTAATGCTGACACTTTAAATAAGGCGGATTATCTCAAAGACGGTCAGCAGATAAGAGTGCCTTTTATTGGAGAGGAAAGCGCGGAGGCAGATGATGGCAGGATAAATATTAATACTGCTGATATTGCTGAGCTTACAACTCTGCCCGGAATTGGAGAGGCAAGGGCTCAGGCAATTATTGATTACCGGGAGACAAATGGTAATTATGAAAAAGTTGAAGACATTATGAATGTAGCCGGAATTAAGGAGGGCACATTCAAAAAGTTTTGTGACAGGATTAAGGTTAATTAGTTTAATTCTCTTAATGGAGGATATATGGGAATCAGAATTCTTGTTGTTGATGATGAAAAGTTAATTGTTAAGGGATTAAGTTTTAGTTTAATGCAGGAAAAGTGGGAAGTTGATACTGCATATGATGGTGAAGAAGCTTTGGATAAAGCGCTGAATAACGAATATAATGTTATTCTTCTTGATGTTATGCTTCCTAAACTTGATGGCATTGAAGTATGTAAAAAAATCAGGGAAGTTTCTGATGTACCTATTATTATGCTTACAGCCAAAGCCGATGATGCGGATGTAATCATGGGTCTTGATACAGGTGCAGATGATTATATAACCAAGCCTTTTAATGTAATGGAAGTTAAGGCAAGAATTAATGTTATCTTAAGAAGAGAGAATAAGCGCGGAGCAAAAGATAATAAAGAAGAGATATTATCAGGTGATATCAGACTTGATATCTCAGGCAAAAGAGCCTTCATCAAGGATAAGGAATATAATCTTACATCCAAGGAATTTGATGTTTTATATCTTCTTGTTTCCAATCCTGATAAGGTTTACAGCAGGGAAATGCTGCTTGAGAAAGTGTGGAAGGATCATTCTCCTGAGGATTTAAGAACGGTGGATGTTCATGTAAGAAGACTCAGGGAAAAGATTGAAGATGATTCCGCTAATCCTAAATATGTTTATACAAGATGGGGTAAAGGATACTATTACACCATTAACAAATAACGGGAATTCTTATGGATAATGAGAATACATTAAAAAATAAAATCATAAATAACAAATACTACAGAAGTTTTAAAGTCAGACTTTCTGTTGTCATGCTTTTAATTGGCGTAATCAGTATTGTGGTTTTGGGCCTTGGTGTTGTATATATATACAGAGCCAGAGCCATTAAGGTAAGGACTCAGGATTTCTATAACCAGATGACAATACTGTCTTATCAGTTGCTTACGGAGGAGTATTTTGCCAATCCTTATTCTGAAGGAGTTGAGGCCAAGGTGGAATTGTATTCTGATCTGTATGATGGCAGGGTAATGATAATTGACAATAACTTTGTAGTAATCAAAGATTCATATAATTCTTATACAGGCAAGTATTTTATTGCACCGGAAGTTCTGAATGCATCTAAGGGTAATCCCACAAGTAAGTTTAAAGATGGCTATATCATTATCACAGTGCCGGTTGTAGCCGGAAGTGATGATCCATCGAATATTCAGGGAATGATATATGCAGGTCTTTCAATTAAGCAGATTGATACGACTACGGGTATTCTGGACAGGAGTATGCTGGTAATCGGGGCTTTTTTGATGATAGGCGTTATTATTGCATCGGCTACTGTGCCGACGGCGCTTTTCAGGCCGTTTAACAGACTGATTGAGTCGGTTAATGCTCTTAAGGAAGGATTTTCAAATAAAAGAGTTGAAGCGGACTATTATGAGGAAACCAAGGATATATCAGATGCATTTAATGATGTTGTGGACAGGATGAAAGCAGTGGATGACTCAAGACAGGAGTTTGTATCGAATGTGTCACATGAGCTTAAGACTCCGCTTGCATCAGTTAAGGTTTTGGCAGAATCTCTTAATACAGGTGAGAATGTGCCGATTGAAATGTATCAGGAATTCATGGGCGACATTATTGAAGAGGTAGACAGGGAAACAAATATTATTAATGACCTTTTGTCTTTAGTTAAGCTGGATAAATCCTCGCCTGATATTAATGTTGAACTTACGGACATTAATATTATGATTGAAAAAATCTTTAAGAGACTTTCTCCTCTTGCCAGTCAAAAGGGTGTTGATATGATTTTTGAAAGTGAGAGAGATGTTAAGGCCTGGATTGATGAAATTAAGATTACAAGGGCGCTGGAGGACATAATCGAAAATGCTATTAAGTATAATCATGAAGGTGGTTTCGTAAAGGTAAGTCTTGATGCAGATCATCAGTATTTTACAGTGACAATTGAGGACTCAGGAATTGGTATTGCGGAAGAAGACTTAAAGCATATTTTTGAAAGATTCTACAGAGCAGATAAGTCACATTCTGCCACTATAGAAGGAACAGGTCTGGGACTTGCCATATCAAGAAGTGCAATTTATATGCATAACGGAAGCGTTAAAGTTGAATCTGAAGAAGGCAGGGGTACTACTTTTGTGGTAACAATTCCAATCAGATTTATTGAGGATAATACTTTGGAGATTTCTGAAGAAGAAACTTTAGAGGAAATGCCGGAAGTTATTGAAGAAGAAACTAAAGAAGAGACTATAGAAGAGGCGCAGAAAATTGAAGAAGAGTAGATTATTCAAACTAAATATAATTATGCTTGTGACTGTGCTCCTTTTTGGTCTTTTAAGCTGCAATCAGACTGAAGATGAGACAGTGGTATCAAACGAGATAAATATTTATTATATTAACCGTGATGAGACTTTCCTTACGGAAGTACCTGTAATTATTGAAAGTGAAGAGATGTATGATAAGGTGGATGAGGTTATATCATATATGAAAACCACTCCACGGGTTAAGACTCTGAAAGCGGATATTTCAGGAGAATTAAGTCTTAATGATTATATAATTACAGATGATCAGATTTATCTTGATTTTAATTCAACTTACAAGGCACTGACTCCGTCTCAGGAGATACTGCTTCGTGCCGCTTTGGTTAAGACTTTATGCCAGATTGAAGGAATAAAGTATGTTGCCATTACTGTAGAGGGAGAGAATCTTGTTAACAGAAACGGTCTTACTGTAGGCCTTATGAATGAAAGCAGTTTTGTGGATATTAAGGAGTCTGCACTTAATGGAATGGAAACAATGGAGGCGACTTTATATTTTGCATCTGAAGATGGTCATGAATTAATTCCTGTTGCAAGAGAGATTGAATATAATACCAATACACAGGTGGAAAAGGCTCTTATTGAGGAATTAATCAAAGGGCCTAATAATCATGAAAGTTATCAGACTATTAATCCTAATACGGATATTATAGATATTTCAGTAAAAGACCAGGTCTGCTATATCAACTTAAGCTCTGATTTCCTTGATGGTGTGGACAAGGTTGACAGCAATATATGTATTTATTCGATAGTAGATACTCTGACAGAACTTGGTAATATAAGTAAGGTTCAGTTTTTCGTAGAAGGAGAATCCAAAATAACATTCAGGGAGACTGTTAATCTGGATACAACTTTCTTAAGAAATCTTGATCTGATTCGCGATAATCAGTAAATAATCCCGTAAACTTAAATATTTATATGAGAAGACCGGTAGCAATAGTGGCTTTATTGTCAGTGGTTTTTATTTATTTTGTTTATTCTTATCTTTTCCTTGGCAGATATGATGAATATCTGGATTCACAAATAACTTTTACCGGAAAGATTCAGGATATTAAAGAAAATGAATATGGCATCACCCTGTATTTAAAAGGTTCCATCGAAGGAGAAGAGGGCATTGTTGGAATAGTCTTTTATCCGTCCGATTATGATTATGTAATAGGGCAGCAGCTGGTAATAAGCGGAATACTCACAAATTTTCCCAAGGCTTCCAATTACGGGCAGTCGGATATTTCTAAGTATATGCGCTCCACAGGTTATGATTATATGATGGATAAGGTTGTGGTTGTCAGTAAGGATGATGGGAAATCATTTGTCAAAGTAGGTTTACATAACATAAGGCTATATATAACACAGATTATAGATAAATATTATCACGACCCTTATAAAGCCGTAATTAAAGGCATGCTGACAGGAGATAAAAAAGGCGTTGATGAAGAATTAAAGGATATGTATGCCTATGGCGGCATAGCGCACATCCTGTCGATTAGCGGCCTTCATATCTCAATTATCGGGGGTATTGTCTATTATATATTAAGAAAAATACGCGCCCCAAAACTTGCAGAAGCAGTTCTCACTATTTCGCTCCTTATAGGATATGGCCTTATGGTAGGCTTGAGCGCTTCAATAATAAGAGCTCTTAGCATGTATATTTACAGAAGAGTTGGCCAAATCCTGAAGCAGGGAACAGATATGCCTACATCATTAAGTCTGGCAGCCCTTGCAACAGCCATAATAAAGCCTTATGTAGTTTTCTCATCGGGTTTTATGTTTTCATTTCTTTCAGTATCAGCCATTGTATTCATAGTTCCAATCTGGAGAAGAATCATAACAAGAAGCCGGCAGATAGTTGATATGTTTTTATGCGGTCTGTCAATTAATATCACAATTCTCCCTATAATAATAAATATCTATCATGGATTCTCACCTTATGGGATACTGGTTAATCTTCTTGTTGTGCCCAGCGTTGGCGTTTGTCTAGGAAGCGCCATGGTGGTGATTTTTGCACACACACTTATGTCTTTTATCCCTCTTGGAATTATTAATTTTATTATCAGATTCGCAGTGTGGTTTGGCGAAGGCATACTTAAGATTTACGGGATACTTTTGTCATTTTTTATGACGCTTCCGGGTGGCATGGTTCATATCGGACAAAGGGGCGCCGGCAGACTCTTAATATACTATACCTTACTTATTCTTCTGGTAATTCTGTCAAACCGGTACCTTCGAAAAATGTATATCAGATTCTGCCTCCTTCGTAATTACAGGCTTTTGTATGAAAGGAATAATGAAAAGTACATTTATCTTACAAAGCAAAATCATAAACTTTTGCTTAGGTTCAGAATATGGCAGTGGGCGGTGATTGGGGTAATGATGATTATTCTTCTTATAAATCCAAATTATGAAAAAAAGATATCAATGCTGGATGTGGGGCAGGGCGATGGAATCTACATAGAGGTAAATAACAGATATTTTTTTGTGGATGGTGGTTCAACATCGGAAAAGAAAATCGGTGAACAAATCATCGAGCCATATTTATTATATGAAGGATGCGACCATATAGACGGCTGGTTCCTAACGCACGGGGATGAGGATCATGTTAATGGTTTTATTGAAGTCTGCGAAATGGGAAATATAAAGATTGATAAGGTTTTTATTCCTGTATCAAATATAGAGTGCATGGGGGATGTGATTAACGCGGGAATAAGTGTCGGAGCAGAAGTAGTTCCATTACAGTTCGGTGATGAAATAAAGGGAAATGATTATAATTTTAAAGTTATATCACCAAAAGAAAATGTGAAATATGAAGATGTTAACAGAGCATCTTTAGTGATGCTTCTTACCGTTGATGAGATGGATGTACTGTTAACAGGTGATGCTTCAGATGAGGCAGAAGAGTTATGTATGAAATACTTAGATGATATAGATATACTGAAGGTGGGACATCATGGTTCTAAATTCTCGTCATCGTATGAATTTTTAGATGATATGAATCCGGAAGTGGCATTAATCTCAGCGGGATTAAATAACAGTTACGGTCATCCGCATGATGAAACGTTGAAGCGCTTGTACGATGTAGGCGCTGAAATATACCGGACTGACATGCAGGGATGCATAACGCTAAGGATAACCGGGAGAGACTTAAAGATAATTCCGTTTTTGAAATAAAGCCTTTAGTTAAATGTTGACAAAGAAATGAAATGGGGATAATATAATTAAAAATGACACTATGTCATTTTTGGAAACGGAGATATAAATGCCAAGAGTAAGCGAAGAATATATCAAGAATAAACGAAATGAAATTTTGGATGCTGCGTTCAGGGTTTGTCTTAAGAAACCAATCACGTCGATTGTAATGAAAGATGTGATTGACGAGGCCGGTTTTTCACACGGAGTTATTTATAAATATTATTCCGATTTGGATGAAGTAATGGCGGACCTGGTTATCAGAATTAATTCGGAGAATAGGATAGACGGTGAACTTCAGGAGATTCTGAAAGACCGCAGTACAAAAGAATGGGAAGACGCAATAAGAGAAGTTTGCGAGTTGCTTGCAAAGAGAATGAGGTCAGTCGGAACGGACGTTTTGAAGGTATCTCTTTATTGCGACAATCTTGCAATCAGTAATCCGGAAAGAGTTGAGAAAATTAAAGCAAAACTCGGGGATGAAGGACAAAGTCCTCTTGTTTATCTTGTTGCGGGGATGCATGAGTATCTGGGGAAAGTAATAAAAAAAGAGAAGTTTCATCCGGTTAAGAGCGTTGATGAGATTATTGAATTTATGATTGTAACATTTCACGGAATTCAGTCAGGCTTTGTGCTTTCGGGATGTCTTAGTGAGGAAGATTTGAATGGCAAATATACTCCGGAGACGATGTTCTCATGTCTTGCAGATTCAGTAATTATGATGCTGAAAGGATAATCAGGTGTAAATATGAAAGATAAAACGAAGGATTATTTAAGAGAAAGTTTCAGCTACTACGGAATGTACTGGCAGATGTTCAGGTACAAAAAACATACGATTCCGACTTATAAGAGTTTCGGACCTGATAAGGATCAGTATTTTCTTTATTACGAACCTGATTATGTAAAAAGTGATAAGGTTATCATATGGGTGCACGGAGGAGGATGGAATTCCGGTAATCCGAAGTTCTTTGATTTTGTCGGACAGAGTATATCAAAGGAAGGTTATCGAACGATTTCAATTGGTTACAGACTCTCTCCAAAGAATAAATATCCGATTCAGATAGAAGATGTTGCGGAAGGATATAATGCGGCAATCAGGTTTCTTAAGAAAAAGAATATTGATTCATCAAAGATTATAGTAGTCGGTCCTTCTGCAGGTGCACACTTAACTTCAATACTTTGTTATTGCAAAAAGGTTCAAGAAAAATATAATGTAGATATATCACATGTTATAGGATATGTGGGATTCGGTGGTCCGTACAGCTTTAGAGACGATCAGGGCAAAACTTTGAGTATGCTGGTAAATCAGCTATTCAAAAAAGGATACAACCGTAAAAACGGTGAACCGGTATCTTTGATTTCAAAGAGTGATATACCGATGCTCCTTATTCAAAGTAAGCACGATGGGCTGATAGAATATGCATGCGCTGAGGATTTCAAGGCTAGAGCGGATGAGCTTGGAAATAAATGCGAGATATATGAGGTAGTTGATAAAAGAAATACCCACTCCTGGTATACCGCAGGTCATTTCCTTGGAACAAAAAAGGATTATAAAACTTTGGAGAAGTTCTATTCCTGGATAGAGAAATTATAAAAGATGACGATGACGAAGAATACGAAAGACTGAGCAGAAAGTTTTGAAGCAGACGGAAGAATCATTTTAGAACCGGGTGAAGAACTGGAATTAATCAAAGAGTAATTAAATATAACAAAAACCACAATCAGGGACGGCGCTTATTGGCATATAAAAGATGACAACAAGTTCCGTCCTTTTTGTTATTATTTGTGGTATAATATCAGTAGCATTATTCTGATTTGGAAATTTATATATAAAAATTTGTATAATATAATAAGTGTTGTTTGTGGATTAAGGGTCAGAATAAGGATTGAGGGGGTATAGATATGCGAAAGATAAGTTTGGCCATTGCCTTGGCTCTTTTAATGTGTTTTTCAGTCGTTGGATGTAATGGACAGGATGCTTCTTTGGAGGAATCACCTTCGGGTGAGGAAGTGTCTGAAGTAGAAACGGATGTTACTGAAGAAGGAGAAGATGCGGGATTACAGGAACAGGTGATGGTAGAGCGTCTCAGCAAAGAGGCTACCACGAATACCATATCCGCAGAACTTAAGGAAAAGGCATTGGAAATGCCATATGCTGATTATCAGACTCTTCCTGACTGGTACGGAACAACTATTCAAAATAAAGCCGCATACGGAACCAGTTGGGGCGCACCTCATGAGTATACCAAAGAATTGGTGGATGAACTTTCTGAAGTTGGTTTTAATTTCATAAGGGTTGTAGTTGATACAAGGATATTCTATTTGGAAAGCCAGTATGGAGAACCCGGTGAGCATTTCGACGGTACCAGTGATTATGTGAATACTGAAGAACTTAGGAATTTAGATGACCTTATTTCCTGGTGCATTGATGCGGGAATTCATGTTTGTATCGATGTACACAATACTCCGGGCGGATATATGCTTGGAGGAGATGAAGAGGCATCACGAGAACTTCTTTTTACGGAAGGAAGTCCTGAAGAACAGATGTTTATAGATTATTGGGAATTTATGGCAATGAGATATGCAGATGTTCCTAATAATGCTTTATCTTTTAATTTATATAATGAACCACCTTTCTGGGTAGAGGATGAGCAGTATACCAATCTTATGAAGAAAACCATAGATGTGGTTCAAAAGACCTCTCCGGACCGTCTTATATTTGTGGATATGCTCCATTATGCTAAGGATCCGTGTTACGGTTTGGTAGGGGAAAAAGTAGTTCAAACTTTCCACTTGTACGAACCATATGAGTTTACACATAATCTGGTGGATGATTCAGAGTCTGCTAAAACAGCTGCCATAAGAGAAATGGTAACATATCCCCTTCCGGCAATATCAGCTGCAGTTAGAGATGACGGATATGTTGTAACAGGTGATTTCCCTGCCGGTACAGTGCTCACAATGAGAATTGATGAGGCAAAGGTAGGAACGGAACTTATCTTAAGTGCTGACGGTAAAAAAGTATTTAGCAAGGTTATGGATCAGGAATTAGTTGATGAACACAGACTTGTTCCGGACGAAAATAATGATTTTTGCGTTTATAACGAAGAGAACCCTGATGCAATCAGTATTACCCTTACATACAGATTGGAAGAAGATGCCACAGAGCTTCGCTTTGACAAAAAGGGAAATGATGGATGGATAGACCTTAACTCTCTTAAAATTAAAACAGATACATATGCTACCAAACTTGATGCGGTATGGGTAGATGGAGTTGAAATCCCATCAACCAGAGCGACCGTAGATGAAAATGGTTTTGTGACTGTTGATGACAAGGCTGCAGTATACAATTACGGAAAAGAAACTCTTAAGGAGAAGTTCCAGGAATATAAAGACTTCTCGGAAGAAACCGGTACTCTTATCATGCTTCAGGAATTCGGTAACGGTGTTTTTTGTGAGTTAAACTGTTCAGTGAATTTGTTTGATGATATGCTGAGTCTTTGCGATGAGTTTGATATCCCTTGGTGCCAATATAATTACGACGGAGCAGAATTTTCAATTGTGGCTACATCCGATGAATACCGCAGACGTGGGGCTACCTATGAAAAGTTATCATCAGGAAGAGAAATCTGCGTTGAGATAAGAGATGTACTTCAGAAGTATATGAAATAGCAGAAGACGTGGGAGAGATAAATGGCTTTTTGTATTGTCAGGAATGATATAACAAAAATGGAAACAGATGCCATTGTTAATACGGCAAATCCAAAAGTACGTGTGGGAGATGGCATAGACAGAGCTGTATATGAGGCAGCAGGTGAAGAAGAACTTCTTAAGTTAAGGGAAAAAGTTGGGGAGGTTTCTCCCGGCAATTCTTTCATTACAGACGGACTTAAGTTAAAGGCTAAATATATAATCCATACTGTAGGTACCTCATGGAAAGGTGGCAACGAAGGCGAGGAGGATATTCTGAGATCCTGCTACAAGAGTGTATTTCAAATTGCCAGGGATAATGAACTTACCAGTATTTCAATACCGCTTTTGGCCTCCGGCTCTTATGGTTATCCAAAGGGCATAGCTTTAAGAATTGCCTTATCTGAAATAGAAGAATTTTTAAGAGATTATGATATAGAAATTTATCTTGTGGTTTTCGATGATAAATCCTATCTTTTGTCATCAGAATTATATGGTGATATTGATTCATATATTAATGATAATTATGTAGAAGAGAAGACTTCTTCAGAATATCATAAGTACCCAGGAAGAAGAGACGAAGATCATCTAATGGCTTCCTCTGTAAGTGCTTCTCATAGTACAGGGAAGCTGCTTAGCTTTTTGCCGGGAAGTAAGAAAGGTTCAGCACTGGGCAGCAAAGTTAAGGAAAGCACAGTTTACTTTGAAGAAGAGGCAGAAGATGAATATCCATATGCTGACGATGAGATAGGCATACTGCCTGGTGAGTCTTTAGATAGAATGATGCTCGCCACAGATGGTATTAAGCAAAGAAGTCTTAGTGATGTGGTAAATAATCTGGATAAATCCTTTATGGAAATGGTTTATTATTTCGCAGACCTTAAAGGTTTTACAGATGCGCAGGTTCAGAGTAAATCAAATCTTGACAGAAGGGCATATTCCAAATTAAAATGCGGAACCACCAAGAATCCAAGCAAGGCCACGGCCCTTGCCATGACAATAGGTCTTGAATTATCCTTGGATGAAGCAAAGGATTTACTTGGAAGAGCCGGATATGCTTTTTCTCCATGTAATAAGACTGATCTCATAGTTCAGTTTTTCCTTGAAAGAAAAGCATATGACATATTAGAAATAAATGTTGCTTTATTTGAACATGGCGAGGAACCACTGGGATCTTTCCCAAAAGATATGGTGTAAATACCTGTTTTAAAATGTCGCCTCCAAAGTGACAAAAACAAAACTCTCATAAAATATAATTGCCTTAGAAACAAGTTAAAAGACTTGATAATAAGGAGGAAAAAGATATGAGAGAAAATTTAACAGAAGTTGTATTCATTTTAGACAGAAGCGGATCAATGAACGGACTTGAGGCAGATACCATAGGTGGTTTCAATTCCCTGATTGAGAAACAAAAAGATGAAGCAGGTGAAGCATTAATATCCACAGTATTATTTGATGACAGAACAGAAGTCATTCATGACAGAGTGGATATTAAGAATGTTAACAAACTTACCACTGATGATTATTATGTAAGAGGTTGTACAGCGCTTCTTGATGCAATAGGCGGAGCCATTCATCACATTGGCAACGTTCATAAGTATGCAAGGGAAGAAGACAGACCCGCAAAGACACTGGTGGTTATAACCACAGATGGTATGGAGAATGCCAGCAAGCATTATTCATATCGTGAAATTAAAAAGATGATAAAGCGTCAGAAAGAAAAGTATAACTGGGAATTCGTATTCCTTGGAGCAAATATTGACGCAGTCAAGGTGGCAGGCAATATTGGTATAGGTGCAGGACATGCAGTTAATTACCATAATGACTGCGAAGGAACCAAATTAAATTACAGAGTCCTTGGAGCAGCATTATCCAAGATGAGATCATCAACAGTTGAAGAGTCAGCGGCTTTCTTCGAAGACGGAGACTGGAAGGCTGATATTGATAAGGATTTCAAGGGCAGAAAAAAGTGAGATTAAATGGCTGAAAAGAAAAAGGAACAACCGACAGATTATCTGGCTGTTATCAGGAATGACATTAAAACCAAAGAATTCAAGAACATCTACGTACTCTACGGTAAAGAGGTATTCTTAATTAATAATTATAAGCAGGCTTTGATTAAAAACATTTTAGGCGTAGATGACCTGACAGAACTTGATGGTAATCTTAATTATAATTATTATGGCGATGCCCAGTATGAGTTATCAAGTGTACGAGAAACCGCCAACAACATGCCTTTCTTTGCAGAAAGAAGACTGATTGTAATTGAAGATGTGGATGTTTTCGGTCCTCAGGGTAAAGGTCTTGATAAGATTCTTAAAACTGAGACCCTGGACAGTACTTATTACATTATTGTTTTAAGATACTACGATGAGACTGTTAAGGACTCAAAGTTGATTGATACATCAAATGCAGTATATAAGGTTTGTGCAGAGAAAGGTGTGGTGGCTTTATTCCCATATCAGAGTGAAGATTCTGTTAAAAGGTGGATTGCCAGCACTGCAGATAAAGCCGGCAAGAAGGTTACCAACGGAGCCGGTGAGGAACTTATAAGAAGAGTTGGTGTCAGTATGCAGATGCTATCAACTGAACTTGAGAAACTTATAAGTTACAAGGCAGATGACGATACAATTACTTTGGATGATGTTAAAGAGATAAGTCAGATTAAATTATCAGATAAAGTCTTTGACATGATTGGTGCCATGGCGAGCAAGAATCAAAACAGGGCTCTGGCTTTATATGGTGATCTGGTAGGCCTTCAGGTTAAACCTGCCAAGATATTAAAACTATTAGTAGATCATTATACTGTAATGCTGACAGTAAAACAGTTATATGATAAAGGAGAAATGACAAGGGCAGACATCGCCTCGAGAGTTAAGAAACCTCCTTTTGCAGTTGATAAATATATATCACAGGGTGCAAAATATACCATTAAGGAAATAATGCAGATACTTGATGATATAGCTCAGACAACCATAGACCAAAGAACCGGTCTTATGAAAGAACAGTTGTCTTTGGAACTTATAATTGTTAAATACAGTACTGCAAACAGCGGCTACGGAACATGGAGATAAGAATATGAATAATGAGGTAGTACAAAAAGCCCTTACCAAAGTTAAAACCGGCAATATTATATGGCTGGTCATATCGGTTATTATGATTATCGCCGGTCTTCCCATGATTTTAGGAGCAGGATATGGTCTGGGAATGATTGCACTTGCAATATGGAATCTGGTGCAGGTGGGCAGGACTTTTAAAATTATTAAACAATTCGAAGCAGAGCCTTCTTTGATGGTCTGTTATTATAAAAACAGAAATTATGTGCTTCAGTTTATTCTGAATTTTGTTTTTGGTGCGGTTATAGGGGTAATAGCCACGGTATATGAAGCTTTTACCCAAAAATACATCCTTGACCACGAGGTCGAGCTGATGAATTCCAGACTGATGGCTGATCAAATGCCGGAAGACTATAATGACTATACATTTTAGTTCTATTAATTTAAGTCCCTTTTTCGGTACCTGTTATGTGTTAAATTTCATATAACAGGTATTTTAGAATTAGAAGGGAGAGGTATTATGATTAAAGATGAAGCAATTGAGAATTTAAAGAGATTTTATAATCTGTCGAATCCTTCAAAGGAAGATTTCTTCCTTTATGAGGAGTCATTAAAATATTTAATTGATACAGAGAATAATGTCTGGACCATGTGCGAACTTGCAGGCCATTATAATGAAATGAAAGATTTCAAAATGGAACTTAAATATTATGAGATGGCAGCAGTCGAGGGTGAATTACAGAAAAAAGAAATAGATGAAGTTCTTGCATATGAAAAAAGAACTTTTGATCCCATAGAATATGCCAATGTAGGTCTTGGGTATATTTATTATTATGGACAGGCCGGAGAGAAGAATTATGAGAAGGCTTTTAAGGCATTCTCCAAGGCGGCTGAAAGAGGTTCGCATGAAGCCAAATATAAACTTGCCGATATGTATAAGAACGGATACTATGTAGAGAAAGATATGGATAAGTTCATTGAACTTATTGAGGAATTATACAAGTGGGTAAAAAGTGCGAGACGCCCTGATCATGTTCCTGAGATTATATCCAGAATGGGTATGGCAAGAGAATATCAGGGTAAGAAAGATGAAGCTTTAAAATATTATTTAGAAGCAAGAACGAATCTGGAATATTCATTATATAAATATCATTACTGGGGACATATGAGCATAATGCAAAGGCTTATTGATAATATATATGCTCTTAAGGATTTTGATGAAAGTGAAATGAATCTTTATGATTTATTCCATGTACTTAAGAAACCGTGCCTCGTTACCTTTAAGTGCGATGGTGATTCCTACGAGGTCGAATCGGTAAAGGAAGAAGATGGAATGGGATATCGTTTTGGAGATAAATGGTACAGGGATATTAGTTCCATGATTATGAAGTCCAAATTAGGATTCGATGATCTTATTTCAAACTATGATGAACTTTATTCATTTGAGGTGATTTATAAATAGAGGATAAGCTTATGAATGAAATAGAAAGAATAAAGGATGATAATTCAGCCAGAAAACTGTATGAACACCTACTGATAAGGCGTGAAGAAATAAAAAGAAAAGCAAAGCTGATTGAGCAGGAATATCTTGCTTATTTTGGCGATCTTCTAATTAAGATTCATGTAATTAAGATTGACTGCATAGAACTTAAGAAAAGAATAGAATACTGTCAGCAGATGCAAAATAAAGACAAAGAAATAGATTTTGACAAGGTTGAAGATATGATTCAAAAGGATATGGAAGAATACCAGGCGAATCTCAGATTTTTGTGCAGACAGGTGGAAAACAGCCAGAAGGACAATAGTGTTCCTGAAAATATTGCAAGAGAGTGTAAGGCTATATTCAGAAGGCTGGCAAAACTCATTCATCCGGATATTAATCCGGAAGCAGCTGCTGATGCTACTTTAAAAGAAGTATGGCAGAATATAGTGGATGCATATTATGCTTATGATTTGGACGAACTTAAGGAACTGGAAGAATTAACCAATGCCCTGGTTAATGCTTATGACATGAAAGATGTTGTAATGGATATTCCTGATCTTGATGAGAAAATTGCAGAGATAGAAGATGATATCAGAGCAATAACTGCTTCTGAGCCATATACTTATGCGGAGATTTTGAACGATCCTTTAAAGAAAAAGGAAGAGAAGAAAAAGTTTGAGAAGGAAGCAGAAGAGTTCTCAAATTACCGGGAAGAACTTAAGAAGATATATGCCAAATTCTGGGAGGCGATGTAATTGAGCGATAATAGTTTAACTGTATCAGACAAAAGCACCCTTGAGGTAATCAGTAAACATGACATAGGAGATATGATCAAGCCTTTTATCAAGGAAATCTATCTGTTTGAAACTTATATTGCGGGCACTTCACATATTGATAATCAGGAACTCTTTGAAAGTCTGAAGGAAGGCGATTCTTTCATACTTGTGAGGGAAGAAAACAAATATGATGAAATGGCCATTAAGGTTTTAACAAAGACTGATGAAAAACTCGGATATATCCCGGAGCGTGACAATGAGATATTCTCAAGACTAATGGATGCCGGAAAGAAACTTACAGCCAAGATGATAGAAAAAGACAGAAGCGGACATTTTTGGCAGATAAAGATTGGTATCTATCTGGTTGATATTTAAAAATGCTACTTTGAATTTGGCGATTTAAATTTGCAAAATCGCCGCCAAACCCATAAAAATCGTTATTTACAAGTACCACTTGTGGTACTTGTTTTTTGTTAAACTCTATATGTAACAAAGAGTTGAACAGGTTACATTGGAGGAAATACTTATGAAAAAGACAATATGTGTTGCAGCTTTGGGTTTGATTATTGTGCTCGCTACTTTTATGGGAATGAGAATTGTTACTGGGGCAGTTGAAAGAGATAACATGAAAGTTCAGATGAGACTTCGTGATGAATATGAGAAGGAATCAATAAGTGAGATAAAAGGCATCCTTGAAGAATATGGTCTTAGAAACAGTGGCGTTAATCTTACAAAGAGTACCGAGGACAGAGAGGTATGGGATTACAGTCTGGTAATATATAATGATTCTTTGAAATATTTATCTGAGAGTGATAAAATGGATTTAGCTGCGAGACTGGATGAGATTAAACTTTACGGAGAAGATGACAGCCTTACAGTAATACTTAAATAAAGAGGATGATATGAAGAACATTCCTACAGCCAATGAATATTACAGAGATTATCTGGGCAATGATGTTGTGATTCTTACACTTGCAACAGATGCTGAAGAAGGAGACAGAATGGTAGTCTATCAGTCTGTCAGAAGTGGAGAGAATTATGTAATAACTTTGGAGAAGTTCCAATCCAGAGTTAATGACAGCAAGCATCCGGAGCTTAAGGGAGCAGACAGATTTGTTAAACTGGACCCAAGCGCAATTTCAAATGCATCAGTTGATCCAAGACTTGAAGCCTTCATCGATGCCAGAACCACATCTGAGAAACTTGAGATTCTTAGAACCATGAAGGAAGATGCCACTGATGTTATGTTAACTATAATGGGTACATATCTTGATATGGACTTGGAGAATAAATCCAGGGATGACAAGTATAATGCCATTAAGAATTCCCTTCTTATGAAGCAGCAGTACGAGGGTGGAAGATTAAGGGATTAAATAACGCATTAATTGGCTTAATTAGTTTTGACACATATGGGCTAATGTGGTATGATTTTCATTGATGTTTTTATAAAAATATAAAGGTTATATATATTTAGGAGGTTGTATGTATTCTATTGATGAAGTTAAGAATGTAGATCCTGAAATTGCTAAGGCGATAGAAGATGAGCTGGCTCGTCAGAACAGCCACATCGAACTTATTGCATCTGAGAACTGGGTAAGTAAAGCTGTTATGGCTTCTATGGGCTCAGTACTTACAAATAAGTATGCTGAAGGTTATCCGGGAAAGAGATATTATGGCGGATGTGACTGCGTAGACGTAGTTGAGAATCTTGCCATTGAAAGAGCTAAAGAATTATTTGGCTGTGAATATGCTAATGTTCAGCCACACTCAGGCGCACAGGCTAATATGGCAGTTCAGTTTGCTGTTCTTAATCCTGGCGATACAATCATGGGTATGAACCTTGATCACGGCGGACATCTTACACATGGTTCACCGGTTAATATGTCAGGTAAGTATTTTAACGTTGTACCTTATGGTGTAAATGATGAGGGCTTCATCGATTATGATAAATTAAGAGAGATTGCTCTTGAGTGCAAGCCAAAAATGATTATTGCAGGTGCAAGTGCATATGCAAGAACAATTGATTTTAAGAAATTCAGAGAAGTTGCTGATGAAGTTGGCGCAGTACTTATGGTAGATATGGCTCATATCGCGGGACTTGTTGCTGCAGGTCTTCATCCAAGCCCAATCCCTTATGCCGATGTTGTTACAACCACAACACATAAGACATTAAGAGGACCAAGAGGCGGTATGATTCTTTCTTCTGAAGAAGTTGCTAAGAAGTATAACTTCAATAAGGCTATTTTCCCTGGTATCCAGGGTGGACCTTTAATGCATGTTATTGCAGCTAAGGCTGTATGCTTCAAGGAAGCACTTAGTGATGACTTCAAGAAATATCAGCAGAATATCGTTGATAATGCACAGGCCCTTTGCAAGGGACTTCTTTCAAGAGATGTTAAGATTGTTTCCGGTGGTACAGATAACCACTTAATGCTTGTTGATTTAACAAATTATAACTTAACAGGTAAGGAAATCGAGAAACTTCTTGATGAAGCTCATATTACATGTAACAAGAATACAATTCCTAACGATCCTCAGTCGCCATTCGTAACAAGTGGTATCCGTCTTGGTACACCGGCTGTTACAAGTCGTGGCATGAATACAGAAGATATGGATAGAATTGCTGATGCAATCGCAAGCATCATTAAGGGCGGTGAAGTCAAGGTTCCTTATGCAAGAGAAATCGTAGATTCACTTACCAAGAAATATCCATTAATGTAATTAACAAATAATATTAAACACCCTATCATTATGTGATGGTAGGGTGTTTTTTGGAGTAGAATGAAAAGATTTGGGAAGATAATAAGTTTAATACTTGTAATCTCTTTAATGACAACTGTTCTTGCAGGATGCGACAAGGATAAGAAAACCATAGTCTTTACTACCGGTCTGTCGGATACGGAAGTTTTTGCCATAGATGACAGTATATGTAACTTAAATGAAGTAATGACATATATGGTCAATATCCAAAATACCTATGAGACAGGTTTCGGGGAGGGGATTTTTGACGGGGCAGCTGATGGAGATTTAGCCGATGACCTTAAGGAACTGGTCATGTCCAGAATATCCAGAGTCAAGGTGCTTAATCTTTATGCCAAGAGAAATGACATTGAATTGACGGCGTCGGATGAGAAAATCATCTCCAATGCGGCAGATGCCTATTATGCTTCACTGACTCAAAAAGAGAAAGACTACTTAAATGTCACAAGGGATGATATCTATAAGATGTATGAAGAATATGCCCTGGCGCACAAGGTATATGATACCATCACAGAGGATGTGACACCTGAAATATCCGATGACGAGGCAAGAACCGTAACAACCAAACATGTGCTTATTAAGACATACAGGGAAGATTATAACGGTAACAGAGTTGATTATACTGTCGGTACCAAATTAGATGCCTATACCAGGGCAGCAGAGGTTCAGTCCCTTATTAATAATGGTGGCGATATTGATGAAATCATTGCCAAGTACAGCGAGGATGATATAACAGGTTATTCCCTTAGAAGAGGGGATCTAAATAATAGTTACGAAATTGCTGCTTTTGACTTGGGAAAAGATGAGGTTAGTGATATAATAGAGACTACCGAAGGATATTATGTTATTAAGTGCATTAATAATTATGATATGTCCCAGACGGAAGAGAATAAAAAAGCAATTATAGAGGATATGAAGAAAGAAGCCTTTATGACTGAATATAACAGTTTCATATCAACACTTACAGGCAATATGAATGAAGAGTTATGGGAAAGCGTGGAATTAAATCACGATCCTGAAATTACAACTTCTGGTTTCTTTAAATTCTATGATGATAGTGGAATATAATGTATTTTTCTTGAGGTATTAAGATGTTTTACGTAACCGGAGATACTCACGGCAATCAGACTCAGTGGATGACATCCATGGATAAGTTCCTGAAAAAGGGTGATACCATTATCGTGGTCGGCGATTTTGGCATAGGGTTTTTTGATGGACGTCACTGGCCTGAGGATATGTTCTTTGATTACTTATCAGAGAAGCCTTATACGGTTTTGTTCATTGATGGCAACCATGAGAACTTTGATAAATTGAATAGTTATCCTGTTAGCGAATGGCATGGTGGCAAGGTTCATCTGGTGAGAAAGAATATCATTCATCTGATGCGTGGCGAGGTCTATGAGATAGATGGCGAGAAGATGTTTGTTATGGGCGGAGGTTATTCTTTGGACAGAGTTCGCAGAGTTGACGGCGAAAGCTGGTGGAAGGAAGAACTTCCTAATGATGAGGAATATGAGAATGCCAAAAAGAATCTGGAGAAACATAATTATCAGGTAGATTATGTAATTACTCATACAGCCCCGATTAATACGGTGGAATATATGATTCGCCTTGGAGTCGGACCTACATCACCAATAGCAGATGAGTATAATCTTACAACTTTCCTTCAGTGGGTTAGTGATAAGATTTTCTATAAGAAATGGTATTTCGGTCATTTCCATACAGATAAGGAATTGTGGAGAAATCAGTATGTGGTTCTGGATACCGTAAGGGATTTGAAGACCGGAAATGCTGAAAGAACGCGTAAATTAAACAGTTTTGGATAGAAATTAAAATAAATAAAATGACAGTTATTAGCACTCACTAAAAATGAGTGCTAATTTTTTATTGACTTTTCGAATCTGGTGGAGTACACTATTTTATAGTTGGTAAATCGGAAATAGGTTTACATAAAATAATGAAAAGGAAGTGAAAGAAATGGCAGCAAAAGAGGGTTCATTATTAATTAACAGCGAGAATCTGTTCCCTATAATTAAGAAATGGTTATATTCTGATCATGACATTTTTATGAGAGAGCTTATATCCAACGGATGTGATGCTATTACGAAGATTAAAAAATTAGATATGATGGGTGAGTTTACTCTCCCGGAGGATTACAAGGCAAGAATCAGCATTATTGTGGATTCCAAGGAAAAGACCATTAAGTTTATCGATAATGGTATCGGTATGACAGCTGATGAGGTCGAAGAGTATATTAACCAGATTGCATTTTCCGGAGCGGCTGATTTTATCAGTAAGTATAAGGATAAGGCAAGCGAAGACCAGATTATTGGTCATTTCGGTTTAGGTTTCTACTCAGCATTCATGGTATCTGACAAGGTTACAATTGATACTTTGTCTTACAAGGATGGCGCTAAGGCAGTTCACTGGGAGTGCGACGGCGGTACAACATTCACCATGGATGACGGCGATAAGGAAGAGATGGGTACAACCATTACACTTTTCCTTAACGAGGACAGCGTAGAATTCTGTAATGAGTACAGGGCAAGAGAGGTTATTAAGAAGTATTGTTCATTCATGCCGACAGAGATTTATCTTTCCAAGGCTGACAGCACGGAAACTCAGACCATCAAGGCAGATGAGAAACTTGAGAGTGATGTGGTTGTTGAAGAATTAGAGGAGAATAATGAGAAGAAACTTAAGATAGTTAAGAGACCGGAACTTCTTAATGATACCAATCCGCTTTGGGCCAAGAATCCTAGCGACTGTACAAAGGAAGAATATCTTGCATTCTATCGTAAGGTCTTCAATGATTATAAGGAGCCGCTTTTCTGGATACACTTAAATATGGATTATCCATTTAATCTTAAGGGTATTCTGTACTTCCCTAAGATTAATATTGAATATGAGTCAATCGAAGGCACTATCAAGCTTTACAACAACCAGGTTTTCATTGCGGATAACATTAAAGAGGTTATTCCTGAGTTCCTGATGCTCTTAAAAGGTGTTATCGACTGTCCTGATTTACCGCTTAATGTATCAAGAAGTGCTCTTCAGAATGATGGATTCGTTAATAAAATCTCCGAGTACATTACAAAGAAAGTTGCAGACAAACTTGCAGGCCTTTGTAAGACAGATAAGGAAAATTACGAGAAATACTGGGATGATATTTCACCATTCGTTAAGTATGGCTGCTTAAAGGACGATAAGTTCTGTCAGAAGATGACGGATTATATTCTCTTTAAGAATATTGATGATGTTTACATGACACTACCTGAGTGCCTTGAAGTTAAGCCTGTTGATCCGGATGAGGCGGACGAGGAAGAGAACAAGGATGAAACAAAGGAAGATGAAGTCGTTTATGAGAACGATGATGTGAAGGTTTCAACTGAAGGCGATGGTGAGGCCAAGGAAGAAGAGCCTAAGGAGAAGGTTATCTACTATGTAACTGATCCAAAACAGCAGAGCCAGTACATCAATATGTTCCGTAAGGCTAAGATGGATGCGGTTGTTCTTACCCATAATATAGACCAGCCATTTGTTAATCAGTTGGAAATGAAGAACCATGGTATTAAGTTTAAGAGAATTGATGAGGACTTAACTGATGCTTTCAAGGCAAAGACTTCAGAGAAGACTCAGAAGGAACTTGAGGCTAAGCAGGAAGAGTTATCCAAGTTGTTTAAGAAGATTACCAAGAAGGATAACGTAACCGTTAAGCTGGAGAAACTCAAGAATAAAGATATATCTTCAATGATTACTTTGTCGGAAGATTCCAGAAGAATGGAAGATATGATGAAGATGTATTCCCAGTATGGCATGGGCGGAGATATGCCTATGGAAGGCCAGACACTTGTGCTTAATGCCAATAACAAGCTGGTTTCATACCTTATGGAGAATAAAGAGGGAGAGAATGTAAATCTTATCTGCGAGCAGCTTTATGATTTAGCACTTCTCCAGCATGCTCCGTTAGAGCCGGAAGCAATGACCAAGTTCGTAAACAGAACCAACAAGATTATGATGATTCTCGCTCAGTAAGGGATTTTTGGGTGAGGAAATGAAAGCCTGCAATGATTGAATTCATTGCAGGCTTTTGTTGTTTAATAAAAAATCATTTTTTCTTGGTGAATTTCTTGAAGGCTTTGGTGCTTTTAATCTGGGACCAGAAGATTATGATTGCCTGTCCCGGTACGCCGATTAAGAAGATTTCCCAGGCGTTATAATGCCAGTACACCAGCGCTGTCAGATACATTGAGGCCAGTATTGACCATATCATAAAGGATATAATCAGATAATTTCTTCTTTGCTTAAACCATATGGAGTTAAAAATAAGCCATAGGAGAAAGGATATGGGAACAGCATATATAAATAGCATGGCGTGGGTAATTACCGGTCCGGAAGAATTGGCATATTCCAGTATTACGAAGAAGGTGGTTGCTATGAGCCACACCAGTAATATGCTGAGTATGGTAATGAATATATGGTTAAACTTGCGCCTTTTTTTGAGCTGGGTTGCTATTGAACTGGGAATATTGGGTTCATGGTCTTCCGTTACCAGATAATCCAGGCTTACTTCAAAAAGATTGGCTATTTCATACAAAACGGAGATGTCCGGCAAGGATTCACCTCTCTCCCATTTGGAAACCGCTTTGTCCGAATAGTTTAATTGTTCGGCCAGGTCAATCTGGGTTATTCCTTTTTGAACTCTGAGTTCAGATATATTTTTGGCAATAATTGGTTTTAAATCTGTCAATTGTATTTCCTCTTTTTACTGCATATCCATTAGATTTTAACATGAGAATATAAGTTTTGCAAGTGGGCGGTAGAATTGCCGTATGCCTTGTAAATACTGGGATTCTACCGTCCATTCTACTATGAGTAGAGAGCAGAAATAAGAACTCTACAGGGCTGTAACCAGCTTTTCAGTTACAAAAAATCAAAAATGTAATAAGATGTATTCGTCAAAAAGAGGCGCGTCCTTGTATATAGATGTTTTGTTTGTAGAAAAGGAGGATAACATGGATATTGAAGTAAAAGGAATTGAAAAACCTGTCAGGGTCAGAAAGAAAAGAATACCCCTTAAGGACAGAATACTTCCTACATATACAGTGGCGGAGGAGATTTTTAACATGGTTTCCCATATAGTAGGAGCTGTCTTTGGTATAGCCGCATTGGTTTTATGTGTGATAATGAGCGCATCCCATCATGATGCCTGGGGTATAGTCGGCTCTTCCATATATGGAGCATCAATGATAGTGTTATATACCATGTCGGCTGTGTATCACGGTCTGGGAAAGAAAACAGAAAAACTGATTATGGCCAAAAAAGTTATGCAGGTTGTTGATCATTGTACAATTTATTTCCTTATAGCAGGAACGTATACTCCGATTCTGTTTACATCCATTAGGAAGGAAAGCCCGGTTTGGTGCTGGATTATATTCGGCCTTGTATGGGGATTTGCAGTTATCGGGGGAATCTTCACCGGAATCGATCTTAAGAAATATTCCATATTTTCCATGTGCTGTTATATAGGAATGGGATGGTGCATAGTTCTTGCTGCCAAGACGGCAATTGCAGCAATTCCGTTAATGGGTCTTTTGTGGCTGTTGATTGGAGGCATAGCATATACCATCGGGGCTGTTTTATATGGCCTGGGAAAGAGAAAAAAGTGGATGCATGGGATATTCCACGTATTTTGTCTCATCGGGTCAATAGCCCAGTTTATATGTATTTTATTCTATGTGTTATAGTTTAATGTTATAAAAATATTGGAAGCGACAGTTGACATAACTCCGATATCTCTTCGAAAGGAGACGGGATACAATGGGGCTATGGTTAACATAAAATATCATAATTGAAAGGGATTTATTTAAAATGAACAAGCAGTTTGTACTTTCGTGTGAATCTCCTGCGGATTTGCCTTTTTCAAAACTTGATGAGAGGGGAATTAAAGTTTTATTCTACAATTACATCATTGATGATAAGGAGTATGAAGATATATGCGGCAGGTCTCAGGCCAAGAGAGAGGAATTTTTTAAGGCAATTGAGAACGGGGCATTACCAACCACGTCTCAGGTTAATTCCATGACGTATTATGATTATTTTAAGGAGTTACTTAAAGAGGGGGATGTTCTTCACCTTGCCTTTACTTCGGGATTGTCAGGTTCATGCAATAACGCTTTTGAGGCGGTAAAAATGATTGAAGAAGAGGGAGAAGAAACCCATAAAGTTATAGTTGTGGATTCCCTTTGTGCCTGCACGGGATTCGGTATGTTCGTTGAGGATGTGGCGGATAAATGGGAGGCAGGTGCTTCTTTGGAGGAAGCGGCGGAATATGCAAGAAATGACAGGGGAACCATAAGACATCAGTTCTTTGCAACAGACATGAAAATGTTCAAAAGAAGCGGCAGGGTTAACGGTCCTACAGCTTTGGTTGCAGCAGTGCTGGGAATCTGCCCTGTAATGCACATCGATGATAATGGAAAGATTGTGGCTTATTCCAAGGCAAGGGGCAAGAAAGCAGTTATGAAAGCCACTGTGGACGAGATTGTCAAATCTCTTAATGATGTTAATGCCGACCATGGAAACATGTATATATCCCATGCAGACTGTATAGAAGATTGTATGGAAATGAAGAGACTGATTGAAGAAAATGTTCCTTGTTTCAGGGATAAAATCACCATCTGCGAAATAGGAACAATCATTGCCAGCCACTGCGGTCCAACCACGGTTGCGGTATTCTATCATCATGATAATGGAAGATAAGTAAATATCCATATAAATTCTAATTAAGAAAGCACCTTTTTGATATGTACCCTCTTTACTGGACAACCAGTAAGGAGGGTATTTTTATTGATTATCAGTGGTGATAATTAATCTTGATATTTATATTTTTTTGTGTTACGATTTATATTGTAATGAGATTAATCATATGCCATATTCATGGCACCGATTATATTTTTGTTATCGGTATTATCAGAGTATTTTAGTAATTATATCTGCTGAAGATAGTGTTGATTTTTTTTTGAATCAATGCTACTATTGTTTTAAGAAAGAGATTATTTATCTCTTGGGCTGATCGAAAGATCCGGGTCCACATTTCAGCGGGTAAGACACCCGCTATTTTTTTTGAGGTTTTTTATGAAGGAATTAAGTGTTTTTGTTGATGAATCCGGCGATTTTGGTGATTATGATTACCATTCACCGTTTTATATTATTTCTTTAGTGTTTCATAATCAGTCTGTTGATATAAAAGAGGATTTGAACAGGTTTGAGAAAGAAATGATTTATATAGGTTGGCCAAACCATTGCGTACATGCTGGTCCGCTTTTAAGAACTGAAAAAGAATATAAAGATTGTTCTTTAGAGGAAAGACAGAGATTAATAAAGAAGATAATGGGGTTTACAAGGAAACTGGATATTAGTGTTAAATCAATTTATGTAGAAAAGAAAAAATTTACGAATTCCATTGATATAACCGGTATATTAAGTAAACAACTTGCCACATTTATTAAGGAAAATATGGAGTACTTTCTTTCGTTTGATTTGATTAAGATTTATTATGATAGTGGTCAGGTAGAAGTCACAAGGGTTTTATCATCTGTATTTAATTCTTTATTAGACAATGTTCAATTCAAAAAAGTGGTTCCTGCTGAATATAGGTTGTTTCAAGTTGCGGATTTGATTTGTACATTGAAACTTACTGAACTTAAGATGAATAATCATTTACTAACGAAATCTGATCACTTATTCTTTGATAATGAAAGAACGTTTAAAAAGAATTATCTTAAAATAATAGAACTAAAGGAATTATAAAAAAATAATCGCCGGCCTGGTCTCCGACGATTATTATTATTTTTAAATAGTATAATCTAAGGAATCGGGCAACCGTCTATCGGTAATGCCTTTTTCTATATTTAATTATATGAAATCATATGTTCTTAGTCAATAAGAAGTTCCGATAGGTCATCAATGACGGAACTTAAAGATTCATTTTACGCATTATCCCCACCATCGGATATAACATCGGCGGCATCAGGAGCTACGTCGGATGGAGTGGAGAGGTCAGGGGCTGGGCCTGACATTTCCTGGTTGCCGGCATATTAAGAATAGCATTCTGTAAAATCTTTAATACAAAATGTAAAATATAGTTGACAAAAAGTAAAACCGGTTGTAATATAATGACATAAGCTGAATAGAAGAACTCATTCTTGCGCCAATCATGAAAAGAATGAAGATCTTCGCGAATGATAACCGGTTAAGTCATTCGGGCAGCTAAAAAAATGTTAATTGCCTAATGTGAATAAGGAGAAAATAATATGAAGACATTAAGAGCTGGAAGTTTTAAGGATTTGCCGCTTAATGCGAAAATAATGTCAGGCATCGGTCTTGTATGTGCATTATTAGGAATGGTGTTTCTTGTCATGGATGTGTTTGGTGTGATTGAATCCAATTTACCTGCAGAACTAGCAACAATAGTAGCAGGACAGGTGATAGTATCAGCAGTATTTTTTGCAAATAAGAACATTGTATATAAAGAAGATTAATTTAGGAAGGAATGGTGAGTGATATGTTTAGTGGAACATGGTTTGCAATGTGTGTTTCAATCGGTATTATAGTTGGACTTTTAATTTGTATTATTATAATTAAGTTTACAAATAAGGATGGAAAGTCAAAGACACAATATGATGAAATGCAGGAACTGGAAAGAGGAAAGGCTTATAAGTATGCTTTCTGGACAATGTGTGGTGTAGCAGCTTTCATTGGTTGTCTGACACTGTTTGAAATAAAGATACCATTTGATATGTTTACCCTGTTTCTTATGGTTATTTTATCGGGAACTGTTGTTCAGGCATCTTATTGTATTATGAAAGATGCGTATATTGGTCTTAATACCAATAAGGTCAAAACCGGCATTGCTCTTGTAGTAATAGGAATTATTAACCTGATTAACGTAATCTTATTTATTGTAAAAGGTAAGTTCTTTGTTGATGGTATGTTTAATTTATCATTCTGCAACCTCTTGTGTGGACTTACAATGCTCTTTATAGGTGTGATGTTTGTTATTAAAAATGCAGTTAGTAAAAAGGAGGACAGTGGCGATGAAGAATCTTAAACTAAAAGCGGCGAGAGCCGGCATGGATCTGTCCCAGGACGAACTTGCCAAGGCAGTTGGTGTATCAAGACAAACAATAAATGCAATTGAAAAAGGAGACTATAATCCTACAATAAATTTGTGTATCAGTATCTGTAAGGTACTTGGAAAAACATTGGATGAATTATTCTGGACAGAGGAGTGAGAAATCACTCCTTTTTTTAATTGATTTGTATAAATATGGGTGATATAATAATGGTAAGAAATTCTTACTTTCTTACCAGGAGGTGATAATATGGATGTGAGTATGATTTCGATGTCATCAAAAGGACAGGTTGTGCTGCCAAAAGATATAAGACAACAATTAAATCTTGGTGCCGGAGCCAGATTAGCTGCATATGCAATAGGTGATATGATAATGTTGAAAAAAGTAGAGATTCCTCAGGAGGCTGATTTTATCAAAAGTTTAGATGAAGCATCAGCCTGGGCAAAAAGTGTGGGATATAAAGAAGAAGATATAGATGATATAATCAAGTCTTACAGAAAGAAAAAGACAACATGAGAATTGTTATAGATACGAATGTTGTGATTTCGGGGATTTTCTTCGGAGGTAATCCTAGAAAGATACTAGAGGCAGTCGTAAACGGAGAGTATGTTGCATGCGCCACTGCAGATATTATTTCCGAATATACTGAAATTGTAAACTTGATGTTGGAACGTAAACAGGGAAAAATTAATCCTGTTATTTTATCTTCTTTACATGCGTCATTAAAACTAATAGATGGTAAGTCAATAATTGAAATATGCAGAGATCCGGATGATAATAAATTTATAGAATGTGCCGTAGATTCAAGGGCAATATATATAGTTAGTGGAGACAAAGATTTATTAGATATAAAAAAGTATAAGGATATTAAGATATTAACAGCTAAAGAATTTTGTGATATGTATCTTAAATAATAAGAGCCACTGTGGGTGGCTCTTTTGTTGTGAATTTTAAACTTATTATTTAGTTTTTATAGGTTTGGTTATTCAGATGCTTCAGGAGAATCGAAGAGGACGGCGGCATCAGGGGCTACGTCGGATGGAGAGGTGTCCATGTCAGGGGCTGGACCAGGCATTTCCTGGTTGCCGGCATATTCCATAGGATCTTCTAATTCGAGTTCCTCTTCTTCTTTCCAGAGAGTTTTCTTCTTCTCATGTCTCTTTGCAAGCTCACCTGCCTGCTTGGCAGCCATATACATATCTTTATTGAATTCCATTAATTTCTTTTCGTCTTTCCATGGAACTCTGTCGCCACGCGCGATGCGGCGTGCGGTCTCGATGATTTTGCCCTGATCTTCAGCAGCCATTTTCATTACTTCGCCCTGTTGTTCGGAAACTTTGAGATTGGCGTAAGTTGCCTCCATCTCGCAGACCTTGGAATTATATTCCATAAGTTCTTCTTTTTTGGTATGTAATGCTTCCAAAGACAGTTCAAGAACGCCTGCACGTTCGTCATTTTCTGCTTTTTTATCAGGTTTTATCTGGGATTCTTTATTGAGTCTGTCGATTTCATTACGCACTTTGACACTGGCATCATCGAACTTGCGCCAGTTGGCATAAGATGTACTTCTTGCTTCTTTGATTATCATGATTTTACCTCCCTGTAAAATACAAAACCGATAGATACCGGCCATCCGTGGCCACATTAGTTAATTTTATTGTACAATCAGCCCTGACTGTAGTCAATAAAAAAAGAGCCAATATTTAACCTTTCTGGTGACGGGCTTCCCTTGTAATTATGGAAAAAAAGTTATAAAATGGAATATATTGTAACTTTAAGGAATGTAATGATTATGTTCAGTATTAGAGCGAATAATTTTAGCCTGGAACAGATAGCAGAGTCAGGCCAGTGCTTCAGGATGAAAGCAAGTGCGGCCAAGGTATATACAATTATTTCCGGAGACAGATATGTTAAGGCATATCAGTTATATGATCAGATAACATTTAGCTGTTCATATAAAGAATATGAAGATTACTGGAAGAAATACCTTGATCTTGATTCAGATGCAGATTATATAGCTATTGATAAGTTAATAAATAAATCAAATGATGAATATATCAAGAAAGCCTATGCTTTTGGAAGTGGTATAAGAATACTTAAACAGGATACGTGGGAGATGATAATATCATATATTATTTCTCAGAATAATAATATTCCTCGTATTAAGAAAACCATTGAAAAAATATGCCGTAAGTATGGTAGGCTCATTAGTGAGAAGGATGATATATATTCATTTCCAACGCCTGATATGATAGATGAGAATACTCTTGAAGATGATGAACTTGGGCTTGGATACAGAGCAGAGTATTTAAAAAATATAATCTCATATATCAAGGAACATCCTGAGTATATTACCACCCTCGAACTCGCAAGTTATGAAAAGGCAGTAGAGAATCTTAAAGGTCATAAGGGAATAGGTCCTAAGGTATCCAACTGTATCTGCCTTTTTGCGCTGCATCATACCGGAGCTTTTCCAATAGATACACATATCAAAAAGATAATTGCCGCCAACTATCCCGATGGATTTGATTCAGGTTATTATGGTGATTATCAGGGAATAGTGCAGCAGTATATGTTTTATTATGATTTGAATAATGTACAGGAAGAAGATGAAGAGTAAAAAACGCATCCCATATTTAAGGATGCGTTTTGTTGTTATTATTCTTTTTTAGGATACCTTGGATAAATCTTATCTTTAATATCCTGCATCTGCAAATCCATATGTGAGATGGTATCGGCACATTCCAAAAGCTGTGAACTTACAGCATCGATTAAATCTTCACTTAAATCTTTCTTATATTTTATTTCGTGTTCAAGTGAGGCCCAGAAATCCATGGCGATGGTTCGAAGCTGAACTTCAACCTTTAAATCTTCCCTGCCCTGAGAGAAGAATACGGGAATCTCAATTATCATGTGATAACTTCTGTATCCGTTTGTTTTGGGCTCTCTGATGTAGTCCTTATAGTCAATTAATTTGATATCGTCCTGCTTCAGAATCATGTCTGCGATTTCATAAATATCATCGATAAAATCACAGATTATACGTATGCCTGCCACGTCCTTAACTTCATTCTGAATATTCTCCAAAGTGAAATCCAGTTTCTTACGTTCTAACTTATTGATTATACTTTTTGGTGTTTTAATTCTTGAATAAATTGCATGAATCGGATTTCTCTGATTCCTTATTGAAAGCTCATCGTTAAGTACCTCGAATTTGGTTCTTACCTCTTTAATGGCACAATTATATTTTGTCATAAGTTCGCTGTATTCATCGATGGCCGGCCTGATTTTATCCATAGGAAGGCTGTTCTGCAGCTCTTCTATGAGTGTGATTTGCTCTTCTCTGTTCATTTTGCCACCCCTGTTTTACATATATAGTTTATCTATTTATAAATGTTAATAATCATACTTTTTTTACTGTATAATTATAACATACTTTATGCATATATGTATATAAACAAACTATGAACAAAAGATGAAAAAATAGTGATTTGCCATCCACTTGACCAAGTGATATAATAGGTTGATGGGAAAAATCATAATTATCCGGATTGATGATTATGAATATCATATATGGAAGGAAGTGTTTGTATGTCAAAAATTGATATTATCTCAGGTTTTTTAGGCGCTGGTAAGACAACGCTAATTCAAAAATTATTAAAGGAAAGTTTAAGTGGCCAAAAAGTTGTTCTCATTGAGAATGAGTTCGGTCAGATTGGTATCGATGGCGGTTTCCTTAAAGAGGCCGGAATTGAAATTAAAGAGATGAATTCGGGTTGTATCTGCTGTTCACTGGTCGGTGATTTTGGCGAATCTTTAAAAGAGGTTATAACCACATATGCACCTGAGAGAATAATTATTGAGCCATCAGGTGTTGGTAAATTATCCGATGTAATTAAGGCTGTATCAAAGGTTGAAACAGGTAATGCGCAGATGGAAGATGTATATCTTAATTCTGCAGTTGCAGTTGTTGATGCTTCTAAATGTAAGATGTACATAAAGAACTTTGGAGAGTTCTTTATTAACCAGGTTGAAAGCGCCAAAACAATTATTCTTTCAAGAACACAGAATATGTCTGATGATAAGTTAAAAGAAGTTGTTGCAATGTTAAGAGAACATAATGACAAGGCAACAATTATTACAACCCCTTGGGATGACTTAAAGGGTGATCAGATTCTTGAGACCATGGAATGTGGCAAGAGTCTTGAAGATGAACTTATGGCTGAAGTTATGAAGGAGCATGATGAGAATTGTACATGTGGTTGTCATGACCACCATCATCATGATGACGACGATGAACATGAACATCATCACCATCATGACGACGATGACGAAGATGAACACGAGCATCATCACCACCATCATGACGACGATGACGAAGATGAACATGAGCATCATCATCACGAACATGGTGAAGAGTGCACATGTGGTTGTCATGACCACGATCATCACCATCATCATGCAGATGAAGTATTCACAAGCTGGGGAGTCGAAACTACCAATAAGTATTCTATGGATGAAGTTAATGCACTTCTTGATGAACTTGAAGATGCTGGTAAGTACGGATTCATTCTTCGTTCCAAGGGTATGATTTATGATAAGGAAGGTGGCTTCATATACTTCGATTATGTACCGGGTGAGAAGAATGTTCGTAAGGGTACACCGGAAGTTACAGGAAAGATTGTTGTAATCGGTTCTGAGATTAAAGAAGATAATTTGGCTGAATTATTCGGTACAAAATAAGACGGGAGATTAGTATGAAATCAGTTTTTCTGATAAATGGCTTTCTGGAAAGTGGTAAGACAGAATTTCTTACATTTACCATTTCTCAGGATTATTTCCAGATAAGAGGAACTACTCTTTTACTGGTATGTGAGCAGGGTGAAAAGGAGTATGATGAAGAACTTCTTAAGAAGACACATACAGTAGTTGAGTATATAGAAGACAAGGAAGGCATCAGTGCTTCAAAACTTATCGGATATGAAATGAAATATAAGCCGGAGCGTATTTTGATAGAGTATAACGGAATGTGGCAAAAATCTGACCTTAAACTTCCGTGGCACTGGAAGATAGACCAGCAGGTTACATTGATTGATGCATCCACATTTCCAATGTATTTTGGTAATATGCGTTCACTTATTAATGACATGGTTAACGGCTCTGAACTTATTATATTCAACCGTTGCGACGGCATAACGGAACTTCCTACGTATAAGAGAAATATTATGGCTCTTAATCGTGACGCTGAGATTATATTTGAAGATTCAAATGGTGAAGTTACCACCACAATTGACGAGGAACTTCCATATGACTGCAATGCTGATTTAATAGAACTGGATGATAAAACCTATGGAATCTGGTTCTTCGATATGATGGACACTCCTGACAGATATGAAGGCAAGAAAGTTAAGTTCCTTGGCAGGGTGGTTAAACCGGAAGGCTTTGAAAAAGGACATTTTGTTCCGGGACGTTCTGCCATGACATGCTGCGCTGAAGATATTGCATTCCTTGGATTTGTTGCCAAGTGGGATAAGGCAGATGAAGTTAATAACGGAGACTGGGTAAATGTAACAGGAACTGTTAAGCACGAATTCTGGAAAGACTACAAGGGAGTTGGTCCTGTACTTTATGTAGATTCAGTAGAGAAAGCCAAAGCTCCGAAGGAAGAAGTTATAAGTTTGGTATAGTAAGATTAAGAGCCACTCAATTGAGTGGCTCTAATTAGTTTTTTTATTAATCGCGCTGCGTCCAAAACTACTCTCCCAAAAACTCATTGCTGCAAGCAGCACAGGATCGCTTTTGTGAGAGCATTTTGTCCTTGCGCTCATTATGTACCATCATAAAAAAACCACTACGTTGACATGTAGTGGTTTAATTATTTATCTATTCTTCTTTTTTGATCCGTCGCCTTTGCCGACTTTCTCTTCACAGTATTTGCATCTGTATATTCCTTTGTCTTCATCTGCTAAGATAAAGATATGTGGAAGTTCCTGCTCTATGCTGGTGATGCATCTTGGGTTAGTGCATTTAAAGACATTCTTAATCTGTTTTGGAAGAGTAAGCTCTTTCTTCTCGACGATTTCGCCGTCCTTAACAACATTAACTGTAATATTATGATTGATTACAGCGAGAACATCCATATTCAGTTCTTCGATTCCGCATTCAACTTTCAGAATATCCTTTCTGCCCATTTTGCTGCTTTTGGCATTCTGTATCATGGCTACCGTGCAATCCATATCAGCCAGTCCCAGGTGTTTATACAGTTCAAGGGACTGTCCCGCTTCGATATGATCAAGTACGTAGCCCTCTTCGATTTTACCCACGTTTAACATATCATCCCTCCTTAATTAAGCTCAAGCAGTGTAATAATGAGAGCCATTCTTACATACTTGCCATATAAAGCCTGTTTAAAATAAACGGCTCTTGGATCGTCATCGACTTCCACAGAGATTTCATTAACTCTCGGAAGAGGGTGGAGTACCAACATATCATCTTTGGCCTTGGCCATTTTGGCTTTGTTGAGAATATAGAAATCTTTCAAACGGATATAATCTTCCTCGTTGAAGAATCTTTCTCTCTGAACTCTTGTCATATATAACAAATCAAGTTTTGGCATAACATCATCAAGGCTTATTACCTCTTCATAATCGATATTAAGCTCTTTTAACTTTTCTGTTATATATTCCGGAATTCTAAGTTCTTCTGGGGAAATGAAAATGAATTTGATATTGTCATATCTGATTAAAGCGTTAATTAATGAATGAACAGTACGTCCGAATTTAAGGTCGCCGCATAAACCAATGGTAAAATTATTTAAACGTCCCTTTAGTGAGCGGATTGTAAGTAAATCTGTGAGTGTCTGGGTGGGATGCTGATGTCCACCGTCGCCTGCGTTAATCACAGGAATGGAAGAATGCTGCATGGCAACCATTGGAGCGCCTTCCTTGGGATGCCTCATGGCACATATATCAGCGTAACAGGAGATGATTCTGATGGTATCCGAGACGCTTTCCCCTTTTGATGCCGAAGATGAAGACGCTTCGGAGAAGCCGAGAACTTCGCCTCCGAGACTTAACATGGCCGACTCAAAACTTAATCTTGTACGTGTACTTGGTTCGTAGAAACAGGTAGCCAATTGCTTGCCCTGACAGATGTGAGAATATTTGCCCGGATTTCTTTCGATATCACCAGCTAAATCGAAGAGTCTGTCCAGCTCCTCGGTGGTGAAATCCAAGGGACTCATAAGATGTCGCATAAATAGATTCCTTTCGTGAAATAGATATAATTTCGCAACTTTCTAGGCTATAATAACACACTCTAAAAGTGGGGCGCAACACATTTAAAAATGTTTTGTAAAAAAGTTTGAAAAGTGCGTATTTTGGTTGTTTTAAGGGCAAAATTGTTATATAATTAATCTGTGTTTTCACTTATTCCATGTAGAAGGGAGATTTGGAAAAATGGAACAGAATAATAATATTATGGAAGACGATAACGGGACCGTCCTTGAAGAGAAAAAGAGGTGGGGATTTTTCGGACTTCCATTTACGTTTACTAAATATACAATTAAGGAGAATGTAGTAACAATCGACTCGGGATTATTTACCAAAGTGCAGGACGATTGCTATATGTATAAAATCCAGGATGTTAAGCTTAGAAAGACTTTAACTCAGAGATGGTTTAAGCTGGGTGATGTTGTATGTTATACAGGCGATACCACACATCACGAGCTGGTTCTTAAGAATATCAGAAATTCGGATGAGATTAAGGATTTCATTTTGAAATATTCAGAACAGCAGAGAATTAAAAGAAGGACCATTAATACACTTAATATTGATGCTGCCATCGATGATATTACAGATATTTAAATTCAAAGCACTTAACTTCCTTTGGTGGCGGGTTAAGTGCTTTTTATGCGATGTAGATTGAGATAAAGATGAACTATAATCAGATACAGTTGTTTTTGCATGATAATATCGAGCCAAAGGGCAGTGTGTTGGGACTTGATGCTGTTAGGGCACTGCTTGACAGACTGGGAAACCCGGAGAATGATCTTAAATTTATTCACATTACGGGAACCAATGGCAAGGGCTCTGTGGGTGCCATATTAGAGAGCGTTCTGATGGCTGCAGGCTACAGCGTTGGAAGATTTACATCCCCGGCGGTTCTGGATAAGTTTGAGACCATAACTTATAACAGGAAGAATATAACAAAGAAGTTTTATACAGAAGGCTATAGCCGGATTATTGAAGAATATAAGGCTATGGAGGAAGAGGGGAAGAATACTCCGACAGTTTTTGAAACTGAATTTGCTCTGGCACTTTTATATTTCAAAAGTAAAATCCCCGACTTTTGCTTAATTGAAGTAGGCATGGGTGGTGATACGGACGCCACAAATGTGATTACCAAAAAGGAAGAAGCGATTATTACTCATATAAGTCTTGAACATCAGGCATTTCTTGGTAAGACTTTAGAAGAGATTGCCACTCACAAGGCAGGGATAATAAAGGAAGGCGCAAGCGTTATTACAGCCCCTCAGGAAAAGGAGGTTTTAGATGTAATAAAGCAAAAGGCCAAAGAGTGCGAAACGCCACTTTATGAGGCTAATGAAGAAGATATTAAAAAGGCTTCATCAACTGTAAAGGGATGGACCTTTGGATATAAGGATATTAAGAAAATCTTTGTTCCAATGGCAGGTGAATATCAAAAGAGTAATATTGTCACAGCATTAAAGGCAATAGAAGGTCTTAGGGATAAAGGCTATGAAATATCTGATGAGCAAATAGTCAAAGGGTTTAAGGAAACCTACTGGCCTTGCAGGTTCGAGACGGTTTCAAGAAAACCACTGATAATTATGGATGGCGCCCACAATGTGGATGCTGCGTCAAAACTTATGCAGAGCGTTCAGAATTATGATTTGTCAGGCAAACTTATCTATATAGTTGGAATACTTAAAGATAAGAATTATGAGGAGATGGTTAAACTGTCATATCCGCATGCAATGGCAGTCATAACAATAACTCCGCCGGAGAATCCCAGAGCGCTTGATGGATATAAACTTGCAGAAGAATATAATAAATATATTGCCAATGTAACGGCAGCAGATTCACTTGAAGATGCCATATTTTTAGCCAGGGCAATGGCGGGAAAAGATGGAAATATTTTAATCTGGGGTTCCCTTTCTTACCTGGGAAAGATGAGGGAAATCCTTAAGATGAACAAATAATTAAAATTAGAGGGCGATATGATTAACGAAGACAAGATTAAACAGGGTGTGGAATTAATACTTGAAGGTATCGGAGAGGATTTGGAAAGAGAAGGCCTTAAAGATACACCTGACAGAATAGCCAGAATGTATAAAGAGATAATGGCCGGCTATGATGACAGCGCAAAGACTCATTTATCCAAAAGATTCCATGTTGATAACAACGAAATGGTTATCGAGAAGGACATAGTATTTTATTCCATGTGTGAACATCATATGATGCCATTTTTCGGTAAGGCTCATATAGCATATATTCCAAACGGTGAGGTTGTTGGAATAAGCAAGCTTGCAAGAACCGTTGAAGTATATGCCAAGAGATTACAGATTCAGGAAAGAATGACTTCACAGATAGCAGATGCATTAATGGATGAACTTAAGTGCAAAGGGGTTATGGTAATGCTTGAAGCAGAGCACTTATGCGTATCCATGAGAGGCATTAAGAAACCGGGCAGCCAGACTGTAAGTTTCGTATGCAGAGGAGTCTTCGAAGATAACCAGAAAATGCAGGAGAAGTTCCTGCAGATAGTTAAAAGATAAGACTTAAAACGCTGTTTAAATAAGGGGTAAGGAGGTATTGATTATGCGTATAGGATCAAGAGAATTTGATGTTGATAATCATACACATATAATGGGAATTCTTAATGTCACGCCTGATTCTTTTTCTGACGGCGGTAAATATATGCTGGTGGATAATGCTTTAAAAAGAGCAGAAGAGATGATAAAAGAAGGCGCAGACATTATTGATGTTGGCGGTGAATCAACAAGACCGGGATATGTACCTGTTTCCGAGGTTGAGCAGATAGAGAGAGTTATTCCGGTTATTGAAAAGATAAAGAATAATTTTGACACTCCTGTATCCATTGATACATATAAGGCGGGAGTAGCCCAGGCGGCAATCGAAGCAGGAATTGACTTGGTTAATGACATATGGGCGCTGCAGGACAGTGAATTAATGGCAGAGGTAGTTGCCAAAAGTGATGTGGCCTGCGTTCTTATGCATAACCGTAAGTCTCCTGATTATGATGACTTTATGCATGATGTTTGCCTTGATTTATCTGAATATATTAAAAATGCTGAAAAAGCAGGAATCCCTGATGATAAAATCATCATCGACCCGGGAGTTGGTTTTGGCAAGACTTATGAGCAGAATTTAATGATAATTAATAATTTAGAGGAGTTCCACATGTTTGGATATCCGATTTTGATTGGAACTTCACGTAAATCAGTTATTGGTCTTACATTAGACCTCCCAATATTCGAAAGAGTGGAAGGTACACTGGCAACCACGGTTATGTCAGTAATGAAGGGAGCAGCCTTCGTAAGAGTTCATGATGTTAAAGAAAATGCCAGAGCTATTAGAATGACAGAAGCCATTCTTGGCAGATAGGAGGGGGTTATGGATCATATTATTATCAGAGGTGTGGAAGTATTTGCTTATCATGGCGTATATGCCAAGGAAAGAGAAGAAGGTCAGAAGTTCTTAATTGATGCAGATCTTGAATGTGATACATCCAAGGCTGCCAATTCCGATGAACTTGAAGACAGCATCGACTATGGTAAAGTTACTCAGCTTATCAGCACATTCATGATTAAAAATCAGGTTAATCTTCTTGAAACTTTGGCTAATCAGCTGGCGGTAGAACTTCTTACAACTTTCACGGATTGCAGAAATGTAACTGTTGAAATCAGGAAACCTAATGCTCCTATTCCTGTAACTTTCCAGGATGTTGCAATTAAGGTTACAAGAGGATGGCATACAGCCTATATTGCAACCGGCTCTAATATGGGAGACAGGGAAGGCAATATCGAGAATGCCATTTTAAATCTTGGAGCAGATACCAAATTCAAAATCATTAAAACATCCAATTATTACGAGACAAAACCTTATGGCGAGGAGAATCAGGATAATTTCTTAAATGGTATGGTTAAGCTTAAAACCTGCTGTACTCCTTATGAACTTTTGGACAGACTTAAAGTTGAGGAAAGAAGAGCGGGAAGGGTTAAGACATCCAAGTGGGGACCAAGACCATTAGACTTAGATATTATTTATTATGATGATATTATCATTGATGATGAGAATCTTACCATTCCACATGGTGACATGGTTAGAAGAGACTTTGTGCTTCAGCCGCTTAAGGATATCTCACCATTCCATATTAATCCACATAACAGACTTAATACCTGTGAGATGTTGGACAGATTAACAGACAGATATATTATACAGTAATTTTTTATAATTGTTTCTAAGGGGGATGTATTGGTGGCAATGGAAAAAAAGAGGAAATTAAGACTCAGTAAAAATGCAATTATTCTGATAATTGTTTTTTCTGCGCTCATTGTTTTGGCGGCTATTGCAATGCTGATTACAAGGCATAGTAACAGTGTTCCGGCTAATCCTAAGGGGTTAATCGGCAATACCGGAAGCAATATCAATAATGATGGTCTTTTCGCAGAAAGAAACGGAGTAGTGTATTTTTCCAATTCTTATGATCATGGTTCATTATATAAAATGAATCCGGACGAGTCCGGCATTTCAAAACTTCTTGATGGTGATGTGCAGATGATTAACGCAGGTGAGAAGCATCTTTACTATTATCTTAAGGATTCTTCCACATCATCAGGTCTTGGATTCGTAATGAAAGTCGTTGGCATTTACAGATGTAATCTTAAAGGCAAGGAAGTTGAGACTCTTACCAGAGACCAGGCTCTTACAATTCTTTTAATGGATGATTCTTTATTTTTCCAGCACTATGATAATACCAATGGTGTATCATTGTATATGATGGATACCAGCGGAAACGATATGCATGAAATATCCAGGGATATTATTAATCCGGCAAGCGGTTATAACGGTCAGATATATTATAATGACAATACCAAGAGCCATTTCTTATATACCATGAGTATTGATAATCAAAGCATGACGGAGATTGTCAAATATAATATGTGGAATCCTGTAAGAGAAGGTGATTATGTTTATTTCATGGATATTGATAATGATTACCGTCTCTGCAGATATGACCTTATTAATAATGAAATCGGAGTGCTTACCGAGGACAGGGTAGATATGTTTAATGTATGTGGCAATTATGTTTATTATTCCACATCCATGGCGGCAACTCCGGCACTTGTGAGAGTTGATTTGGATGGCGGGAATCTTACAGTAATTGCGGAAGGGGTATTTAATCATCTTAATGCAACCTCAAGATATCTATATTTCCAACAGTTTGGGGATGATTTCAGAACATATCACACCATGATTGGCAGCAGTTCATACAGTGAATTCAATGCAGCCAATGTAACAGGTGCAACACCACCGACAGAATAAAATGTGGTTATAACCACATTGAGAAAGGCTATTGATGAAGAAGATTTTATTTGCAGCAATTGATGTAGGCTCTTATGAAATTGCCATGAAGATATTTCAGATGTCTGATAATGGCATTAAACAGTTAGAACATTTAAGACACAGAATAGATTTAGGTTCCTCATCCTATGCATATGGAAAGATTCCTTATGAGAAAATAGAAGAAGTATGCAGCATTCTTGATGACTTTAAGAGCATTATGAATTCTTATAATGTAGATACATATAAAGCCTACGGAACCAGCGCTCTCAGAGAGATAGATAATACAATAATTGTTCTTGACCGAATAAAGGTAAGGACCGGTATAGATATAACGGTGCTCAGTAATTCGGAACAGAGATATCTTGATTATAAAGCACTGGCAGCCATCAACGATGATTTTAACTACATTATTGAAGATAAAACAGCCATTATGGATATAGGTGGCGGTAGTGTTCAGCTTTCTTTATTCGACAAAGATTCTTTGGTTACAACCCAGAATATGAAAATGGGTGTATTAAGACTTAAAGAAAATATCAGAAATATCAATTCTTCCCCGTATCATATGGAATCACTTCTTGATGAAATGGTGGAGAGTCAGCTTAGTTTATTCAAGAAATTATATATTAAAGATAAAGAAATAACCAATCTCATTATTATTGATGATTATGTTTCAATCTATCTTGCTCCTTTCCTGGATGACAAGGATGGAAGAAAGTTCATCAGTGATGAGAAATTTATTGATATTGTAAAAAAGGGCTATTCCCTTAGTCGCCACGAAATACCAAAGTATCTGCCGGTAGAAGAAGATAATGTTGAAGCTCTTTTGATTGCAGGGGGCATTGTTAAAAAAGCGATTGAAACCTTTGGAATCAAGACAATATATGCTCCCGGATTTACGTTGTGCGACGGCATAGCATATGATTATGCAATTGAGAAGAAGATTCTTAAACCATCTCACAATTTTGAACAGGACATCATAGCCTGTGCAGAGAATATATGTAAGCGTTACCAGGGCAGCCGAAAAAGAGGAGAAACTCTTAGCGAGATTTCACTTGCCATATTTGACTGTATGAAGAAGATACATGGTCTTGGTAAAAGAGAGAGGTTGCTTCTTCATCTTTGTGCCATTTTGCATGACTGCGGTAAATACATATCCTTCGTGCAGGTTGGAGAGTGTTCATATAATATTGTCATGAATACCGAGATTATCGGTCTCTCCCATACAGAGAGAGAAATTATTGCCAACGTGGTTAAGTTTAATCATGAAGATTTTCTTTATTATGAGGAAATGGCAAAAGACAGTCTTATGGATAGAAATACTTATCTTACCATTGCAAAACTTACTGCGATATTAAGAGTAGCCAACGGACTCGACAGAAGCCATAAACAGAAGTTTAAGGACATCAGAATTAATCTGGATGGTAACGAACTTATCATCCATGTGGATTCAACCAAGGAGATTGAACTTGAAAAGGGCTTATTCGTTAATAAGGCCAAGTTCTTTGAGGAAGTATATAATATTAAACCAATAATTAAGCAAAAGAGGAAATTATAATGTCAGATTATTCCAATCCCGAATATTATTATAATCGTGAATTGTCCTGGCTTTTATTCAATGACAGAATCCTGGGTGAAGCCAGAGATAAAGATATATTACTTATGGAGAGGGTTAAATTCTTATCCATTACGGCATCAAACCTAGATGAGTTTTTTATGGTAAGAGTGGCATCTCTTAAAGATATGGTGGATGCCGGTTATTCTAAGAATGATATTGCCGGATTAAGTGCCAAGAAACAACTTAAACTTGTGAGCAAAAGAGCTCACGAATTAGTGGAGAATCAGTATGAGGTTTATAATAAATCCTTAAGACCTGCCCTTGGTAAAATCGGCCTTAGGATTGTTACATCTCATGAGAATCTTACCAAAGAGCAAGGAGAATATGTAGATAAATATTTCATGGATAATGTTTATCCGGTGCTTACTCCCATGGCTGTGGATTCCTCACGTAAATTCCCACATATACTTAATAAAACGTTAAATCTCGGAGCTTTTCTGAAAGACCCGAAGAAGAGCGAAGGGGAAGAGAGTATTGATTTTGCCATGGTTCAGGTACCAAGTGTGCTTAACAGAGTGGTAGAGATTCCGGGTGGAGATAATGAAACCTGTGTAATCCTTCTTGAGGAAATTATTGAAAGAAATATAAATAAGTTATTCTCAGGCAGAGAGGTATTATGCGTTCATCCATTCCGTATTATGCGTAATGCGGACCTTAGTATTGATGAGGATGAGGCTGAAGACCTCCTTATTGAGATTGAGTCCAAGATTCGTATGAGACAGTGGGGTAAGGCAATCAGACTGGAAGTCTCTGATGACATGGATGAAAAACTTCTTAAAAGAATTGCCGAAGAGCATGACATTGAAGAAAATGATATTTATAAGATTAACGGACCACTTGATTTGACATGTCTTATGAAGATTTATTCTTTGGAAGGATTTGATAATTATAAAGTTAAAAAATATGATCCGGTTTTGGAACCGGCATTCAGAGACGAGGAGGATATTTTTGCAGCCATTCAAAAGGGCGATATCTTAATGCATCATCCTTATGAAAGTTTCCAGCCGGTAGTTGACTTCGTAAGAAAGGCTGCAGAGGATGAGAATGTACTTGCAATTAAGCAGACACTCTACAGAGTCAGCGGTCATTCTCCGATTATTGCTGCGCTTAAGGAAGCTGCCATGAATGGCAAACAGGTATCGGTACTTGTGGAACTTAAGGCCAGATTCGACGAAGAACATAATATTAACTGGGCCAGAGAACTGGAAAAGGCGGGATGCCATGTTATCTACGGTCTGGTGGGACTTAAGACCCATTGCAAGATTACTTTGGTGGTAAGAAGAGAAGATGATGGCATTAAGCGTTATGTGCATCTGGCCACCGGTAATTATAATGATGCAACTGCCAAAATATACACCGACCTGGGTATGTTCACATGTAAGGAAGAATATGGAGAAGATGCCACCGCGGTATTCAATATGCTTTCCGGTTATTCAGAGCCTCTTCACTGGAATAAGTTATACTTGGCGCCGCTTTGGATGAAGAACAGATTTATCTATATGATAAATCGTGAAAAAGAGATAGCGGCAAATGGTGGTCATGGCCACATAATTGCCAAGATGAATTCCTTATGTGACAGAGACATAATTGAAGCTTTATATGCTGCAAGTACTGCAGGTGTTAAGATTGAACTGATTATCAGAGGTATATGCTGTCTTAAAGTCGGCATACCGGGAGTCAGTGAGAATATAACGGTTCGTTCCATAGTGGGTAATTTCCTGGAACACAGCCGTATCTACTACTTTTACAATGACGGCAATGAAGAATATTATTTGAGTTCTGCAGACTGGATGCCTAGAAACCTGGACAGAAGAGTTGAGATTTTATTCCCTGTTGAAGATCCTTCTTTAAGAGAAAGGGTTATGGATGTATTAAAGGCTAATCTTGAAGATACACTTAAGGCTTATGTTCTTAATGAAAATGGAGAATATAAGAAGGTGGATAAGAGAGGCAAAGCATTATTCTCGGCGCAGGATTATTTCTGTAAAGAGGCACAGAAAACAGTAGTAGGAAGCGGAGAGGTCAGTGGAAGAACTTTCGTTCCAAAGATGAAACCATAGGAGAATAAATTGAAGATTATATTAGCATCAGCATCTCCAAGAAGAAGAGAATTATTAGCCCAGGCCGGCATTGAATATGAGGCTATGGTAAGTGAGGAAGAAGAAGTAGTTAAGGAAGGTCTTGCTCCCCATGAAATAGTTCTTAATCTTTCCAGGCAGAAGGCTGAGAATGTGGAAAAATTATATATATCAAAGCCGGATTATGATAAGGATTATCTTATTATCGGATCAGACACAATTGTTTATCATATAGGACAGGTGCTGGGTAAGCCAAAGTCTGAGACTAATGCGAAAGAAATGCTCAGAAGTCTTTCTGATTCAACACATAATGTTTATACAGGCGTAACTTTGGTGGCAGTGCTTGGAGGTGAAAGAAAGGTAGTATCTTTTTATGAAAAAACAGATGTTACCATGACATCCATAAGCGAGAAAGCCATTGATAGAATGGTGGCATCGGGGGAGCCTATGGATAAGGCAGGCGCTTATGCAATCCAGGGCATGGCCGGAGTATATATAACAAAGATTAATGGAGATTATAATTCAGTTATAGGTCTTCCTGTTGGAAGAGTAATCAGTGAGATTAAGACACTTGGAGTTAATATATGAATCTGAATGATTTGATAGAACAAAGAGGTGAAACTAAATATTCATTATCAAAGAAGTGTAAGATAGCTTATTCTTCCTTTACTGATATGTGTAGTGGTAAGACAAGTCTTCTTAAGACATCTTCACTTAATGTACTCAAAATTGCCTCTGCCCTTGATATGACTGTGGAAGAACTACTTGCAGCTCTTTATAAGGATGAGGTTAAGGATATTATTACTGTTAAGATGGATGCTGAACTTGGTAAGCCTAAGAAGATGGCAGGTAAACAGGGCGGCAGCAAAGATGCGTCAGCTAAAGAGGCTGGAAGTGACGATGGCGATAAAAAGCCAGCTGGCAGACAGACGGCTACAAAAAAGACAGAGACAAAAGCATCTGCAAAGAATTCTGCCAAAGCAAAAAATGTGGTTAAAACCACGGCTTTGACGCTGGAGGATTTTGGCGCAAAGGTTGCTTTTAAAAGTAATGTTAACCGCCTTATAGCCATTAAGGGTGAAGCAAGTTTTATAGAGATGGTTAAGGCCGGTAAGATAGTGGATAAACTTTTTGATGATGACAGATACGAAGACTGCTGTTATTTAGTTGATAAGATTGATGCCTTAAGTTCAAAGAATCATATTAAGAAAAATCCTGATTATAATTTTGTGAGGGAGTATAAGAAAGAACACAGATAGGTTGTATTTTTTCTAAAAATATGTAAAATAAGAAAAGTGTGCCCACGTGGGCTTTGGAAATATGTTTTGTAAGAAAGTGAGAAAGTTAAAATGATCAGTGCCAACAATGTGTCTTTAAGATTTGGTAAGAAGGCTTTGTTTGAGGATGTTAATATTAAGTTTACTGAAGGAAACTGCTATGGTATCATCGGTGCCAACGGTGCAGGTAAATCTACATTTCTTAAGATTTTATCAGGTGAACTTGAAACTACAACAGGTGATATCGTAATTACTGAAGGTCAGAGAATGTCAGTACTTGAACAGGACCACTTCAAATATGATTCATACAGTGTACTTGATACAGTTATTCTTGGTAATCCAAGATTATATGAAATAATGAAAGAAAAAGAAGCAATTTATGCCAAGGAAGATTTTACTGACGAAGATGGTATCAGAGCCAGTGAACTTGAGGCTGAATTCGCTGATATGGACGGATGGGAAGCTGAAAGTAATGCTGAGAGTTTACTTAATGGTCTTGGCATCGGCAATGAACTTCATTATTCATTAATGTCTGAACTTGATGGTAGCGAGAAGGTTAAAGTATTACTTGCCAAGGCACTTTTTGGCAACCCGGATATTTTGCTTCTCGATGAGCCAACCAACCACCTTGACCTGGATGCTATTGAATGGCTTGAAGAGTTCTTAATTAACTTTGAGAATACAGTCATTGTTGTATCCCATGACAGATATTTCTTAAATAAGGTTTGTACACATACAGCAGATATTGATTATGGTAAGATTCAGCTTTATGCAGGTAACTATGATTTCTGGTATGAATCAAGCCAGCTTCTTATTAAGCAGATGAAGGAAGCAAATAAGAAGAAAGAAGAGAAGATTAAGGAATTACAGGAATTCATTAACCGTTTCTCTGCTAATGCTTCTAAATCAAAGCAGGCTACCAGCCGTAAGAGAGCACTTGAGAAAATCGAACTTGAGGAGATTAAGCCATCAAGCCGTAAATATCCATATATTGATTTTAAGCCGGAGCGTGAAATAGGTAATGAAGTACTTCAGGTTGAAGGCTTAAGTAAGACAATTAACGGTGAGAAGGTTCTTGACAATCTTACATTCATTTTAAACAGAGATGATAAGGTTGCATTTGTTGGAAGTAATGAACTTGCAATTACCACACTGTTTCAGATTCTTACAGGTGAGATGGAGCCGGACAGTGGTACATATAAGTGGGGCGTAACAACATCCACAGCTTATTTCCCTAAGGATAATACCAAAGAGTTTGATTCAGATGAAACCATAGTTGACTGGCTTATGGGATATTCACCTGTTAAGGATATTACTTATGTAAGAGGCTTCCTTGGAAGAATGTTGTTCTCACAGGATGACGCTCTTAAGAAAGTAAGAGTTCTTTCCGGAGGTGAGAAGGTTAGATGCCTTCTTAGTAAGATGATGATTAGCGGTGCCAACTGTCTGGTGCTTGATGAGCCTACAAACCACTTAGACATGGAAAGTATTACAGCACTTAACAACGGTCTTGTTAAGTTCCCTGGTGTAGAACTTTTTACATGCCATGATCATCAGTTTATTCAGACCACGGCAAACAGAATTATGGAATTTATGCCGGATGGTACACTTATTGATAAGATGACTACATATGACGAATATCTTGCCAGCGATGAAATGGCTCGTAAGAGAACTGTTTATGTTGCTCAAAGAGAAGATGATGAGGAATAATTAATGGTTGATTTGCACATTCATTCCGTAAATTCAGACGGAACCTTTACTCCATCTGAGATTATAGACATAGCCCTTGAAAAAGATCTTAAGGCAATTGCACTTACAGATCATGATACTGTAAAAGGTATGGGTGAAATCTATAATTATGGAAAATATAAAGGCATAGAACTTATTGCCGGAACCGAGATATCAACAACATATCTTGGTGTGAGTGTGCATGTTCTGGGATATTATATAAATCCATTTAAAAAAGAATTTAATGATAACATGAATAACTTTCTTGTAAGCCGTACTGCCCGTAATGAGCAGATAGCTGCAAGAATGAATGAACTTGGAATAAAAATTAACTATGAAGAGTTCTTAAAAGAGATGGGCACCAGGGTTGTTACCAGGGCTCATCTGGCCAGATATATGGTTGAAAAAGGTTATGCTTCCACCATAACTGAGGCATTCGATAAATATCTTAATCCGGGTATGCCTTGCTATGTTCCAAGAGCCAAGGTTACTCCGTCAAAGGCAGTAGAAATGATTCTTTCAGGTAACGGAATCGCAGTACTTGCACATCCCCTGCAATATGAGTTTTCTGAAGATGTTCTGGAAAACTTAATTAAGGAAATGATTGGTGCAGGAATGAAAGGAATGGAAGTCTACTATTCTAAGTATAATCCTGAGCAAATTAAATATTTGGAAGGTCTTGCAGATAAATATGGTCTTATTAAAACAGGCGGAAGTGACTGTCACGGTGATAACAGACCTGGTTGTGAGATAGGAACAGGTTATGGAGATATGAATGTTCCTGACATTGCTGTTTCAAATCTTAAGGAGGAATATCTTAAGAACTTCAAGGTATCTGATAAGCCTGGAATTATGTTCTTTGATATGGATGGTTCTTTACTTAATGAGAAGAAAGTTATTACCCCTGCAACTTTGGAGGCACTTGATGACTGCGTTAAGAAGGGTTATGTATTCTCTATATCCACGGGAAGACCATTAAAGTCAATTGTGGAATTATCAGACAGACTTGGACTTACAGAGCGTTATAAACCACTTATATCATCCTATAACGGCAGTGTGATATATGATACTTCCAAAAAAGAAATTCTTTCAGAAGTATATCATTCATCAGATACAGTTAAAACAGTAAGAGAGATAGCATATAAGAATGGAGTACATATTCATTCATATTCCCTTAATGAGATTTTAACAGAGCGTGAAACTGAAGAAGTTAAGGAATACTGTAAGTATGTCAAAATGGATTATAAGATTATTGATGATATGCTTGATAATGATAAAACATTTAAGCTTATGATAATGGATTTAAATGATAATGCACTGCTTCAAAGAGTAAGAGATGAAGTGATGGCAGCAGTTGGAGATAAGGTTGAATGTGTTTTCTCGACGCCGATTCTGCTGGAGGTGCTTCCTAAGGAATCCGGCAAGGGAAAAGCCCTTGTTACCATGAGTAAATTACTTGGTGTTGATGCAGATAATACATATGCTTTTGCAGATGCAGAGAATGATATTTCAATGCTCGAAGCTGCAGGCAGGGGAGTATGCTTAATTAATGGATATCCTAAAGCCATGGAAGCTGCCACACATATATCATTTACAGATAATGATCATGATGGTTTAGTTCCATTTCTTAAAGAACTGAGCCGGTAGGGACGGAACTAAGTGGCATGTTATTAAACCAGCCTCTGGCTGGTTTTTTTAATTATCATCTTACATTTAAGAAAACATTGAAAAGATCGTAATGTTTCATAATGTTGAGGTTGTGGATGAACATAACAGATTTTTGGGAAATATAGATTTTTAGCACGATTGCAATGTTCTCGCAATGTTTCGCAATGTTCTTGCAATGTTTCGCAATGTTTGATATATTTATGAAAGAATATCATGGAGGTGGCAATGTGAAGATTACAGAAATATATAATGATGTGATTAATGAAAATCTGGATTATGAGTTTAAAGCTGAATTGAACGCTGAAAATCCGATGAAATGGGCAAAAACAATAGTTGGATATGCTAATGGTAATGGCGGTGTGATGTTTGTAGGCGTATCTAATGACGGTGACGCCTTCGGCTTGACTTTAGACGAAATAGACAAGACAAAAAATTTGGTGGCAAGAATCAATGACAGAAACATTTTCCCTCATGCAAGAGTCCAATATTCAATGCGAAGCGTAGATAATAAAGCCGAGCATTTTGTTTTAGGGGTCCATGTTTTGCAGGCAGATTCTATTCTGCGTTATAGGGAAGGCGATTATAATGAAAAAGTTTTTACAAAAGGTGATGGCAACGCACTTCCGGCAACACCTGAAGAAATAATTGCTTTAGCCAAGAGAAAATATGGTGTTGATAACGAGACAACGGATATAAGATACGATGAAGCAAAATGGACAGAGTATACTGACCTTTGCAGGGAGTATAGGGATGACTCGCAAGCGCCAACATTAAAAGAACTCCAGAATGAGGAGATTGTTTCAAAAGACGGATATGTAAAATCGGGATTGATAATGTTTCGAGACGGTTATGAAGGAGAAGACACTTTAATATGCTGTCGTTTGTGGAGAGGGAAAAAGAAAACAGGCACTGTGCTTGATAGTGATAGATTTAAGGGCTCTCTGGCAAATGTTTTCCGTAATACACTTAAGTTTATAGAGCGAAACACAAAAACTGGTTGGAGAAAGACTGAAAATGGTGGGAGGGAATCGATCCGTTCTTATCCAAAAGACGCAATCAGAGAAGCTTTGGTTAATGCTATGGCCCACAGAGATTATTCTATTGCAGGAACACAGATTGATGTTGATATTTATTGTGACAGAATAGAAATCGTATCTCCGGGGTCTTGGTTATTGCCTAAGGGATATGAGCAGTATCCTTTGGGAGCGATTCCTTCGATAAGGAGAAATACAATTATATCAGCATGTCTGGATGTTGCGAACTTGATGGAACGAGGTGGAACGGGATTTCAGACCATGATCGAAAGTTATGAGGATTGTGATGAAACATTGCAGCCGGTAGTATCAATTTATCCTGGCTTTTTGAATCTTTGCTTACGTGACAAATTATATGATGATAATGACCAAGCATTGGAAAGCATGAGCATGTCTGATTCTGAAAGAATTCTTGAATTGCTGAGAGTGGAAGGCCCCAAGCCAGTAAGGGAATTGCAGGAGGTTACAAAATATAAGAGTAGAAGTCAGTTCTTGACGGAGGTTATAAATCCTTTATTAGCGGACGGTATCGTGATAAGAGAAGGAAATGTCAAGTCTCCGAAATCGGTAATTAAACTAACTTCAGCTGGAGAAAAGGAATAAAACGGGAAAGTCTGAGTTTGAGTATCCTGAGGATAAGTTGATTGAGCTTTCTAAGAAAATCAAGATTGTAGTTGAGGGTTAAAGCTAAGTATCCGGATTTTTCAGCTAGAGAAGATATAAAGGCAAATCTACAAGTAGACTTAATTCTCTTGCTTGAAAAGAATGATTATCCTTCGGTTACAATTGATGGTGTTTATAAAGAAATATTGGAGCAGGCAGAGAACTTTAAAAAGTATCAAGGATTGCCTGAGAGAGATAGAGAGGCAGCTGGATGCAATTGTAATAAAATTTTGTTTTATTATGAAAGCTATAGTTAATTCATAAAAAATATATATATTCTTCTGGAAGTGGGTGGTGGTTTGATGCGTAAAAGAATGAAAAAATATTTAGTGTTTGTTTTGCTTGTGGCTGTTGTTTTGCCTAGCGTTATGGTAAGTGCAGCTCCTTTGCCTTTAGAATCAAATGAAAATGATGAAGTGATTCTAACTGTTAATGTTGGTTCAAAAGAAGGCGAGATTGGGTATTCTGATTCCTTGGCTGGAGGGGGTGAGGGCCCGGAGGCTTTTACAGTCATTGATGATATTGTTTATATTGTAGATAATGTTAATAAAAGAGTTAATATATATGACGAGAAAGGTTTTATTAATGATATAGATGTTTCATATATTTCTTACGTCAGGAGTATAGCTGTTTCTGAGAAATACATATATTTAATGGACTATGATGCCGGAATGATTTATAAAATCAGTACAAACGGTAAAATTGAGAATGAGATAAAACTACCTAGTAACATGGATAACTATCTTATGAAACGTTTGTATGTTAGGGATGATGGAAGTGTTTGGTTATATTATGAAGAAAAGAGAAATGGAGTTGAAAACGCTGGTGTAGACTTTAGTTTTTTAGTTGATGATCTTGGAGTTAATAATAGCAATATTCAGGGTTATAGTATAAATGGTCAGGTTGCATACAATGTCGATTATTGTGATGATAATATAATAACTATATATGGATCTTCAGTTGATTCTGATGCAGAGTCTACGGTACAAAATATTAAACTTATATCTAACGAGATAATCTCTAGTGCAGATGTTTTATATATGGATGATTCGACGGTATATGTGGATGTTTTTGAAATGTGTGATACTTCCGTTACAGGCGGCGAATATACAGTAAGAAAATATGTTGACTCTAAATGTGAGGAAATTTCAGTAATAGGTTTTGACGATTATTGGTTTATGCCGAATAATCTGATTCAAGTATCAGATGATGGAAATTTGTATCAAATAAAATGCTTTGAAAATAATATTCAAATTATAAAAAAAAGATTTGTT
>DGTK01000014.1 GCA_002393735.1 Lachnospiraceae bacterium UBA4338
GACTATGACTTTATATAATAGTAGGAGGGTTTTTCTATGGATATTAGTGAATTAAAAAATAGAAAGAATAAATTAAAACTCACAACCCATCAGCTTGCGGAACTTGCAGGTGCTCCTTACAGTACAGTTAGCAAAATCATGACCGGCGAGACGAAGAATCCGTCATATGTCATTATTGATAAAATAGATAAAGCACTTTCGAGTGAGGAGATGAAAGACAGGTTAAAAACATATGCTGATGAGTGGCAGCAGCATATCAAGGAACATTCAAAAGAAGATGTGGATCAGTGGGAATTTGAAAAAGAGTACAGGAAGAAACATCATCTTAGTGATGATCCGATTCCATATGCGGTTTCTGTTACAGATAAAGATTATGATTATGCCATGGAGATGGAAAAGACGAGGGGCAAAAGAGTGACGGCGGAAATTCTATCCATGTTTGATGAAAAACAGAAAATTGAACTCCTCGATGGCAGGCTAATCTTTAATAATTCGCCTACACTTGAACATCAGAATCTGGTTATGAGTATTGGTAAGAAGATTGACAGGTTCATTGAGGATAATCATGGAAAGTGCCGGATGATTAATGTGGATGTTGATGTAAGGCTGGATGAAGATGATTATACTGTTTTGATTCCGGATATAATGGTTATCTGTAATCCTGAGATTATCCGGAATGATGGTGTTTGGGGAGTGCCTGACTGGGTGATAGAAGTTACATCTCCAAGCACAAAGAAAATGGATTATGGCAGGAAGATGCACAAATATCTTTTGTCCGGGGTGAGAGAGTATTGGATTGTGGACCCACAGGAAGAAAAGGTGGTGGTTTATACTGAAGGGGAGCTGGTTGTGGCTCATTTATATTCTTTCGAGGATGAGATTCCTGTTTATATTTATGATGGGAAGCTAAAGATTAAAATTAAATAGTATCACTAAAGTGTTATAGCCGGGTGGGAAACTGCCCGGCTATTTTAAATATTGGAGAAAATATGCAGGACATTGAAATTAATTTAACCAGCAATCCCGGTGATACGGCTTACAAAATGCCATGGTCACTGGATGCCACATGTTACAACTTCATAAAACCCAAAACAGCATATAAAGCAGATAAAGAGTTTAAGTTATGTAAACTGGGAGAAGCAAAGGATATAAGGTCACTGGTAATCAGGGCATGTTTAAAGAATTATGATTATATAGCGCAAATGACCGAACTTGAACAATTGTATATTTATGATGCCAGATTCATAAGCAAACTTGATTTCCTTGAGAATCTGGCCAAATTAAGACATCTTTGTATTTGTAAATCTTATATTTCGTCGTTGGATGGTCTTGAGAAAATGCTGAAGAATAAAAGAGACTGTTATGAGGCAGAAAAAGAGGATGTGGATGCAGGAAGATTGTATGGAGTAGAAGGAATATATATTCATTCAATGAGAACTCTTGATGCATTTAGACTTAACGACAGTGGCGTACCAATAGGGGAACTTAGTTTATATTGCAAAAGAAGAAATCTTCACTGGGACTAATAAGACTAACTATTAAAAGTCAAGTCGAAAAAAGATATTTTTTGTATAAAAGGAAGGAGATTTAAAAATGTCAAAGACAAAAACTTATCTTGTTAATCTTGTTTTACCTAATTCGGGGGATTCAAAATCCACGAAAGCCTACAGAAAAGCTCTTGGCGATCTTGGATACAACAGATATTAGTAGGCAGGATCTGTTGGTGGAACTTCTGGCAGATCAACATCTGTAATAGCTGGGACGATTGAAAGAAAGTGATCAAAAGCCTGGGCTGTGGCTTAGTGACAGCCTATAATATCATAGAGAAGCAAAGAAATACGTCTGCATGATTGGAGGTGAGACGATGCCTTTTGAAATTTATGCTAAAGGTATGACAATAGAAAAATATATCGGTTATCCACAAACGATGCTTTTTGATCTTGTTGATAATCAGATTATAATTGTTATGAGCCGGGAGAATATCGAAAGATATCCTCTCGGAGGAAAGTTCGAATTTAGATTTGAACCGATTTACAATACAATTTTCTTGCTGATGAGATATGGGGATTATCCTTGGATGTCAGCTCCATATTCTCCACACCTGTCGGCTGATTTTGAACCTGTGGAGTTTAAGGAAGGAGAGGGTTTGGCTTTGTCAATAATCCAAATATGTAATGAAGACGGTATGGTATGTAACATGAGTTTCATTGGACTTACTACTGATTTTTCTAATCTTCTTTATTGTGTGACAGAGATTATTTATATAGCACGTCCTTTTGATCTTGATGAACACAGAAAGCTTGTTGCTGCAGTTTATAATAAAATGACAGATGAGGAATTGGCAGAACGCTGTGAACAAGATTGCAGATGCGTTATAGAATAAAAAAAGAATTAAAAAAGTTATCTGATTCGGTGAGGTGCTGGTATGGTAGATGATCAAGATAAAGAAATATATTATCCGATGAGTTTTCTAGAGCAAATGACATGGGTTCAAGAAGATATAGAACACATATTGAATAATAGTACTCTTGAAAAAATGAGAAGTGCTGGTGTAGAGCGGTTTGGAGAACCTGGTTATGGTAGTTCGATTAAACGCTTGCTTGAGATCATTAAATCAGATCCCAAAAACAAACCGTTATTGCGAGAAATCATCAAAGCTGAGAAAGAATTACTATTATTTATATATGATGAACACACAGATTTGACTGAAGATTATATAAGAAACTACTGGAAAGAATATTTTAAGGCTTATTGTTATGTACTTGAGCAAAACAATGGGAGGGAAAGTAATGCTAATGAAACTGAATATGGTAAAGGCCCATTCTTTCTCGTTGTTACGGCAGATGAATGGAATCATGATGACGACAGATGGCTCGGTATATATGTATCAAAAAAGGATGCCAGAGAAGCTTATGACAGGGCTGTTGCATGGTGGGCTGAAGAACAGAGACAGATGTCTTTGTCTACATCTCAAAGGGTTGCTATGTTTGAGTATGTCGCTTTTGATGACAGATTCAGAGAAGTAGATCGAAAAGAATTAGATTAATGGCTACATAAGGAACTGTGGAAATGATTGTAAAAGAAAGAGAAGATTTCAAAGGTAAGGTTGTTCCGCTTGCATAATAGATTAAATAGGGGGCTAAATCTTTTATAGAGATGATGTGGAATTTGTGATGGAGGAACTCAGGTTATGGAAAGAGAACGAAAAAAAGAAATTGATAAAATTTTATTAGAAACGGAAAGAAAAATACTTTCAGGAGAGATAAAAACAACTTCCTTGGCAGAGTTCAGGGAACGTCAGAAAGAGAAAAGAAAACAGTTATATATGCAAAAAGTAATCTTCGTTATCGGAGGGACGGCCTCTGGAAAAACATATTTTATTAAGCAGCATTTCAAAGGAACAGACTTTGCCAGATCAGACATCTATGACTTTCAGCAGCAAGCCTACGAGGATGCTGGCTATGGAAAAGACTCGCCGGTGCCGTTTTTCGCGGAGTTCAATTGCCTTTTAAATGCTCAAAATATGCATGTACAAGATATTATTGACAAATTGAAAGATGGAAAAGATATTGTCGCAGAGCAGACTCTCTTCAAGGCAAAAAGAAGAATCACCTATCTAGATAAAATAAAAGAAAATGTTGAAAATGTGCGGGCTGAATTGTATGTTATAATACCGGATGATGAAAGATGGGATCTCAATTGCAAAGAAAGACAAATTTCTTCATATAAAACTTATAAGAACCAGATGGAACAAGTCTTTGAATTCCCAAATCCTGCTGAAGGCTGGGATGCAATATACGTTGTTAAAGACAATGAAATCACATTAAAGATGGATGAAAGCAATAATGACATTATTGATAAAGCCAGAAAAGAATTAGAAGAAGAAAATGAGCGGCTTCGAAAGGAAGAAGATGAAAAGCAAAAAAAAGAAGAACTCTTTGAAAGCATGAACACAAGACCTTTTTGGCATTATTGCGAAGTTTGCGGTAAGAAAGAGTTTATCACTGCGCAGGAAGCATATGATAGCGGATGGGATTATCCTCCGAAAATGGGATACTTCGGACTACTTGGACCACGGACATGTGGAAATTGTCATTTAAAGGATACACTTTTTTGGAAAATACAGACATCTGGGAAGTTGCCGATTGTAATTGAAAACAATTTGACCGACAAAGAACTTAAAACGTGGATGCGAATTAAAACAGAGCCGGAGAGTCTTCTTGTTGAGGAAAACGAATAAAATATAGGAGGAAATTATTTGTATGGAAAGTACCTCAAACAATATGAAACAGATTGGTAGTTTTTATGGAACAAATGTATTTGCTACTGATAAAGTTGATACAATTTTATTAAACTATACAAGCGGAGATGTTGAAACAGATATTCACATGAACGTTTTTACTGGCGATATAGAAGAAAAAGATAATAATGAAGTATTAACTATTATGAATACACTTAAAGGGTGGTATAAAGATAATAAAACTGATTTAATTAATGGTTATGAATCTGGATCTTATTATCCTTTAAAAGATTGGGAGGAATAAATGGCTTCTAAAGTATTGAAAACAATTTCAAATATGATACATCAAATTCGGTGCATCGTTCAACTTCATCTACAAACTCTGTTGAAGTCTATACTAGGTTATGTTCGCTTCGGATATTTGTAAGGTTGATGGATAAGGCTAATGGGCTCACCATAAGGTGGGCTTTTTTGTTTAAAAAAGGAATATTAATTGTCATTCAGTATATGATTAGACGGTCGATTTGGTAGTTGTTTAACTTACTTAAAAAGGAGATAAAAATGGATAATAGAATAGATGAATGCGTAAATGAGATTATTGTATTTTTAAAGAAGTGGGGTATGTGGAGAGATACTGCCATTATGGCTAACGGTAACAGGTATGTGCATACGGATGATGCGAATAAAATATATAACGGTTTATCGAATGTTGAAGTGATATATAACGTGGATCCGGAGGAGTATACAAAAGGACTTGTGCAAATTAATAACGAAGATGGCAAAGCTGTCTGGAAGAGTTTCTCGAACCCTGAGCATATTCTTGATATGGTATATGTTGGACCGTTATATATGCTTTTAAGGCATGGAGAATATGAAGTTAATCCTAAGGATATATCGGATGAAGTATGGGAGTATATTTTTGAGAATACTGATGTGCTTGATGAGTATCTGTTTGACCAATATGGCTGCTCGAGTGTTGAAGAGTTTTATTTTCAAACGGTAGAAGATAAAATTGAAAATGATGATTATACAAAGTGGGATCCGCTGGTATTTGATACCTGGGAAGATTATCAGGTGTTTGTAAATGGGGAAAGCTACGAGGATTTTGATGAAGTGTGTAAGCCGTCAAATTATGAAAGATATGGGACATATGCCGAGTATATTGAAGATCTGGAGGATACGGATAATCTGACGGTAGCGGATTTGGTTCCTCTCTGGGATAAAATGGTTAGGGATGCCAAAGAATCCTTTATTCGAAAGGCAAGAGAAAAGAAGGATGAAATAATTAACATCTGGGGAATAGTGCCTTATGTGAAAGATGACTTCTTCGCAATCTTCGAAAAATATGGCCTGTGGTATGAGTTTGGATTTGGCTGGTCATTAACCTGTTACAGAATATGATAAAAAAATTTTAAGATTTTTCTTGAAAAAGATTTTTAATTCATTTAGCCTTTTCTTAGGACGTCCAAATCTTTCCTAAGAGGAGGCTATTTTATGAATAAAGAACAACTTCACAGGTACATTTCAGAGAATACCGGAAATGAGGAAAATGTATGTCAGATTTATGCCATCAAAGACAATGAGGTGGCACTTGATGATTGCTGGCACGGATTCAGAACAATGGATGCCATGAATGTTAATTCCGTTACCAAAGGTGTCATGGGGCTGCTTGCCGGAATTGCGCTGGACAAGGGATACATCAAAAATCCTGATCAGAAGGTAATGGATTTTTTTCCGGATTATTCTGTAAAACGTGGTGAAAAAACCATATATGATGTCACAGTCAGACATCTGCTTACCATGACAGCGCCATATAAAGGCAAGTCAGAACCATGGAAGAAGGTTTGTACTTCCCAGAGTTTTACTTACGCGATTCTCGATTATCTTGGAGGTCGAAATGGAATTACAGGTGAGTTCCGTTATGCCACTCTTGGCATTCAGATTCTGGCCGGAATAATAGAGAATGCAACCGGTGAGAAATGCATAGATTTTGCAAACGAGAATCTCTTTGAGCCCCTTGGACTTCCAAAGCGAATACCACACGGTAACAGTTCCAAAGAAGATCAGTTTGCTTTCTTTATGAACAAAAATCCAAGAAAATACGAGTGGTACTCTGACCCTCAGGGCAGTGTTACTGCAGGCTGGGGATTATGCATGTCGGCAAGAGACATGGCTGTGATTGGGACGATGGTCTTGGATGGTGGCTTGTATAATGGAAAAAGAATCATCTCAGAAGAATACTTAAAGGATATGCTGACACCTCATATTAAACTTGGTGAGCGATTTGGATTCATGAACTATGGCTACCTTTGGTACAAGCCTTACGATGATAAAGATGTATATGCGGCCATTGGTGACAGCGGAAATATCATATACATAAATAAGGCGGAGAATGTATCAGTGGGTATGACTGGGACATTTAAGCCGAGGATTTTTGACAGGGTTGATTTTATTGAGCAGAAAGTATTACCTGCGCTTAATGAGTAAAATGTGATACAATAAACTAAAGGTATTTAGAAATATATCGGAAGAAAATTTGCTACTAGGTGTTGAGGAGATTAAAGACATGTTTTGGGACAAGATTTCACCTTTATATGACATATTTGAAAATATTTATAACGGCAAGGTATATACCGGTACCGGGAAAAAGGTTGCAGAACTTATAGATTCGTCGGATGTAGTATTGGAATGCGCATGTGGAACAGGTGCTATAAGTATATATATTGCGCAGAAGTGTAAAAAGTTGATCGCAACAGACTTTGCAACCGGGATGCTTAGGAGAGCCGCAAAGAAATGCCGGAATTACCCGAATGTTGTGTTCAAGAAAACTGATATTACAAATATCAAATGCAAAGATGCCCGCTTTGATAAAGTGGTTGCAGGTAACGTGATCCATTTGTTGCCTGACCCGGAGAAGGCACTTCATGAATTGGAAAGGGTAGTTAAGCCGGGAGGTAAGATCATCATTCCGACTTATATCAATATGTCAAAGGGAACGGGAACAGTAGCGGTTAAGTTCATTACTCTTCTCGGAGCAGATTTCAAAAGGCAGTTTGATCTGGATTCATATAAGGCATTTTTTGAAGACAAGGGATATACCGGAGTAGAGTATCATGTGGTCGATGGGCGCATGCCATGCGCTATTGCTGTAATAACCAAAGCTTAGCGTTTTATATCGGAGAAATAAATGCAGAGTATATTGCAGGAAGGGTAAAGGGATAAGGTAAATGATATCAAGGGAAGAAGCATTTTCACTTTTAAAGAAATATAATAAGGAATCCTTTCATATTCAGCATGCGTTAACTGTTGAAGCTGTGATGAAATGGTATGCAAAGGAACTGGGATATGGTGAAGAAGCAGAATATTGGGGAATTGTTGGACTTCTTCATGATATAGATTTTGAATTATACCCAGATGAACATTGTTTAAAGGCACCAGAGCTTCTAAGAGAAGGTGGTGTTAGTGATGATATAATTCATGCTGTATGTTCACATGGATATGGAATAACAGTTGGTAATGGTGTGACTATTGATGTAGAGCCAACCAGAGAAATGGAAAAGGTTTTATTTGCTGCAGATGAACTAACTGGTCTTATCGGTGCAGCTGCTCTTATGAGACCTTCCAAGAGTACTAAGGATATGGAACTGAAATCCCTTAAGAAGAAATATAAGAGTAAAGGCTTTGCGGCCGGTTGTTCCAGAGAAGTAATAGAGAGAGGTGCCAAGCAGCTTGGCTGGGAACTTGATAAATTACTAGAATTGACGCTTCGAGCTATGGCAGCAACCGAAGATATTCTTAATGAGGAAATGGCTTTAGAACAGTAAAATAAAACATTAGAGGGGCATTGGTGCAGCCGTGAGCGCGCAACACTGGCAGAGTAAAATATCCTTCGGATATTTTTAACATCCTTCGGATATCCTTGAAGTCACGGGTTAGAATCCCGTATGCTCCATTTGGTAATTATTGGAACGATTATCTCTCAGTTTTATAGACGATGGCAAATATCGAATTTGTAGGAGGTATAGTGATGTGGTTTTGGTTAGCACTCGGTTCAGCAGTCTTTGCTGCACTGACATCAATACTGGCAAAGATAGGAATTGAAGGAGTCGAATCCAATCTTGCTACGGCTATACGCACGATGGTAGTTGTTATAATGGCTTGGGGAATGGTATTCATTACGCATCAGCAAGGCGGTATCAGAGCAATCAGTCAGAAAAGCTGGATTTTCCTGATCCTGTC
>DGTK01000013.1 GCA_002393735.1 Lachnospiraceae bacterium UBA4338
ATACAGCATAAACCAGGAAGAATACCTTCGCAAGTTCTTATCTGACGGAAATATACCTATGGATAATAACATTGCCGAAAGGGCTATAAGACCGTTCACTATTGGACGTAAAAATTTCGTCATAATAGAATCTGAAAACGGTGCTAAAGCAAGTGCTATTCTGTATAGCCTTGTTGAAACGGCTAAAGCAAACCAGATAAATACATACAAATATCTGGAACTACTCCTTACAGAGATTCCAAAACATATGGATGATAAAAATCTGGACTTCATCGACGATCTTTTACCTTGGTCACCTCTTGTACAGAAACAATGTCCAAGCATCTATAAAAAATCTTAAATTATCAATGTACAATAAAAATATTTACATCCCTACAGAAATGTAGGGTTTTTTAATACATGGTACTCATGATTGAGGACTTACCGACTAAACGTGCCAAGCAGTAAATCAAATGACTTTATGCTATCAGCAGATAAATCTTGCCGTATTGTTCTACCTGTAACTATTTCTCCACAATCACTCGTATAATCACTTATTCCTTCTTTTTCATATCTAAAATCATTATAATACACAAAAAAAGCAGAAATAATAACAACCAAAATAAACAATGAAGCAAAAAAGTACTTACTATTTTGAACTCTAAATTTTAACATCCTATAAACTCTTAAGTATTATAATTTTTTTTTAACTATTATTATATAATATTTGATGATATAGTTCATTAATCTCATCTATTCTCAAACAAACTGGATGATTTTTTAGCCTAGTTGGATTAACACTATTTTTTAATTCTTCAAACTGTTTTTCTGTTGCACACGGAACAGGTAGTTCTAACACTTCAAAAATCTCCTCAATTTTCTTTGCTCCGTACTCAGCATTATCACCACCTAAAGCAATCCCAATTTCATCCAAGATGTTGCAAACATATACCTTGCCTCGAGAATCAATACATTTGTCAATATTATTTATCATCCAACGATATAGAACCCTATCGCAAAGAATTGCAGCATGTCCATGTGCTACACCAAAGATACTTGTAATTTTATAGCACATTGCATGCCCAGCTGTAGTTTGCGTTATATTAATTGCCTTTCCAGCCATATTTGCTGCTTTTAACATTCCTAAGTTCCCTGAATCAGTATTATTCAAATAGCCATCTATATTATCCAAAATACCATTAATTGCCATTTTACTATATTCAATGCTTTCTGATGTACTATTGATAGACCAATAACTCTCTATTGCATGGCACAGAGCATCACACATTGTTGCTTTTTTTTGATACAACGGTAGAGTTTTTAAAACCTTAGGCTCAAATAATACTGCATCCGGTATAATACTCTCATCTGTAATGCTTTGTTTTTTTTCATCATAATATATTACAGCATATCGAGTTGCTTCCGAGCCCGTTCCAGCTGTTGTTGGAATTGCAAGAAAAGATGTTCGACTGTTAGTTTTTTGCAAATCAAGCCACTCGCCATTATCGCCATTTCCAGACATATTAGAGTACAACTTTATGCACTTTGCAACATCTATAGCTGATCCGCCACCTACTGCTATAATAGAATCACATTCATTTTCTCTATAAACTTTCACTCCATCTTGCACATTTTCATATAAAGGATTAGCTTGAAACTCAGAAAAAGATGTTAGTTTAACTTTCTCAGCGAGTTTTTTAAAATACGCACCAAGTTCTTCTTGATACTTTAGTGAATCATCACAAACCAAAATAACACTATTGCACTTATTTTTCGAAATCCACTCGTCAATTTGTCTATAGTTTTCATCTGGTGATAATATTAATTGATTCATTACTTACCTCTTTTATTCCTCCGTTGGAATCATTCTAATGATGTCTTTAAAAGGCATAATCATATCATCGCACTCTTTTGCTCTATGATTCTCTAAAATTGTCTCAGCGGCTTTCTGCATCGCAGGAACTTCAGCTCGCATCAACTGGTTAGCATAAATAATAATATTTGCTCCACGCTCTTTCCATTCCTCTTCAGTAACTGAGTTAAACGAAGTAGGAACAAGAACTATAGGCGTAACCTGATTCTTTTCACGAAATTTTTCAATAAACTCTTGTATTTCGTCTGGTTCTTTCTTTCTGCTATGAATCATAATAGCATCAGCACCTGCATCTACAAATGCAAATGCTCGTTCAAGCGCATCTTCCATGCCTCGCTCCAAAATAAGAGACTCTATACGCGCGCAAATCATAAACTCCTTTGTTCTTTGTGCTCTTTTTCCAGCCCTAATCTTTTCGCTAAAATTCTCAACGGAATCCTGTGTTTGCACAACTTCTGTACCAAAGAGTGAATTCTTCTTCAATCCAGTTTTGTCTTCAATAATAACCATAGAAACACCTAGACGCTCTAATGATCTTACTGTATAGATAAAATGTTCAGTCTTTCCGCCTGTATCCCCATCAAAAATAATAGGTTTTGTGGTTACTTCTGTAATATCCTCAATAGTTCTAAATCGACTAGTCATATCAACGAGTTCAATATCTGGCTTTCCCTTTGCAGTACTATCGCAAAGACTAGAAACCCACATTGCGTCAAATTGATGTGCACCTCCATTTTTATGAACAACTGTATTTTCCACTATCAAACCAGTCAATCCATCATGAGCCTCCATTACAGTTACAAGACCTTTTATTCCTAAGATTTTTTTCAAGCGACCTCTTCTAATATCTGGCATTGCAAGATCTGATCTGGTTCTATTTTCAATATCCTTAAACTTTTCATCATTTGAATATGGATATTCAACAAGTTTTCCACCATATGTTGCTAAAAGAGACACTACTTCGTCTCTGATTGGTTTCTGAACACCCTCGCACCAGTCGTCCCCATGAACAACTATATCTGGATGTATTTTTTCTATATTATCCTTATATGATAAAGTATTCTGCTCTACAACCTTATAGACACCGTTTATGTTTTCAAACATAGCTTTACGTTCTTCAAAAGGAACAAGTGGTAGCCTTTTGTAACTGGCAACAACATCATCCGACATAACACCTACAATCAACTTACCTAGTTTCTGTGCCTTCTTAATAATATTAAAATGCCCACTATGCATAATATCTGTTGAAAAGCATACGTACACGGTGCGATTCTCTACTTCACGTAATTTTGCGCCCACAATTGTTAAATCTTCAGGAGTATCTATTTCAGCACATAATTGATTTTGAATATCTAAAGCTGTAATTCTCGCCTCACCTCTCAACTCATTCAAAGCATTTTCTGCATACACATTACGGTTATCATTTTCACAGAACTCTATTATCTTGTCTAACCATTTTTTCCAATCTGATTCTAACAATTTATATAATGGCTGAGCTTCCATTGCATCTTCAAAAATATCAATTCCAACATTTATAACAAATCCATCTTTAATTTGCGCCTTGAAATCTTTTTGTGGAAGTGGCAAAGTCGATGAAACAGTCATACATGACATTTCAGAACTAATCACTTTTTCAAAAACATCATTTTCGAAAACAAGGTCGCCATGCATCAGCACAACGTCACAATCCAAATATTCCCTTGCACAATATATCGAATATATATAATTAGTAGAATCATACAAAGGATTTTTCACAAAAGTAATATGAATTGGTAAATTAAGACTATCACAATATTTAACCAATATTTCATCATAGTATCCAGTTGTAATAACCACATCATGTATACCTGAATCAACTATTAGATTTAACTGTCTTGATAAAATTGTTTCATTTTGAGAAATCTCTGTCATACATTTAGGATGTTCAGAAGTCAAGTCACCCATTCTAGAGCCTCTGCCTGAATTCAATATAAGTGCTTTCATAAATATACCTCTCATTATAATAGTCAATACGATATTGTAAAATGTTTAATTCACAAAAAACTTTCAAAAATACTGATTATGTATCTAAATTATTAGTTGATATAAACACAATAAGTATACATATAGTAAAACGAAAATCTTACTGTGCACTGTAGAATTTGTCCTTTAAAATACTAAATCTTTCTAGTTCTTCTGATGACAAAAGTTTTTTCCATATTCCAATGTTTTTTGCAGAAACCTCCGGAACAAAATATTTGTTCTTATCGACATGTATACTTTCATCACAACCGAGAAAAGTATATATTTTTCTTAAAGTATTCTCATAATTTAACACTAGATCTTCAAATTGAATAAAACATATATTTTCATTATTTAATATATTTTTTACACCATCTCTCATTGCGAAATGCCATTGTAAATACATATTTACATCTCTCGATTTAGACAGTTCCTTACCAATCAAAACATTACATTGGATCAAATCAGAATAAATATCTCTCGGATCCCTGTCTACAATAAAGTATTTTGCATTAGAAAAAAACATTGACTCAATATTATATTTTTGTATAGCAATCCCTTGATCTAAAATGATTGTATTCTTGTTAAACTCATTTACAACAGGAGTAAACAAGTTGTTAATGTATTCATTTGTTAATTCGATAAATTTTTCTTTTGACGGTTTAGAAAAATACATTTTTTCTTTTTCAGAACCATCTGTACCACATAATTTTCTTTTTACTTTTTTCTCAAATACTTGTTGTTTATTTTTCTTGAAATCAAGAAACCACCAATTGCTCAAGTACTCAAAATCAACTAAATCATTAATATATTTTTCTGTAGACAGCATAAAGTTATTTCCAAAAAAACCAGAATAATCTAAGCCTATTTCCAAAGAAAAAGTTGTTGATTTATGGTATAAATGCTTCATGTGCCACAAAAAATCTCTAATAGCCATATCTGAATTTAAAATATCCCATTGTTCCACCAAATTATGATACAAATCATCTATACCGTATGGATCTTTGATAACTCTAAATTCAATATCTGCATTATAATACCCTTCGAATTCCTTCAGCAAATCAACCAGAGCACTAGACCCAGACCATCCAAATCCAGAAACTATAACATAATTAACACCATCCATATTTTTCTCCTTATTAAGCCCTAGACTTATTAAAACGATTTTTAATCACATTAAGAATATAGTAAAACTCTTTTGATCTGGTCAATACTGATAATAATATATAAACTAGTATGCCAATAAAAACTCCACCAAATACTAAAATTAAATTCGATAAAGGCAACAATGTGAAAGCAAAAACAATACCACCCATAACAAGGGATTTTAAAATGTTAGGCAAAATATCCATAATTTGCTCTTTATACCCATAATTAAGATAACGTTTTGAAGGAATAGCATTAATCAAAAAGCATATAATTAACAATAAAACATCGCCATATGCAACATATATCACTCCAATCGGCAAAGTAATTATCAGAATCAAAATTCCAACAGTCCTTTTTACTAATTCGAGTTTAAAATACATCCCACTTTTACCTATAGCTTTCATTGCTTCCAAATTTGCTGTTTGTAAAGGTTGTAATATTAGATACGAACATACTATTCTAATATAAGGAACAGCCATTATCCATTTGTCGGTCAAAACCAACAGAACTAATGGTTCAGCTATACTTGCCATTCCAACCATAAGTGGTGTAATAACAAACGAGCAAACTTGAATAGATTTTTTTGTCAATCTTCTTACCTCATCCATATCATCCTGAACCGAGGACATAGCTGGGAATAGTACCGTACTAATTGATGTAACAACATTCTCTGTTATTATAGTTGGAAATGATCGTCCTTTTGTGTAGTAAGCCAAATCATCTGCTGTATAAAACTTACCAATCAACAAGCTTCTAAGTTGATTATAAATGGTAAATATTAAATTAGCTCCTAATATTTTACTCCCATACTTAAGAAGAATTATAAGTTTCCCTACAGAAAACTTTTTTACAGGTTTCCAACCTGATGTAAAACACAAAACAATTGTATCAATTACAGAGTTCGACAAATATTGTGCAACAATAGCCCACACGCCAAAGCCTTTACACGCCATCAATATTCCGACAAAAGCAGATACTATTGTTCCGCCAATAGTTGAAAAGAAAAACTTTCTAAACTGCATATTGCGAGAAATATATGCTTGTTGAACTGACTTTACCGATGAAATTGGTACTTGAATAGCTAACACCCTTAATGTAGGACATAAAACTGGCATATCATAAAAGTTTGCAACAAATGGTGATAGAAAAAAAATGCATAGATATAACACTAAAGAAAAAATAATATTAAAATAAAATACACTAGAAAAAGCTATATCATCAGCTTCTTTGCTCTGTATCAATGCACTAGAAAAACTATCATTTACAAATACATTTGCAATTGCAATAAACACCATAATCAAGGCGATAGATCCATAATCAGAAGGTAATAAAAGTCTTGCAAGAACAACTGAAACTATAAAAGTAACCAACTGAGCCAAAATACGTTCCATAAATCGCCAGATGAAACCACTTACTATACTATTCTTTTTTTCATTTTTCATTTTTCTTATTCACCAATCCAATAAGAATTTGTTACACAATTTTAGGCAAAACCATTAATCGTCCTAATCACATAATCAATTTCTTCTACACTCATACCATAATACATAGGGAGACTAAGTTCAGTTGAACTAATTTCCTCCGCCAATGGTAAAACACCTTTTTTCAAGCCAAGATTTCTATAACATTCTTGTAAATGTATTGGGATAGGGTAGTGTTTATTTGTTCCTATTCCCATTTCATTCAAGTATCCTTCAAGTCTATCTCGATCATTACATCTAATTCCGAATATATGCCAAACCGGGCACATATGATCAGCTATAGTCGGCAATATAATTTTATCATTGGATATTTCTGTCAAATATCTATTTGCAATTCTTCTTCTCTCTTCATTCATTCGTTCCAAGTGTACTAATTTTACAGACAAAAATGCTGCTTGGAGTTCATCCAATCTACTATTATTCCCTTTGTATATATGATGATACTTATAATCTGAACCATAATTACCCAGAGCTCGAACCTTCTCCGCCAACTTTCTATCGTTAGTAACAACTGCACCAGCATCGCCGAGTGCTCCCAAGTTTTTACCAGGATAAAAACTAAAACCTGCCGCTATACCAAATGTTCCAACTTTTTGACCTTTGTATGTTGCTCCATGAGCCTGAGCACAATCCTCTATAACCTTAAGATTATATTTATTGGCTATTCCCAATATTTGGTCCATTTCACATGCTTGCCCATACAGATGCACTGGCATTATCGCCTTTGTTTTGCTGGTGATTGATTTTTCAATCAATTCTGGATTAATATTAAAAGTGTCTATTCTTGGTTCAACAAAAATAGGTGTAGCACCAACATAAGTAACAGCCAACGCCGTAGCTATATACGTATTTGAAGGGACAATGACCTCATCGCCTTCCCCTATTTCAAGTGCTTTTAGAATTAGCATTAATGCATCTAATCCATTTCCCACACCTACGCAATATTTCGCTCCACAATACAAAGCAAACTCACTCTCAAATTTTTTATCTTCATTTCCTTCTATATACCAAGATGATTTTAGCACTCTATCAAAAGCGTTCCTCAATTCTTTATCGAGTTCTTTTTCCATAGGAAGAAATGATACAAAAGGAATATTCATCATGCTGCCCCTTTCAACCCTTTTCATTATAATTAATCTTTACATATTCCAAAAATTCATTATAGTCTCTAATGTAATCCGATTCATCATACAGCTCTGATGCGAGTACCATCAAAACAGCATCAGAGCTAAAATCAAACATTTCTCTCCACATAGCATTTGACACATACAAACCCTCATATGGTTTTTCAAGAGGAATTATTTTTTTTTCTTTACCATTATCTAACAGTATTTTACAATTTCCATGAATGCAAATCAGAATTTGTTGTAATTTTTTATGTGCATGAAAGCCCCTTGTTACGCCAGCAGCTGTATCATACATATAATATACCCTTTTAATTTGAAATGGAATATCTTTAAATTCTTCAAGCGCAACAAGTTGTCCTCTATCATCCCCATGCGGTTGAAAAACATATTTGATAACTTGCATTGTTTCCTCCTTTATAATTGTTAAATGTCATAAATACTTCTTAAAAATTCTTCACTAGAATTTTTAATGGTATTGTAATACAATTGTTCTTTTTTTATTTTTTCATTCAACTCATCAACAAACAGCCTATATTTTTTTGAATGTTTAGAACTAAATCGATTCTTATAAGCAACAAAACGATCAATATACTTATCCACCCTAAACAACTTAGGCTTATTATAACTTATTTTATTTTTCCAATAGATATGTTCAAATCCTTTTGTATCATCACAATATACGCTATGTAATTTTTTCATATCTTTGCAAAAAGCGGTTGTCACCTCATTATTAACACTTGAATTACTTGCTGAATTTTGATGCATTCTGTAAAGTACAATAAAGTCATCATCAAAAAGTACGTCAGCTCCTTTTTTTATCATTGAATACCATGTAGGATCATCTTCAAGCAGAAAAAAAGAACGATTAAAATCCTTTGCGCCACATTGAACATATAATTCTTTTTTATATATTGCAGAAGGTGTATGTATAAAGCACCCTTTTCTCATTCGTCTTAACTTATCCTTATATTTAGTACAAAATCTATCACCAAAATGTTGTTCTAGTAATATTTCATTTATACCAAGTCTACCATCGCATAATTCAACCCTTTGAAAGCAAATCAAAGAGTTACTTTTGAGTTTATCAAATTTTTCAAATAGGTTTCTAGAACTAAAAACATCATCACCAGCAATTACCTTAAAATAATCACCTTCTACTTTTTCTAACAATAGGTTATAATTACTTACAGTTCCACAATTATTATTATTACATATAATACTAACCTCGTTAAACAAATCTCTATTCTTCTCAACCCACTTTGTTGCAACACGAACCGATTCATCTTTTGACGCATCATCCACAATTATAAGATTAACTTTTAGTTTTTCTCCATAATTCTGTTTTTGGTATTTGATACTCTCTAATGTTTCAACAATTAACTTTTCTTGATTATATAACAAAATACCAAATGTAAATTCACTAATCATTTTTCATCTCCACGCAGTTAATAAAATAGCAAACTTTTAAAAGTCAAATCACCTTTAACCTCATCAAATCTACATACTGAATTAATCAAGAACTGTTTCCCACAAATCTAAAGAATTCTGTACAGAAAATGCCTTTACATCTTCTAAGGCATTGTCAGAAAGTCCAAGTCTTAGTTCCTTATTATTAATCAGTTCAATAATATTGTCTGCCAAGCCATTGCTATCTCTTATAGGTGATAACAAAGAATTGTACTTGTCTCTTGCATATTCTCTCACGCCCTTATAGTCTGTCGATGCAAGGGTTGCTCCACACGCCATAGCTTCAATCCCAGTCAATCCAAAACCTTCTTCTATAGTTGCACAAACCCAAACAGAACAGTTATTATATATTTCAACAGTTTCATTCTGATTTGCATTTTTTTTATAGATAATCCATTCTGGCATATCATCAGGTCTATCTGCGGTTCCAAAAGAATAAACAACTAAATTGGGATGAGAATTTTTAACAATTTTCAATGCCTCAATTGCATATATGCATCCCTTGTATTCATTTTGATGGTACAGCATTCCAACTGCATAAGGCGATCTATCTTCCCGCTTTTGAATAACACGATAAACATCTAAATTTATAGGATTTTTTATAATAATACTTGGAGTTTTCGAGTAAATATCAACAACTTTTTTTAACCATCCCGAAATAACAACCTTAGTCATATCTAGCTTATATGAGTCAATCACCATCTTATCTGACACGCCCCAATTTTCGAAATCTTGAATAAAATAGATTTTCTTTAATCCACTAAAATGATGTGCTACAAAATCTGCTGTTTTAAGTTCAGTTGCAATAACATAATCAAAATCATATTTAGTTTTACTTCCGTTAGGATAATAAGAAATTTTAACGACAGATTCGTTTATTTTAAACCAAGTAGGTCTAATTTTTGTTAAATATTTCACACCAAGTTTTCGGATAACCGATGGATACTTTTGAAGCGAATCTAAATTCATAAACATAATAGATACGTCAAATTCTCTTGAATCTAGTAAATTAGCATAAGTGTACACCATCTTATATCCACCACTAGGTTGTGCACTTGTATTATATAAAACAAAGCATATTTTTTTTTTCATAATAACCCTTTTTCCTTATTTTGTTCATTGAGCATTTTTATTCCTACTACCAAAACAAAGTTGCACATTTTCCACCATAAAACATCCATTGAAACCGACATAATAAATATTATTATCAACAAAATACAGCCCATCTTAACATTAGCGTTATTATTTCTTATACTTCTATTAATGCCATAAGCAAAAATGCCAATATATAATACAATACCAATTATACCTGTTTCCAACCATGTTGTAAGGAATTGATTGTCTATTCCCAAATTCCATGTACCACCTTCAGTTGTATAAACAGCATTATAATGTGAAAATTCTACTCCTGCCCCTAAGCCTTCCCCAGCGAAAAGACGAATTGGATTATTATATAAAAAACACACCACATTACTGATATTGCCCGCTCTAATTTCCCTTGATGCAAAAGTATTATTCATATCAAGAACCAACGACAAGTAATTTTTAACGTCATCAAATATTTCTATCACTTTATCCCACATAAATGCAACTATACCAACCATTGCAAACAACAATATAATTGACACAAGAAGATACGAATAGTTAGTATACTTTTTTCTTTGGGATTGAGCACTCGAAGACCTATATCCAATGACGAATCGCGCAACCACGATGCAATAAAAAATCGCTGTTGCGAGCCAAATAATTCTTGTTCGCGTCCCATATATATTTATGACATAAATCATACCGGCCAATATTTGAAGAAATAAATTATTAAATCCATAATAATGCAAAGAAATTATAGCAAGCAAAAAAAACAATGCAGCAATTGCTGGACTACTAAAAAAAGAGCTCAACCTAAACATTGATGTATGCTCATACGGTAAGCAAAATGGTTTTATAAATCCAAAAACACGCGAGACAAAATACGTCTTTGTTGCATACTCAATTATACCAAAAACGCCAAAAACAATCGCTACCCATTGAATGTAAAGAAAGAATCGGTCCCACCTTATTCCCTCTGCAAGGTAAAGAGCGACAAAAGCAGTTGTCAATTGAGAAGCCAAAAAAACTTTCATCGAATCAATAGCAAAAATGTTTGTCTCAAATAACATAGATGGGATTGTGCAAATCGCTTCAAATAATAAAAACGATAAATATAAAACAATCACCTTATTTGCTTTATTAACTCTTAGCGAATGTAATTTAACGCTTTGCCTGCGTAATAACATGTAACTAAAACAGACTAGTAAAAGGCCCAAAAGCGCATATTCAAACGATATATTTAGATGAATCTCGATAATAATTAAAATCAAGAAAAGAAGCAATAAAAACTCTCTCATTTTTTCTCCATATATACTCAAACATTTTTTATGATTTTTTTTATTAACTCCTTACAAACAAATAGAAACTGCCAAATATATATATGAACCATCATAATATTAGTATAGTTAGAATAATTTCTAAAATAATACCTTTCGGATTCCATCTCCATTTTCAACATATTCCATCTATCTACAATATCTTGTTTATAATACTTGTGATTGTGAATATATTCACAGTCAAGAATGACACCTAGTTTATAACCTTCTTTTATCATTCGCGATCCCAATATTTCTTCTTCTCGATACAAAAAAATACCCGGGTCAAAATAATTACATTTTTTGAGAGAACAACCACGTGCCATAAAAAAACTACCAGGAAGAAAACTTTGTTCACATAATCCATTCACATATTTCAATTTTTTTTCATTTCGTTCATCTAACCTAGGAACAATCACGCGCAAAATCAACCTTATCCCGTCTAAATCATAATATCTAAGCGGAAGAATTGAACCATCGCACTGTCTCATACGTGGTGCCATCGCACCATATCCTTCATTTTGTTCCATTTTGTCAATAAGAAGCGAAATGACACCCTCATCAAATTCAACATCACTATTAGATACAATGACATAATCACAACTAAGAACTTCAACCAATAGCTTTAAAGCTATATTATTCCCCTTTGAGTAGCCCAAATTCTCTTTTTCATTAATAATTCTAACTCTGTCATCTAAAAGATCATCCAGAAGAGACAAATCTGTATTGTCACAATCATTATTTACTATTACTAAATACGAAATACTGCTATCAGTTAGATATACATTAGCAATATCAAATATTTCTTTTGTGTTGTGGTAATTCACTAAGGCTACGCCAACTTTTTTATTGTTCATATAATTCTCACGTTCTTATATTTTCATATAAAATATCTCAACATAGTAAAATTATAGTAATTTATAAAACCGGTACGCAGATTCGTTCCAATCATATAATTTCAAAACATCTTTTGTGTTAATCGTTTTAAACTCATCTATTCTAGTATTATTATAATCCAAAGGATTAATGTAAAAAGCATAGTCTTTATATATTTCATGCATACATGGTGTGTCTGATACAATTATTGACTTTGCACCACACGCAACGGCTTCAAGCGGTGGAATGCCGAAGCCCTCATATAGCGTCGGGAAAAGAAATGCAGTGCAATTTTTCATGAGTGACTTTGCCTCTTCATCTGACACATATCCAAGGAATAATACATTATCCAGTTTGTCAAATCCAAGTTTTATGCGAACACTATCCAAATCGCCACCTCCAGCAACGACAAACTGATAACTTGGATTATTATTCGCACAATTAAGTATCCACTCAAAATTTTTGTTTTTTGCAATAGTTGCCAACGAAAAGAAATACTCAAATCTTTTAATATTGTTATTATTTAGTATGTCTTCATCTTCTCCTACTTCATCCATATGCTGCCAACTATTGTAAATAACCTCTATTCTGCTTTCATCCAATCGGTAATTATTCAATATCTCTTTCTTGGAAAAATTAGAAACAGTTACAATCTTCATCCTTGATAGCACAATCAGTCTATACAAATATCTCCTCCAAAGAACCGATATTTTCCCCCTAAAAGTACTATTGAAGAAATCCGGACGAACTTTAAAAATGATGTCGTGAAGCACAACAATGCCTTTTCTATAGCATACTGGAATAATATTTGTAAAAAAAATACCATCCAATCGATTTTTTTTAGCATATCTTACAAAGTCTATTTGTTCCCATAACTTTCCTTTTGTTGAACCATATTTAATGACCTGTAGTTTTTCAAACTCTTTTGAATCATCATAATATTCTGGAACTAATATGCGTAAAGGTTCTGACACATCATACTTATCCCATCTTTTTAATATTTCATAGCCAAATCTTTGCACACCATTCGTCTTTTCAGTTAAAAAATACCCATCAATAATATAACTCATTTATACTCTCTTCAATCTTATTTCTTACAATATTTACTGTTTTGTCCCAGGAGAAAAAACTTACACGTTTATAACCCCTGTTAACAATATCCGCAACATCTACCAAACCATCCAAAAACAAACTTATGGCGTTTGCTATACTCATAGAATCTTTACCGTCTACAAGTATTGCCGCGTCACCAACCACTTCAGGGATAGCCGAATTATTAGCAGCGATAACCGGCGTTCCACATGCCATCGCCTCAAGTGGAGGAATTCCAAAGCCCTCATACAGCGACGGGAAAACAAATATATCCGCAAGGTTATAAAAATCGACCAATTCTTCTTTGCTAACCAACCCCGTATGCTTCACTTTATCAATTATACCCAATTTTTTTTCTTGTTCTTCTAAATCAACACTCTTAAATGCTTTACCGACTAAGATCAATTCAAAATCATCACCTGGAATATGTTTTAATGCCTCCAACAAAGTACTTAAATTCTTATGTGGTTTAAGGTTTCCAACATATAGTATTTTAATCTTTTCTTTTGAAATGTTGAACTTCTGATATAAATATTCTATTTCAGTTCTATCTTTTAAACAAAAATCATTATCAATTGCATTATACGTAATACTAATTTTATTATCATTCACCCCAAAACAATTAATTATATCTTTTTTAGAGTTCTCTGAAACCGTAAAAATATGGATAGCTCTCCTAATTGCCTGGTCCATCAAAAATCTAGCATATATATATTTTATTTTGCTACCCAAAAACTCTGGAAGAAGAATATGGGTCAAATCATGAACCGTAACAACATATTTTCCTCTATATGTAACTGGGACATTATAATGCGGAAAATGCATAATATTTATTCCAGATTTCTTCACAACCTTATTGGGAAATAATATCTGTTCTTTAGGGCTATAAATAGGGGCATTGTATGGTATCACTTTTACTTGCTTGTCATATCTTCTTATTTCTTCTTCATTCCCTAGTGCATAATCATATATACCATGTCCCATGAGATGTTGAATATACGTACCAATACCCGACATCTCTATCATTCTTGCATCAATACCAATTATCTTACCATTAATCAAAGCATAAACTCCTACTGTAAATCTACATTTTTACTAAAGACTATCAATAACATTCCTAATATTATTCTTAAACTGAGAATTTAAAAACATATCTTCAACACGTTTTTTCCCATTCACCCCAAACTCTCTCCTTAAATCGACATCATCTGCCAAGATCTCTAAAGCATTTGCATATGCTATCACATTCTTGTTTTCAACTTCTAGACCCGTTTTACCGTTGATACTTACATAATTAACACCTGATCCAGGTATTGTAAATGTAACAGCTGGTTTGCCATAATACATTCCCTCTGCCAGAGCAAGCCCAAAAGCCTCATTTTTAGTGATGGACGGGAAACAAAAAATATCCATCGCTGTAAGATAACCTTTTAATTCAACGTCATCTATAAGACCAAGAAAATGAATCTTCTCATCATCTCCAGCCTCCTTCTTAAGGTTTTCTGTTTCTTCCCCCTTGCCTGATATATAAACCTGAAATCTATCATCAAGTAAATGCGTTGCTTGGATTAAATATTTAAAGCCTTTGTATTCAGTATGTCTTCCTACTGCTAGGCATATAATTTTATCCTTGTTCTTATCACGTATTTCTTTGGCTTTCTTCTCCACCTCAGGTGATGATTGCAAACGTTCAACATTTATGCAATTCGGAACAACTTTGCATTTTGAACGAGCAGAAGATAAATACGGGCTGCCATCAACATAAGTAGGACTTGTTGCGATTAATAAATCAGTTCTTTTTACAAGTTTCTTATTTTGACCAACAAAAAACAATTTAAGAATCTTTTGTTTAACAATATCTAAATGCCAATATATTGCCAATTTACAATCTTTAGGAATATATCTCAAAAGATAATGTGCTACAAATGGATTAGGATAATGAAAAATAATAATGTCTGGTTTAAAAGAAATAATCGTATCTTTTAATCTCTTTCCAAAAGTCTTTGATAAACCTTGAGAAGCCACTTTAGCAAAACAGCCAGACCTTATTATCTCAATCCCATCAACCTCATCAATCAAATCTTCTTTAGAATCATTAAAACATATAACTTTTTGTTCATAATAACCGACAAGAGATTTGACACAATCTTGAGCTATTTGTTCTGTTCCGCCACGAAAAGGATAATAATATTTTGATATGTGTAATATTTTTTTCATATTAGTCATTGACTTCCTGTACATTTACTCATAATTATAAGAATTATAGCACAAATTTAGTGTTAATACTATATTTATTTTGTTATAGAACAATATCACCATAAAGTGAATAATACAATATTTATCTAATACGTTTTCGTCCAAAGGCAATTATTATAATCTTTTAATAAAAAAGAATCTCGTCTAAACGAGATTCTAAACATTTTTATAAGCCACTCCTTAAAACTACTTCATTCAAAAGTCAATTTTCCGGTATTTATTTCAAAACACTATCAACAACCTTCTTAACATCTGTCTTATTAATATCAACTTTCTTAGTCTTATCATTAATTTTGTCAATAACATTATCTGCAGCCTTGGAATCAAGCGCTTTATTAACTACTATCTTAACATCATCTTTATCGACACTCTTTACTATTTTTTCAGCTTCTTTCCTAATATCCATCTTTTAGACCTCCTCTATTCGCTACCTCTTCCGGTAAACACTGCTCCTACCGTCTGGAACAATATTTTAATGTCAAGCCATATAGACCAATTGTCAATATACTGCATATCAAGTTTAATGATATCATCAAATTCCTTAATATTTGATCTTCCACTTACCTGCCACATTCCTGTAATTCCAGGCACCATAGCCAAACGGCATTTATGTGCTGCTTCATATTCTTTAAATTCCTGCTCTGTTGGAGGTCTGGTACCAACCAAAGACATATCGCCCTTAAATACATTCCAAAACTGCGGAAGTTCATCTATACTAGTCTTGCGAAGGAACTTGCCAACCTTGGTTATACGTGGATCATCCTTCATTTTGAACATAGGACCTTCCATTTCATTATCTTTCATAAGAGCTGCTTTACGCTCTTCTGCATCTATATACATAGAGCGATACTTATAGAAGTTAAATATTTCACCATTCTTACCAACTCTTTTCTGAACAAAGAAAACAGGTCCCTTTGAATCGAGTTTAATAAGTGGTGCTACAAATATGTAAGATACTCCAAGAATCACAAGACCCACTGTACTTCCTACTAAGTCCAACGCACGTTTTGCTATGAACTGCCTAGTTGAATATATATTTCTTGCAAAAGAAACCGTCGCATACTTTCCCACTCTGTTAAGCGTTCTTTTTCCTGAATGAACCATATTAAATATATCAATATTTACATCCACAAGAATACCCATATCACGCATCTGCTTAACCCAGGTTTTTATCTGCTCTGTATTATGTTCAATGCAATTTGTAATAAACACTTCGTCAACCTTATGATGTGTTACATAATCTATTAAATTATCACCAGTAGCAACTACTTTAATCTCATGAGCAACCAACTCACCAACTGCGCTAGCGTGTTCACCAACTAGAGCAACCCCTTCAATCTCTCTGTACCACTCATTGTATTTAAGAAGATTATCTAAGACCTCATCACATTTATCTCTTGGTACTACTACAAGCATTTTACTGCTATAGCGACTCCTTCTATAAATCTTAAGCAAGTAATTTTTAATTAACAATCTTCCAAGATAAGCAAGTAGTACATGGAAAATAAAATAATAGCCAAATATAGCTCGGGAAAATTCACTACCCACTTTTAACACATACATCAATATAGCAAGACAGGCTGCCACTGACATTTCAAGACCAAATAACTGTAATGCCTCATCAAAATAACCTCTTCTAATAAAATTCTTGTAATAATTTATAAGAAGACCAAGTACCAGATATATCGCACATATAATAAAAAGGATTGTTCCCGTCTGATATCCCGCTCCTATTGCAAACCACTTTTGAAACCTTATATACGTTGCAAGGGCAAAGGCTATTATTATGCACACAAAGTCTGAGAAGAGCGCTAATAAATGTTCAATTGTTTTTCTTTTTTCATACATATTTTTCTACCATCTTTATACTAATGTTGCTTCCCAATCTTGACCTTTATTGCATCAATTGTTTCAATAACCATTTTTTCTTTGGTTATTATAAGCATTACCCCATATATACCGAAGAATACTATTCCACTAATAAATACCATATATAACGACCTAATATTCAGCCAAAGAATCGGTATACAAATCACACTTGCTAATACAAGCGAAATAATAATCTTTATGTAACTAATGCCTTTAAATCCTTGTATTGCATTTCCACCAAGAGCTATAAATGCAACTATCATAACAACAAACTCTGCTGCCAGCGTACCTATTGCCGCTCCTGTTGCTCCAAGTTTTGGAATCAAAATGAAGTTTAATATCAGATCCACTACAGCGCCGCATATCTCAGCCAAAAGCAGACTCTTTTCTTTCCCCATAGGCACCAGCATCTGAATACCAAATATATTAGACATTCCTATAAAGAAAATTGTAGGAGTTATCACTAACATGGCCATAACAGAAGGAATATACTTTTCTCCTGCCAGTACCATCACTATAGGATAAACAAACATCATACAGTATACCATACATGGCAAGGATGCGCACCAAACCAAATCAAGAGCCTTTGCTGTTACAGATTTAAACTCCTCTATTTTGCCTTGTTCTATATAATATGATGCCCTCGGTAGCACCACAGCACCCAGGCTTGTAATTAATGCCACTAATATATTCTTAACTCTTACAGCAGTGTCATAATATCCAACTTCTGTATCACCCTTCATAAACCCAAGCATAACACTATCTAAGTTAAGATATATGGTTGTTGCAGCTGACATTCCAAGAAATATCAACGCATTCTTTATATGTATGCCAAACTCATATCCACCAGTCGGCTTAAAAGATATATATTTACTTGCATGAATAAAATTACAAACATATGAACCAGATGTTGCTAACACTAATATGGCTCCATATATTATATGATCCCCTTCTGTGCGGACAAGAAGAAATATTGCTATTACACTTATAATCTTAAAAACTACTGATCTCAAGGTTATGTATCCATATTCCTCAAGGCCCTTATACATCCATTCAATGCCCAAGGCACCCATGAATACATTTAAACTAAATATAATTACTAAAGTTCTGTTATCTATAACCTTAGGTATGGTTAGTAAACATATACCCAGTAAAATATATGCAATAATCGATACTACCAGGTTAATTATTAATAATTCCTGTACCAGTTTACTTAATTTTTCTTTATCGTCCCTTACTTTTGCAACTTCTCTTATCCCAAGATAAGGAATACCCAGCTGAGAAAATAATACAAAATATTCAACAAAAGAAGATACAAATCTTACTTTACCCAAGTTATACGGTCCCAATGTTCTAGTAACATATGGATATGTTAATAATGGAAAGATAACATTGAGTACAGATAATGTTGCATTAAGTATAAAATTCTTTTTTATAGAATGTTGTTTCATATACATTTATTCGCTGACAACTATTCCCAACAAGTTAATATTAAGTCTGCTACATTTACCAATTAAATCTTCCAATGCGGAATATGTATCCTTCTTTTCCGTTAGAACAACTAACACATCCGTACAATCACACAATTCGATGTTATACTTAACTTCCAAGTTAATCTTATCTTTAAGTTTTTGAACAACTTCCTTATTGCTATCAATATCACTTAAAGACCATAAACATACATTATTGCCATTTGTATTCTTAATGATTTTTTCAATCTCACTTACTGTTGTATCAATAGAATCAACAAAAACTTTCTTACCATAATCATAAATATTATAAACAGTTAATCCCGCATACTGAAGATGTTGAGCATTCAGTATCTTATTTGAAGCCGAAACCCTTACAATCATCATTATAGAAGAAAATACTATTCCAGCGATTAATCCAGTAATACAATAAACTATTATGGTTATCGTTAACCCTCTTTTCAAACTATGGCAATCATTTATATCATATTTCTCTTTGTAATCATTTATTATATCAGTAAAATTATTAATCTTAATCAACTGGTCTGCTACAGAATTCTCAAAAGTTTTAAGACTATTGTTATTTCCATTTTGTGAATTCGCTATATTTCCATCTATTTTGGAATAATATGACTCATTTGAAAGAACCAAATTGTAAGTTCCCTGCGTTTTACTAATTGATGCATTTTGCGACTCCACACACTCCTTTACAACTCTCATTATTTCTCTAACTTTATCTACATTATAATGGCTTATTGTAATAAATAAACTATTACCCGTTATTTCAACACATATTATTTCTTTCCATCCTTCTACCTCAAGTTCCTCCCCGCCAATAGCTAACGCATCTTCCTTGAGTCCACCATCATTTATATATGATTTGATTGAATTGAGAACATTACCTGAATTTGCATTATCCTGAACAACATATGCTGCATATGCTACCTGTACATTTTCTGGATCGATTTTCATAAGAATAGAATTATCCATATATTTCTGGAGTGTATCTCTTTGCTCAACAGCTAATGCATATGCTTCTTCACAGGCAGCCATACTCTCCTCATAATTGCGAAGCTCAGTGATATAAGTTTCCTCTCCTTCAACTGGTTCAGAGTTCATCTTTTCTTCAAGGCTAATTTGTTCTTTTGATTCTTTCTGATATGTAATGAAACCTAATAAGCCACCAAGCAAAGTGCAAATAATGGCAATAATAATTACCATCTTTTTCTCTCGCCACATATCTTTAAAAATTGATATAACACTGTATCTTCGAACTAACATATTCTTCTTTCTCCTTGACCTGAGGAACCACTAAAGCCATTATCATAAATATAAAAGGATTATAACTAATATCCTGTAAGTGATGAGCTATCATACAGTTAATGCCTATTACGGCGATAGCATATAGTAAATATATATCATTAATATTTTTATAGGATCCATATATATGTAGCATCAACATTAATACTAAGATTGTAAGTCCTGAACAAACTAAAACATAAAGATATGAGCAATCCGTAAAATTATAGTCCTGTACATATAATGTAGAGCCACCATTACCATTAAGTGTTACCTGTTGACCAAACAATCTATATCCAAATTCCTTGAATGATTCATTTCCAATACTAAGTCTACTGCTCAAGAAATCATTTAATTCACTCATCCACCCAACTTCTGGCCTATAAGCAAACGTCAGTACAAACATTATTATTGTGCATATAACCATAGACCACGGGGCTATACATCTCCATATGGATATCCAGTAATGCTTTAATACTTTATTAAGCCCCATATCATTCTCAGTTATCATATTTCCTACTGCAAATATGACAATCATCAATACCATACAGATGGAATCCAGTTTTCCATGAGAGGTTGCTAACACAAATCCCGTTATTCCAAGTGTTATCAGATGTTCAAACCACTTAAGATTCTTGCCTCTCAGGTAATAATATGCTAACGCCAGGAAGAATATATGTGCTGCAAAGTCTGTACAGTACACAATTCCAAATGAATTTCTATAATATCCTTCCTCAGCCTGCCAGTACCTAAGATTTTCAATTACTCCTCCAAGCGAGCAGATAAAGGCAAAACCTACTATACTTCCAACAACAGCCAGGTATATCTGCAAAATCTTTCTAAAATCGATATTCTGAGCTGCAACTACAAGTAAGAATAGTATCAGGAATACATTACTTCCACTCCTTATCATATTCATAACGGCGCAGAAGCCGCATATCGATATTACTATTATCTCACTAAGTGTATGTGTATTATAGAATACTATTTTTGCTGTAGCACATACAAGCACAAGTACCAGGGCAATTTTTCTTATTATACCAACTTGTGGGAACATTGTGGTATCCCAGGTGGCAATAACAAGCCTGCTTATAAATGCTGTAAAGAAGAGCATTTCAGCGGTTATTGAATTCTTTATTTTATCAATCAACTTACTCATATAATATTTAATGCTCTATCCAGTGCCTTCTTAAAATAAAACCCGTCTCGCAGTTTCTGGCCAATCTTCTGTGCATTAGCGCACATTTCTTTGTAATCTTCTTCAGTCATATATTTTATTACGTCCGAAAGATCATTCAGGCTGTCAACGCATATCCCGGCCATGTTGTCTTTGACGAAATCAGCCTCTGCTGCCTCGTTCCATATGACTACAGGAAGGCCGGAAGCTAAGTATAATGATAACTTATGAGGATTATTATACTTAAGATATCTGCCAAAATCACCCTCGCATGTATCAATGCTTGTTCCATCCCAAACAAGACCGAAGCCTGTATTTAACATTCCGGGTATATCACCTGATGGGAAAGAACCCTGATAATCTATATTTTCAAACCTCTTCATGCCTTCATTAAAGTTTGGACCATATAGTTTAAACTTTATATCTTTAAGTTTCCCCAGTTTCGCTATATAAGAGCTTTTACTTATATCAAGGTTACCTGCAATATTTAAGCATTTTTCAAAAGACTTATCAACCTTTATTTTACTCTCATCGCATAAATAATCAAATATCTCAAGAGTTACAAGTTTATTTTCTTCTACGCCTCTTTGTATAAACCAGTTTTTCATAATCTCGTTATGAACTATCATTACATCAGCGATTTCCAGCATCATTTCAAAATCTTTCTTGAAATGCTCAGGATAATCCTTGAATCTTAATTCCATAACATCATGAACTATGGCGATGAACTTAACATTTTTCTCTTTCTTTAACTTATATAATACCTTATTTCTGTTTAATTGTTTAGCCACAAATGGTTCTTGTATTAAAACTATTGCACATTCAGGTATTTCTTTATATGCTTTATCCCATTCACTTATATAATTAATCTGCCTTTTAACTGCATTTATTCTGGTTATTTCACTTGCTGAGTTAACTATTGGGATAATCTTAAAGCCCTTTTCTTCAGCTATCTTTGCCACATCGGAAGTCGCCTTACTCCCTGCGTGATTCTCATCTTCCTTAACATCTAATAATTGAAAAAGTAAATTATCTAACATATCTTTTGATAAAATCTCTCCAGCCTCTTGGCTTCCAGTGTTATATCATATCCTTTATCTTTTATCTCCTGGGCAGTATCAGCATGTTCCTTGCCAAAATCAAGCAAAGCCTCCGCCCACTTATCCTTATGCTTATCGTCTGTTTTAATACATACAACGTTTCCTGTGAGAATCGTATCCTTAGATACCTTTTCGGAATCTGCCATTATACATCTAAGCCCATTGGCCTGGGCTTCCACCATTACAACACTTAAGCCTTCATGAAGTGATGGGAAAGCAAATACATCCATGGCATTTAGATACTTGCCCACATTATCAACTTCTCCCATAAAGATAACCTTATCTTTAATGCCAAGATCTTCTGCCTTTTGCTCAATCCCCCCTTTAAGAGGTCCATCCCCTATAAGTAAGAGCCTTACATCTTCTCTTTTTTCACTTACCTTTGCGAATACATCAAGTAAATAGTCATGATTCTTCTGGGGTTTAAATCTTCCTACATGACCTATTACAAGCTCATTCTCAAGGCCCAGTTCCTGCCTTAGTATTCCACGAACACTTAAGTTCTTACGGTAATTATCTACATCTATGGCATTGTTAAGAAGATATACCTTATCTTCTCTTACTGCCTCTTCCCCAAAAAGCCACTCTCCTGCTTCTTTAGAGCATGCCATATAATGGGTTGCCACTTTTCTTATATCTTTCCTGCATTTTTCAAGGTACGCATAATGAATTCTGCTCTTTAAGCCCTTTAATTTAAGCTGATGCCTGGTATTATGCGCATGGGCAATCCTTACCTTAACACCTGCTTCTTTGGCAAGATTTAGGAAATATGAGCCTATGGCATCTATGTGGGTATGTACTATATCATACTCTTCATCTTTTAATACCTTAAGAAACTCTTCCTTATTGGCCTTTGCATTCTCTCTTCTTGGAGTAATACAGAATACATTAGAGCCCTGCTGAAGCAGGTACTTGCAAATATCATTCTCCTTAAGTTCACTCTTTGGAGCATTAAGAAGAAAGTCAATGTGTATAGTATCTCTGTCTATATGATTGTAATAATTTAATATTACACTCTCAGTTCCTGCATGATGAAGAGTGTCATTTAACACATAAAGTATTTTCATAATATGTCTATATACTGCTTTGTTATAGTCTCAAGGCTGTAACAGTCAAATTCCTGTTTGATTCTGTCTTTGCCCTGTGCTTCCTTTATTCTTTCTATCCAATCCTGTACGTCCTTTGGATCATCTACATATGTGGCTAGTCCCCTGGTTACTTCTTCTATGCAGCTGCACTTAGTAGTAACTACCCTTGCACCTTTCATCATAGCCTCTATAGGAGGCATGCCAAAGCCTTCGAAAATGCTTGGGAACAGGAATAAGTTGCAATTCTTATAGAGAATATCTCTCTCATCATTACTTACAAAGCCTGTATCAATAACTACATCTTCTATTCCTGCTTCCTTTACCTCAGCCTGGAACTCTTCTTTTCTTCCACCTACGCCGCTGACTACAAGTTTGATATTGCTGTAGTCCGGATTATCTCTAAGTTCCTTCATAACCTTAATTAAGGTTGTAAGATTCTTATGTGGAAGCATTGAACTTACTGTATAGAAATATTTATCTTTTTCTACTTTGTATTTACCCATTACCTCATCATCAGTAATGCTTTGCTGGCTTTCTGATACAATAATAGGGTCATATATGACTGTTGTTTTATCCTTTGCTACCGGATAATTCTTAATTATATCTTCCCTGCAGTAATTGGATATGGTTACAACCTTGGCACTCTCTATGCAAGCTTTCTTCCAGGAATTCTTTGCAAATATAAGTTTTGCCTTTGAAAAGTACTCTGGATAATGAAGCGCCTGAAGATCATGGATTACTGTTATATATGGTATTCCGCCTTTATCTACACTTAAAGATGAAGGCTTTGAATATACCGGTATCAGCATATCCTGAACGCCCAGAGACCTCGCAAGTTTATCAAGATGCGTATTCTCCCAGGCTATCCTCTTAAGCCTCTTCATGCTGTCTACATCGCATACATGTATCTTCATATTTGGATACTGTTCGTATTCCCTAAATGTTTCCACAGTATCTCTTCCTGTAAATAGCATATATTCATTTGTATCATCATACCTGCCAAAGCCTGTCATAAGATTTCTTATAACAGATTCGGTGCCACCGCATATACCCGGCCTCACCCATAGCAAATCTATTCCTATAAGCATAGGTTCACCTTAACTTATTATATATTTCGCTGCTTCTATTCCTACGCATTCACACCAGGCAATCAGTCCACCATAGCCATTGTTCTTGTATGCCTGATATCTGTCATGTATCCTCATCTTACATTTCTTAAAGCTCTTCTGGTTACTGGCGCCGCCTGTGGCGAATTCAGCTAAAACCCTATTAACAATCTTTATTCTTGCATTAGCCCTTCTTGCTCTTAAAAAAAACTCGAAATCATCATGAATTCCTTCGCACTTATATGTGCCCATTTCCTCGTAAAACCCACGCCTTACTATCATTGTTGGATGGTTCCAGTGTCTGCTTGTTGGAAACTTATCCATCTTACTTTTCTTAATTATGGCACTACCGTTCGCCTTAACAAGTTTTATATCCCCATAGAATAAGTCATATGGCTCTTCTTCGTAAGCCCTAACTGCAGTTTCCAACATCTCCGAAAGATACATATCCCCTGAGTTAATCATTCCAACCAGTTCTCCGGTAGCCTTGGCTATACCTTTATTCATGCCATCATATATGCCTTTGTCAGGCTCTGAATATATATAGTATTTAATACCTTTATCTTCCAACTGCTGCCTGTAAGATTCAGCAATTTCTACTGTCCTATCCTTGCTTGCACCGTCAATGATGATATATTCTATATCTGTATAGGTCTGTGACAGCACTGATTCTATTGTCTTCGCTATTACATCTTCAGAGTTATAGCATATCGTAATTACACTAACCATTTCACAACCTATATTGCGTAACTTTTATATTCTTTCTTACCAATCTTCTTTGGCTCTTTAAGTACAAATACTTCTCGAAGGAACAGGAAGAATAATGAGAATCCAAGTTGCCCTACATTCCAGGTAATCTCTGTCAAACCAAAGAGCCCATAGGCTACAATGAATAGAAGCATTATAAATCCTGTATTCCTATCTTTCTCGTCACCTTTGACAAGTTCTACCAATGCTGATACAAACATTGTTATCATAAATATCAGCCACAGTATGCCAACCGGAGTACCGTAACAATATGCCATCTGTATAAGTATGTTCTGGGTATGTGGTGCCAAATATAGCATATGCACCCACACAGGCACTTCTAAAGCCGAATGACCCATCATATTGAACTTGGATATGTAATACTCCCACATTACCATTCTGTAGGTTGTACTGTCTACGCCCTGTCCCCAGCCTTCCATCAAGGCATTATCTGCTGAAGAGCCCTTAGGAGCCGGTATATCTTCTGTTTCCGCAGCATATACCACATTTACGTAATGCTCTATCTTTACTCTTGCCTGAGTATCTTCGCTCTCTTCTTCACCTTTAAATCTGTCAAAGTACCTTAATATACTATTATCTATTAGTTCATCCAAAGATGTATATCTCTCTGAATCTATTGGCTCAACACTTGGATCAACCAGCGTTTCCACGTTATCTACAGGAAATACTACTCTGTGATTTGTTATACCAATCCCATATCTTGCTACAAGATATGATAGTGGAAAAAGTGCAAAGGATAAAACCATAACCAAAACCATAAATCCAATCGGTTTTAATATCCTTCCCTTTCCCTTTTCAAGTTTCCATACGGAGCAAAATCCATATATAATCACAAGAAGCACTGCTATTATTGCTCCGGTTCTTGAGCAAGTCATATAACTGTGGGCTACTACCCATCCGGTTGCCACTATCAGCGCGCTCTTACGAGCCACTGCCCACTTTACATCCTTAACTCCTGTTATCACCCAGAGCCTGTATAAAACTCCAACTAGTACCAAACAGTAAAATAGTGCTGTCATATTGGAATTTTCATATATTCCTCTGTATCTGTCGCTGTCAAATGGTCTAAATAGGTCGGCAAATACCTGAAGCACCACGAAACTAGCAATGAGTCCATATGATATCCCATCCATCCATATCTCATGCCTCTCCTTCCCCATATTTGCAAGGTAAAAGGCAGTAAATATGATTCCAAAAGTCACCGGCCAAATAACCTCATATCTTGAGATCATCATCCAAAACAGCATATATACCCAGAGAATATAGGTCTTACTTATCTGAAGCCTCTTAGTCTCTATTATTCCAAGTATCTCTCTAAGTAAAATAAGTCCATAAACAATAAATCCAAGAGCAAAGAATAACCATCTTTTCCTGTTATCATCGATGTGAAACTTAGCACAATACAGCACTATACAGGTCATGAAACTAAATGCCAGCCACACATAGTACTGCCACTTAAGGAAGTCTTTTAACTTATAACATGACAGTATCACAACCGCAATCACAACACCTAGCGTAGCCTTTACGCTGTCTAAGTTCCAGGCATCAAGCTGCCCTGTCGCCACGTCCATAAGGCTTAAATATACGATAACTGCCGCATAGATTACAGTTAAGATTATTCTTTTTTTCTTCGAAATCTCTATGCTTTTCTCCATCTGTTATCACAACTGCCTAAAACCTGTCTTAAGCCCGGCATACTGTCACTTCAATTCTTTCCCTGATACTTAATCCCCGGATATATGCTTAGCCACTTATCATAGCACATACTGCCAAATGCCTTATTAGTCATCTTGCCCATCTTGCCCGGCACTAAACTTGCGATATAAACAAACGGATTAAGAAGCCCTGTTACCCAGATTTTCTTTCCATTTTCCTTCGCAATGTCAGCCACCATTTTGGAAGTTGTCACCCATTCCTCATCCTGCGGCATCAGAACAACCGCCTTACGCTTATAGCCTGAAATCAGCATAACCTGGCATAAAAGTTCGCACAGATTATCAATATATAACATAGACCTGTCATTATGAATATTCGGGAAGACTGGCGACTTCACAGCTATCTTCTCCAAAGTCTTATAATTACCCTTTGACCCATTTCCATATATCATCGGAGGTCTTAAAACTATAACCTTAAATCTTGTTGTTGCAAGCCTTCTTAAATAAACATCACCCTTAAGTTTGCTGTCACCATAGAAGTTCTCCGGCATCGGTACGCTGTCGGGACGAATCATCCTGTCCTCGCCCACCCCGGCTGACGCACCGTAAACTATCATGGAACTCATATGTATAAAGGTCTTCACGCCCTCTCTCTTGGCCTTCTTGGCTGCATCCACAGCCAGGTCAGCATTCACGTCATAATAGCATTTCTTCTCGAATGTAGAGATATTGTCTGTATCTGAATGAGCAATTCCTGCCACATTAAAGACAATGTCATAGTCGGCAAAAGAGTGCTCTCTCCAGCTTTCATCCCTCATGTCCATCACATCTATGGTAAAATTATCGCCGTAATGCGCCTTGGCATAATTCTGGAAACTCTCACCGATAAAGGAATCCTTGCCCAAGATAAGTACACGCTTCTCTGTAAGTTTACTTACCCTTACAACTTCTCCGAATCCAATATCGCCGATTAGTTCTGCCTCATCGATTTCTTCTCTTCCCCAAGAGAAATCATCATTTATTCCCATACTTCCGGTGCCGCCTTCAACGACGCCCTTTGCACCAAGCACTGAAGAGAAAGTTCCAAAGAAGCACTTAACATCCATCATAAATGCCTTAATGGAATTCTTCTTAAGATTTGTGACATACTCTCCATCGAAAGCTGCCTTCACAGGAATTTCAAGTTCATCCCTGCCATTTATCTGAGCCCAGCCTGTAAGGCCCGGTTTTACATCATTAGCGCCATATATGTCTCTTTCTGCCACCAGGTCGGCCTGATTCCAAAGCGCCGGCCTAGGTCCCACAATCGACATATCTCCCACGAAAATATCCCAAATCTGTGGAAGTTCATCAAGGCTGAGCTTACGAATTATCTTACCAACCCTTGTGATATACTGGTCAGGATCCTCAAGCTGATGTGTTGGAATGTCTGACGGGGTGGACATTTTCATACTTCTGAACTTATGAACATAGAAGAATGTCTTATTTACACCAACTCTCTTCTGCCTAAAAATCACCGGCCCCGGATCATCCACATAAATACACAAAGAAATCAACCCAAACAACGGAGCAAGTACCACCAGTGCCAGGAATGAAAGCACCTTATCAAGGCATGGTTTACAAACAGCCTCATAAATATTCGGAATACCATCAACCTTCGGCTTACCTGCGCCCTCATATGCATTTTCTTTAAGGAAAGCATCTTTCTTATGCTCTTTTTTTTTGCACCAGGCAATCACCTGAAGTGCAACGAAAACAAGCCCTAAAGAGATCAGAATCTTCTTAAATTTCTTATTATCCTTCATATCTAAGCCCCCAAAAACTAAATACTTGGATTATATGTCTTTACTACTTTTGCAACAGCGCTGCGTATTTCGTCATTATCGATATTTTTATACGCAAGTTCCGTAAGTCCCCTTAACTCTTCTAAGAATAACTCATGTTTGAAATCAAGCGGCTTTCCAATAAGAATTGTCTTATTTGAAGTCTTTGTTAAGCCCTCTTCTGCCATGAGTTTTTCTTCATAAAGCTTCTCGCCAGGCCTTAAACCTGTATATTCAATCTTTATATCCACATCAGGCTTAAAACCTGATAACTTGATTAAGTTTCTTGCAAGGTCATCAATTAAAACCTGCTCTCCCATATCAAGGACGAAGATTTCTCCGCCTTTGGCATATACCCCTGCCTGAAGCACAAGGCTTACTGCCTCAGAGATTGTCATAAAGAATCTTGTAATTCTCGGGTCCGTAACCGTAACGGGACCGCCTGCTGCAATCTGCTTCTTAAAAAGGGGAATAACAGAGCCGTTGCTGCCAAGTACGTTACCAAATCTTACTGCCATAAATTCTGTCTTGGCCACAAAATTATCAGGAATATTTAATTCCTCATATTCCTCATTGTCATGGCTTATCATGGCGGTCAGAGCCTCCGGCTTTCCGGCCTTAATATAATAATCAAAAGTCTGGATAACCATCTCACACAGTCTCTTGCTGGCTCCCATTATATTAGTTGGATTAACTGCCTTATCCGTACTGATAAGGACGAATCTCCTGCAGCCGTGTATCATTGCTGCATAGGCTGTCTTATATGTTCCAACTGCATTATTCTTAATGGCTTCGCATGGGCTGTCTTCCATTAAAGGCACATGCTTATGAGCAGCCGCATGATAGCAGATATCAGGCTTATATAACTCAAATACCTCATTAATTCTTCTTGAATCCCTGACAGAACCGATTAAAACTTCAAGGTCGAGCTTAGGATAATCATGACGAAGTTCCTGCTCTATGTCATAAGCGCTGTTTTCATATACATCAAAAATTATTAATTTCCCAACTTTGTGGCCGGCCACCTGTCTGCAAAGTTCAGACCCTATTGAGCCGCCACCGCCGGTAACAAGTACGGTCTTGCCCTCAATATATGAGCATATCTCATCAAGGTTAACTTCTATTGGTTCTCGTCCAAGGAGTTCCTCAACTGCCACATCCTTCATGGCTTCCACATTTATTTCGCCATTAACTATCTGATACATGGCAGGAAGATTCTTAAGTTCGCATCCAGTTTCTTTGCAGATATTTAAGATATCTCTTTTATTCTCAGGACTTGCCTTAGGGATAGCTAAATAAATCTTATCAATTGCATACTTCTCGGCATTAGCCATAATGGAATCTCTTCCGCCCACTACCGGCACGCCGTCAATATATCTGTTCCACTTATTAGGATTATCATCAATAATGCAGTAAACCTTGCCCTTGCCTTCACGGGAAAGCCTGATATCACGAAGCAGCATCTGCCCCGCATTACCCGCACCTATAAGCATTATTCTGTCAGCCTTTGTAGTTTCCTCATTCTTTGACTTAAAGATAAGTAAAAGCCTGTATGAAAACCTTAATGCCATCATAAACATGTACTGGAATGCTATACCGAATACAAAATAAGATATAGGCATTCTTCCTACAATGGCAAAAGCAATGATTATGTGTAATATAAGCGCCACACCCGCCGCATATGTGGTCAGTTTAAGCTCATGGTAACTTGCGAATCTCCACACGCTTTGATACAGCTTAAATATAAAGAATACCACTATACATACTGCCGCATATATAAAGATAATCTTGTAATACATCACAAGATATTTCTCGGGTATGGATAAAAATTTAAGGTCGAATCTAAGAAGCAGGGCAAAACCATATGACCCAACTGCAGTCACATAATCATAGAACATCATTCCCAGCATTATAACCTGCCAGTGTTTCAGCCCAAGCGCCCCGGTCTTTTTCGCATTATCATTAAATCTCTTAATGGTATCTTCTACGCTGTCCGCATCATTATCAACTTGTATATTATCTGTATTCTTGTTATCCATCTATCCGTTCTCGCACGCCCCGGCATCCCCCGCCAGCACCTGTATTTCCACACCTCGCATGCACACAATAAAAATGCTATAATAAATCACTTTATTATAGCATATTTCCAAACAATTATGCAATTTTTCCCTCTATATCTCATGCCTATAAATCTTAAACCTTTTCCTAAGCGAATTTACTTCCTCATTTTCTTCAATCATCTTATCATGTATCAGCCTTCCTGCCACTATTCCAGGATGACGGTTTATCTCATCTGCAAAGTTTTTTATATCCTGCAAACCAAACTCTCCACGAGAGACAAACTCTTGATAAATATCGTTCGGAATTAGCATATTTCTGGCAAAATCATTAGCTTCGCTTTCTTTTTTTCCTTCTTCTTTATCCATAGATATCCCAAAATCGCCAAGCATAATATGACCAATCTCATGAAACATGGTAAACCAAAAATAATCCGAATAATTTTTTCTGTCATTAACCATGAGCATAACACTGTCTCCAACTTTTTTTGATGCACCACTGGTGTTAGAATTAGCGAAATTCGGAATAACCACAAGAATAACTCCCGCCTGATAAAATGCCTCTCTTACATCTTCGTAAAAATCATTGTTTACAGTTTGTTTCAATGCATAATCAATGGCATTTGTAAATAGTGCTTTATTATACTTAGGAGCATCAACTGACAGCACTTCATTTGTCGCTATTTGAACCATTGTATTAGCTTTAATTCTATCTTCTTTTGATAGTAATTCAGACTTACTTCTAAAACATACCGACAAATTATCTTTATCTAACAATGTTAACGATGACAGTTTCAAGAATCGTCTTATTAAGGTTACTGACAATTCAACATCCTTCCCTGAAACCGGCAAGTTATAATTTGTTTTAAAATAACTATAATCCATTATGTTGTATATATTTTTTTCTTCTTCAAGCATTTTATCGGAAATAGACTCTGCTTTAAGTGCATCAAATTCATTTTGCAGATTAAGCCAGTATATTATGCTTGTATCTAACATTCTGGATAGTTTTGTCGCTATATCAATGGATAATGATTGCTCGCCCCTTATTAATAAACTTAAATTTTTAGGTGTCGTATCCAGTCTCTTTGCAAAATCTTCTTGCGTAATTCCCATATCGTCAATAACTTCTTTGATATAATATCCAGGATGAAATGCCATTTTGTCGTTATATTCAATGTAACAATTACTCATAATGCTTACTTACCTCCACAATTTCAACACTCCGTGTTATTTTCGCGATTTGATCAATATTACAAGGGTTATAATAGTCACCATTTTCATCCAATGGTCTTAATATAATTCTCCAAGGCTCCTTTGAAGTCTTAACATCAATTGCAAAATACCCTTCCAGCTTATTCCTGCCTATATCTTGTAATTTATGAAAACGAAAAATCTTTTGAACTACTATATCATTAAGCGTTTCTGCAGCAATTAATGCCTGCATCCTGGACTTAAGTTTTACAGTCATAGCTTCATCACCGCCAAAAAGTTTCCTGGCACTTTTTACACTTAAGCATTGATTCTTAACTTTTTCATTAGAGTAGTGTATATTCAAATCAAGCCTCCGTCACTGCTGATTACCCGTTAGGTAATTTCATTGTAATGATGTTTTTGACATATGTCAACACGTATTAGCGTATTTCCCATAAAAAAAAGAGCCTAAGCTCTTTTTTCCTTCAAGCTCTCTTTTTACAAAACTCCACAAACTCCCCATACGGTATCGGCTTGGAGAAATAGAACCCCTGACTGTACTCTATTCCAAGACCTGAAATATAATCAACCTGCTCCTTGGTTTCAGCCCCTTCCGTAACAATTTCCAGTCCCATATTCTTGAACATTTCGGAAATGCTTTCAAATACAATCTTCGCCTGATGATTCTTCTGGGCATCCCACAGAATGCTCTTATCAATCTTGATGATTTTAAATTGCATATTAAGAATTGATGACATATTACTAAGACCGGTTCCGTAATCATCAAGGGAGAAGGAGAATCCTGCATCTTTAAGCTGAATATAATTCTCAATAAAGATATCTTCTGAGCGCTCTGCCGTAGACTCTGTTATCTCTAAGTTTATATCATCCGTGGTAACATTGTATTTCTTCATTATCTTCTTAAAATCTTCCGCAATATTCTTCTTCATAAGCTGAACAGGGGAAAGATTAATTTCGATGAAATCAATGCCGCAGTCCTTTAGGTCACCCTTGGCTATATCCTGACAAACCCTTTTGAACATCTCTTCGCCCACTTCAAAGATAAGGTCACTTTCTTCCGCAACCGCAATAAATTCATCCGGCGGAATAAATCCCATTTTGGGATCAATCAGCCTTGACAGTGCCTCTGCGGAATGAACCTTTCCCGTCCTGTTATCATATATCGGCTGATAATAAACACTGTAAGCACCTGTCACAAGACCTTCCCTCAAAGCCTTTTCTATCTTCATCTTATGGTTGATTTTCTCTAATTTCTCACCCTTATAAACCTGAACACCGTGTTCATAATTCTTTCTGATGGAATCCGAGAACATGATGATTGTATTAAGAGAATCCGCATCCTCCGGCACTCTTAAGCACACCACATTAATATCTGACGGAATATTATAACCCCCCACTACAATGGACTCCTCAAACTGTTCCCTAATTTGTTCCACATACTCATCAATATCCTTATTTGATGAATTACTGATATAGGCAAAAGCACCGCCGCTTAAATAATATAAACTGCTGCCCTTGCCAAATACATTCTGAAGCCTTACAGCCATTATGGTCAGCATTTCATTCACATATGTATATCCCACAGTATTATTAAGATGGCTGAAATTACCCATACGAACCAGCACGATGTTATACTTAACCTTCGCCTTAATAAACTGCTCTACATCCTTACCGAACAACGCCCTGTTGTAAAGACCTGTAATCGGGTCTCTAACCTGCCCTTCACTTTCCGTAAAGCCGCAGATGGAGAATACCGCAACCGCCTCAAAAAATAATTCACATTTAATTTCCGGGTACACAAACTGAATCCCCACGCCTATAAGGGAAAGGGCAATAAAAAGAATAATCTCATAAACCTTACGAATACCAATGGCCTTGTGATATTTGATTATCATATATATGGTAAGTATCAAAAAAGCAATGGCGATAACATATTCAACCAGTATACCGCTTCCTCGGTGATATACACCATCTTCCACCGTAAAGGCCAGTTTCGTCAAAGGATTGGATAATAAGATAAGATAAAAAATCCCTATCGGCGCAAAGGTTAGCGCCATCTTGGTTTTATTGAAAGAATACCATCTACCGCAGATATCAACTGCATACAAAAAAACATGCACGATAAAAACAACATGTATCGCATGATACAGGTATAAACTAATCAGGTTTATGTCATAAAACGGACTTATAACCTGATTCATCTCCAGAACAAGAGACGCAAGTAGTCCATTCAGATTAATCATAAACAATAATTTATTATTTCTTCTGCTTAAACCCTTGTCAGAGAGCATTACGAAACATATTCCGAATACTATGACAGCGGCTATATAAAAAACATATAATTCTTTCATATAAATCCTTTAAAAAAAGGGGATGGTTACTGCCTTCGCCATCCCCGGTGTAAAATCTGATTTATTCAGCCTTGAAATTCTCTTTCGGAACTCCGCATACCGGACAAACAAAATCATCCGGCAAGTCCTCAAACTTGGTGCCAGGAGCTATACCCTGATCTGGTGCCCCAACTTCTTCATCATATTCAAAACCGCAAATTTCGCATACATATTTCATAACATAATCCTCCAATCTTACATTTATTCTTCCTTATGCTTTCCACAACGAGTGCAGGTTACAGTAAGCATAAACTGCCAGCACCTCATCACCCTCCAAAAGTGGGAATACAGCCTTAGGTTCATCTGTCGGAGTCAAAGTCTTTCTCTGATTTCCGTTCTTTGTTTCAATTGCAATCCACTCAATGAAATGCGCCTCTGTCATTGGATGAATCACCTCACCCACTGTAACATAGGCCTTGTTATCCTTAACTTCAAGTACAGGTACATGTTTCTCAACTGCCGCATCCGTTGTACCCGGAATAATCTCCTGCATTGCCTCTCCGCAGCACTTTGTCGGGCATGCTGAGTCCTTAACGATGGCAACGATTTTGCCACATCCCTTACAAATATAAAACTTCATTGTTATACCTCCTTCTTTAAACCTCCGACACATCTTCTTAATTATACCATAACCTTACGGATAATAATACTTAAATTTCCCTAAACATCCTTAAGGTTCATATTTCGGTAGCTCTTTCTGATAACAACGGAGTTCAGATTAATCGCCAGTTCCCTCATAGTCGCCGGGCTGTGCCGCTTCTCATCATAGTCAAGGATGTATTTTTCAAAAGCATTTATGATTTTTGCCCCTGACGGATGCTCAATAACTCTGGCAAAATTCCCGCCCTGATACGTCGAATGCACATGCCCGTGGAGCATATAAAGCGGCCTTGTTTCTTCCAGAAGTTTATTGAAACAGTTAAATCCCCTGTGTGCCACATCTTCAAGGTCTCCATACCCCTTGGCAGGAGCATGCGTAACTAAAATATCAACTCCCCTGTGCGCCAGGATTGACACACCCGCTCTGTTAATTCGCCCTTTCATCTCACCTTCCGAATACATAAACGGCCCGTCCTTATATCTCATGGAACCACCCAGTCCCATAATACGGACCCCCTTATATGTCACCACCCTGTCATCAATACATATGCATCCCAGCGGCGGCTTGGTCTCATAGGAGGCATCATGGTTGCCCCTAACGTAATACACCGGCACATTGGCCATTGTCATAAGAAATTCAAGATAATCCGCTTTTAAGTCTCCGCATCCGATAATCAGGTCCACCCCCTTCAGTTTCTCGGGAGAATAATAATTCCACAGTGACCTGCACTCTTCATCTGCTACTACTAAAATCTTCATTCGTAATCCCTTTTCACCATATTGCCACTAGGGACGGGGTAATGTGCATCTTTTTACGCCCATCCAGCCAAGCCCGTCCAGCCAGTCTATCCAACCAAGCCCATCCAGCCAAGCCCATCCAGCCAGCCCACCAACCGGCGCGGTCACCTATGGTTCCATTTTACTCTTCACTCTTTGGCAATTCGCCTTCTATATTCTCATTAAGCCAGTCCAAAGTAGCAATATTGCCATCTCCTATGGCCTCCTGATGAACAGATACTTCAAATAATCCGGCGGTATTCTCGCTGACGAGCCCATTTTGCGAATGAATCTCACCAGAGAACGGATCAACGCCGCCCGAAATAATCGCACTCTTTAAGAATGAAAGCAGCTTACATGTCTGATATGGAAGGTCAGCCGCCGTAATGATATCAACCACACCGGTAGATAAACCAAACCAGTAATTAGTCGCCGTCTTGCCTTCCTCAGTCTTCTCATTCTTAAAGCCGTCTTCCAGCATATATTCAACAATCTTTAAGTAATATTTACCCCAGTTATAATATGGCGCGCCCAGGAATCTGATATTATTTTCTTCCATCACATACACGCCCGGCCTGTTATTCTCTCCATACACATAAGAATACTCAATATCCGCATAAACCCTGATATTCTCAGACTTAAGAACCGCCATGTAATCCATGGAATTCTCCAATGTATTCCATATGATTTTGACCTTTGCATCAGGGTCAATCAGCGATACACCAATCGCAAAAGCATTCATGTTGGCAATTGAAATATTGGCAGTATTTCTCGCTACATATCCAATAACATTTCCTGCCCGGCCAACACCATCACCAGCACCATTGCCAGCGCCATCGCCAGTTCCAGCACCAGCACCATCGCCAGCCCCGACCCCCGACGAAATCTGCAAAAGCCTGTCCGCCGCCAGCACGCCCATCAAAAACGACGCCTCATAAAGTTTACCATGATAGCATCTTACCGACGGATGAGTCTTACCAACTGAGCAGTTGAAAAATTTGATATCCGGATGCTCAATCGCACACTTAACCGTCTCCGTCAGCATATAAGACGACACTGTAAAAATAACCTGGCAGCCATCATAAACCGCATCCCCAAGTGCCTTATCCACGCTGCCATCACTCGGATTTGAAAAATAACTCTTCGTTACAACGTTGTCGCCGCATCTTTCGTCGACGTAGATTTTGCCCGCTTCATGGGAATCAAGCCATCTGCCCGACGCCGTATTACTTGAATTAAAAATAAATGCCACATTCAGCGGATTCGCCGCCGTATATTTATTATTCACGCCCGGAAACAGCGTACTAATAATATTCTGCGGTCCCTCAGCCTTCGGCGCCTTCGGAGCCTCTTCCACAAACTCGATATTCTCCACATCGCCGTCAGACAAGAGTTCCTCCCTCGCCTTCTTCATCCTCGCAATAATCTGCTCATCAGACATCTCGAACAATGACGACATCGGATAAAAACTTAAGTATGTCAGGAATGCGCTGCTCACCGCCTTATCGTCCTGATTATCAAGAATCGCCCTGCAGTTCTTCTCAAAGACAAAATACGCCGCCTTCAAATCATTCCTAAGTTCCTCAGGCCACGCCTTATCCAAAGTCTGTCCAAGGTAGCCTGCCAACTGCTCATACTCACCAGGATTTGTGAATACAAAAAGGTGATTACCTGTCACATCATAAAATTTCAAATATTCATAATAAGCCACCACCCTGGGGTCATCACTCTTAGGTGGCAAAAGTCTCGTAACATTGGCAGGAATGAATACACTGCCCCCGTACTTGGACACAGAAACCCTCTTATTTCCTTCCTGCACATAGTAATGATTCATATATTCAAAGCACTCAATTGGATTCTGAATTCCTTCCTCCACATATGAGTCATATAAAGCACTCCACTTGGTTGCGAACTCAGTGCTCTGCTCTAAAAGTGGCATAAAATTAAAAGCGAAGGCATTATTCCTTCCCTCAGTCTTGGTACCAACAACACGGCTAAGTGGGATCTCGATAAGGCTTAATTTGATATTTCCATGAGCCTCTTTCGCTTCCTCCATGTTATCAAGTACCTTCAAATACGCATCCGTCCCATCCTTCTGCGCCTTTTTAATTGCCTCCATCCCAAGCTTCCTCGCCTGGACATAATCTTGTATCATATAATACCTCTTATCTTTCTTACGAGATATATTATAGTTTATTTTTTTAATGCCTCGCTTATCTTCTCCATCAAACTATCCTTATTCGCCGGCTTAAGTATATACGCCGCAGGCTTAAGCGCAAGCACTGACTTAATATGCTCCATATCCCCAAGCCCCGTAAGGAAAATAACCGGTATATCCTTCGTATCCTCATCCGAGCGAATCATCTCCAGAGTCTGTCTTCCATCACAAACCGGCATCTCATAATCAAGCAAAATTACATCCGGCCTCTTCTTCGCCATCGCCGTAATCCCCTTCATACCGGACGTCGCAAGCGACACATCATACTCCCCATCAAGTATCGCCTTTAGACTCCTGAGCATCATCGGATCATCATCAATAACCAGAACTCTTATATCATCATGGGGATCTTCCTCCACCTTCGGCTCATAAAACGGCTCAACGCCCCCAAGCATATCCGAAAGCCCCGCAAGTTCTGCCTCAACATCAATATCATCCGCATCCACTTCCTTGATTTCTTCCCTCTTCTTAACAGCCCTGTACTCCTCAACTCTCTCCTTGATAATACGTACCATTTCCTCTTTATCCACATCCTTGTCGATATGCGAAAACTGCTTATTTCCATAGAAGTACATATAATTCTTACGCTCTAAATCATTACCAATAGTAATCGTCGGAACCCCCGGACACACTCTTGCAACCGACCGAAAAATCCCCGGGTCCATCTCTCCCGCATTCCCGATCATACTGATTACCACTACCATTGGTCCGGTAACGCCTAAAACCTTATCAAATCCCACAACCTCTTCAGAACATAAATGAGACTCAAAATACTGCCCGAAAAATTCATTGAGTTCCTTATTGTGTACATTCAATTTTCCAACAATCAACATTCTGTCCATAGTAATGTGCTCCTAATTTTTGATTATTCATCCTTAGCTGCCAAAATCTCATCAACCAGTTCCGCAACCGTATCTGAATCAAGGGCTGTAACTGCATTCTTTAAATCCCTGACTTTTTCATTCATCTCATCGCCCCAGTTATATTTATATAGATAATCCGCAATCGGATCTGCGGTATCGATATCAAGATCCTCCATGGACTCTTTTAATTTCTCAAGCTGATCTGTAACCGAGAAAATATCATATTCTTCCCTGGTAATCTCTGTCTTTTCTATATTGAATGCTTCCCTTAATTTTTCGCCGTAATTATACCAGTAATCAATAAGTATTGAATGCATTTTCTCAATTGTATCTTTCTTTCCTTCCCTTGCCGCATTCTCAAGCACGTTGGCCATACCTGCAAGTGGAATAATACCAAGAGTTGCTGCCACACTCTTCATTGAATGAACCTGTATTCTGTAATTATCCATTTCTCCGCTTTCGTCGATTCGGCCATACATCTCATCGAGTTTCTTGGCATGCATGGGAATCATCTCAACGAAGTCCTTAACTGTAGCGATAACCAGGTCCTTCTGATAGAGGTGTGCCATGGCATAATTCCAGTCGATGCCTCCGATAATTGGAAGTTCTCCAAGGTCTTCCTCTGCTGCCTTGGCAAGTTTCTCTTTCTTCTCTCTTTCATCCTTATTAGGCGCATGTTCAAAAAGCCTCGGCGAGATATTCTCTTTAATAACCTCTTCAAGCTTCGACGCCACAACAGGCTTTGACAAAAATCCATTGAAGCCTTCACTTAAGTACATCTCCTTTGCACCCGTAACCGCATTTGCCGTAAGCACGAATACAGGAGTATTCTTATTCGGTCCCTGAAGATTCTTCTTCATTAAGTGAAGCGTCTCAATACCGTCAAGTTCCGGCATCATGTGATCAAGGAAAATAATATCGTAATAATTCTTCTCTGTAAGTTCCAGACACTCCTTACCTGACTCAGCCTCAGTAATCTGAACGCCCGTATCCTTAAGAAGCGCAATAAATACCTTACGGTTAAGAGCATTGTCATCCACCACGAGAACTCTGGCATTCGGTGCGTAGAAGGATTCATTATAATCATAAGTCTCTCCTTCTTTTTCGTTGGCATCGAACACACCAATCGGAGTCTTATCCCTAATCTCCTGCTCTATTGTAAAATAGAACTTACTGCCTTCTCCGTATTTACTTTCAACTTCAAGTTTGGTACCCATAAGGTGCAGAAGGTTCTGAGTAATATTCATTCCAAGACCGGTACCTTCAATATTACGGTTTCTCTTCTCTTCAATTCTGTCAAAAGCAGAGAACAGTTTGGAAAGATCTTCTTCCTTAATACCTATACCCGTATCTTCTACCTCGACGTAGAGTTCGCAGGTCTGATCCTTAACAGTGCCGCTAACCCTGAACCATACAGTACCTGTCTGTGTATATTTGGTCGCATTAGTAAGAATATTTGTAATACACTGTTTTACTCTTACGTCATCGCCGTATAACTTAGATGGCAGTGAAGGATCTACAGTAACCTCAAGTTTAAGATTCTTCGCATTGGCACGGAATGATACCATATTTACAAGGTCACGAAGCATGGAATCAAGTTCATATTCCGCAGGTACAATCTCCAACTTTCCGGACTCGATTTTGGAGATATCTAAAATATCATTAATAATGGACAAAAGCGAATTACCGGCGCTTTGAATATCCCTTGCATAACTTCTTACACTCTCATTATTACTCTCTCTAAGAATCATCTCATCCATACCAAGCACTGCATTGATAGGAGTTCTGATTTCATGGGACATCTGAGCCAGGAACTGCGACTTGGCTTCATCTGCCTGGGTTGCTGCCTCAACTGCTTCCTGCAATACAAGAGTTGCTTTTTCCTGCCACTTTATCATGGCAAGCATAATATAGGATATAACCCCCATGCAAAGACCAAAAAGCACAACAAATAAAATATCATACTTAATAACATCGCCATATATATCTGACCATTTTCTAACATATACAACACTAAATCCGGACTCTTCTTCAACCACTGACATAACAACTTTTCGCTTGCCATCATAATCCTTAAGAGTCACCGGGTCATCAGTATAAACTGCCTCTAAGTAACCCGCCTGTTCCATGGATGTTGCGCTGTCTTTTTTAATTGAATAATCCTTATTAGGATGGCTTATGATATTACCGTCTTTATCAACAAAGAAGGTATATGCCGTATCCGTGTTATTATCAATGATGTCCGTAAGACTTGAAAGATAAACGTCCATGGCAATAACACCATAGAACTCTCCCTCATCATCCATTATTTTCTTCGAAAGGGTTATGAAATAATCATTTTCCTCTTCCCTGTAGAAAGGCGATGATACTGTAAAGCCCTCATTTCCCTTGGTATCCATGGCATCTGTATACCATTTAAGTTCTTCTACTTTTTCATCAGACGCGCTCTTTTTGCCATCACTTATAACAAGTGGCGTGGAAGAATTCGCATTAGCAAGATATACAGCATAAATCTGATCATACTGACCTGATACCAGGCTAATCATCTCTTCATTAGCCTTATTATCCGATGAGTTGTCACCCGTCAGCACAAAATTAGAGAGCATATCAAGTATGGTTTCCTGATGAGTTGTCCACACTTTAAGTTCATCAACTCTCGCACCAATATGACCCATCATACTGTCGCCACCACTTCTTACAGTTGAAGTCGTTGCAACAATAATAGAAACGATGAATGCAAAGAAAAGCACCACAAGAACGCCCACCAGGAACAGTCTGCTTCTTCTTCCGCTCATTCCCGCCGTAACTTTCTGATTATCAAGATTATTCTCTTCCTGAACCGTCTCAATAACCTTGGCACTTAATGAGATTTCATTCATTACATTCTCAATGCCGTAAGCATTTTCCTGAATAAGTCTCATGGCTTCTTCCATATCCACATTATCCAGTCTGCTTTCACTTGAATGCTTCAAAATTGCATGAAGTTTATGACTTACATCCTCAGTCTTTTTATCAAGGAATTTCTCTTCAGCAATCAAAGTCTTCTCAACCTGAGTCTGCCTTCTGTGAGTAATGATATAAAGAAATATCAGCACACCAATGAGAAGGACATTGAGAATAAGATTTCTCATAAGTGACTTGTAGTTACTTTTATATAAGCCCGCATTGCTGACAGTCGAGATTAAATACCAGTCATTATCGGTCTTTGTATAGAATATCGTGCTTTTTACTCCTTCTATCCTGCTGGTAAAAGAAGCTGTATTTTCACCTGAAGCCAGGATTTTCTGAAGTATGCCGCTATAATCCGGGAGAGCATCGGATAAGTTCTGCCCCACTAAAGATGCATCACCGTAAGATACAATCATTCCTTCGGAATTAACAATCAGAGCGTCCCCGTTCATAGACTTATCTATATATTCAACGCAGGCCTGCATATCGGTCAGGTCATAATCAAGGCCTACTATCGTCTTTCCGTCCTTAAGTAGCATGGATACCGAGAAGCAGGTTTCTCCCGTAAAATAATCCACATACGGCGATGAAACATATACCACATCAACTCCTGACTTTTCTGCCCCTTTGTACCAGATTCTGTCCCGAACTGACAAATCTTCTCCGATTACCCTGTCAGGTATTAAGCACAAATCCCCGCGAGCCGCGAAAACGTTGATACAGTTTTCATCCGCAAGTTCGCTTTTGTGCTGTCTTAGGGCAGCGACTATTTTCTCATCCTCGGCCCCTGTACCTGTCAGAACTGCCACCTCGGAAGACACCTTAAAAAGAGAGACCTGGGCTGTATTTAATGTTTCCTGAAGTTTTGAAGAAATGATTTCAAGCTGCTCACGACTAAGTACCGCAGCCTGCTCATTTAGAGTATAGAAAAACAGCTGGCCGTTAAGAATTACAATTGCAAGTACTAAGATTGCAATTATAATAAACAGTTTGCTGCCATGCTTTCTTAAGAAATTTTTTATTCTCATATCGTAACCCCTGGCCATTATGGCCCATACTGATTTCACTTACGTCCCCACTTTAAGCACGCACAATTCCTTGAACATTATACCACAAAGTGTAATTTATGTAAACATGTTCTTATATTTAAAAACACCCCTTAAGATTTCTAAAATAAGCCTCAAGGGGTGTATAAATGACTAAATGGTAATTATGCCATTATGTAAACTATTTTTCTTTTTTCTCTTTAACCAAAATTAAGCAGATAAGAAGGGCTGCAATGTAGAAACAAAGGGTTGCGATAAGCACAACTTCATATCTGTTTCCAACAAAATGCTTGATAATCTCAGTCATGTTATTTCCTGTAATACCTGCGATTGCCCAGGCAGAAAGTGACAGGCCGTGGATTTTGCTAATCTTTTCCATACCAAACCTTGATGAAAGAAGTGCAGGAAGTGTTGAGAATCCGCCACCGTATCCAAGGTTAACAAGGAGAAGAAGGCAAACTGTAATCATACCAAATACAATGGTCTGAGGTCCCTTTGTGATGGACTGTGTAACAAGTGCAATTCCTGTGATTAAGATGCAGCTAATGAAGATAATCTGATAAACCGTATTTCTGTCCTTCATCTTATCTGAGATGGTTGAGTATCCGATACGACCAAGAGCGTTAAATGCAGCAGTTACCATAGGCACAACACTGACCATTACTGCAAGAACTGCCATGCCATCAAATGTTGTCTGGATGATCTGCTTTTCGTATGTGATAAGTGCAAGGCCGCAGTGAATGTTGATAAAGAACATAAGCCAGATTCCAAGAAATACTTTATTCTTGAACATGGACATAACCTTGAAGCCGTCCTTGTTATCCTGAGGCTCAACCCAGCCTTCCGGCTTCTTAAGAAGGAAGTGACCGAGTAACATCATGACAAAATACACGCCGCCTAAAATATAGAACATCGCAGAGATACCGAATCTTGAAAGGATTGCTTCCATGATAGGTGTTGCAATTGCCTTGGCAAGACCGAAGCCCATGATGGAAATACCTGTTGCAAGACCTTTCTGCTTATCGAACCAGAGCATAAGTGTTTTAACCGGTGTAAGATAACCGACACCAAGGCCGATACCCATGATGCAGCCGTAGAAAATATATATTGAAATAAGGGCCACAGGTCCTTTTAAAAACTGAATTGATGCGCCTGTACCAATCATTCCGACGGTAAAGCATATGCATGAAATAAGGGATGATTTATGAATATTCTTCTCTACCATCTTACCTGCAAAAGCAGCCGACATGCCAAGGAAGAATATAGCCAGGGAGAACGCCCAGCCTACACCGAATGTGTCCATTCCGATGGCTTCGGAGATTCTCTCTTTGAAAGTAGACCAACAGTAAACTGTACCTATTGAGCAGTGGATTAAAAGTGCAGGTACGGCAGCTCTCATCCATTTGTTGTTAAGAAAACTCATATCAACCTCCATTACTGTGCCACTAGGGACGGGGTAATGTGCATCTTTTTCGCCTGCGCGGCGTGCGCGGCGCGCGCGGCGGGATGCTCCCCGGCAAATGGGTATAATAAAAGGACAATGCCACAAGACATTGCCCAGACGGTCGGCTTATACTGGAAAATCCAGCTACTTACTACACTGTGTTATCACATAATACCGTCAGCAGTAAGCATTTCAAGTTATGCTCTAATTATAAAATACCAGCCCCGCAAATACAAGATATTTTGGGACTGGCATTTTGCCGATTTTTATTCTCTTATGTAAAGTGAAATTATAAGATTTTTTCAATATAGAGACCGTTCTCCTGACTTAAGTCATATACCTTGAAATCAGTCTGAACGATTGGCTTGGAGAGATGATGCTTATTGTTAAATACAATATTGCCCTTCTCCCCGTTACTAAGAAGCACATCATTATGAAGATATGTATTTACTACATTCTCAAGGAAAGTAATGATAAACTCCGGATCGTATTTCTGGAAGCCTTCATTTTCATATAATTCCACAACTCTGTACGGACACCATGGTCCTCTGTATACTCTGGCGGAAGTCATGGCATCATAGACATCCGCAATACCAACTGCTCTTGCATACTTATCTATCTTCTCTCCCGCGATTCCCAAAGGATAACCTGTGCCATCATATCTTTCATGATGCATAAGCGCCGAATAAGCGATATGTGGGTCAAGGTAAGTATGTTCCTTCAGTATCTCGTATCCCTTGACGGTATGAGTCTTAACAATTTTGTACTGGGTATCGGTAAGTTTATTCGGGCTTTTAATGATGGAATCAGGAATCTTTAATTTACCGATGTCATGCAGAAGTCCGCAAAGTGTAACCAGCTTGGTCTCCTCAGCATCCCAGTGAAGCCAGCCTGCAAACACATTACAGATAAGCGCCACATTCATGCTGTGCGCGAAAGTCAAATCATCATATTCCCTCATGTTCTGAATCATATCCATTGTGGATATGCTGCTGTCACTGAATGTCGTCATGTTGACAGTCTGGGCAAAAAGAGCGTCCGGATCGATTGGCTTATTCAGAGTTACGATATCATTAATTGAGCCTTTGAAACTCTCCAGATTCTCCTCGAATTCCTTCTTAAACTTTTGGAAATTAGGACTGGCTTTAACCATCTGCGAATGCACGCTTTCCTCGAATACCGGAGGCGGCGCAATCTCAATAGGCTTTATCTCTTCATATTTTATCTCTGCATTGTCATCCTGGATTACAACAGAAGGTATTGAATAATAGGCAAGACGGGTTATAGCCTTATCCGTCAGTACAAAATCCTTGGAAAAGACCAGCTGCCCTGTGAAATTAAGTATATCATCTGCCAGCACCATTCCCGGCACCAGTTCACTTGTTAATACCTCTCTCATAGCCTGTCCTCGTTGATATAATATATCTAAATAATTATATCATAATTTGCTTGCTGTATGCTATAATATTTTGTAAGCGATTCCTACTTAAAAGGAGATAATTGTGAGCACAAATAAGAAAAATATTCTCATAAATCTGATTAAAGCACTGACCAGCGCCTATGCCCTTCTTTGCGTATTCAATCCTCCTTTGGAGAATTCAGCCGGGCTGATTTATTACATAAAAGAATCTTTTTTTGAAATCTTTGATGTTAATAACCTGCTTTTTGTTTTATTATTTGCGATTTTTTCATTTTTCTATATAGAATTATCCAAACATAAAAAAACTATCAAGGGTAGCCTTATTCTTTCTATATTTTTCGCCTGCTGCCTTCTTCTGGGCATCTTCTACCGCTACAACGGAACCCTGGTTTTATTCTACGGTAGTTTAAGCGGCGTAATCAAAACCGCACTTTGCATTTCAGGCTATGCTTTTCTATTTGATAATCTTATTTATCTTATCTTTACAGGTCTTGATAAACTTAAAAATAATACTGATAACAAAACCCGCTTCTGGACGTCTGGCGTCTTTATTAAGACTTTTGCCGTACTGATGCTAATCTATCTTCCTTTCATAATTCTTTCCTATCCGGGAAATATGTGTTATGACGCAGAGTGGCAGATTTATGAGATGACTCAGAATGTAGGCTTTACCCTTCATCATCCACTTATCAATTCCATTTTTATGGGTGGAATTGTCAAAATCGGCCAGCTGATATTCGGTTCATATAATAATGGAACTTTTCTTTATATCATTGTGCAGGATTTAATTCTTGCGGCAGTTTTCTCCTATTCATTAAGTTATCTTTCAAAGAAGAATATTAATGTATGGGTATTAAGGTTCTTAGCTTTTTTCTTTGCATTCAATCCTGTTATTGCCAATTTCGGCACCACTGTTCTTAAGGATATGACATTTACCGCCTTTACCTACCTGTTTGTGGTATTTCTTGCTAAATGTCTTATTGATGATGATAAGGATAATAAAAAATGGATCTGGCTTTGTATAGTGCAGATTCTTGTAATCTGGTTTAGAAATAACGGACTTCATATGCTTTTGTTATCAGATTTGGGAATTATTATTTTCTTATTATTCACAAAGAAAAAAGACTTATTCAAGAAGTTCTTAATTGCATCCGGTGTGGCTATTGTACTTGCAGTTGTTATATCCACTGCTGCAGCCCATGTTCTTCACGCCGAAAAAGGAAGCCGCGGAGAGATGTTATCTCTTCCATTCCAGCAAACCGCCAGATATGTAAGATATTACGGTGATGACTTAACTGAGTGGGAGCGAATGGCTATCGTAAAGGTACTTGGCAATCCTGACGATCTTGCCACCTCCTATGATTATGGTATTGCCGATCCGGTTAAGGCTCATTTCAGAATAGAGTGCGAAACCAAAGACATAGTTAATTATATGATTGCCTGGGCTAAAATGTTCCCAAGGCACCCGGGAGTATATATCGATGCATTTTTGGTTCATGTTTATGGCTGGTTTGATCCGGCAGCTGATAATTATATCAGATATGAATTTAAGTACGATAATACAATATTTGAAAGAAACGCTGCACTTGATACATTGGCTCAGCGCTACACAGCCATACTCATTATGGAATATGACTTTGCCCCTACTGCCCTTCTTGCCAATATGGGCTTCTGGGTATGGGGATTATTCCTACTTGTTTTATATCAAAAGAGGAACTTAGAAGATAAAACATACCGTATGCTTAACCTGCCGCTTTGGATATCACTTCTTATCTGCATGGCAGCCCCTGCATTCTACATGCACCCGCGTTACGGCTTCCCAATTCTCTTCGCAGTTCCATTCCTGTACGGAGTTACATTGTGCCGTAGAAAATAACTGGCCCGGCAAATTAAGGTCATCAAAAATGTTTAATTTTGCTCTCCCGGCGCCGAAGGCGCCGGTGGGAGCCCTCATAAATAAATACCTGCACGTTAAGTGTAGGTCTTAACCCTTACGCAAACTGCTTAATATTAAATTTCGCTATATCTTCCCGGTTCTCGAACCTGTAAATATATCCGCCGAGGGCACGAAGTTTCTCATCAAAATATTCATATCCTCTTTCCACCAGCTCAGCCTGCTCAATGATACTGCACATAGGCACATCAAAGATTGGACTGTCTTCAAGTTCTCTCGGAGACTTGGCTGATAATGCGGCGATGACAAGAGCAGCTCCCGCTCTTAAGTCGCAGGCATTAACATTGGCCGGTGTATAATTAGGCACTGAATTAATATTGATTGTGGTACCTGTAACGCTCATCTTGGCTCCCATGTTACGAATCTCATCAACATATCTGAATCTGTTATCAAAGACTGTCTCAGTAACAAGGCTCATACCGTCTGCCAGACCAAGAGTTACTGTAATAAGTGGCTGCATATCCGTTGGGAAACCTGGATATGGATGAGTCTGTACATTGGTATGTCTTATATAATCTCCGGCGATTACCCTGATGGAATCGTCATATTCCTCTACTCTGCAATTCATCTCGCGAAGCTTACCGGTTACACAGTCCATATGCTTAGGAATGATATTCTTAACAAGGATATCGCCTCCTGTAATGGCTGCTGCCATCATAAAGGTTCCGGCCTCAATCTGATCAGGAATTATTGTATATTCTGATGCATGAAGTTTAGGAACACCGGTAATACGGATGTTATCTGTACCTGCGCCTCTTATGTTCGCTCCCATTGAGTTAAGGAAGTTTGCAATATCAACCACATGCGGTTCCTTGGCTGCACTTTCAATTACTGTCTTGCCTTCAGCAAGCACTGCTGCAAGCATAACATTAATTGTTGCACCTACTGATACTTTATCAAAATAAATATGTGTGCCATATAATCTGTCAGCCTTAACCGAAATAAAACCATTGGATATTCCAACTCTGGCACCCAGAGCACTGAAGCCCTTCTCATGCTGGTCGATACCACGTGTACCCAAATCACATCCACCAGGAAGAGGAACCTGTGCTTCATTATATTTACCAAGAAGAGCACCAATAAGATAATAAGAAGCTCTTATCTTCTTAATCTGCTCTGTCTCTACTATCATATTGTTAATGCGACTGCCGTTGATAGTATAAGTATGAGGATCATCCTTAGACTGCTCAACGAAGGCTCCGATACTTGCTATGGCATTAAGCATTGCCTTAATGTCAGATACCATTGGCACGTTATGAATCACAACGGTCTCATCTGTCATTATGGAAGCTGCAATAATGCCCAGGGCTGCGTTCTTAGCACCGCTAATCTCAACCTCACCCTTAAGTGGTTTGCCTCCATGCACTAAATATAGTGACATATTAAAACTCCAATCGTTATTACTGTCTACTGATATATACTATATCTTGTAAAATCTGAATTATCCAATACAAAATATCCGAATAGACACTTTTACACCATATTCTATTATACTATGTAAGATATTTCTTGTAAATATATAATTCTCGGGGGGGTGCCTCGCCCCACACTTAATTCATATAGCTGAGCGGATTAACCTGGCTTCCATTTATCAAAATCTCGAAGTGGATATGAGGTCCCGTACTTACACCGGTATTACCTGACGCCGCAATCTTCTCGCCCTGGGATACCTTCTGTCCAACCGATACATAAATCTTGGACAGATGTCCGTATCTGGTCTGTCTTCCGTCCGGATGGTCTATAAAGATTACATTACCATAACCCCTAGCCCATCCTGCTCTTGAAACCGTACCACCACAGGATGCCACAACAGTGGTACCAACAGGAGTAGCCCAGTCAATGCCTTTATGGAAGGTGGATGCACCGGCTGTCGGAGCTGTTCTTCTACCAAAGCCTGAGGTAAATCGTCCACCCGAAATCGGCTTGATATATGTTGGAGGAATCTTGGTTCCACGCTCGATGATTTTGGGAACCGCCTCCATCAGAACATCTTCTTTTACAATTAACTTATCAATCTCTGTATCATTCTCATAGGTCATATCCGCCACAATACGTCTGTATCCGGCGCTGGCCTCCTGAACGGTAACCTTCTGATTGGTATACCAGTCATCATTATCGATGTAGATGATATCCGCTTCATAACTCTCCTCGTATGAAGTTCTCTCCGTCCAGATAACTGAGAGCGTCGGCTCCGGCACAGTAATAACGAGGGCCTGATTCTCACGAATCGTGGAATTGATATCCTCCATCGTATCTTTGTTCATCGCCACAATATCTTCCATCGGAATGCCAACTTTAATGGAAATCTCAGAGAGCGTATCACCCGCCTGAACCTCGTAGATTTGCTGCACATCCTGCTCATTTGTAAGCAGATTAAGCGCCGTATCAATATCCGAAATCTCGCTCTTATTTACGTAGGTTCCCGCGACTTCCACCTCTTCAGAGAACTCAATATTTCTAAGCCCGTACTGATACTCGTCAAAGGATTTCTCCCTCTCATCATCGGCTCTCTTAATACACTCATTCATATCATTTTCTATACCAACCATTGGGACAAAATCCCCGAACTCGTCAGCCTTCTTATAAACATCAGCTGTATATGAGTCAAAGACTTTCTTCTCATTTCGGTCAAGCTTAAGATCATATATACCTTCTGTATCATACGCAAGAAGGGCCTTCTTAAGAAGAGTCTCCACATCATCCTTGGTGGCAAGATTCACGATTTCTGAATTAACCTTGACTGTGTAGGCACTTTCAAGAGCGTCCTTGTGATTTGCGCTCATAAGTTCCACCATGCGGTCCTTAACTGCCTGCGGCGAGTCGGTCTTTTTAATTAGTGACTCTTCCCCCACAAGTTCAAGATCAGGCTCAGATATCATATAGAGTTTGTCTGTCTCCATCTGAAGCTGCTTTCTCGCTTCATCCATAAGGGAATAAGCCTCTGCCTCAGAGCCTACAACACCCACGGTCTCACCATACATTTTGATGGTAAAATGATTATCCCCGGTGGATTTATAAATTGTAAAATTCGGGATAAAAAAGAATGCACAAGTAAGGGTGCCCATGAGCACCCTTAATAAATATGCTTTATATCTAAAATGAAATCTTGATAAATGACGACGTTTCATATACCTATCCGATAATACCGAATACGGATAATGCTGTAAGCGCAATATTAACAAGTGTAAGAATGATTGCAATTACGATGGCAACTCTTGTAGCCTTAAGCTTATCATATAATACACTGTTATGCTTCATAAGATTATCTGTCTGTTCCTTAATCTGCTCTTCAACAACAGCCTGAACATTACGATAAACCTTAACATTCTCCTTATGGGTGAAATCATCGGAAGCTCTGAACATTTCCTGAATTGCAGCCTTGTCTTCCTCGGCTCTCTGCAAACGTTCCTCTTCCTTGATTCTCTCCTCTTCGGCTCTCTTAGCTTCCTCTTCCATCTTACGAACCAGGTCGTCCTCTGATGGATTATGAATATTCTCAACAGTACTTCTGATATATTCCAGATGATCTGCGATTTCCCTGTTCTCTCTTCTCATTGTAAGAAGAGCATTATCAACTGTATTCTTAACCTGTGTCTTAAGTTCATCATTGGAATTCTTAAGAGCGTCTGTAGTTGAACGGATTTCCTGAGCAGATACCTTCATATCCTCAGTGCTAAAAGCCGCCCCGCTTACAGATGACTTAAGTTCCTCTATTGTAGCCTTAAGTTCACTTGCAGTTGCATTAACTTCACTTGCTGAATTTCTGACATCATCAGATGCACCTTTTATTTCATCAGCAGAAGCCTTGACATCATCTACCATCTGACGAACTGATGCAACTGAACCTGATACCTCAAGTGATGACTGTTTCATCTCATCAACAGGTATCATGAGAGTATTGTTAACTGAAGCATTAAGTGCTTCATCAAGTGCTCCCATTATTGCTTCACTAAGACCTGCACTGATATCTGATGATTCTACTGCCACATCTTCTGATCTTGAAGACTGGAACTTGGTTATACTCTCATCTACCAAAGCATTAATCTTATCGGTAAGCTCTGAGTTCTTATAATTAAGTTTGCGCATATCAGTAAGAATTGCTTCATATGCAGCAACCTGTTCTTTAAGTCTGTTCATCTCATTGGCCTCAGCCTGAGCATTAGCTTTAATCATCTCCTGAGCGTTGAACTTAGAAGCGAGCTTATCTGTGAAATTATCCATTTCAAACCTCCATTACATTAGAGCGTGTAATTCTAAAAGCGTACTAAAATATTGTAACATTTACCCCCGCTTTGTGCAAGGGGTTAGACCAGCGCAAGGACAAAATGCTCTCGCCAAAGCGATCCTGTGAAGCTTGCTTCAATGAGCTTTGGGGAGAGTAGTTTTGGACGAAGCGCGCAGCGTCGCCTATCCTATGGAAACACTATCAAGTCCAAGTGCAAGCAGTTCATCGATATACTCTTTCTCTGCTGCCAGCTCGCCACAGGCTGAAACTGTAATGCCTTCTTCGTGAGCATTGTCGCAAACCATCTTGATGAGTTTCCAGAGAGCACTCTTATCTGTAGTGATAATATCCGCCATTCTCTTATCATCTCTGTCACATGCATAAACATATGCTGATAAGTCATTGGTTCCGATACTGAAGAAATCAACTTCCTTGGCAAGCATGTCACTTTCAAGCGCTGCTGCCGGAGTCTCAATCATAATACCAAGCTTAGGCACATTAAATTCAATACCTTCAGCTGTAAGTGAATTCTCAACTTCTCCCAGGATTTCCTTGAATGAAAGAAGTTCCATTCTTGATGTTACCATAGGAACAAGAATCTGAATATTGTTAGCCTTGTTACTCTTATATATTGCACGAAGCTGACTCATATAGATTTCAGGCTTATCAAGATAATATCTTACGCCTCTTATACCAAGAGCCGGATTAATCTCTTCATCAAAATGCATATACTGTGGCTTCTTGTCTGAACCTACATCAAGGGTTCTGATAACAACCGGCTTTCCTCCAAAGAAAGATGCCAGCTTACTGTATGCCTCAACCTGCTCTTCTTCTGTCGGAGCCTTATCTCCTCTTAAGAATAAATATTCCGACCTGAATAATCCAACGCCGTCATATGTTTCAACCAGTTCTTTGGTAAGTAAATCCGGTGAAAATACATTAAGGTATACAGGAATATTTTTCTCTTTTATATATCTGTAATCATACTTGGCTTCAATTGTTGCATAGTCCTGGCTGAGTGCGTCAGAGTTAACCGCAACACCTTTTGCTTCAAGATTCTTAATATATTCATCATCTTCTGCATTCTCAGCAATATTAACTTCACCCTTATATGAATATAATACGCACTGCTTGCCGTCATATTCAGCAACTATCTTTGAATCAATACCTGATACTGCAGGAATAAGCAGGCTCTTGGCAATAATCATGATATGTGATGTTGGAGATACGTTGTGGCAGATGATACCCTTAACCACGTTCTTGTCAAATGAAAGAAGTTCATCAATTGTTATGCTCTCGCAGTAATAAATAAGCGGAACAAGACCTGCTGTAACAAGTTCATCTCCATCCTTCTTATTAAGTTCTCTTAAAAGAAGATCCTGGAAACTTTCAAGGTCATCCACATATCTGTCACTCTTTCCACTCTGGAAACCTGAAATGTAACCGTCAATAACTTTTTTTGCTGCTTCCGAGGCGGAGATTTCTTCATCGTTAATGCATCTGATTACATCTGAAACAAGCACCTCATCCCTGGTAAGCGCAGCTTCTGCCTTAAGGATATCCGCAATGGCGCCTGTATAAGAAGCGGCCTTGGCTTCAAGATTAGCTTCAACTGCCATAAGTGCGCTGCTAAATCTCGATATCTCCTCTCCACAGGATGTGAACTCCTCTTTTTTTAAGAAATGCTCTTCTTTTTTCTTAAGCATTCCCTTACCTGTGTAATTGTCAACACTGATTCCCTTTAATACTTTCATACAATACCCTCTCTATAGATTAGACTTTTTGGGGTCTATATTCCCCTTGCTTTCATCGCCTCTTTTTTACGTTTCTTAACCTCATATAACATTGCATCCGCCACTGCCAGCGCTTCTTCCAAATCCTGATCAAGATTTGCATATATCACCTGATAGCCGCAGGATACTGTTATGTCATAAGGCTTATTTGACTTACGGCTTGCTTCCTCTAACTTTTTATCAATAAGGTCGCTGATTTCATCCCCTGTTTTATCTTTAAGTGGAAGTACCATAGCATATTCATCACCGCCGATACGTCCGCAGACGCCGTTTTTGCCAACGACATTTTTTAAAATCTTTCCAACAAGAGACAGGGCAAAATCCCCTTCCTCGTGACCATATTTGTCATTAATGATTTTGAGATTATTCATGTCTGCATACATGGCAATTACGTTGGTGCCATCAGCCCTGCAGTCATCCACAAGTTCGCCTGCATTGGTGAAGAAACCTCGTCTGTTATAAAGTCCCGTAAGCATATCCATGTTGGCAAACGTATCCAGCACGATATTATTCTCACGAAGGAGTTTCAGGTTCTCCATAAGCTGACGCTGAATCTCATCATTTTCTCTAAGGAGTCCCAGCATCTTAATTGCTGAACTGAACTGATTTACCAGTATCTCGGCTTCGTTAAAATCACTGAGGCTCAAATCCGTGAAAAGAAATCCGTACAGATGCGGTCCCGAGAAGACCGGATGCATTACCAGGGTATCGCAGCTTCTCCAGTTTAAGTAGAAGTTTCTGAACATATCCTTGGTATTTATCTGCTGCCTTGCAAACGAAAGCATGGATACTTCCCCATCCTTCATCATGGCTTTCAACAAAATCTTGTTTGGAAGATGAAGGCTTGAACCCTTAACAGGGTCAACCGCATAATCAAAAAGATATAAAAATGCATTCGATATTCCTAAGTATTTTAACTTATCAAGTATGTTACCGTAGCTGTCTTCATCGGCATCACCGAAGAAAAACAGGTCCTGGGTAAAGAGCTTGAAATTCACGGAATTATCATATTCCTCAGGTCTTCTCTTATACAAAGATTCAATGAATTCGTGCTCAATTGCTTCAATTTCTTTATTTCTGGCATCCTTGTATTCACCATTATTTGAACAGATGAATGAAGAACGCATTATAAACTTGGTAGGCATTTCGAAGTTCTCAACTTCCTCGCCCTTCATGGATTCAAGCAGCATCTTAACTGCATTCTCACCCATCTCAAAAGCATCCGCTCTTATGGATGAAAGGGACGGCTTAATACGGGCCGCCGTATAATCATCGTCAAATCCGAGAACTGAAACATCCTTGCCCGGTTCTTTTTTGATCGACTCAAGAGCCTTATACATGGCAAGGGCCTGCTCATCGTTGGCACAGAATATTGCCTCCACATCAGGATTCTGTTCAAGAAGCTGCTTTGCTCTTTTTACACAGTTGGAGGTATAATTACCTGCCACATACATGTTATCTGAATATTTAATTCTGTGCTTCTTAAGGAACTTTCTGAAAGTTTCCTTTCTTTCTATGGCATCGATATTGCTCTCAGGTCCTCCGAACATCGCATAGGATCTGGCGCCGCTTTCATACAGCGCTTCAAGCGCTTCTAAGATACCACTTTCATTATTAAAACAGATACTCGGATATCCATCAATTTTATGAGATGCCACAATTGTTGGAATCCCGTCAAAAGTATGGATAAACTGATCTATATTCTCCTTGTTGGTAAAATTACCGATTGAACCTGCCTCGATAATAATTCCATCCAGGTTACAGTCTGCCGCAACCCTGAAAAGAGTATTATACTGATACTCAAATTCCACATCCCTGTTGGTTGCAGAAAACCTGTTTATGTATTTGCCCGGTATGATAATAAGATTAAGATTATTCTCTGTGGCGGCCTTCTGAATGCCCTTACAGAAATTCTGGACATAGTCGCCGAATAACCCGCTTATAAGTACACCTATAGTTCCCTTTTTTGCCATAAAACATTTTCCTTATTGCTTTAACCCATTAGTTACCCTAATTATACCCCAGATTAAGGCTTGATGACAACATCAGTTAAGTTTGTCAAAATACCCGGTAAATATAATCTTCTCCTTCGGTTCATCCTTCAAAAGATTATATAAATCTATAAAATAATCGTCCGTCATTGATGAGATATAATCACATACAATGCTGTTTGGTTCTTCCGTCTCATAAGTCCATTCCACCTTTGGCCTGTCCGCACTCTTATAGTAATTTATGCGGGTGTTGCTGGTTTTAAGATATTCGATATGATGCTTGTAGATAAAGGAATCCGTATTATGATTCTCCAGATCCTTAAGAAACTTCTCATAGAAAAACTCAAACATCGGAACAAGTTTCGCATATCTTTCCTTTACAGGATCGCTGCCATATATATTCTCATAATTGTCATTCTTGGCTTTCTTAAGTCCCTGATAAATCACATCATCCATGGCCAGGTACGGCTTACCATATGAATTCTCAATTATGCTGACTGAAATATTATTGATAATCTCGGAATTGGTTCTGCCAAGTTCATTATGGAAAAGTTTCTCAGCCTCGGTAGGCATCTTCTGAACATCAAGCCCAAGCAGCTTGGCATCCTGCCTGTCCTTACCAAGATACGCAATAATATCCGAAATTCTGACAACGCAGCCCTCAAGCGTAGCCGGGCACAAATCCTTGATACCCTTTTCTTCCACATAGCAATGCTCCATTTTATCCTTAAATACCTCGAAAGCTGTCTCAGGACTTACGCCCTTAGTATCCGGCTTATATTCGCTTGCTTCCATCTCACCGTTATGACAGATAATTCCATCCAGGGTCTGGAAAGTAAGATTGGTCTTAAAGAGCGTGTAAAATACCCGCCCGCTTTGAATATTATGATTAAAGAATCTTCCGGTCCTTTCGTTATATAGCTTGCTAAGAAGTCTCTCACCTTCATGTCCGAAAGGTGTATGCCCGATATCATGGCCTAAAGCCATGGCTTCAATGGCATCAGTATTCAAATTAAGAACCGAACCGATATCCCTTGCAATTCTTGATACAAGTTGCACATGACTTGCACGTCTTGAAATATCATCATTCTTAACAAATGAGAAAACCTGGGTCTTATCCATATATCTGTTATAAAACGGATTATTCATAATTCTCTCTACATCCCTTACAAATGTGGGTCTGTGAAGTGAATCATGGTCGCCGTTTGTGGTTTCCCTTATGGCATCTTCATTCTTTAATGCATAAGGATTAACCGCATGTTTTTCTCTGTCTTCAAATATTCTGTTTTTGACTTCCGCGCTTACTTCGTTAAAAGCCATCAATTCTCCTTCGTGGTTATAACCACATTTATACCTGTCCTTGCGTCTTCTTCTCAAGATTCTCTCTTGCAACGGAAAGCATAAGCTTAATTCTGTTTTCCTGATTTACCCTTGTAGCCCCCGGGTCATATTCAATATCAACAGCATTGATAATCGGATTTTCTCTTCTGACCTTATTGAGCATACCCTTAACTGCCACGTGGCAAGGGAGGCATCCGAAAGGCTGAACGCAGATAATATTCTCATATCCATGCTCTGATAATTCCAGCATCTCTGCTGCTATATACCAGCCTTCACCCATACTGTTTTCAGTATGAACGATTCCATTTGCTCTCTTCTTTAAGTCGTTAAGCCTTTCAGGCGCTGTAAAGTTCGGCCATTTTTCGATATTCTTAATTAAAAGATCCTCTATAAAGAAATAGTATTTCATAACTACTTCCATTGCGATTCTCTTCCATAACGGTCCGCCGTATGCTCTTAAATCCTCGAGAGCGCCGTTGGTCTTATATGCACCAAAACCAAGAACTGTCGGGATGAAATATTCGCAGTCCTGCTCGGTTAAAAATTCCTCAAGATGGTTATTACCTGGCACTGAATATTTAAGATACAACTCACCAACAATTGCCACCTTAACCTTCGGCACCTTCTTAATCTCGATTTCCGAGAACTCCTTACACATTGCCTGAAGATTCTTATTCATGGCATGGGCTGTATATCCTCTGCCCTTTGTAAAAATCTTTCCAATCTTTTCTATCCACTTATCCAAAAGTGCATCTGTCTCGCCCTTATTCACCTCATAAGGCCTTACCTGATTGGAGATAAGTGTAAGGCAGTCGCCATATACTAAGCCTGCAACAGCCTGCATCATGGTAATCGGCGATAGGAAAATCCCCGGCGCGTACTCCATATTCCAGGTATTGGCTGAGATAAATGGCACGTTAGGATAACCTGCTCTTTCAAATGCCTTACGCATTAAATTAATATAATTTGAATCCCTGCAGCCGCCACCTGACTGTGTAATTATCATGGCAACTTTATTTGGATCATACTTGCCGCTCTCCATTGTAGCGAGCATCTGACCTGTAATCAATGAACAGGGATAGCAGATATCATTATGAACATACTTAAGACCTTTTTGGATTACATCAGGTCCCTCATTCTCCATAAGTTCAACCTTATATCCCGCTCTCATGAAAGCAGGTCTTAAAATTCTAAAATGTATAGGGCACATCATAGGTGAGAGGATAGTATAATCCTTCTTCATCTTCTTTGTGAACATTAATTTTTCCTTGAAATGAGGGCTTGTTCTTACCTTACTCATTACTCTGCCCTCCTTCCGGATTCGATGGCTGCAACAAGGCTTCTGAGCCTTATCTTTACAGCGCCAAGGTTTGTAACCTCATCGATTTTAATCTGTGTATATAACTTGCCCTGACTCTCTAAGATTTCTCTTACCTCGTCAGTTGTAAGTGCATCAAGGCCGCAGCCAAATGATACCAGGTGAACCAGGAAAATATCATCTGCCTTCGCCACATAGTCAGCCGCTAAGAAAAGTCTTTGATGGAAAGTCCACTGTCCCACAATATTTGTCTGGAACTTGTCAACAAGACTGGTTACCGCATCTTCAGATACAACAGCAAAACCAAGCCCCGCAATAAGTTTATGAATTCCATGATTGATTTCAGGATCTGCATGATAAGGTCTTCCTGCAAGAAGCACAATCTTCTTACCCTCTTCTCTTGCCTTATTCATTATCCATTCGCCCTGCTCTTTTACCTTATTCTTATAAGATTTATATTCGCTGTAAGCTGCCTCACATGCCTTATTGATATCGCTGCCTGTAAGTTCTGCGCCCTTAGGTATTTTCTTCATAATCTCTTTTATCTTTTTCTTAAATACCTTAGGCTCGTGAGGTCCAACATAATCATTAATAAACTTAATGTCACCAAAGTTTACGGTATTAGCCGCTATAACTTCAGGATATCCTGCAATAACCGCGCAGTTATAATTCTTTCTGCCCTTCTTCTCATCAAAATGATAAGTCATGCCCGGATAGAAGATTACATCAACGCCCATCTCAATTAATTTCTGAATATGGCCATGCATCATTTTGGCCGGGAAACATACAGTATCTGAAGGAATTGTTCCCTGTCCCTTAAGATACATGGCTCTGTTGGAAAAGCCGGAAGTTACAACCTTATATCCTAATTTTTTAAAGAATGCATACCAGAATGGCAGCATCTCATACATATTCATGCCAAGAGGAAGACCGATAACTGCTTTGCCGTCAGCGTCCTCTTTTTCGGCATCATTATATTCTTTTAAAAGTGATAATTTATATTCGTAGAGATTTAATGAATCATCCTGCGCCTTCTTGGTTACAGGCTTTTCACATCTGTTGCCGCCAATAAACTTTCTTCCGCCTGAAAATGAATTAACTGTCAGCTGGCAGTGGTTATTACATCCGTTACAGGTTACGCTCTTAACATCATAAGTGAACTCCTGAAGATCCTTTGCTGTAATGATTCCGTTATATCCGTCAGCGTGGCTTCGACCACTTTTTAAGAAAAGTTCTTTCGCATAAAGAGCTGCGCCATAAGCACCCATCATTCCTGCAATGTCAGGTCTTATTACATCAACGCCCATCTCCTGCTCGAAAGCACGAAGCACTGCATTATTTAAGAAGGTACCGCCCTGTACGACGATTTTTTTACCAAGTTCATCTGCTGAATGAACTCTGATAACCTTATATAAAGCATTCTTAATAACGCTTATGGACAGGCCTGCCGAGATATTCTCAACGCTTACCCCTTCTTTTTGCGCCTGCTTAACGGATGAATTCATGAATACTGTACATCTTGAACCAAGGTCTACCGGATTCTGTCCAAAGAGACCGAGGTTAGCGAACTCATCAATCTTATATCCCATGGAACTTGCAAAGGTCTGTAAGAATGAACCACAGCCTGATGAACATGCTTCATTTAAGAAGATATTATCGATTGCTCCATTTCTAATCTTGAAGCATTTCATATCCTGTCCGCCGATGTCGATGATAAATTCAACATCCGGCAGGAAGAACTTCGCTGCTGTAAAATGCGCCACCGTTTCAACCACGCCATATTCCACATCAAGGGCAGCCTTAATCATATCTTCACCATAACCTGTTACAGCTGAAGACTGAATGGTTGCATTCGGGTATTTCTCATACATCTCTTTAAGAGATTGGGTAACAACATCAATCGGTTTACCCTGATTGGATTCATAACGGGAATATAGAATGCTTCCCTTATCATCAGTAAGCACAACCTTAAGAGTGGTAGAACCTGAGTCGATACCAAGATAGGCATCACCATCATATGGTCTTCCTTCTATTCTCTCAACTCTGTCCTTATTATGTCTTTCTATGAATTCATCATATTCTGCCTGATCTTTAAATAAAGGTTTAAGATCTGATACCTTAATTGAATCCTTGGCGCTTTCAATAACCTCCAATGCCTTTTTAAGATCAACTTCCTCAGTTGCATAATATGCTGCTCCCATTGCCACGAATAAAAGAGACTTATCAGGACATGTTCCCTTTAACTTAAGGGCATTGTCAAAAGCCTTACGAAGTTCTGACATAAATGTGAGGGGACCTCCAAGGTAAACAACATTACCTTCAATAGGATGACCCTGAGCAAGACCTGTAATTGTCTGATTACATATAGCACCAAAAATCGATGCGCTTATATCTTCTTTTCTTGCGCCCTGATTAAGAAGTGGCTGAATATCCGTCTTTGCAAAAACACCGCACCTTGATGCAATGGGATAAATCTTGGTTGCATCTTTGGCAAGCTCATTCATGTCATCTGCAGATACCTGCATAAGCGATGCCATCTGATCTGCAAAAGCACCTGTACCACCGGCGCAGGTTCCGTTCATCCTGACTTCAAGATTACCTTTTAGGAAGAGAATTTTGGCATCCTCACCACCAAGTTCAATAACAACATCTGTACCCGGAAGTCTCTTACCGATGGCAACCTTGGTTGCATATACTTCCTGTACGAAAGGAATGCCTGCCTTCTCTGCAAGTCCCATACCTGCTGAACCTGAGATAGCGCAGATAACAGGTTTATCAATATTAAACTTATGGATAAGTCCCTGTATAACTTCCTTTGTTTTCTCGGTTATAAGAGTATAATGTCTCTCATAACTTTCATGTATTAAATTACCTTCATCATCAAATACTACAGCCTTGATGGTTGTAGAACCGATGTCCAAACCTAATTTCACTTATAACACTTCCCTGTATTTATTTTGTGGTTATAACCACATTTTATCCCATGAATCTCTTAAGGTATTTAAGATACTTAAGACCTATCCTGGACCAGCTAAAGCCAAGATCCTTAAGTACTGCTACCGTATATTCATTACTCATCGGGACATTTCTTGACTTGGATGCAATGGAACTGTAGAAGGACAGCACTGCCACATCCTTGTCATATATTTTCTCCTTTAAGAGCTTATCATATAATTCCTTAGGCACCTGTTTACACTTAAAGAGGAGTTTGCTTGATAACTTCTCGATGGTGAAAAGATGAGGATTATATAAATGATAAATATTATTAATTCTGTTATGAAGCACAAGTCTTACATAGGCATCAGCACATTCATCAACTGCGGTGAAGTCCATAGGGAACTGGGCAATCTCAGGGCTGAATAATCTTGCCTTAAAGAGGCCTCTTGCTCTTCCCACAAAGCCGTTATCTCCCGCATTCTTCTGGAACATACCGTCCGACATTCTCCAGGTAAGATTACCAATACGGTAAATGTTGGCCTTAAGACCTTCGGAACGAGCCTTAAGCACTGCTTCTTCTGCCTTATATTTGGAATGAATATAAACATTCTGAACATAGTCCTGTCCGATATCTAAGATAAATTCATCAAAGACCTGATCGGTTTTTGGAATTGAAACAGTACCCACACCATTAACAGATGCTGTTGATGTATAATGAAGCACTGCCTTGGCATCCTTACAGAAATTAATTACATTCTGTGTACCCTTAACATTGGTTCTTTCAAAATCTTCATAATGACCTGCATGATGTACATTGGCTGCAGTATGAATAACTGTATCAACCTTATGTACCAGGATTTCATATTCTTCATCACTTAAACCAAACTTAGGTTTTTCTATATCGCCCTTAACAACTTTATATTTAAAATATTTATACTTATCAGGGAAATACCTTCCCAGAGTCTGACGAAGTCTATCTTCATTTCTTACAAGACATACAACATTTAAGTTTCTTGAAAGAAGTTCTCTCAAGATGTGAGCGCCAAGGAAACCTGTGGCACCTGTCAAGAGAATTCTCTTATTGGTCGGATTATAAAAGAGGTTGGCATTTTGCTTAATAAGTTCATTAACATCCACACTTCTGTCATCTTCCACTGCCTCATCATTATTGGCCATATATCTTGCAAGGGCCTTAGGTGTCGGGAATTCATAGATTTCCTGAGCATCCACGCCAAGCATTGCTGCTATTTCAAAAGCAGATAAGGAATCGCCACCCATCTCAAAGAAGTCATTTAGAATACCAACCTTCTTATTAAGCACTCTTTCATAGGCATCGACTATTCTCTTCTCAGCCGCGTTGGTGGGCTCCACATATTTAACTTCATTCTTGCCAAGTTGTTCATTAATAAGCTTCATTAATTCATGACGCTTAATCTTCATTGTAGTTGTCTTCGGAAACTCTTTATGAGTGAAATTAATGAATGTTACCTTCTTGTAAGTTGGCATGGATTCATTGATTTTCTTAATCTCATTTTCAATGACTTTCTTCTTCTCCCTGTCTCCCGGATTATTCGGAAGCACAAGCACGCAGAGTCTTCCCTTGTCCGCATAAACAAAGGAATCCTTAACTCCGTCAATTACATTGAATCTGTCCTCAAGTTCCTCAGGATAAATATTCTTACCATTATCAAGAATGATGATATTCTTGCATCTTCCTGTTATATATAAAAATCCGTCTTCATCCACATGTCCCAAATCGCCTGTATGGAACCATCCGTCCTTGATAACCTCTTTGGTTGCCGCCTCGTTCTTGTAGTAGCCAAGCATTACGCCGCTACCCTTAACCACAACCTCGCCGTTATCAATATCAAGTTCCATGGTTCTGATTGGCTTACCAACAGAGCCTACCCTGTTAAACTCAGGATTATTTGCTGCAACCAGTGGTGCGCACTCAGTTAAGCCATAACCCTGGTATACATTAATTCCAAACTGGTCAAAATACTCGCATATTTCAGCTCTTAAAGCAGCTCCCCCGACTACCACATTGGTAAGTCTGCCACCAAATTTATCAATAAGGGATTTGAAGATTCTTCTTCTGGCGTCGATTTTGAGCTTTGATAATCTCTTAACCGTCTTGTATCCACGGTTCATTTTCTTTCTTGTTTTGGAGTCTTCCTCAGCCTCTTTAATCTTCTTATAGAAAACCTCTGCAATTGCAGGCACAATCAGGATAACTGACGGTTTGAAGAAGTTCATGTTATCCACGATTTTTTCAAGTTTATCATTTATACAGATAGTCGCGCCGTAGGCTAAAATACCCAGGTTATCAACTGTCAGCTCAAATGTATGATTAATAGGAAGTACGCTTAAGACCACCTTCTCGCCATCCACATTTGATGCATAATCAAGGTGGTAAATCTCCCTGATGTTACTTACGATATTGTCCTGGGATAGCATAACGCCCTTGCTTGCGCCAGTGGTTCCTGATGTGAAGAGAATTTCGGCTACTGAGTGAATGTCGGTGTCGGGTATTTTGCCCTCTTTTGTACACAAAAGACCTGTAAAATCCCTGGCGGACATGTCCTTGATACTCTTGACATTTTCGATATTCTTCTTGGCTTTGGCTGCGATTTCTTCATATGCATTGTCATAAAAAATCACATCTACATCGCCGCATTTAAAGAGATTCATCATCTCTTCTTCAAGCAGCATCTTGTCAATTGGAATAACAACATTACCGCTGACAATAACAGCCAAAAAAGACACAACCCATTCGTAGCTTGTGCCCCCTAAAAGTGCAATGTGCCTCTCCTTATAACCTCTTTTTACGAAATAACTGGCAAGGCCGTAAACGTCATCTCGTAAGTTCTTATAAGTCCTGGAATCAACACTTTCTTCACGGAAGAATCTGTAGGCCACCCTCGGGCCATACTTCTCTCCGATTTCATCCACAAATTCCCTAATTGTCCTGACTTCTGTCTCCATTAAAGTCCCCTAAAAATTAATCTTTCAGTCCCAAAACTCTTGCTGCATTATCATGAAGAATCATCTTATTTACCTCATCACCCAGGCCTAAATTTAAGAATCTCTTAAGCTCACTTTCCGGTGTCCACATTGGAAAATCACTGCCGAAGAAAAATCTGTCCGGTCCGAAATAATCGATAAATCTTTTTGCTGTTGATTTATCAAGCGCAAAAAGTGATGAACTTGTATCATAGTAAACATTATCAAGTTTCGGATTGTGTATTGAATCTGCCCATCTCTGATATCCGCCAAAATGAGCCGCAAATATGGTAAGTTCAGGAATCTCTCTTGCAACCTTTACCATTCTTGCAGGCGCAGAATAATCGTATCTGTCATCTCCCATATGGAATAAAACAGCAAGGCCATTCTTCGCAATTTCCTTATAAATTGGCATCTGTTTTGGATCGTCGATGTCAATTTTCTGCATGTCATGATGGAACTTAATTCCGGTAAATCCAAGTTCCTTAACTCTTTGAATTTCCTCTTTGTAATTGTCGTAATCTCTGTGCATTGCACCAAAAACCACGAATTTATCAGGGTGCGCATTAAGTGATTCAGATAAGAAGTTATTAATGCTTTCTACCTGCTTTGGTGCCAGGGCTGATGAACATACCAGCACCTTTCCTGACTCAATTTTGGCTTCCTCTTTTAAAAGTGTATTAACACTTGCATCACAGTCCATATGAAGACCGTAGAATTCGCCGATGGATGCGGCTGCGCGGTCGGCGATTTTGTCAGGGAAAATGTGACTATGCATATCAATTATTTTCACTGTCTGTTTCCTCTTCTTTCTTTATGATATTTTCTTCAATCTTCCCTTTGTCTTCCTGAAATCCAAAATGCTCGTCCTTAACTAACCAGAGCGAAAGCATTAATAATACACATCCAACCGTTATGCAGCTGTCAGCCACATTGAATACCGGAAAATCAATGCACTTAACATATATCATGTCAACTACAACGCCTTTGAACAGTTCACCCCTGAATATTCTGTCCACAAGGTTTCCGAATCCGCCGCCTACCATCAGAATAAGAGGCAGACGAATAAGCCAGGATCCCTTAACCTGACCGGATCTGAAATATAAAAAAGTAAATACTGCTATGGCAATTACTGCTACTGATATAAGCACTACCTGATTGCCTGCAAACATACCCCAGGCCATACCCTGATTATATACAAGGTGCCACTCGATGATTTGGTCAATTACGGGAATGCCCTCGCCGGTAACTGCAGGCGGGTTTGAAAAGAAGTTAATAAATCCTTTCTCTCCCGTGATGGCAGCTTCGCTTAAATTAAGAAGCGCAATATACTTGGTCCACTGATCCAGAATGATCAGGAAAAGCGAACCAAGGAAATATGCAATTATTTTCTTTGTTTTGAAACTCATCAAAATATCCTTATAAAAGATTTATTCCATTGGCAGAAGCTATGTCAATAACTTCCTTAGGCCAGATACTTGACTGTACCTCGCCGATGTGTGCTCTTTGTAAGAAGAACATACAGATACGGCTCTGTCCGATACCGCCGCCGATGGTATATGGAAGTTTGCCCTCTAAGATTCCCTTCTGGAATGGAAGCTCTGCTCTTTCAGGGCATCCTGCCTTATCCAGCTGCTCCTTAAGGCTTACCTCATCAACTCTGATACCCATGGAACTAAGCTCCAAGCTGCTTCCAAGGATTGGATAGAATACGATGATGTCACCGTTAAGTGCCCAGTCATCATAGTCTGGAGCTCTTCCGTCATGCTTCTCACCTGAAAGAAGTTTGTCACCAATCTGCATAATGAATACGGCGCCTTTTTCCTTGGCAATCAGTGTTTCTCTTTCCTTTGGAGTCTTGTCAGGCCATCTGTCCTCCAGTTCCTGAGTAGTTATGAAACTAATCTCGTTTGGAAGGAACGGGTCCATGAAATGATATTTGCCGCACATATAATATTCTGTCTGCTTAATCGCCATATAAATGCGGAATACTGTCTCTTTAAGAGTATCGATATTACGTTCTGACTTGTCGATGATTTTTTCCCAGTCCCACTGGTCTACGTAGATTGAGTGAATGTTGTCTGTGTCCTCATCCCTACGAATCGCAGTCATATCAGTATAAAGGCCTTCGCCTTTCTTAAAACCGTATTCCTTAAGAGCCATTCTCTTCCACTTTGCCAGAGAGTGCACAATTTCAACCTCTCTGTCATCCTGCTCCCTGATTCCGAAAGTTACAGGTCTTTCAACGCCGTTTAAGTTGTCGTTAAGACCGCTTTCCGGGAATACGAAAAGTGGAGCCGATACACGTGTAAGTCCAAGTGCATCAGACAATGCTCTCTCGAAATAGTCCTTTACTTCCTTAATTGCTTTTTCAGTCTCTTTAATGGATTGTGGGCTCTTGTAGCCCTTTGGTACGAAAATTTTATCCATTGTTTTGTTCTCCTTAACACATTTATCAAATATATTTCCGCTCGCGTCTCGTCCAAATCTACTCTTCGAAAGCTGCACTAACGTGATAATCGCTTTCTCAGAGCAATTTGTCCTCGCGCTCGCTTGCAATATTCTTTAATGGGTGGGGTCCCAAGGTGTAGCCCTCTTGCGTATTATGACAGGGCATCTTGGGTGGGGTGCCGGGGCGAAGGGGCGGCAATTATAACTCGCAGTTGTTTACTGTACGCGGGAATGGGATAACGTCGCGGATGTTACCCATACCTGTCAGGTACATAATAGCGCGCTCAAATCCAAGCCCAAATCCGGCATGGCGTGCCGAACCATATCTTCTCAAATCAAGATAAAATCCATAATCCTCTTCCTTAAGTCCAAGTTCATTCATTCTCTTAAGCAAAAGATCAAGATTATCCTCTCTCTGTGAACCACCAATAATCTCACCAATACCAGGAACCAGGCAGTCCATGGCAGCTACAGTCTTACCATCCTCATTCAGCTTCATATAGAATGCCTTAATCTCCTTTGGATAATCTGTAACGAAAACAGGTCTTTTGAAGATTTCTTCTGTAAGATATCTCTCATGCTCAGTCTGAAGATCTGATCCCCATTCAACCTTATATTCAAACTTATCATTATTCTTCTTAAGAAGTTCAATCGCCTCAGTATAAGTAACTCTTCCGAAATCTGAATTAGCCACATGCTCAAGTCTCTCAATAAGACCTTTATCCACGAAATTATTGAAAAACTGCATTTCTTCAGGTGCATTCTCAAGCACGTATTTAATGATATATTTAATCATTGCCTCAGCAAGTTCCATATCATCTTCAAGATCCGCAAAAGCAATTTCCGGCTCAATCATCCAGAACTCAGCAGCATGACGTGTTGTATTGGAATTCTCTGCTCTGAATGTAGGTCCGAAGGTGTAGATATTTCTAAATGCCATTGCATATGTCTCACCATTAAGCTGACCTGATACAGTAAGATTGGTTGGCTTATTGAAGAAATCTTTTGTGAAATCAACCTTTCCATCTTCTGTCATTGGAACATTGCTTAAATCCATAGTTGTAACCTGGAACATCTCACCTGCGCCTTCACAGTCAGAACCTGTGATAAGTGGTGTGTGTACATATACGAAATCTCTTTCCTGGAAGAATTTGTGGATTGCATATGCACATAAAGAACGTACTCTGAATACTGCCTGGAATGTGTTGGTTCTAGGACGAAGATGAGTAATTGTTCTTAAATATTCCATTGAATGTCTCTTCTTCTGAAGCGGATAATCAGGTGTTGAATCGCCTTCAATCTCGATGTTCTCGGCCTGAATCTCGTAAGGCTGCTTAGCTTCCGGTGTAGGAATAAGCTTACCCTTAACGATAACAGCCGCTCCTATATTAATCTTGCAAATATTAGAGAAATTCTCCAGATTATCTGAATAAACTACCTGGATTGGCTCAAAAAATGTACCATCTGAAATAACCAGGAAACCAAAATTCTTGGAGTCACGATTATTCCTAACCCAGCCTGCAACTTCTACCTGATTGTTCAGGTATTTGTCCTTGTTACGATGAATTTCTCTTAATTCAATTGTTTTCATATATATATTTTCCTTTCAAGAAATATGTTTAACCATCCCCCTCCCGCTGCGCGGGAGTGAGGTGGATAATTTTCTAAGTTGGTGCCCGGTGCTCGCGGGCGCGAGGGCGTCCCGACAGCGCGGCCTGTCTGGCATGGCGCGGCCTGTTTGGCTTGTGGCGTGGCCTGTTTGGCGTAGCGCGGTGGCCGCGTTTAGTTTTGGCGTAGGCGGTCCCGACGGCCTTGCGTTAGTCTACAGGGCAGCATGGGTGGGCACCGGGCGGCCTTGCGTAAGTGTTCAAGACAGCTTGGGTGGGGTCCCGGGGTGTGGGCGGGGAGGGATTACTCCAGCTCAACCACTCTCATCGAATCAGAAGACACAAGTATAAACCTGTTTGCGATATTCGTCGGTACCATCGTAATGATACTGTTATCGAAACCACCTTCAAACTTATCCATCGAACCAATACTTCTAATCAGGCACTTATCCGGTCCATATACAACGACTCTCTTGCCATCAAAGAATATATCAGTAAAACTATCCGCATAATAAATCGTATCTTTCAAACTTCCACCGGCATCATAGATATTAATTTTATATCTGGCCTCAACATCAGTATCCGTATTATTAAATACAACAGCCACATGGCTCTCCCCAAAATAAACCGCCTTGATCTCTTCATTAATCATGACATCCATTTTACTTTCAGGATACTGATCTCCTCCGTAGAACATCAGTCTGTTATCAGCCACAGCGCATGCCTTGGAAGATGACAGGAATTTAAGTTCCGGCACAACCGCATCAGCGTATGAATACTCACTAACTAAGTTATCCGTGCTATTTTGTCCAACCGCTCCAAAATTATAGAAAGCAACTGACGTACTAAACTGCGTTCCGCCTACAAAGAGATAGGATACTTCCACAAGATATCCCGTCGGCGAAATCGCTATATCAATAGGATAACCGCTGTTTGCCATGGTAGTACTGAATGATGCAGCAAGCCAGTCATTCTGCTCCTTGGTAAAGTCATAGACATAAATCTGCGTCTGCAGTGAATTATCTACAATAACAGCTGCGCACTGACGCCTTGAAACCGCCACATTACGAATCGGCTTATCTGTCGAAACCTTGGCAATGAGGCCTTCTTCATTAAACATATAGAGGGTACTGCCATTGTAATCCGCAAGTCCCAGAATATTATCATCAATCTCAATCATGGGATTCTGCATCTGGTAAGTTTCATTCCAGACCACATCACCCTTGCTGTTGATACATTTAATTCCGTCATTATTATATACAACCACCGAGTTGTTCAGTCTCACAGCCTGCGAATTGGATGTGATGGTGTTGTCGTACTGGGCGACGATTTTGTAAGAAGAGTAATGACGATTTGACAGCCATGTTCCAAAAACCCCGATGAGCACTACAAAAATCACCACCCAAAAACCAATGAAAACCACCTTTTTAATGGTCTCCTTCATGATCTGACGGTCGTTAGCCTCCACGTCAGACATCTGGCGCTTCTTTCTCTTCTTCGGATTAAGCGTAACCTTCTTAACTGAACCAATTGGAGTTATATTATCTTTTTTCTTTTTTCCAAATCCTTTAGCCACTTCTTCTAATCCTTATTTGAAAATAGAAAATGCATAAGTAGTCGTTGTCTTATAGGCCTTCTCAGGTCCGTAAACGGCCTGTGGGAAGTTCTTCTCGTTAGCTACATTCGGATAGAACTGAGTCTCTAAGCATAAGCCCTGTCTTGGTCCGTAAGGCACCTTACCCTTGGCAGCCTTCTCCCCAACCCAGTTTCCTGTGTAGAACTGAATGCCCGGAAGATCTGTATATGTATCCATTTTGATATGTGATACATCATCCCAGAGTGTTGCAACCAGGCGGTTCTTACCGTTGTAATTATTGAGAACCATGTTGATATCATAGCCGTTGCAATACTCAATCATTTTATTATTAAATGTGAATTTCTCGCACACTTCCCGGCCTTCCTTATTTGTGAAGTCCATCGGAGTTCCCTTAACCTTGGCGATTTTGCCGGTAGGGATTCCGCCCTTGTGAATAGGTGTGTAATTATCCGCATTAATCCATAATCTTTCATGTAAAATATTGGTATCATCATGACCATTAAGCGCAAAATATGTATGGTTGGTCATGTTGATAACTGTCTCTTTATCTGTATCTGACTCATAAGAAATTATGAGTTCGTCTTTGTCTGTGAAGGTGTATGTAACGGAGACGCGCATTTTGCCCGGATGCCCCATTTCCTTATCCTTCTTAAGAAGAGTAAGCATAACGGAATCCTTGCCCTTTTTAGCCTTCCAGAGTCTCTTCTGGAAACCTTCCTTCGCGCTGGTGTGAAGATTGTTCACGCCGTCATTAACCTCAAGCTTATATTTCTTATCCCCTATGGCAAAAGCCGCGCCCGCAGTTCTATTGGCAATCGGTCCCACGATGGCACCATAACAGTTTACGTCTTTGGTATAAGGCTTAACTTTGTCGAAGCCCAAAACCACATCCTTTGGATTGCCATCTTTATCCTTGATAATCAGTTTAACGATAATACCGCCAAAATCAGTGATTGCAACCTGGTTGCCATTCTTGTTGGTAATGGTATAAAGATGAGTCATCTCACCTGTAGCAAGTGTTCCAAAATCCTCAACTGTAATTCCCAATATTCTACCTCCTGTTACGCCTTAAGCGTTATAATTCTATTCTTCCATCAAGCGCTCTAAGGAGCGTTACTTCATCAATATATTCAAGGTCGCCACCTACCGGTACCCCGCTGGCGATTCTTGTAACCTTAATGCCTGTAGGCTTGATTAATTTACTGATATACATGGCGGTTGTCTCGCCCTCCAAACTTGAGTTTGTGGCAATAATAACCTCGTCCACATCGCCTTTTAATCTCTCGATCAGTTCTTTTAACTTAATGTCATTAGGACCGATGCCAAGCATAGGCGAGATGGCGCCGTGAAGTACATGATAAACGCCCTTGTATTTGCCGGTTTTCTCATATGCAGATAAGTCTCTTACGTTCTCAACCACCATAATGGTCTTGTGGTCTCTCTCCATATTCTTGCATATGGTGCACACTTCACCATCTGTTAAGTTAAAGCACTCATGGCAGTAGTGGATATTTTCCTTGGCATTAAGCATACTGTCTGCAAGTTTCACAACTCTTTCCATTGGAAGACCAATGATGTGAAGCGCCATTCTCTGGGCAGACTTACTGCCGATACCCGGAAGTCTCTCAAGTTCTGATATTAAATTATCAAGATAACCGCTGCCTATATCCATTTAGAAACGAAGTCCTCCAAGATCCAGTCCGCCGGTCATATCATTCATCATACCTTCGTTAGCTGAATCAACCTGCTTTAATGCCTCGTTCATTGCTGCCATGATAAGGTCCTGAAGCATTTCTACATCATCAGGATCTACAGCATCCTTGGAAATCTCAACCTTGGTAACTTCTCTTTTACCTGTAATTGTTACAGATACTGCACCGCCACCTGCGTTAGCAGTGAACTCCTTAGTCTCCATTTCCTTCTGATTCTGCTCCATCTGTCTCTGCATACGCTGAGCCTGCTTCATAAGATTGTTCATGTTGCCAGGCATGGCACCGCCGCCTGGAAATCCGCCTCTTCTTCCCATAATAATTCCTTTCTGGTTAATTAATCATATCATTTTTATCTTTTACCTGAATCGGAAGACCTAAGGCATCTTCCCAACTCGGCAAAAGATCATCAATATTTTCTTCTACTCCGGCATAAACAATATCCAGAGAAACTTCTTTATTCACGTAGCTGTTTATCACGTTTTGGATTTCACTCTTATTCTCTTCGGTAGTTAAGATATTAAATCCAACCTGGTCGTGACAGGCAATAATAAGTACATTGCCTCCGCCCGGTCTTATGACACACTTGGCAAGATATACTGCCAAAAGTCCTTTGGCCATTCCCGCAATATCAGTCCAGTGGTCCCTGATTGCAATAATCTCTTCTTCCACTGCCTTGGTAAGCACTCTCTTAGGTTCTTTCGCCTCTTCAGCCTGAACCGCTGCATTGGTGGTTTGAACCACGGTTTGTTTAATGCCTTCTGCTTTTAATTTCTCAAACTTCTGATTTAAAACATTAAGTCTGTCAGCAAGTGACGCTGTATCTGTCTCTGTTTCAGGATGACAGAGTTTAACTATTGTTACATCAAGAAGCACTCTCTTTTGTGATGCTTTCTTAATATCAGAAGCCAGGGTAGTAAATATTCTTATATCCCTGTATATCGTATTAATTGCAATTCTCTCGCTCTGCTCCTTAAGAGCCGCCATGGTCTCCTTCGAAACTCCAAGCATATCCTCTGTAGGATTTGAAACCTTAACCAGCATGAGGTTACGAAGATAACTGCACATATCTGACACAAACTGATTCACTTCACGTCCTGCTGCAATGATGTTGTCAATTACCTTGATACACCTTGGCACATCCTTATCGATGACTGCGTCCATGAACTCTGTAAATACTGTATTATCCACAGCGCCTAACACATCAAGTGCCTTCTCATATGTAAGTTCCTGACCAAAATGATATGCGATGCATCTGTCAAGAAGACTTAAGGCATCACGCATTGAACCATCTGCTACTCTTGCAATATATGAAATAGCTTCATCAGTTACCTTTCCGCCTTCCATCTGAATAAGTTCTTTCATTCTGTCTGAGATTGTTTCAACGCTGATTCTTCTAAAATCATAGCGCTGACATCTTGAAAGAATTGTAATCGGTATCATATGAGCTTCTGTTGTAGCTAATATGAAGATTACATATTCAGGCGGTTCTTCAAGTGTTTTTAAAAGGGCGTTAAAAGCTTTATCCGAGATATTGTGAACCTCGTCGATGATATATACTTTATATTTACCCTCTGCAGGTGAATAGGAAATCTCATCAATCAAAGATCTGATATTCTCTACACCACTGTTTGATGCCGCATCTATCTCTGCCACATTCATACAGGTGCCTTCCTGTATGGCCTTGCACATATGGCACTCACCGCAAGGGTTGCCGTTTTGTGGATTCTCGCAGTTTGCTGCCTTGGCGAGGATTTTGGCAGTAGTTGTTTTACCGGTTCCTCTTGTGCCGCAGAAAAGGTACGCGTGGCCTATTCTATTCTGTTTTACCTGATTTCTTATGGTCGTAACTATCGAATCCTGGCCTTTGACGTCGTCAAAGATGCGAGGGCGGTATTTACGGTATAATGTCAAATAAGACATACTGTTTGTTCCCTTCTATTGGGTTGGTGCCCCAGGCTTGCGTCAATTGCAGCCGCGTGCTGGGTGCCGGTTGTCAGGACCAGACCTGGGTGTGACGCCGGGGTGTGGGTGGCACTTTTGTACCGATTGTCAGGACCTGACATGGGTGGGGTGCCATGTGTGGGTAACCCTTGTTCCAGTTGCCAGAACCTGACCTGGGTGGAGTGTCGTGTGTGGGTGGCACTTGTACCGCTTGTCAGAACCTGACCTGGGTGGGGTGCCATGTGTGGGTGGCACTTTTGTACCTGTTGTCAGAACCTGACTTGGGTGGGGTGCCATGTGTGGGTGGCACTTTTGTACCTGTTGTCAGAACCTGACCTGGGTGGGGTGCCGGGGTGTGGGCGGCATTAATCTCCAAAACTTATACCTAATAACTTAGCTTCTTTGATAATAGACGCATCCGCAGGAATTGATTTAAGCTTACCTGCTACATCTTCAAGCGGCACCTTAACTATCTCTCTATTCTTATATCCAACCATAAATCCATACTCGCCCTTAAGTATAAGATTACCAGCCTCAGAACCAAGACGTGACGCGAATACTCTGTCATAAGGACATGGTGAACCACCTCTCTGGGTATGACCAGGAACGGTCACTCTTACATCCTCACCTGTCAGTTCATGAATCTGATCTGCAAGTTCATAGGAAATACTTGGATATTTGCTCTCTGCCAGTTTTTTCTTGTAATCTTTCTTGCTGAGAGCCGCATCTTCTTTGGATATGGCTCCTTCCGCAACCGCAAGAATGGTAAAACTGGACCTCTTCTTTCTCTTCTCAATGGCTTCGGCGATTTTGTTAATGTCATATGGGATTTCAGGGATGAGAATGATATCCGCACCTGACGCCATACCTGCATTAAGCGTAAGCCAGCCAACTTTGTGTCCCATAACTTCCACTATGAATACTCGTCCGTGTGAAGCTGCGGTTGTATGTATGCAGTCGATGCAGTTTGTTGCGATATCAACTGCGCTCTGGAAACCGAAGGTCATATCGGTTCCGTAAAGGTCATTATCTATAGTCTTCGGAAGTGTAACAATGTTAAGCCCTTCATTCTTCAGAAGGTTCGCTGTCTTGTGTGTACCGTTGCCGCCAAGAATAACCATACAGTCAAGATTCAGCTTGTAATAGTTATGCTTCATGGCTTCAACCTTGTCGAGACCGTTCTCATCCGGCTCCGTAATGGTCTTAAATGGTGTTCTTGATGAACCAAGGATTGTACCACCTTTTGTAATAACGCCCGAAAAATCCTTGCTCTCAAGCATTTTATAATTGCCATATATAAGGCCTTTGTAACCCTCTAAAAAGCCATATAACTCAATTTCTTCTCCACTGTTAAAGAGTGTTTTAACAACACCACGCATAGCTGCATTAAGCGCCTGGCAGTCTCCGCCACTAGTCAACATTCCAATTCTTTTCATGCTTTTCACCCCCTGAGTATATTATTTAAAACAACATTATCCTCATCATAAAAACAATCTATACTATTATAACTCAAAAACTACCCAAATAAAAGAGATAATTCCTTGACCTTTAAGATTTGTAACAATATAATATTGATGTTGGCAGCGGCGAGTATTTTGCCCACAATTTGCACAACTAGCATTATTTGCAGACGTATCGAAGCGGTCATAACGGGGCGCACTCGAAATGCGTTTGCCCTTCGGGGCACGAGGGTTCGAATCCCTCCGTCTGCGCTAATATAAAAAACCAGAGTTTCCTCTGGTTTTCTTTGTTCTTACAGCTTATTTAGGCGCAAAACAAGAGCAACCCCTTTGGATTGCCCTTTTGCGACATCATTATTCTACATCTCTCTAAGTATTTCCGGTGCCTGGAACTTATCCCTGTCCATATTTACCGCATATGCCATATCAATTCCTGAAAGTTTTCTGTCATTAAATACAATTCTTTCGCCCGCCGGCATGTTAAATTCGATGGCATCATACCTGATGCCGCTTTCCTCAAGAAACTTAAGGGTAATATCCTTATATTCATCAGATCTTGATGTGAAAATCACGATTCTGTCTTCCTTCGGAATGGTCTTAAGATAATTCTTCACTCCCGGGAGCACACTGTCCACACCGTCAGTCTTATATCCATTATATTTCACCAGCACTCCATCCAAATCAAAAATCCATGTCTTTGGAAGAGTTGATAATGTAAGGGTTTCTCGATTTGTAATCATTGAGATTGTCTCCTTGTGTAACTTAAACTGTTTTTATTGCCACAAAGTATTATATGTTAGTTGAGTGGGTTTTACAACTACATGTTTATAAATACTCTTGCATACTCTTGTCCAATTCCTCAAACAATTGCAAATACTTATCCTTCGCACCTTTGACGATATCCTTAGCAATATTCTCATTATATGAATGAGCCACATTATTTCTCGTCTGTAATGCCTCAAGCCAAGTCTGTTCGTCCTTAATCAGCCCAGCGGCAAAAGCTGTCTTCAATATTTGTTTAGGAGAACCTGTCTTAGCCTCGGGAAATCCCTGATCTTCAAGAATTTCTTTCATGGCTTTCCATGCCTGTTCAAAGCAAATCTCATAGAGACCAACCAAACCTGTTAAAGTAACAGTATCGTATGGCTCGTTATAATTCTCTATTACTTTTAAATTATTTAAAGCCTTACAAAAATTCTCATACTTTTTCATAAATAACTATCCCCTCTTTTTCTATTACTTCTCTAAGTTCATCCTGAATCCCAGAATTCATGTCAACATAGTCAAATGACAGTAATGTATCCACATACTCCTCAACATCCGCAGAAAAGTTTGCAACATTACCTCCATATATGGCAAGATCCACATCGCTTGTCCTGCGATAGTCGCCTCTTGCCCTGGAGCCAAACACACACAGTCTTTCCACATCATTATTCTTCGCCTGAAGAATAACAGCCTCTATTATTCCTTCGCGAAGCCCAAATTGTACATTGTAATCTGTTGTCATTTTTACTCACCTCTATTTTACTAATATACTGAAGTTACGTACACCACAGTCAGTCTGCTCATCAGCAAGCCAGAGTTTAAGCGGCTCTGCTTTTTTAGATGGTATCGATTGAATAACACAGAGAAGTTGCTCTGTATTTGCCACGTCGGTGTATCTTCTTTTCCCATCCTCAGTTTTTAACTTCAACTGACTACAATTTGTAGTCAGTTCACTTCCTTCCTTCTTTATATGTCTGCCCCTTTGGGCACCGAAAGTTCTTCAGTGCTCTCAAGAATTGGAAAAAACCACGCGCAGTAATCTCTTAAAACCTTCTTATTCGCAAGAAAAACATTGTAGTTAAACAGATACCTCTGATCAAGAATATCTTCAAAAGCATTCGCATACTCCGGCTGCAATTCCCTCAAAGCCTGATTAAGTGTTTTCCAAGTATTATTTGTTAGTCATTTTACAAGTTAATCATACTCAGGCTCAAAATCAGTTATCTGTAAATAACGTCTATCTTCCGCCATACGTCCACTTGTTTTTCTGACAATTAGCAAGGAATCATAAAAATCAAGATGTAAGTCACGAAGTATTTCTTTCAATCGATCTCTGGTACGTGGCATACACCTGTCTTCTAAAAAAAACATGAAATCTTCCCAATTTGGTTTTTTTATAACACCAAAAGCTCTTTTCATGGGATTATCATAATAATCATATGTCAGCACGCGTTCACGTTTCATATCAGCAAGAATTGAAGTTAATACTTTATCATCAAGCATATAGTCGATTCGCAAATTATATAGTTTTAATTCATCTTCTGAAAGATTGAAAACACTATTCATTTGCTTCCAGCAAGGCAATGAACGAACCACCATTCCTTCTTCATCCAAAGCGTCAGTTTCTATTACAGCCAAAGAATTATTAATATAAAAAGACATAGTCTGTCTCGACACTCCATACTCACCTGCAAGTGCCGACACACTATGTCCCTTGTGATACAATTCCAATATCTCTTCTATCTCTTTTTTATCAAATTTTCTCTTACGTCCTGCTCCCCGTTCATTCATATATGTTACCTCTTGAGATTATAGTAATCCCTCAAAAGGATCGCGTCAAGAAATTAATTTATTGACACAAAACAATATCTACAAACTTTATTTGTTTTTGTTTTTATGGCTTATTTATGCGCAAAGCAAGGGCAACTCTTTGGATTGCCCTTTTATGACATTATCCATCCAGATCAAATATCCAGGTTTTAGGCAAGGTTGATAAAGAAAAAGTTTCGTTTTTCTGTATCATTGAAAGATTCTCCCTATGGTTTTATCTGATTTTCGCACATTCCACCACCCAATAAACTCTCCATCTCTTTCTCAGTCAATATACCTGTTTTTACATAATTGGCAAGTCCCGGATACTGATCAGACTCAGGGATGTCTATAATATCATCTGTATATTGATACAAATAATAAAGTTCGTTAATTCTATTATTTCCATCATTTTGTATGTTATCCACTATAATATCCTCAACAGCGTATACATATTCATAGTTCACGTATTATTTGTGGCATGTCAAAAGAATCACGATCCATATTGATTGCTACAGACATATCAAGCCCGGAAGGCTTACGGTCATTGACAATTATTCGTTCCCCATATGGCATATTAAACAAGATCTCATCATATCTGATACCGTTCTCTTTAAGAAACTTCAATGTCATTTCTTTGTATTCATCAATTCTGGATGTGAAGATTATTATCTTATCCTCATCGGGAATCGTCGCAAGATATTCTTTAACACCCGGAAGCAACGTATCCTTGCCATCGATTTTGTACCCATTATGTTTTAGCAAAGTTCCGTCAAGATCAAAAACCCAGGTCTTGGAAAGAGTTGATAATATCAGTGCATCTTTGCTCATACAGCCTTACTCCTATAGTGTTTTTCAACACACGTTGTATCCTCACATGTGACGCCTTTAAATAATTCCCAAAATATCAAAATCATCATCTACTTCTATATTTTCAAATCCATCAATGGAATACATGTTAATTACTTTCCACTTAGTATCACTATAATAATAATCCGGATATAATGCAATTTTTTTTGCTTTTGCGGTTCTGATTACATCACATAATCCGCTTCTTATCCCTATAAAAATCCCCGCTCTTTCTATTGCATCCTTCATTTCATTAAGTTCTGTCCTCAGTTCCTCAGTTCCGGGAAGAGGTTTTTCATCCCCTGAAACATTGGTAAAGATCTGATAACCTTCTTCCGAATAACGGTCAATGATTTGCTTCCAACTTGTCTCAGGTAATGCCACCACGGACTTGGCGTAGGGCGAGATAATGACCGCTTTACCTTCATGAATTCTTTCCGGACTTTCCAATTTCTTCCAATTGACCGGTTCTACCGGCTTCGTTTCAGCAGGCAGTCCGAAAACGCCGCACTTGTATACAGTTTCCAAAGGAATACATTTTAGATACAACGCTTTGTGAAGATTAATAACATATGGCCTGTCCTGATGAGCTATATAACTATTATTGTCCTTGGTATAAATCACCGCCTGAATCGCCGCGTCCAATTCTTTCTGAGAATAAACTTCCACATCATAATCGCCAAACAATCTAACAACTTTGGCGCAAGCCTTTGATGGAACGCAGATAACACACTTATTATTCTTTCTTTTTTCAAGGAATGCCGGAAGATATGACATGCAAAAATATATATCACCCAAAGCATTAAAGGGACAAAATATCCTATATGCACCTTTATGCCTTGATTCTATCTCTTCCAGGATGCCTTCTCCGTGTTTTTCCCTGGCTTTCATTCTCTTTATTGTATCTTCAGACAGGGAATACTCCGCAAAAGTGTTATAATCTATAACCTTGCGAACTGTTCCTTTAAACCCCAGTTCCCTGAGTTGCTTCGCCATAGTCTCATAAAACCTTGATGCAATAAGTACTATTATATTGTCATCTTTTTTTCCACCGGAATAATCAGTGATTTGCCCGGGGTACACAACCTTAATTCCCCTGTACTTTTCTCCCTGTTTTTCCCGGCTGTTATCCAGAATCGCAACAGGCTTATATCCTTTGGATAAGAGCAGATCAACGAGTTCCAACGTGGCATTACAATGTGCAAAAAGAAATATGCTTTTATCTTTCAGGCATATTTCTTCTTCCAATGTTTTTATGCTGTTTATCATTTCGGTATACAGTTCTTGTTCCATAATCTTGACATTTATTGTTTTGTCAGCAAACCTTAAGAGTATTTCTAATCGTTAAATAATATCTACAATTTGGTATTCAAAACATGACCTATCATCTTTTTGACATTATCATTATCGTTTACAACGGTCAACTTGATATTAGGATGTGATTTGCCAAATACAATAAATAATTCATGCGCAAATCCCTGCCCCATTTCCGATACACCGGTAAAATCAAGTTCCACTTCTTTGAAGTTCTCCAGTCTTCTTACGAGGCGTTTAGCTTGAGATCTGGATACGGGATAATCATCAAACATATTTTTTATCGGAATAACAGTCTTATAAAATCCTTCATCAACACTTGCATATTGATCGAATATATCTTTAAGTTTTCTGGTACTGTAGTTTGACAATTTCATGTAAATTATGGTTCCCGGCTGAGTATCATCATAAGCTATATTCGTCAACAAATCGGTCAAACCGACATTCCACTCATCATATTTATTGCGTGTAAAAACTTTTCCGTCTGAAAATGCTGCAAACACGTCAACTGCTTTCGAAGAAAAAAATATACCTTCCCCTGAATGATTCTTCATATCTGTAGTCAATTTGCCCTTAAATAACTCTTCTATAGCATCTTCTATAGTACTCATACGATAATAATTCTTTATCTTATTAAAAATACCCACTCCATTATCTATCAGGCAAAAAGACTTGCTCATATACGTTTGTCTCACGATAATACTGAATTTATCTGACGAAGAATGGTCAATTATATTGTTAATCATCTCCGATAAACAATATGTCCAAATTCGACGTATGTTATCCGGACAATCAGAAATAAACTTATCTAAAACATCGCTGACAATATCCATTTCATCGCCAACTTGGCTTGTTATATAATCAAGTTTCTCAATCTTTTCATTAAGATAATAAGAGTGCCCGATTCTATAAAGAATACCTTCTTTGTTCATTTCCTTTATATATCGATACACACTTGTAGATGTCATGTCAAAAGCATTAGTTGTCTTAGAAACAACATTATTATTGCCTTCTTCAATCTGTTCAAGGATATAATGTTTTACAGCATCTCGTTTATTCTTAGTAAAACTCATATAACTCCTATAGAAAAACAACTATAATACATACATCAAGAGAATTATAGTTGTTTATTTTTGATTTATAGTTGTTTTTATTGTATCATTAAATGTTTAAATTTACAATGACTTTTCATGTTTATTTTATTATACACATTCAAAACATCGTGGCTGAATTTTCTGAATATGAAATGAAGTGGGAACGAGTCTATTTCCCGGTAACATTGCCATTACATCAACCTTTTTCCCTTTATTAATTATAACTTTGAATATGTTCAACAAAATGACGCAATGTCCTATTCTCCGTTTCAAAATAAATGTCATTGTTCACGTCAAATCTTTCTTCCTCGCATTTTTTCATTATGCCTGCATAATCATCATTACCACATGCGACGCTCTGTAATCCTATATTGTCTCCCATAAATAAGATTCCATTTCCTCCTCTTGGATAAAATGTAATCATCTTATCATTCACATGATACCCAACAAACATAGATGTTCCGTTGATTCTTTCGAAGTTTTTGGGATAATTTTCTCCTAAATTGTGCCACTCTGATTTTGAAAAATCATATTCCCAAATACAGTCCTCCATCCCCGGCACTAATAAAACCGAATCATCTTTTTTTATTAAAAAACTATATGGAAGTTCCTTCACCCCCTTTATTGGGAGTAGATACCGATTAAAATGTCTATCATGTAATGAAATTTCCACAAATCCATATAATCCCAACTCCGTAGCATATATTTTCCCGTTATCAAAACATATATTTCTTATGCAAAGGTCATCATCAAATTCAAAGCTTTGGACGTTACCAGATATCACATTGTATTCAACAACAATATTTCTCCCCCACACAGATAAAAGTATCTCATTCTGCCCTATAAGTGCCGACGAGTAAACATCAAATCCAACCCCCTTATCAGAACCTAATTTATCAGTTATATTCTTGTTAATATCTACTCTGCTTATAAATCTTTTGTTTCTTAAATCAAATTCCATAAATGGAAAAATATTATTTGTAGGAATCAGTATCAATCTATCATTAAATAAATAACAATTAGAAAAAGAAAGAACTTCATCTTCTTTAAAAACATAACAATTAATATCTTTCGTTTTCAAATTATATTCTCCAATTCCTTTTCCTTTATAAGGAACAAAATAGATACTATCATCAAAAAAAACAATCCTTCTGTGGAGAGTTTTGCTTAACATTTTTTCTTTTGGAAAACTACCAAGTAACTCTGATTTTCTCGCTTTGATATTATATCTAAATAATCCATTAAACTCCAAAGATGAGAAATATAAATCATCACCATTCTTATATGCATCATAGAACTGTAATTCAACATTCTTCATAATTTCTACCTCATGTCATCAAAAAACAGAGCATTTTCAAGCCATTTTTGTGATCGAATTTTCTCTTTGGTTTTAGCCTTGTTGATTTTTTCATAATCTACCTTTAGCTCCGAAACATCATCAACTGAAATATCTGCAGGATCATCAATTACATATTCCGATATCATCAATCTATCGCACAGTGTATCAAACCTGGTTTCTCCCCTGTTCTTATTTTTGAACGCAATAAAGTCTTTCTCAAAAATCAGCGCAAAACAAGTTCCATGATATGAATCGGTAATTACAAAATCAGAATTCATCATATCTTCAAGCCATACATTTATTGATGTATATCTCCCTTTCATATAATCGTCCAACGCATCCCCACGCATTACAACCTTCAAGCCCTTCTTTTTTGCAACATCATCTACGAATTTTATTTTTTTATTGTCTGGATTTATTATATATGCAAAAAGATAAGCTTCTGCCTGCTTACCATGTTCATCTGTTTTACGCGCTATCTTCTCATAATCTTCTTTCTCGCATAAAAACACTGGATCAAGCACTGTTTCGGTTTTTATGCAAAAATAATATTCCATAAGTTTATTGGCAGAATCCTCTCTAACTGAAACAGCATCATATCTATTTAATCCCTCTGACAATTGCGTCAATTGCCCCGCCGTATAATCAACATGTTCATAGCCAAAAGAGAGTGCATATCCTATTCTCCTCTTATCCTCATATGTCCACCTAAGGCCAATTGTATTTCCAAATGCATCATACAAATTCGGGTGCAATAATTGATCTGATCCATGTAAAAAAGTTTTGCATTTTTTGTTATACTTCTCCATATCCAAAAGGGAGACGGCTGGTTCAGCTATCTCAAAATTCCTATATGGCTGAACATCAAAAAGAGTTGAATAACCATATGGTTTTGTATATGATAACTCTGGCCATTCGATCATTAAAACTGTTAAGCCTAACCGAATTAGAGTTTTATATAGGGCATAATAGGTCAATTGTGATCCGTAATTTGGATAACTCCAATTTCCAACCAAACCGACATCATAAACATTTTCTATTATCTGTCCTGCCATTTCATTAAACGATAATCTATCGCTCTCATAAACAAATCGTTCTCTTAGGTGTGATGCTTTATATCTTCGATTAATTCTATTATCGGAAAGCCATTCTATATCCGCAGGAATCAATCTAAGTTTTCCCTTCACTTTATTTAGTAGTTTTTCACCTTTTTCTGTGTTTACTAAGAGACAATTCGCCCCTTTTCCATCGTCAACGCCATCTGGAAGGTACCTCCTGATATTCCAGAAGTCTCCAATCGTCAGATCTGATATTCTTTCCTTGCTTGCATATTCACAATACTCGCATCTAAGTGGTTTTATAATATTATTATGATATAGTCTTAAGTAGGGGTCTCCATTACATTTCCTATATTCGCAATATTTAGTTTTGACTCGTAATGAGTCGCATCGCCATCCTCCTATTGACTTATCTCTGAACACTATGTCGTCTATGTTATCTTTATCATAATTTGAGTTTAAATAGTTTTCCCAAAGTGTCTGCGAAGGAAGTGTTCCACATAACAAATCAATCGAGAAAAAATCTGACCAATAGTCATTTGCATTTATTTTAACATACTTTTTTACCGCCATCACTTGACACGGAGTGCCTACGAACATAACCTTATTATGTTTTTTAAGTTTATCTACAATTTTTTTATAAACATCATCCATAGTGCTGCGGACATATTTTGAACCACGCATCTTCTTCACTTGGGTCATGTCATCTGTTAAAATATGTTTCGGCATCCAATCGTCTCCCCAAATCACACCGCATACATATCCTCCATCCTGCACAAATTTCTCAGCAAGTGCGTAAAAAAAACCACCACTTGATGAATCCATTCTTACAGAATCATCGCATATAACACATTTACATTTCTGCTCGTACGGGACAGAAATATATCTCTCTGTTTTTTCCTGACAAATTTTTATGCATTTTCCACAATTTATACATTTAGACAAATCTATTTTAGGATTACAATCACCTCTCTTATTATCTTCGATGATTATTGCGTTTACAGGGCATATTTCCTTGCATAATGCGCATCCGGTGCAACATTTATTCTGTTGGAAACTTATCATATTTACTGGCGACAATACCAGTAAAAGATTGTCAAACTCAAAATCATCAATATTTCTACAGTAACCTGAATATTCTGTAATGAAATATCCATTGTCACTTATAATATCATTTATCTTAAATTGCTCAAAGTATTCCCCTCTTATTGCTAAAGCAACCTTGCGACCGTCATATTTATTTAAAATACCTTTTATAGTCTCAATAATTCCTATTGAATAATTCAAATTCATAATAATCACAGCACCATAGGGGCTTTGCTCAGAATCATTAATCCATTCACAGTTCTTAGGCATAAGAGAAATTCGTTTATTAGGGACAACCCTTATTCTTTCTTCTGATTGTATCAGTCTATATAATTCTGAAAATTTTTGATTTACATTCGCTTTTAGCCTTTTTTCTCCTACTAGTATTTCACGCATATCATCAATCATCTGATCATTGACACTACAGAAATCACTAATTCCTGCCATTTTTAATACTTTGCAAACACTGTCCTGCTTATACGGAAGAAGTGAAATTATGATGACATAATCACCACTTACTTTTTCTTTTGAAAAATTCTTTTTTGGAATCTCTTCATACATTTCACCATCATATGCTCCGGATGTAACAAAAAAAGAGACCACAGGCTTTCCCAATTTGCACAAAGTCTTTTTCACCAATCTGCCCACTATTCCTGCGCCGTAAATATATATTTCTTTTCCGTCAATCATATTTAGAAGTTCTTGCAATTCTTTTCCCATATCAATCACCAAAATACAGAATTTCATCTATGTCAATCACCGGAATTGTATTTCCATTCTTTTCAAGCTTATCATGTATATCTTCCATAAATCCGACAGATGTCACTATAATCGCGTCTACCTTAATATCTATATCCTTAATATACTCTGGAGTAATGGTGGGTATTATATTATCATTATCACACCTATAACTGTTCAAAAAATATCCAATAGTTACGTTGGCCTCTATTTCATCTCTTAAAAGATTAAACACTCTTCCTGATCCATAAACTGCAATTTTTTTAATATGTTTTGCTTCAAAATAATCCTTGAATCCACATTCTCCTTTGGCATAAAGAGTAAAAAGGAAATCCAATAATTCCATTTTAATATTATTATCTTTACTTTTCGCATTGATTTCTTTATAAAAGAACCAACTTCGTCTTAGCAAAAATATCAGTGTTACAAACATAAATACAATAATCAATGCAATAACAATATATTTCATCCTACTTTCCTTCTTAGCAACAAGCAATGTAAAAACTATACAATCCCACTTAAACCATCCGTTATCTTTTCCACATGGGAAAATGTTATCAGTTAATTTTCTTCCTTAGACAACTTGCTTATACCATTTCAATTTAATTAATAGCCTTAGCATTATATACTTCTCCTTTGAATTTCCAATGCATCATGAGCTGAAATAGGTGGAGAACATATGATACTCCCACCATCTATTCCTAACTCAACAAGTTGCTCACATACTTCCTCATAACTATTTTGAATACTAATCAAAAACAATCCTTTACTGTATTTTTCTGCCACTTCATTCGGAGATAAGATTGGAATTCCGTTATCTAAACCATGTTTACTTCGGTTGTTATCACATAATGCAACTACATTAAAGTTATTATCTATTAGTAACGCCGCAAGATTCCTTCCTCTCTCTCCGGCGCCAAATATAATTAAATCTCTTCCATCGCAAAATTCAAAAAACAGCCTCATCTTTTTTTTATCCAAATAGCGAAGAGCTCTTATATATCCTATAAGCAGATTAACATCTTCACACATAAGTTGCATTGTTTTCACATTTCGGAATTCTTCGTAATTCGATATTTCTTGATATCCCAAATCTCTATATAGTTCTTTTACATTTCCTTGGAAAAGCTCTAACTTTTTTCCCGGTTTCCAATTCGGATTATCCAAAGCTCTATATAACGAGCCAATGAAATCCCCAAACAATTTATCTATAACAAGCTTTTTTTCGTATTGAGATAAACGTGGTATTGATGAAAGGATTTTTTGAACATATTCATATTCATCGCAAACATTTCCTGTAGTATCTTTAGCATAAATTGAACTAGATTCATTATCCTGGCGATAATAATATGATATACCCTTCATATAGCGGAAATTACGAGACTTTAGAAAACATGATATAACAAAACTAATGTCTTGAAATGCTGCTCCCCTTGTCTCATTGAACCTAATTTTCTCATTATTAAGAAAACTCCTTCTATAAATACCATTCCATAAATTTAGATCTCTATATATCAAATACGGAAATTCTCTAATGTTCATTTGTTCATCATATTTATCAGATAAAAAAGAGGGCAAAATATTATGGTATAAATATATTGGTTTATCATTAAAAAAAGCAAAATCAGACTTTATCCAATCTGCACCACATTCTTTTGCTGTCAAATACATTTTTTCATACATTTGACTATCAATATAATCATCCGATTCAACTATTGCTATGAATTCACCTGACGCAATATCGATTCCTCGGTTACACTGATACCCATAGCTTTTCTCACTAACAAAATTTGGTTTGATACGTTCGTCTTTGGTTGCATACCTTTCTATAAGTTCTTTTGTTCCATCAGTGGATCCAGCATCTACTGGTATGACTTCGATATTACTCATATCTAATGACAAAATGCTCTCAATACACTTTTCATAGTACTTAACCGAATTTAACGATGGAATAATAAACGATATTGCTTTCATAGCCTAATTCTCCTCATAAAGAAATAATGCCTGAATAAAATGTGACATACTATTGCTTTCGTTCCAGAACAAACAGGGATTATATCCAATCCTTGTTTTTATCCAATCCTTTATTCTAAAATGATAAAGTTTTTTGATGATTTTTCTTAGATTCCTTGTCTCCGCAGTTTTCGTATAGGACAAATATTTGTCCACTTTCCACGAATAACCATTTCTATCCTTTTTTCTCCAATCAACCCATGGTTTGTTTGAAGAATAATGATATATAACACTCTTTTTATCATTCAACAGCATTCTCCCTTTAAAATCAGATGCCAATCGATTATATTTTTCATCAGTAAAAACGAGTTTGCCATTCCAAACATTATTTAAGAGATCTTGTTCATTAAAAACATATCTGTCAGAATAATTGTCAAACTTATTTATCATATCTTCTAGCGAAAAATCTTTTCTTATTTGAGATAAATTTAGTAACATAACGCCACCATTAAAATATCTATCCTCAATATGCAAGCCTATCCTTTTCTTATGAGCACTAAACGATGGTATGACTTGTTGCATTCCTTTGTCCTCAATTACTGCAGCATAATAATTTTCAATATTGGTGTCATAAAAGGCACTTATATCCCCATCTACAACAATATCACAGTCCAAATAAAGTGCTTTTTCCTCATGACATTCAAATAAAGCATATAACTTGTGATATACTATTGGATTCCAATTGTGATTATGCATTTTTTTTAAATCAATGCATATTTCTGCATGCTCAATATATGTTAGTTTCGAATCCCAATTTTTCAAAAATTCTTTTAGAACAACTCTGTTGTTCTCAGATATCCCTGTTGAAAACACGTACACAATCAGTTTGACATTATTATTCACAAGTATCGAATTCAATGTTACTATAAGTTGTTCAATATAATTATCATCTGCAATAAATATAAGATTTATTATTTTTTTATTCGATTTTTTCTCTGATATCATTGAGAATTTGCTCCTTTTTTTTGTCTTCCCATTTTATTTCTGTAAGAATGCTCGAATCTCCCAATCCCATATTCTTAAGTGAAAAGTATTCCATCTTCCTTTTGCTCATATATTCCTGATATATAATAATTTTTCTACATGAAGAAGAACTAATGACTTCACACAGTCCACTCCTTACTCCTATGAAATATCCGCAAAAATCTAAAATCGGGACCAATTCTTCATATTTCCACGAAGCACCCACCGTACCACGAATAACCGACTCACTTTCGGAAGATGTATTCGAAAAAACTATATAATTTTTTGTTTTAAGATATAACACCAATTCTTCCCACCACTCAACATCAATTTCATCATCAAAAGTTGAAGCATACGGTGCAAGCAAAACAGTCTTTCCTTTCACTATCTTTTCATTAAGTGCAATTTCGTTCAAAGGTTTAAATACAGGTAGTCTAGCATTTTTTTCATCATTCATCCCCATAACTGCTCCCCTGAACATTTCAAGAAATGAAATCGTAGTAAATTCTTCAATCTTAATTAAATTCTGGTGTGCATACAACCCCCAAAACATCAAGAAAACAACATTCAGTTTACTTTCTCCGACTTTGTCAACAACCTCCTTTAACTTATCCATATCCCCAAGGCTTATAACATCTACATATGTCTCTCCATATAACTCAAGAATTTTTTTGACCGATTTTGATGATGTCAGCAATACATATGTCTGTATATTATTCTGTGTAATATATCCTTTAATATATCTTCCAGTTAGATAAGCATCACCTGTGGCGTTAATGGGCAATATAATCATTTTTCTTTCTCTGTATTTTTTCTTCAATCCCCAATATACCGCGTATGCCTTAATAAAATCCCAAATAATCTCTAAGTGGCTCTTAGCAGACGGTAGTACTACAATAATATTGCTTTCAGCCATCCCAAGACTCAATAATTGTTTCTTTTTAGCATATACATCACCGCCACAGATTATGACAAATGTATGATTAGATACCTTGAGTGATTTTGGTGGTATTATCGGAGTTCCCATCCATACTGTACCACACTTATTTTTGTTATTATCAATCACACCTGATACCCTAATATTCAAATTTTTTAATTCCAACGCTGCAACTTTAGTCGAATCGGATGCCCCAAATAAATAAACATCGGAATTCCTCAATATATTTTTATTATCCGCAACAGTTCGCTGAATTTTGGAAACCCATCTGAAATAATCATCAACCATAAAAATCCCATATTCTATATTTTATTAAAAATGCAATATTCAATAATATCAGTGCTCGGAACTCCTGCAAATTGATTTGCCAAAAATGATCTGTTTCCATCCGGTTTATCAAGTGATACAGTGTGAAATTCCATTTTTGCAAAAAAATTAGCATATATTATTATCTTTTTCAAATCTCTTTTAGAAACCTTAACAATTATAAACTCTTTGGAACGTTTCTCTTTTGGAAATGATATACTATTTAAGTCTGCACATAGTACTACTGGCTTCGACAGTGCCCCTTTTGCATAATTTCTTTGCAAACAATTAATACCTACATCATTTAGTACTAAATCCTGTTCTGGAAAAATATATATACTACTGTGTCGAGGGATATGATTAAAACTTTGATATATTCTCCACAATAATGCCCCCCAAAATACATTCCATAAGATATTTATCAATAACCTCATTTGCATGTCTCCATCAAATAACATTTGATTTAAATCGATCAGTAATCACTTTTGTTTTCAATCCAGTATGATAATAAAGTTCTATTGTTTCCGTATTCAATCCCATGTTTTTTAATCCAAAAAAATTCATATTCGTTGCGTTAAATCCATATTCGTACAAAATGATGATTTGTGCATTTGAAGAACTGATAATATCACACAATCCACTCCGAACCCCTATAAATCCCCCTGCTTTATTAACTATATCTACCGCTATTTCAAATGGAAAGAAAACTGATACAGTTCCTTTAACAACCGGTTCCTTAGGGCCGCAACTGTTGGTGCATACTTTATATCCCTTATCTGTCAAATTTGATGCTATCGCTTCCCAAAATACATCCGGTATCTCAGATATAAATGATCCTGCATAAGGGGCAAGTATTACCGTTTTATTAGGTATAAGTTCATTTTCTTCGAAAAAAGCCTCAACAACCTCATTACTAACCTTTTTAGGCAACGTGCGCATTGGTTCTTCTGAAAATTCGAATGTATCATAAACAAACATCTCGTTAAAAGTGACTTGTGGATACTTATCTGAATATAAATACCTTTTGCATCTCCATCCCCAATGTAACAAAGGTTTTATATTCATTAATTCACTACCCAAGAATTCCCAAGCTTTCAAGATTTCATCCATTTCGGATTGCGATATTACCTGTATGTCATTCTCTCCAAACAATTCACACACTCTTTTGCTTTTATTATCTGTTACAATAAGGATATAATTTTTTATGTCATTTTCCGATATATATGCCGGCAAATATGTGCATCCCATATATATGTCACCCGTCCCAGGATATGGAAACAAAAACAGAACACAATCATCTGCTTTTCCCTTTATTATGCTCCAGTAAGCATCATACCCTTTTTCTACTGCCATCATGGCAGTCTCTGTTTCTTCGAGATTACTATTACCATCATACAGTTCTACGACAATAAATGAACTCTCGTTATATCCCATTGCTATGAGCTGACATTTCATCTCATGACTATATTTAGAACAAATAACCACTGTGGCATTTTTATTATATGGAATAAGTGCTTCAGAAGGGGACTTTATAATAAATCCAAGGCATTCTGTCCCTATTTTTGAAATGTTATTGTCAATGATTCCACAAAAATGAAGACCGTTATTTATCAAGCAATCGCGAATATCTCTCGCATACATAGTGCATCCAAAGATATATACATTGCTATTCTTCAGGTTATCAATATTATTGTTTATAGTTTTATTAATTAAAAATTTCTCTTGTTCTGTAGCCAACATAATTACACATATAAAGCATCCCTTATATAGTTATAAAGGGATATGTTTTCCTTTCCTATTATCCCTCCACCACCAAAAGGCTCCTCAATTGATACAATGACTATATTCTTAAAAAACTGTTTCAATCTATAATATGACACTATGCAAGTCATTTCTTCATTTGACAAGCATTCGTTTATTACTCTCTGACCACCAGTATGTTTTGATATATATTTTTTTCTTGATAAAACCAGCGCATTTTTATAGTATTTCCTTTCCATATACTCTGGCAATAATTGAACAGCAGTTTTATTCAGTTCTTCATCAACAGTTGGCATAATAATAACTAAGCCATCTTCATTTAGATGATATTTCTCGTTATAAACATTCCAGATTTCTTTCCCATTTAAAGCTTTCTTAAATTCTTGTTCAAGTATAAGATGCACAATTTTTCCCTCTAACGTCTTGCTCTGATTCATCTACTTTTATTTGTGAAAAAGTAACATCCAATTTATTACCTTTTTTTATGCCATACACTAAAAAAATTTAAACCTTAGTAGTCTTATCCGATACAGGAAGTTCATCACCACATCAATCTCATAATTAACATGCATCCCCATCGCAACTGCTTTAGTATTATATTATTACTTCTGTCTGATAAATAATACACATTTAACTGTCTTTTATCGTACTGCATATACTTTTCTTTTATTATCTTTATTAGGCAACGACGTATAGAACTATTCCAAGTTCATATACTTAATATTTTAAGTTCATACTTGAGGAACATATTCGAAATATTATCACTCTAAGGATTTCACCACCGAACGGTTATATTCGCATCTTCCAAGCAAGACAACAACTACCACAAATCCTTCCCGCTGAGTTTTGCTCCAATACCTCCGCCCGGATGATTAACTTTAAAGTCATCCAGAGTTATTCCCATTCTTTTGCCTATTTCGATTGCTATACCTTGTAAAACAATGAGATATACGGTCGTGGAATTGTTGGGAACTATATCCCATTCATCTCCTTCGTTGATAAGATGCATTATTAGTCTCTTATCAACTATTTCCGCGCTCTTGCATTTTTCTGAAAAAGTCATAAGCCAGGTATCTGTTCCTCTATCCTTAAGATGATTGGCAAGCGCAACTGTCTCTACGGTATTGCCCCCTTTGGACAGCAGGAAAACTATGTCTTTTTTCCCCACCATACCAAGGTCACCGTGCACAGCTGTATTGGTATGAAGAAATCTTGCATCAATGCCAAGGGAATTAAGTGTACCCACAAACTTCTCACAGATAGGAACATTTTTGCCAAGTCCGCTAGCTATAATCTTTCCTCCGTTTTTCAGTGTATCAACGCATTCTTCTATGATCTGTTCATACAGTTTCTCATCAATGGATTCCAAGGAATCTTCTATGGTTTTCATTACATCTTTATAATATTCAATCACAATCACGCCCTCCAGTTGTTCTATTATTAATCAATATTTGATAAGATAAGCTGTATCAATTCATCTTCTCGCCCTGCGCAATATCTATACGGAAAAATGTCAGTAGTTCGTCCAAGGTCTCTTACATCATCTCCGGTCGTACCATACTCTATGCTCAATGGTCCGTCCTCTGTACCGCCTAAATGTAGCACAGTGAGACGCGCATCAGTCTTGGATACAAGATCTGTAAAGCCACTCCTGACCGCAATCACATGCCTGAACAAAGGTGCATTTAGAATTAGTTCTTTTGTACTCAAAACGCATTCAATAGCGCCTGATATGAGTTTATCGTAATACAATCCGCCTGAGTTGCAGTATACTGTAATTCCTCGTTTTTTCAGTTCAACAACTATTTTTTCCCAGAATGATTCCGGTATTCCCTTATTTGTAAAAGCAGCCGGTGCGATTAGTACTGCACCATTGTATTTGGTCATATCTCTACTTTGTAAAATTTCCTCTGGAACAATAATTCCACAGGTAGGAGAATGATCCGGCAGATCCAATATTCTTTTTTCCCATACACTGATTAGAGGAATCCCGCCAAATCCTGGTGGAATATGCATAAATGTATCCGGCACTGCCGCATCTATATAGCAGGGTATGTGACCATAACGAATGCCGTTGCTATAGAAATTCCGGCTTATCGTAAAGTAATACCTGAGACACATCATTTGTTGATCATCAAGTCCCACAGCACCATCTACTCCTTCAAACCACTCAACGGCTTCAGCTTGTCTTTCTTTTGCGCAAATAATGAGGTTGTTAATATGGTGAGTTTCCTTATATGCCATGGATAATGTTGCGATGAACACTGTATCCCCCAGATTAGCCGGGGATACTATAAGTTCCACGCCGGAGGATTCCTTTAATGTTTCAGCCAACATTGTATAGATTTCTTTTCCTTTGGCATAAACGTCGCATACTGAATCAAGCCAATTCAGCCTTCTGAAATACTCCGCTACATTTTCTTGCTCAGTCATAATATTTCCTCCAAATAATACAGTCCATTGTAAAATGCTCCGCATATGCTGTCATAGTCCTGCCATGCATAAGTCGTCAGAGACAACCATATAATCGCATGGAGCAGCTTAATCTCATATCTGTCCGCCCCTGTTAGTTCGAAGAAATATTCTTCCAGTTCTTCCCAGTGATTGGATTCAATGCTCAAATTAACTCCTTCTTTGGAATCTTGTCCTATATTCAGCCTGAATTTCTTCAGATTAAACCGGTCATAATTACCCACAACTGAGTAATACAATTTAGCCCAGTCATATCGGACATCACCATATAATTCCGTAAATCCAAAATACCCTCTGGGGTCAATAAGCACTGGACGGTTATCATCTCGCACCATCAGATTGGAGAAGGTGCAGTCCCCATGAATAAAAGCGAACTCCCGACAATTTGTTTTCAGTACATCCAGTTTTTTTTGAAGTTCTCTTTTATGAAAATATACATTTCTACACCATTTGCCATTTATCTTAATCTTCTCATCATGGGCAAAGGGAACCAAATCCTGAATCTTGGCGAGACGATCCATTGTTTTATTATAGTAAGCTTCCTCTATACTGAAAGTATCAGCCGGAACATGCTTGCTTGCATGAAGTGACTTAAGCGCACTAACCAAAGAAGTAAGAATGCTCTTCTTAACTTCTATATCAAAATCACAGTCGTATATGTTTCTGCCCTTAATATATTCCATCTTAAGAGGATGTGTTTCGAATATTTTAGGGAGTTCCGGAATATTAAGATTTTTGGCTTTGTCATACCATGCAGTTTCCCTTGCTGCAAGTTTCTCACCCTGGGCATCTATTGCTTCTTTAATGAGGCAATCTCCATCTATGGTAATCCTGTTAAAAGGACGGCATTTTGATTGGGATAATTTCTCATATTCTTCTATTAATCCGAATTCTCTTGTTCCTCCCAATCCCACAGTATCAAAATCAAATCCCTGTTCACTTATCCAGCGAACAAGTTCTCCTTCCGTCGGCACGTTATTAAGTCTGGCTTTGTCGGTAAACAAAAAGAAACCTGCGACCCCGAACTCGGTGGATTTTTCTTCGGTGAAAACACCATTTTCATATTTCCACCTGCACGGAAATGTCTGGGATATTCCCACGTAGTTCCTGCTTGCTGCTCTGCCTTCTTTCCCTGCATACTCTATCGGGAGTTCCAAATCATTTGGCAGAATAAGGTCTGACCAGACCAGCATAAAAGATTCATTATCCGGAATCAACTCCAAAGCCTGTTTAACTCCCGAACAGGTTCCGGTCCCGGCAGCATCCACTATCTGATATTTAACATCAGCAAAACAAGAGAGGTATTCTCTCATAACCTCTTTTTTATAATCAGCTATTATTATGAATTTTTTATCCGGATATTTGCGAAACAAATGAAAAAGCATCGGCAGGTTCTCTACAGGAACCAGAGCCTTCGGCTTATTCGCAGTCAGATATTTAAGACGTGTTCCTTTGCCTCCTGCTTGAACAATTATATAATCCATCCTTGTTTACCCCTTAACATTTTTGCTTATGTATATTTATCGACACGTTAGTAATATTTCTTTAGCGTCCGTATCTATACATGATTATTTCTGTCTACCCATACACTCCCACTTCAGTGCAAAATTTATCTAATACCTATTATTCCACTTTCTTAATGCATATTATACCAATAACCGTATAAAAAATCTCCCCTAATACCACATTTTACCAAAAAGTATCGTTTATAAGACAGAAACGTCATAAAACCCTCTTTCATCAAATATCTGTCTATATAACTCCACCATATCATCCTCATCCAATTTTATCGGATGATTCTTAAGTCTGAGCGCATTAACTGAATGTACCAATTCATTTAACCGTTCATCGGTAACTGACGGAATGTCCAATTCCAGTTTCTCAAATATGTCCTCAAACTTATTAACTGCGTCCTCAATGCTGTCCACACCAAACGCACCCGCTATATCATCAAATAAATTCTTTAAATATTCGCTTCCCCTTATATCAACACATTTATCAGCATTATTTATTGTCCACGGAAAGAGAGCTTTGTTACACAGCATGGCAGCGTGGCCATGTGCGAGACCATAAATACCGGTTATTTTATAACTCATTGCATGACCCGCGGTAGTCTGGGAAATATTAATTGCTTTTCCTGCAACATTGGCAGCTTTAAGCATTCCCTCGTTTCCCTCAGGAGTATTGTTTAAATACCCATCCATATGTTTTAGTATTTCTTGGATTGCAAGAGTGCTATATTCTTTACTCTCATCATTACTGTTTATTGACCAGAAGGATTCGAGAGCATGGCAAAGGGCATCTCCCATTGTTGCTTTTCTTTGATATAAGGGAAGGGATTTAAGTAACTGCGGCGCAAGTAAAACGCAGTCCGGAACAATATCCTTATTTGTTATGCTTTGTTTTTCTCCCCTGTAATAAAGAACCGCGTATCTTGTAGTCTCAGAACCTGTTCCGGCCGTTGTAGGGATAGCCATAAACGGTATCTCATTAACATTTATTGTTTCTTTAAGCCATCCACCGTCTTCTCCAGGTTTATCTGAGGAAGAATATAATTTAATGCATTTAGCCACATCAATTGATGAACCGCCTCCAACTGCCAGTAATCCATCAGCTCTGAACTGTCTAAAAAGTTTTACACCTTCGACAACCGATTCATATACCGGATTCGGTTTAAAATCGTCAAAATAGAAAACTTTAATTCCTTTTTCTTCGAGTTCATTTATTTTGCTTCTTATATCCGAAAAATACCGAAATGAACTGCCGCATACCACAAACAATCTGGTTATTGTTCTATTGCTGGCCCATTGTTCCAGGCATTCATAATTATTCTTATTATCAAAATAATGCTGTATCATTTCCCCTTAAACAACTAACACTCTACTTTCTTTAATATTTCACATACACATTTCAAATCCTCAGGATTATCAATCTCAGAACAAAGTTCATCCTTCACATCAAGCGCCCTTATATTGCATGCACCATCCAATTCATTTAGCGCATTCTCAGCATACACAGATGTATTCCCGTTTTCACAATACTCTGTAATCTTACCCATCCACTTATTAAAATCTTCTTTTTTTAACTTATATAAAGGCTGGGCTGCAAGCGCATTATCAAAGAATTCTATTCCTACTTTTTTAACATATCCATTATCCACCACTGCCTTGAAATCTTTTTCAGGAAGACTCAAAGTAGAGGACACTGCCATACACGACTCTTCACTTTCAATAATGTTCTCTAGCACTCCATCACAAAAAACAAGATCACCATGCATTAATAAAATATCATCATCAAGATAATCCCTGGCACAGTAAATGCTGTATATGTAATTGGTATCTTTATATCTTGGATTGTGCACAAACTGAATTTGAAGCGGCAGATCAAGTTCCCTGCAATATTCAGCTAAAACATTATCATAATATCCCGTGGTTATAACCACATTTTTTATATCCATATCAGATAACTGCTTTAACTGTCTTGAAATGATTGTTTCACCATGAATTATCTCAGTCATGCATTTAGGATGTTCTTTTGTTAATACTCCCATTCTGGACCCCATTCCAGAATTAAGAATCAGAGCTTTCATTTGCTATCTCCCAAAAAACCGACTTTTTCAAGTCGGTTTCAACATAATTTAATCATAACAATCCTCATTAACCTCAGTTCCCTGTGGTGGCGCAAAGCCTTCATTTTCTTTGGCAGTTTCACTCAGACTCTGCACGTCCTTTCGCGCAATAAGTCTCATGATAATCTGCGGCGCAGCATGAGTAAGCACGCCCAGAATGCCTGAAATAATGAGGCCTACAATTATTATTCCAAAAAAGATAATTCCAAGAACTGCTACAAGTATAAGATGGTACGTCATAACTCCCCCCTACTAATATCTGTTAAACTTTCCATCTGATGTTACTGAATATTTATTCCAGTAATCCCTTAAACTTCCTTCGTAAACCACTTCAAATCTGTCTGAAAGCCTAAAATCTTCCGGTTCCACCTTAATATAAGGCTTATCTGTAAAATCCACGCCGGCGCTCTGCACAATATATGCCGTAAACTGTGAACAGAAGAAGGCATGCTTAACAGGAAGATAAATCTTAAGAGCCGATAGCCACAGACCTATGGTATTATATGGTCTTCTGTATCTGTGATTCCAAAGATCAATAAGCGCATGTTTTGCTCTCTCATGCTGTTCCTCGGTAACTTCAGCTCTGAGTAAAACCATTTTCGTATTAGGCTTATGCATATATAAATTTCTGTCAGGAAGTTCATGAACCAGTCCTGCAATGCTTGAACACCAGAACCAGATTCTTCCGTAACTGTACATGTGATGCAGTCTTCTGTCAAAGGAAACAGATGCATGTGCATATGGTTTCTTTCTCACAATTTTAATGAGTCTTGAAATCCATGTATTAGTCTGAGAAAGCATAACGTATATGTATTTTTTTTCCATTAATCAAAGTGGCTAAATTGAAATCTCGCCAAGTTTCTCATCAATAGTCTTCTTGATTTCTCCTCTGTCAAGGTCAAGTACTATAGCAAGTTCGCCTATCAGCCTTTCCTCCGCCATTCTGTAATATCTGTCGTCGCCTGATGTCATTTTTTTACCGGCGGCGATTTTGGAAACCTTTTTTACGTACATGGTTTTAACAATTTTCGCCAGATCCCGTAAGTCATTCTTATGAATCAGTTTCTTATAAATTTCGTCTTTTTGCTTTTCATTTGGAACATCAACTTCATCAAAAAGCGCAATATTATCAAGAACTTCTTTGGCTTCCTTCTTCGTAATTACATCACGAAGCTTACCCTCTTCATTGCCCACAAGAGCATAGACCTTACTGCCTGCCCTGAAAGGTGATAAAAGAGTGTAATATGTGTCATCTCCCGACACTCCGCTTAAATCCAGAGTGCCGATACTGTCGACTTTGAAAACCCCTTCGCCACAATACACAACATACTGTCCTACTTTGTACATAAACTAACCTCTCGATATTAAATGCCAAACACAACATTCCCCTTGTCTCTCAAGATTACACAAAGTTCATTCCCTAATAATATTGTAGCAAATCCAAAAAATTCTCGTAAGTTTTTTTTTTACCAATCCTGGTAGAGATAATCATACCATGATGAGGCTCCTTCGGAGTATGGATCATCATAACTGTCGTCATAATAATCATAGTAATAATATTCATCATAGTAGAACTCATCATTTGAACCCCAGCTGTCAGAATTCATATAATCCTGCCAGTTCTCAGGCTCATACCATTCATCCGAATAGTTATAACTGTCAAATCCATAATCATCCTGAGTATAGTTACTCCAGTCATATGATGACCAGTCATAATCATCCCAGTTGGATGTGCTCGTGTCATTCCAGCCATCCCATGTGGACGAACCCCAGTCGTAGCTTGTACCTCCGCCTGACGCCGTTACAAACTTCTTTAAGAATGAAAGGTATGTGGAATCAAATCCACTATTTGAGAAGACTCCGTATAATTCGTCATAGAAGTCATCATCGTCATAAGGAAGTGTGACAGAAAGACCTGTCATATTTACGTCTCCATTTGTTGCACTTGAGTAAACAATGGCATATCCAAGCGATGACTTAAGGGCTGCTGCCTCCTGGGTATCCAGGGTATTAGCCAATGCCAGAATATCCACCGCGTATGAGTATTCCTGAAGCACACCATCATTAGACGACACTCCAAAGAATTCCTGCCATCCCTTCGGCTCATCATCTTCAAAATACCTGCTGTCAGCTCTGTCTGATCGCTGCATCTCCATATTGTAATTTTGTTCAAGAAGATCTGTCTCATTGGCATAGGCAAATGTCGTCCAGGACGAATACATAAGTCTTGCATATCTTAAATCGATAAGCGCTAAGATACCATCGCTGCCATAATAAGATCTGGACTCTTTGATAAAATCATCGATCAGCACTTTTCCAACATCCTTCATTGGTGTGGAAGAATTATATCCAAGAAGTGTAAGCCAGTTCTGATATTCCCATCCTGCTCCGGATTCAAAATCCTCGGACGCCACAAGATAATCAGAATAATCACTGAGCGCGCAGGCTACTTCAAGGCTGCCCATAAGGCAGGCATCAAAACCTATCATCTCAAATTTAAGACCTGATTTATCAACTGCGCTTCTTATTTCATCAAGAGTCAGCGCTGCATAATAATCTGTCGCATGCTCATCATATCCAAAGCCATATACTGCTCCTGAACCGTGATCCCAGAAAATCAGCATATTTCTGTCTGCCGGATAGTTATACTTGCAGTAATTAATGAAATCAAGTAAAGTTTCTTCTTTTGTAATATCAAGCTGGTCTAATGTGTCATCCACAAGCACCAGTTTGCCGTCTTTAATAATGAATCTCTGGGAATGCTTTGATGATATTGCATCAGTTTTCCACTTCTTTGTTCCACCTGTCTGGATAACAACATTAACATTATCAGACAAGGTAGCATTAAGCATTTCCTTAAGGTCGGATGTTGCACATCCGTCATCTGACTCAAGATTCGAGCCATTCATGTATATCATTACGGTTACTGTATCTGTTCCATCACCTTTAAGTTTTACGAAAGGATCTCTGGTAGCCGTTGAAAGAAGAGCTATATTCTCTGTTGAATCAAGGATACCTCCGTTATCATATGTTACTGAATCTTCCGTGGTTGTGGTTGTCGAACTAACTACATCTACTGTTGGATTATAGGTACTGTTTCCGCCTGTAGATGCATCATCAGCCACTACCATCTCTATGTCATCATCCTGACCTGAGAATGCAATAAGTGCACCTACACCAATAACACCCAGTGCTGCAAAAACAGCCCCCGCAAATATTACAATCGCCATGATAATAGCAACCGCAATCATCCAGCCGTTTTTCTTCTTTTTCTTTGGCTTACCCTGAGGTGGAACCGGTCTTGCTCCCATCGCTCTTCCATACATTCCGGCCTGTGGAGGTCTTCCACCTGGCTGTGGTCTTCCGCCCTGAGGAATTCCCTGTCCCTGCATTTGAGGAGGAACCGGTCTGCCCTGCATCTGTGGATTTGGTCCCTGAGGTCTGCCCTGCACTTGTGGAGCACCCTGCGGAGGTCTCTGACCCTGCATCTGCGGATTGCCCTGTGGCCTCATCTGAGGTTGTCCCTGCGCGCTCTGCGGTCTCATCTGAGGCTGTCCCTGTGGCTGCCCTGAAGGAGCGCCTGCTGGTCTGCCCTGATTAACCGGCGGAACATTGGTTACTCCACCTGTATACATATATACTGTATTAGGATTACCTTTTACTATCTGAAATCGGTAACCACACTTGTCACATACCATTTCATTAGGAGAAATCGGATCTCCGCAATTAATGCAATATAACATTTCTTTCCTCTTTTCTTAATAAACAAAGCAGTTCTTAAAACGGCCTTTTCCCTTATTTAACATTATAAACCATTTATTAAATAAGAGCAATGACTCCCGCCATGGTTCCTCTTTTTCCTTTGGTGAATCTGTGAGAGAAGAAAATATCATTATTACAGCAGGTGCAAAGACCCGAGATGGTGATTTTGTCCTCGGATACCCCTTTATAAATCAGGTTGTCATGAAGCACGCGCCAAAGATCAATATTATATTTTGTCTCATCATCATTTTCAAAATACCAGCCTTCAGTCAGAAACGGAAGCTCCACAAATTCCATAAACACATCAATATCAACCTCAAAGCAGCACATTCCGATTGACGGCCCGATGCCAACCTCAATATCCTTTACATCACATCCGTAATTAGATATCATTCGCTCCACCATTTTACCCGCAAGGCCGTTGGCACAGCCTCTCCAGCCACAGTGGGCAATTCCTACAACCTTTTTAACAGGATCTGTAAAGAATACAGGAACGCAGTCTGCGAAAGTAGCCACTAAAGACACACCTTTTTCATTAGTCAGAAGGCCATCTGTTTCGAGATAAACATATGGGGTAAGAAGTCCGGAACCGGCGTCTTTTTTAGTAACATTTCCAATATCATTACCGTGAGCAAGTTCCGGTATTACAATGGAATTAATATCAAGGCCCAGTGTCTTAAAGAAAATCTCATAATTGGTTTTAATATTATCCATATCATCTCCGGTCTTAAGACCTAAATTAAGAGACGAATAATAGCCTGTCGATACGCCGCACTCCCTTGATGAAAAACCATGAATCATGTAGTCACTGTTTTCCCAGTTTGGGAATGTATAATATAAAACTTCATTCTTGTAATTGGAATTCATTTCCTATCCTCCAAAAAAATAAGCCTACCAATAACGTAAGGATGCCTAACTTCCCGACTCAGGAACCCTTACATCACCCGGAAGTATCTACTTAGTGCTGCTTTGTTCCCAACCTGACACGGTTCATAGGCCTCCGCCGCATAAGACCCGAGCCGGGGAGTTATTCATCCTTTTTCGCTATTGATAAGCTTTTGGGTTTACATTACCCGCAAGTCATAGTCTATCATTTATTGCCCCGGAGTGTCAACCGGGGATACCTGTTACTCAATACCCGTAACTGTGTAATCCTTATCTTCAACTGCTGTCTTAAGCACATCATCAGCAACATCTGAACTTAATGAGACGATTGCTGTGCCATCTTTGTGGCTTACTTTTGCCTCAATAACGCCGTCGATTTTTTCAAGAGCCTTCTTAACTGTTGCCTCGCAGTGCTCACACATCATGCCTTCAATACTGATTGTTTTTTCCATTTTCTTAACCTCTTTCTCTTTATTATCAGGCAGGTCCAGTGGGGCCGATGCCTTAATGTGCCTGTCCCTTTTACTGTTATAAATATTCATCAGATTCAATCTTAACGCATTGCTCACAACGCAGAAACTGGAAAGACTCATGGCTGCCGCTCCCAGCATCGGGCTCATGGTAATGCCCAATATATGGCTGTACACACCTGCTGCCAGAGGAATCAGTAATATATTATAGAAAAATGCCCAGAACAGGTTCTCCACAATATTCTTATAGGTTTTTCTTGATAACCTTATGGCTGCGGGGACATCCCTAAGAGTACTTTTCATAAGCACCACATCTGCCGCATCAATAGCCACATCGGTGCCTGCACCTATGGCAATTCCAATATCTGCCGACGTAAGTGCAGGGGCATCATTAATTCCGTCCCCCACCATGATAACTTTGCCCTTGGTTTTAAGATGAGTTATCATATCAGCCTTGCCTTCAGGAAGCACTCCCGCAACCACATCGTCTATGCCCGCTTTTTTGCCCACTGCCTCAGCGGTTTTGACATTGTCCCCTGTAAGCATAACCACTTTAATTCCCAGGTTCTTAAGTTCAGAAACCGCCAAAGCCGAGTCTTCCTTAACTCCGTCCGTTACTGCTATCAGACCTGCCAGTCTGTCATCGTATGTAAAATATAAAATACTCTTCCCCTCCCGGGAGAGGCTGTCCGCCTTAAGGATATAATCACTGTCTATCTTTGCATGAGCACTTACATATTTATAGTTGCCGCCCAGAGCCTTGTGTCCTTCAATTATTCCTTCCAGTCCGTTACCGGGATGAACGGCCCAGTCTGTAGCCTCTAAGCCTTCAATACCCCTTTCCTTTGCATATTCCGTTATTGCCAGGGACAGGGGATGTTCACTTTTTGCCTCAAGTCCCGCAGTTATTTGGAGAAGTTTTTCCTCAGGCATATCTCCTGCTGGAATCACATCGGTCACCACGGGAGTTCCCCTGGTTACGGTACCGGTTTTGTCCAATACCACAATCTGTGCTTTCCCCATCTCCTGTAGGGCTTCGGCATTTTTGAACAGGATTCCGTTTCGAGCACCTATGCCGTTACCCACCATAATTGCCACCGGGGTGGCAAGTCCCAGTGCGCAGGGACAACTTACCACCAGCACACATATTCCCCTTGATAAGGCAAGACCGAAGTCCCTTGATATAAACATCCATACCAGGGTGGTAATCAGTGAAAGTATTATTACTGCCGGTACAAAAATACCGGATATGGTATCTGCAAGTTTTGCCACAGGAGCCTTGGTTGCTGCCGCATCACTTACCAGCTGAATGATTTTGGCATAGGATGTATCCTCTCCCACTTTGGAGGCCATGCATTTAATAAATCCCGACTTATTAATGGTGGCGGAGAATACATTATCTCCGGCATTTTTATCAACGGGGATGCTCTCTCCCGTAAGAGCAGATTCATCCACTGCGCTGCTGCCCTCCACCACAACACCGTCCACCGGAATGCTCTCCCCCGGACGAACCGTAAAAATATCACCTATATTAACTTCTTCCACATCCACTGAGATTTCCGCCCCCTGCCGAATAACCGTGGCTTTTTTGGGTGCTAAATGCATAAGGCTTTTCAGAGCATCCGTGGTTTTACCCTTGGAATAGGATTCCAGCATTTTACCCACTGTAATAAGCGCAAGAATCATGGCTGCGGATTCATAATATAATTCATTCATATAAACCGCTGCTCCTTCGCTTCCTTCACTCATGGCAGCTTTGGTCATGGCGAAAGTCATGGCAACGCTGTACACAAAAGAAGCCGAAGAACCCAGAGCAATGAGGGTATCCATGTTGGGAGACAAGTGAAAAAGGCTCTTAAACCCGCTGATAAAAAACTGTTGATTAATAACCATTACAATAATGGCAAGAAGCATTTCCGCTAAGGCCATTGCCACATGATTAGACTTAAAAAAAGCCGGAAGTGGCCATCCGAACATCATATGTCCCATGGAAAGGTACATAAGAATAATGAGAAATATTAAAGATGCTATAAGTCTGTTTCTAAGCACAGGGGTAGTCCTGTCCTTTAGAGCCTCTTCTTCGCTCTTAAGCCGCGCATTAAGAGAACCTGAAGACTTATTTGTTTCATTAACTTTAACTGCGGCGCCGTATCCCGCATCTTCTACTGCCTTAATAATCTCAGTATCCGATGCACTTCCCTCAACGCCCATGGAATTGGTAAGTAATGATACCGAACACGAGTCCACGCCTGCCACCTTGCTCACTGCTTTTTCAACTCTCGCCTGGCAGGCGGCACAGCTCATTCCGGTAACTGTGTATTGTTTCATTTTTATCTCCAGTAATGATAAATATTACATCCGTATTTTCCTACCCACATCCCTAAGTAAGCATCTTCTGTATAGCCAAGACTTTCCATATATTCAGTCTCTGCATCTTCTATTTCTCTTCCGGTAAAATACCAGATTTCATTAAGTCCGGTTCCGTTTGATTCAGCCTCTGAAGCGATATTAACTGCCGTATCATCATTAACTTCATTATCAGGATAATAAAACGAAAGCACAGTCCATGCCAGATGCTGAACATCCGTTGCACACATAATGGCATCTTTCGAAGGTTGACCTATGGTTTTAAGTGTTACATTCGTAAAGAGGTTTTCTGTTTTGCAGACACTTCTGTAATATCTGAAATCAAATAGACCTATGGCGAGCACCATAAATCCAACTGCCATTATTAGTGAGATAACGATACGGCCAAATGTGGTTTTAACCACATTTTTCTCTTTATCAGTATCACTCATTTCTTTCTCATCTGTCATAGCCATGTTAACCAGACCTTTAATGCAAAGCATAACAATCATAACCACAAGCGGAACTGCCGGATATGAATATCTGCAGGTAAAGAGTGGTCTGATTAAATAACTTACACCATAGGCAAATGTGAAGAATAAAATCAAAGTTATCCAGCAAACAATAAGAGCAATTAAATCTTTGTCTAATTTCTTATTCTCAGCCTTGAATCGTATTACGAGTTTTCCTTTTTCCATTTTGAATAATAAAAGAAAAACTGTTGCCACCAAAGCAAATGTTCCAAGCACCGGAAGCATATGCTTTCCGCCAAAAATAAACTTAAGCGCTTCATTAAACGGATCAGGTGCTTCCATCCACCAGGTTGTTACAACTCCGCTGGACTGATGGCGAAGCACATTAAGCCATGGCCAGTAAAGAACAAAATATCCAACGATGCAGCCGATTCCATAAAGAAAGGTAAGTTTCTTATTAATTATGTAATAAACAAGGGATGTTACAAATATTAACAGTCCGCCCGTTACAGCGCCGTAATAATGAGTATATGCAGCAAGTACAGCTAAAAGCGTTAAGGCTATCCAGTTAAATATTCCGGTTTCTTCTGACTTAATAATGTCATAAGCTGTGAAAGCCTCCCACATAACAAAGAAGAAAGCCAGTGAATACATTCTTATTTCCTGATTATATTCAGCGCATACTGCTGAAAGACCTGTAAATGTAATAAAGAAGAATACAGGAATGCTGCCAAGTCTTTTTCTGTATTTTGTTAATGCAAGTATTACACCTCCTGCAAATGGCACAACTGAAGCCAGATGATAAACCCAGACTCTGTTTCCAAGAAGCACCGCCCAGAGTTTAATATAAATATAATAAAGTATCGGGTGGTTATCCCAGTAAAGTACTCTTTGATATATGCCTGCCAGATCTGTATCTCTTACAGTATTAATACTAAATGCTTCATCGCCCCATACAACGCAGTCCCATATAAGACTTAAGTTAAGAAGTACTACGACTGCTGCAAAAATCCAGATGCCATATTTAAATACAATATTGTAAAAGTAAAACCAGAATCCTTTATTTTCACTATTTTTACTACCTGTCATTGCGATTTCTTAACTCCTTAAAAAAATTAGTCAGCATGCTACTGCATTCGTCATGGCAAACATCTTTTACCACTTCTACCTGATGATTGAATTTATCCACATGGAACATGTCTATTATGGACCCTGCACATCCCGCCTTCGGATTATCACAGGCCATTACAACTTTTGGGATACGCGCCTGAACTATGGCACCTGCACACATCTGGCAAGGCTCTAAAGTTACATACAAAGTGCAGCCCTCAAGCCTCCAGTCTTCTATCACTTTGGATGCTTTCTTAATCGCCAGTATCTCGGCATGTGACAAAGCCGACTTATCTGTAATTCGGCGATTGTATGCCCTGGCGATGATTTTGCCCTCGTATACTATGACGCAGCCGATTGGCACTTCCCCCAAAGCATAAGCTTTCTTCGCCTGCTTTATGGCCTCCTTCATGAATTTTTCATCATCAGTTAATCTTTTCATTTGACGCAAAAGGGGCCGGCAATAAACCGTCCCCTGTTAATCTCCTAATATCTTAAAATTAATTCATAATCTCTCTTCTAAATACAATAAATGTATGAGGAACTACTGAACTTACCTTAGGTTCTCTGTAAATCTTATCCAGTTCCCAACCGGCTGAACCATATCTGTTAAGAAGTTCTTCAAAACTCTCGAAGTCACCGGCCAAGTGACCATGAGGTCTGTCCTTCTCGGTAAGAATTGTTGTCAGTTCTTCAACCCTGTATTCAAAAGCCTTATTTACAATCCTGTCCAGCTTATTATCCAGTGATGTAACTGTATCAAGTATCGATACATTAATTGCATCCCTGAGTTCGTTTATTGTGGCCTTTTCAAAAAGATCCGTCTCCTCAATCTTACGCTTCTTTACTATAACTGTATCATAGCCTTCAGATACTTCCATTATCATCTGCTTGGCCATTTCAACGTTGTCTGCTCTTCTTCTGTATCCCTTCTCATCAAGATAAGCAAGAGCTGCTGCCATTATGTTATCTTCATTCTTGGCAAGTCCTGTGTCAATTAATTCTTCAGTCTCTGCAACATATGATGTCTGGATTCGGGAATTCTTACGAACCTCATCCAGCATGACCTGTTTCATATCCGCCATATTACACACCCCCGTTATTACATTTGCGAATTTAACCTCGCTTTATTAGTATACAACAAACACCAAAAAAAACAAACCATTTTTTATGTATTTGCCTTCATGAAAATGTGATATAATTGGTATGTTATGGAAATACATGGACTTAATAAAACTACATTACTTGACTATCCGGAACATGTGGCCTGTACTGTGTTCACGGGGCACTGCAATATGCGCTGTCCTTACTGTCAGAACGCAGACCTGGTTTTATATCCGGGAAGTCAGCCGGTTCTTGATGAAGAAGAGTTCTTTGCATTTTTAAAAAAGAGAGCCTTTTCTTTGGAAGGAGTGTGCATCACAGGAGGGGAGCCTACACTTCAGAAGGATTTAAAGGATTTTATCAAAAAGATCAAGGAACGCTCTTTAAATGTAAAACTTGATACCAATGGCACCAATCCTGCCCTTCTTAAAGAACTGATTGACGAGAAATTAATTGATTACGCTGCCATCGACATAAAGTCTTCTAAAGAAAACTATGGCAAGTGTATGGGAATAGAGAATTACGACACATCGGCTGTGGAAGAAAGTGTATCAATTCTTATAAACGGGGATTTGCCATACGAGTTTAGAACAACTGTTGTTAAGGAACTTATGGGCAGAGAAGACTTTGTTTCCATCGGCAACTGGCTTAAAGGAGCAAAACAGTATTTCCTCCAAAGTTATGAGGAATCCGAAAGAATACTATACAAGGTCGCAAATAATATAGATGAATCAGAAACTGTATTTCATGCTTATTCAAAAGATGAATTGCAGGATTTTGCAGACATGCTTACAGGCATGGGAATTAATACAAAAGTACGAGGTATTTAAATGACAAGAGTAGCAGTAATGGCAATCATCGTGGAAAACAGCGAATCAACCGCAACTTTAAATGACCTTTTGCACAAGTACGGTGAATATATAATTGGACGAATGGGGATTCCGTACCGCGAAAAAAGCATCAATATAATCAGCGTTGCCATTGATGCTCCTCAGGATGTTATATCAGCCTTAACCGGTCAGATTGGTGCCCTTCCAGGCATTAGCGTTAAAACCGCCTACTCAGGGGTTATGTCCGAAGAATAATGTGCCATTGGGGACGGGGGAATGTGCACCTAGATGCATTTTACCCCGTCCCACTTGGCTCTTTTCTGATAGTGAAGAATGCGCTTACCAGTATAAGCGGAAGGCATGTAAACATTGAATAAATATATCTGAATTCTGCATAGACAGGGGTCGAGACAAGTAGTGTTGCAATAATTGCCAACACAGGAATGCTCATCATTATGGCTCCCCTGTCTTTTCTAATTATTGCGGTATAAAGTGCCACCAGACAAAGCCAGAAATTAAAGCCTACTGATATGCACAGATTGAGAATTGGAATATTAGTAAACATCATAGCGTAGGCATTAATTGCCCTGTCAAAACCTGCCACCTTGCTGACCTGTCTGATTCCCAGAATATTATCTGCTATACTCATATATGCATATCCCGCATCTTTCTCAAGCGAAATCGGAGTATATATCTGCGCAATTATATTATTCTGCGTAAAACCAATTGCACCTAAAGAAATGATTCTTAGTACTATTCCAATAAAAAGTGCTCCCGCAACAGTGGCCATCATTTTCTTTGCCTTAAATCTGTAAACGAGCAGGAGAACCAATCCAAAAAGCACAAGAGCTACTATTCCATTACTACTGAATATACTAACTCCTGCGCCAGATAAAAGCACCACAATATAATTAACCCAGCTGTTGCCAATACCCTTAAATACCCTGTAGGAATAAAGGGAAAAGACAAGTACCAAGGCAGCGAACGGGGTATCTTTCCATATGGCAAAACTAAAGAGTATATGATATGGCATCAAAAGATAAAAAGCATAAATAATTGCTATGCACCATCTCGGCACACCAACTGAAACAAGAGTCATTATCAGAAGAGAAAATGCCAGTGCCATACAGAATATCGAAAAGTAAGAATAAACCGAAACTGCAAAATTAATATTATTGGCAGGTGAAATGATATTGGCGATATCCATACATGCCTTTATTATCAGGGTATGATAGAAAGGATGATGATTGGAATATACGCCTGTCATGGTTTGGGTAATCTGATCCGTAGCATCAGAATTAACTATTCCGGGATACATTCCCATGGTCATAATAAGAGAATAAACAACCATAAATGAGAACATGCAGAAGATGAAAATCTCCCAGGATTTCATTTTGCCTTTTTTACCATATATTGAGATTCTGCCGATGTGGCAGGCGATCATTTTGAAAATATTATATGTGGCATAGTAGGTTCCGATTCCAAGGCTAAGGAATGCAATTATTCCGTATACCGCCTTGATTGCCGGATTATCACTGCCCCCCGGAGTTACATACAGATTATAATTTGCGCACAAAACAATTATTGTCATAAGAATGGCAAAAATAACCGTCGTATTTCTCTCGTAGGTTTTCTTTAAGAAAATAGCATTAATTGCATTGTGGTTACTTATAAAGAAATTAAGGCCCAGAGCCACTAACCCTGCGCCAAATAAAACCAGATAAGGTAAATAGGAACCCCTCGCCATGGTAAGCTGACCCATAGCGGCGATAATCATTATAAATTGGATTACTACCCACCATCTGTTCTTCATATACTAAACCTTTAAAATTCGTTATTCTTTTCCTGGTATCTCACATATCTGTCTACCATGGAGGCGATTTTGAAAGTAAGAGCATCATCAAATACACGCACATCCAGGCCTGTAGACTGTTTGAGTTTATCAATACGGTACATGAGTGTATTTCTGTGAATATATAACTTACGCGCGGTTTCTGATGCGTTGAAGTCGTTGTCCAAAAATCCGTTTACTGTATTGATAACTTCAAGGTCCGTATTATCAAGTTCCTCCGAACCATAAACTTCCTTAAGGAAAATCTTGCAGAGATTAACCGGAAGCTGATAAATAAGTCTGCCTATGCCAAGACACTCATAAGCATTAATATTTCTTTCAGGATAGAATATCTCGCCAACCTGTGAGGCCATAACAGCTTCCTTATAGGACTTGGAAAGTTCCTTGATATTATTAACTATTGTACCATAGCCAACCTTCGCCTTGGTCATAACCTCTGTGTTCATTATGTCTTCAATCACTGCTGCCACTTCTTCCATATTCTCCATTGTTTCATCATCTGCAAGCGTATGAACAATAGCTACTTTACTTTCATCTATGGCAACAACATAATCATTATCCTTATTATCGAAGGCGCTTCTTAACGCAAGCAGCACTTCCTCTTCATCACTTTTCGTGGTTTCAGCAACGAAAACAATTCTTCTTGCGCTGTCTGAAATATTGAGTTCCTTTGCCCTGTTAAATATATCAATGGCAAGGAGATTATCCAAAAGGAGATTCTGGAAGAATCCTGCATTATCATACTGATCCTTATAAGCCACCAGCAGATGCTCAAGTTCATTGCAGGCAATGCGGCCGATAATATATCCGTCGGCGTTGGCCGAATGAGAAACCAGCACATAAACAGGCTTTCCTTCATCCTTAACCTTGAACAAATAATTACCGCTGATAATCTGACTGTCAGCATGGGAATCAAAGAAGCCCTGCAGCATGGCAGTATCCACATTATTATTCTTGAAGGTAGTTGCCAGAAGCAGTCCTTCAGTATCAATAATCATAAAATCAACTTTTGTAAGTTCTTTCAGTTCATCAATACATGTCTGAATAATCTGTTTAGAAATCATATATTACCTCACCCATTCTTCTGTCCCCTTCATTGCATAACAAAAGGGCGCTCTTCGGCGGAAGTTTAAGTCTAATTCTGCCGCCTGTTACCTCATATTCTTCGCCATCTAATGTATAATCTTCCCTGTATGTCAGCACTTTTCTTGAAAGCACTTCCCCATTCCTAACACCTGCAATCCACACAGGAACAACTCTTTCCATCTCATGATGATTATTATTTACAAACACCAGAGAAATTGAACCTTCCAGGGATCTGGCATATGAAATGTAATTATAATCAGACTCAAGTTTAATTAAAGAGCCCCTTAAAAGTTCCTTTCTTTCCTTATGAATCTTAATTACATCCCTGTGAAAATCTATTAACCTTGTATCCTCATGTCCCCAAGGATAAGTACGTCTGTTATCCGGGTCAGTAAAACCACACACACCAGCCTCATCACCATAGTAGATGGTCGGCGCACCAGGCCATGTCATCTGCATAACTACAGCTTCTCTAAGTACTGCCTTATCCACGTTCTGGTTTGCAGCCTCTGCACCAAGCGTATTGATTCTTCCCACCTTGTGATTGGTTCTTGTTAAGAATCTTGAATGGTCATGGTTACTAAGTTCATTCATTGCAACCTGCAGTGACGAATTTGTAAAATTCGTGCCGTGATGCTCCATGGCTCCCCAGAAAGAATCCGCATTGCCAAGTAAGTCTTCCCTGTAATCATCACTGTGTTTCTGCATACCTGTTAAGAACCAGGTTATCGGCTCCATGAACGCATCATAGTTCATGACGGTATCCCATTCATCACCCTTAAGCCATTCTCTTGATGAACCATAATGCTCTGCCAGAATAATGGCATTAGGATTGGCTTCTTTTACCGCTTTTCTGAAGTCCTTCCAGAACTGATGATTAAACTCAGGGCTGTGTCCTAAGTCTGCTGCCACGTCAAGTCTCCAGCCATCCACATTATATGGAGGAGAAACCCATTTTCGGCCTATATATAAAATATAATCATATAATTCTCTTGAATTTTCATAATTAAGTTTTGGAAGAGTATCATGTCCCCACCAGCCGTCATATGTGTGATTATAAGGCCACATATGGTCTTCACCCTGGTGGAATCTGAAGTAATTATGATAAGGGCTGTCCTTGGTTATATAAGCACCCTTGGCATATCCTTCAGCATCCTCATATATTCTTTCCTTATCAAGCCACTTATTGAAGGAGCCGCAGTGATTAAATACGCCATCAAGGATAACCTTCATACCCCTTCTGTGGGCTTCTTCCACAAGCTCGGCAAATAATTTGTTACTTGCTTCAAGATTTTCTTTATTGGTAACTCTGTTTATATATCTGCTGGCAAATCTGTTCTCTGTCTTGTCACCGTCAAGAAGCTCCCCTTCGTCGTTAACAATTACTCCGATATGCGGATCTATATAATCATAATCCTGAATATCATATTTATGATTGGATGGGGATACAAATAATGGATTAAAGTAAATAACATCAACTCCAAGATTCTGGAGATAATCCATCTTATCCATTACACCCTGAAGATCGCCGCCGTAAAACTCCCTTACGCCCATCTGATCCGGATATTTGCCCCAGTCATTAACATGCCTTGAATAATCTCCAAGATAGAAATATTCCTTATTAAGCACATCATTGGTTGGATCACCATTATAGAATCTGTCCACATAGATCTGATACATAACTGCGCCCTTGGCCCAGTCAGGAGTGTGGAAATTCGGTATAATTCTGAAATTGTAATAATCCTGGATTTCTGTAGTCACACCTCTTGCATTATAGAAACAACGCACCTGGCCGACCTTGAGTTCGAAATAATACTTAAGACCTTTGTCAGTAATGGTATAATGACACTCATAATAGTCAAAATCACCGTCGCATCTGACTTTTCTCATAGGGATAAAGCCGTCTTCATAAATTAAAGATACCATATCCAAATTATTCTTACCGGCTCTGAATCTGATTGTAACATCATCCCCTGCATTTGGCTCCACAGGAGTCACATAGTCAGAAGTAGTGTCGGAGAAAAGAGCCTTCTTGTTAAGAAGAGGCCTCATACTGCCAACATAATGCAACACCCTTTCCAAGTGTAACAATTGCCCTACATCCATTGTACTAATGTCCATTGAAGTAACCCTCAGTTCCGGTATGAATTACAAGCCATTCTTTGGCTAACAACCACCTAATATTGTATTATATTTTACTCTAAAATACAAGCATTAGGGCAGATTACCTGCGTTTTCAACCTGTCTTTAACAATAAAAAAATACCTATAACGTAAAAAGACAGTCATCGTTAGATTAACTGTCCTTTTAGAGAAGGTATTTCTTCTTATGGGGTATAGCAAAAAACTATAATGTATTGGGGGGTTACAAGTATGTTATACCATAGTGGTATTTTTTTAACAAGGCATAAAATGCACAAACTTTACAAAGGACTGGCAATCTTTTTGTGCATTTTTACCAAGAGGCATTAAAAAACCGCGTAAATACGCGGTTTTTCACAGTTTCAAATTGTATAACATTACATTTTCGAGTACTCAATAATATTATAAACTGTGCCATCCTCGGTTGACAGCACGTGAACTAACTTATCATCCACCCTGGCTTCTTTAAGAATCAAGACATCTCCCAGATATGCCGCCTTACGATAATCCACCCTTACCTGATTATATTCAAAGTCTTCCGGAACATACTCAGTAGTTGCAATTACATACCAGGCATTATTTACATGCTTATTCATATCAAGCATATAATCCTTAACTTCTATTTCGCATATTTTGCTATATGCTGCTTCGTCAATTTTCCTGATGTCGATTTTGCGAGGGGCATAATCCATCTCGTATGGAGGATCAAGGGCGTATTTCTTAAGCTGTTCATCATCCACCTTTACCGGACGGAGAGTCTCCATATCAAGAAATGTCCAGATGGAGTTGGCATTAACCAGCACTTCCTTGTTCTCATCAAGAATATAGAAATTACGCTGACCCTCAAAAGACCTGAACTGATGCGGCGCTGTGCCGGCAAATATTTTGTCTCCTAATTTCGGTTTTTTCTTAATCTGTATCTGCCAGGAATTAAGCACCCAGAAATGATGTTCTAAGTGAACCTTCACAAATCCATTATCAAGAGAGTCGGACTGAAGTTCCGAGCAGTCCTGAAAATAATTAAGAATACCTTTAAGACCCAAATATCCGTCTGTATCAACTTCGCTGAATCTTACTACACTTTCAAATGTAAACATACTTACCTCTCATACATAATATTCATAAAAAGATGACGGGGCACCCCGTCATCTGTTTAAGCCGAAATCAAATTTTAAATCTCCGTTTTTGGTGTTTCAGGAAAACCAAAAATATCTTTCTTCTCAAAGATATCATTGAATTCTTCCATGGAGATTCGCTCTTTCTCAATAAGAAGATTGGCTGTCTTATGAAGGATCTCGATATTATCAGTAAGAATCTTTTTAGCCTTGATATAGCACTCATCAATGATGGCTTTGATTTCCTCATCAATCTGGCTCGCAACGCCTTCGCTGTATGGCTTGGAATGAGCCAGGTCGTTACCGATGAATACCTCGTCAGAGTCTGACTTATAATTAATAAGACCCATCTTCTTGCTCATACCGAATCTGGTAACCATATCTCTTGCAACACTTGTGGCTCTTTCAATATCATTGGAAGCACCGGTTGTTATATCGTCAAAAATAATCTCCTCCGCAATTCTTCCACCAAGAAGTGTCTGAATATGCTGAAGCATCTCACCTCTGGTTCTGAACATGTTGTCATTGGTTGGAAGAGGCATTGTATAACCTGCTGCCGATACGCCTGTAGGAATAATTGAAATCGTATAAACTTCATCCATATCAGGAAGTTCGTGGAATAAAATTGCATGACCTGCTTCATGATATGCGGTGATTTTCTTTTCTTTATCACTTACAAGGCGGCTCTTCTTCTCTGCGCCGATACCAACCTTAACAAAAGCCTTGGTAATATCCTCATCTACAATGAAACTTTTATTTTCTTTTGCAGCTGAGATTGCAGCTTCATTAAGTAAGTTTTCAAGATCAGCACCTGTAAAGCCTGCTGTTGTCTGGGCAACCTTCTTAAGATTAACATCATCACCCATCTTCTTATTACGGGCATGAACGTTAAGAATCTCTTCTCTTCCCTGTACGTCTGGTCTCCCGACCATGATTTTACGGTCGAATCTGCCCGGACGAAGAATAGCAGGGTCTAAGATATCAACTCTGTTGGTTGCAGCCATTACTATGATTCCTGAGTTTTCCTCAAAACCATCCATCTCAACAAGCATCTGGTTAAGAGTCTGTTCTCTTTCATCATGACCGCCGCCAAGACCTGTACCTCTTTTACGAGCCACAGCATCAATCTCGTCAATAAAAACGATACAAGGCTTATTCATCTTTGCATCTTCAAATAAATCCCTTACTCTTGAGGCACCAACACCTACGAACATTTCCACGAAGTCCGAACCGGAGATTGAGAAGAACGGAACTCCTGCTTCTCCCGCTACAGCCTTGGCAAGCAATGTTTTACCTGTTCCCGGAGGGCCCTCAAGTAAAAGTCCCTTTGGAATTCTTGCGCCAAGATTGGTATATTTGCCAGGATCTTTCAAAAAGTCAATAACTTCTGCAAGTTCTTCCTTTTCTTCCTTTAATCCTGCAACATCTTTAAGTGTATATTTGTTGTCTTTAATCATGCGGGCGCGGCTTTTGCCAAAGTTAACTAATTTGGAATTGGTGCCACCACCCATGGCTGCAGTCTGAGCATTCAGGAATAAAATCATCACGAATATTACCATGATTCCTGCAATGAGGATTGGTAATACGTTATATAAAAACCAGCTTTCCACCGGAACTGTGCTGACTTCAGGGTCCAGTCCCTGCTCTCTTAAATACTGCTCCGTATTGGTTACGTTGGTAACATTAACGGTTCTCTCTACGCCGTTTGAAAGTGTTACTGTAACGCTTCCGCCTAATGAATCCTTATACTGATCAATAAATACGTCGACTACTCTGCCCTGCTCAATTTCTTTCTGGAGCTGACCCATTGTGTAATAACTGGTCTGGCCTGCAAAGAAATAGTAATAGATAAGGGCGAGAACTATGAGAACCAGTATAAAGAAGATAAGGCCTACGCCTCTTCTGTTGTCCTTGTTCATTTTTCTACCTTTCTAACCTTTATTTATCATCAATCAAATCTGATTAGTTTTCAAATTCCACGATTCCGATATATGGAAGATTACGATATTTCTGGGCATAGTCAAGACCGTAGCCAACCACGAAATAATCATTAATCTCAAATCCCACATAATCCACATCAACCTGAACTTCTCTTCTTGACGGCTTATCAAGAAGTGTGCAGAGTGTAAGACTCTTTGGATTTCTGTCCGAAAGAATCTCCTTAAGGGCCTTAAGTGTATTGCCCGAATCGATAATATCTTCAGCGATAATTACATTCTTGCCTTCGATATTCTCATCAAGGTCCTTAACAATATTTACATTGCCCTTGGACACCGTGCCATTGCCGTAGCTTGAGGTACACATGAAATCCATAACCACCGGGATATCAATTCTCTTGGCAAGTTCACATGCGAAAAAAGCACCGCCTCTTAAAATTCCGATTAATACCACATCTTCGCCCCGGAATTTATTGCTAAGTTCGGCTCCGATTTCTCTGATTCTTTCATCAATTTTTTCTTCTGATATTAATTCTGTAATTTTTTCCGCCATAATCCGCACCCCGCTTAAATCTGCTATCTCATTTCCATGGAGACCTCAACTATCCTTTTGGTATTCTCATCCACCTTGGCATTTGCACCCAGTCTTCCCGAAAGCACCCACAATACTTCATTTTTGTTATCGCCATCAGATAATACAACAACCTTGTTTCTTACCGCTGACGGCACTTTAATGTCTACGAGATAGTCCTTTATTTTCTTAAGTTTGTCTCCCTCAATTCGAATATAGTCATCAGGGGCTATATTGCGAACACACAGACACTTAATTTTATCACAGTTAATCCATTTAGTATATCTTTTTATAGGATATTCTCCCTTATTTTTTCCGGATACCGCATTAAATGTAAGTTCACAACCCGGCATCTCAACACGAATTTCTCTTCCATTAAGAACTCTCTCGACATCAATTTTGACAGAGGCTATATCCCAGAGATAATAATCCTGTCCACTCTTTAATGCCATTTCTTCATTTTCTTTTGTGGTTATAACCACGCCTTTTGCAGTTCTTACTGCAACAAGAGAATAAATGAATTCTCTTCTTTTTCCGCTTTCTGCATTAATAAGGTCTGCAACGGAATCTATCTGAACTTTTCCTATATCCTTACGCCTTCCGGCCACTTCGCAAAGAGCCTCTAATATTACTCTGTCCCTGATTGCCTTATGCACATAGGAAATCTCATTACGAATCGTCAGGCTGCCATCTTTCTTCACAACATGGGCGCTGTACGCCCTTTCAGTCATCATTGAAAGATAATCTTCCACAACCTCCAAGTTGTCAGCGCATCTGATTATATTCTCAAGCGCTCCTTCTGAAACTTCCTCAAGTTTTGGAAGCACCGAAGATCTTATAATATTCCTGCCATAATCCTCAGTAAGATTGGTCTCATCTGTCACGAAAGATAAATTTTTATCCTGAATATATCCTTCAATTTCTTCTCTTGTAAGGCACATAAGCGGTCTTATGATATCATCATTTTTTGCCTGAATTCCTGTAAGCCCCTTAACAGAAGTTCCCCTCGAAAGATTCATAATCACAGTCTCCGCTCTGTCATTCTTATGATGGGCTACCGCAATAAGGTCGCTCTTTGTTTCTTCTTTTAATTTCCTGAAAAATTCATATCTGACTTTTCTTCCGGCTTCTTCAAGGCTTAAATGTTCTTCATTTGCAACCTTTGGCACATCTTCTGTAAGGCAGTAAAAAGGAATATTTCTCTTATTTGAAAACTCACGTGCGAAATCCTCGTCTCTTTTTGCGTTCTCCCTGATGGAATGATTCACATGGGCTGCCACAAGGCTTATATCCAGTTCTTTTGATAAACTGCTTAAGATTTCAAGAAGGCATACGGAATCCGCACCGCCCGATAGTGCGACAACGATTCGGCTTCCCCTTTTAATCATATTTTTATCAGTTATGAAGTTGTAAACTTTTTCTTCGATTTTTAACATTAGTTCACCTTATAAAGATAAATACAGTATGAATATCTGGCATCATCAAATCTGTTTAACAGTGTATATCCTTTTTCCTCTGCCCCACTGATTTCTCCGACTGAAAGGAGGTAATCACAGCCAAGAGCCTTCATTGCGGCAGTATCGAATTCAAGGTCTGTGTATACGACATGATCTTCTCTTCCCAGGAACTGATTTCCGTTAAACTGGGCAGCCAGAAGATAGCATCTGTTGCCCCAGTAATCATAATACCACACATTATTAATATTCTTATCAAGTTCTTTGGCAATTATTCTTCTAAATTCTTCTTTATATTTGAGCGGATAATTATTGGAATAGCCGTCTATTGTATAAAAACCGTTTAGAATCGCCACCGCCGGCTCAATCCCCAGGCTTCCAACCCTGTATTCTTCCACGCTCAAGCCTTCTTCTTTTTCAATAAAGGCTTTGATGGCATCATATTCATCTTTATCAACATAGTCTTCAAAGGTAAGTGAATTGCCCTTATTTCCCTTTATAACCTGTCTTAAATTATAGCGGAAAGTTCCCACGTAAAGAATATTTGCAGCGCAGATTCCAATGATTCCAAGTATGATTACAACAGAAGCAATATTGGTTATTACTTTTGCTTTTTCATTTTTTTCTATTATTATCTGTCTGAAATCATTGATGATGCAGGCTGACACTCCAAGGCTTAAATACCAGAGTGCCGGATAAAGCCAGTAAAATCTGTTGGACTGAAAAGAGCCCAGAGTCCCCATATGGTTACGAAGATTTGCAACAAAATCGCTTACAAAAAATGAATTATATAATGCAATCATTATTCCAAGCACCATAAGGGTTGCAAGAATTATTGTATGGTTCTTCAGATTTTTATTCTCTGTTTTTCTTTTATCATTCTTTACAAATATTGCATAACATCCGCTGATAATCAGCGTAACAAGGGATATCCAGAAACAGTACTGATGGTAACTTGGCGTCATGACAATTCCCTTAATGAGCACATTTACAAAAGATTCCACAAAAGACGAGCCAAAATATACCATCTGTGATTTATGGCTGACATCTCCCATTATCACATCTTTTATCAGGTCAATATTGTATAAACAATAGGTTGAAATTAAGACTGCTGCACCTGTGACAAGGCCTTTAATCTGTTTCTTTTTTATCAATCTAAATATTATTACAATTCCAAGAAGGATTATAACCGCATATCCTGTAAGAACCGGCGAAGAAGCTGCGCCATATATAATCAGCGGCACATAAGGCCACAGTTTTTTATGATCTTTGGCAAGTTCCAAAAATGCAATTAAAACCATTGGTATTCCCGGTCCACACAGACCGTAAACTGCAAAAAAAGGAATATACGCAAAGGTAACTGCAACGCCTGCTGAGATATAAGAAGGTGCCTTTAAATATTTGTTTAAGAGGAAATACATGCTAAGATAAGCGGTGATTTTGACAACGATGAAGCTTAGGAGGTAGCCGGTATATACGTCGCCAAAAGCGTAGAATACGGCCAGAATCGGCGCCGGTGCAATAATGGATGCGCCCTTTAAACCACCCATGATTTCCGGGTAGAAATTGCCATTAAAAAGATGCCTGCCCCTTAAGTAATATGCCACGATTTCACCATCAAGCTGATCCCTGACCTCAACAACTGCCGAAGTCCCCAGGTAAATCATGACGAGGATTTCCACCATAACAGCCAATAACCCAAAGGCAAACCACAAATAAGATGTTATTGTTTTATCTGTTTTCCTATTCTTCATTATCAACACTTATTCTACAATACTGACTAAATCTGTAACAATAATATATAAAGCATGCGAGATTAATAATCGACAGGACTATCCACGGCATAATGGTCAGTGCAAACAGATAATATCCATATGTCTGCAAATCAAGCATCAACAGACCAATATATGCCGGTATGGTTTTTTTATCAATAATTACGATAAGAAGTCCAAGAATTATATAGATATAACTGTATCTTTCATGCATGCTTGGCAGGAAAAATACTGTAGTATAGGACATAATAAAAGCTATATAAATCAGTTTCTTTTTGTCGATTTTGAAGTCGGATTTTACAATCCATAAAACCAGCAATCCCAGGGCTATGACGGCAACGGCCATGCAATATGGAGATATGTATGGATAATTTCCATAGTTTCTATTGTCCATTAGGAAAATCCAAATCGAAGGATAGTTTAAAGATATCATTGGATATTCCTGAACCTGGTAAAAATATACTCCAAAAACCGAAGTGATACTTCTTCCATTTATCAAACCACCTATGCTCAAAAGAGTCATTACAACAGGAATCCAAATGAAATTTATAATTGATGCCTTTTTCTTGTACAAAAGATAGAATAATACAAAAGGAAGAATAAAAACAGCCTGAAGTTTAAATGCAAAAGCAGCTCCGTACGCTATGAAAGCAAGATTAAACTTTTCCTCTACAAGCCCATAAATGCACAAAAGACAAAAGAACGTAAAAATCGAATCACACTGTCCCCAGACAGAAGAATTCATAAACATTACAGGGTTAATTACTGTAATAATATAAGCGACACCTGCAAGTAGCTTACTACCAGTAATTTTATGTGTTAATACAGCCATAAGAATACATAAGGCATAATCAAAAATTATGGATAGAATTTTGTATGCAGCTACTGATGTTACCGGCAAATACGTCATAAGAGCAATCAGAGTCTGATACGGAATACCATAATTACCTACCTGAGTTGATAAAGCTTTAAATCCACCCATAGTTTTAATCTTTTCGTACCATGGGATCAAAAATGTTTGTAAATCTCCGCTTTCAAACTCCTTCATTATGAATCTAAAATAGAAAGATAGAACTGTAGCCAGAATTATTCCGACTAATAAGAGATTCTTTGAAATCCACTCATAAATCTTATTCTCAAACTTGAAACTTTTCATAAATGCTCCTGTCATCATTTGTTGCTTTTATTTATTATAACATATAAAGCAAAAGCGACTCGGATTTATTACCGCGCCGCTTGTTATTCTGCTCTGAATATAATTTCTTTATCCTTAACCAGTCCGAATTTAACTCTTGCAACTTCCTCTATATATTTAGTTGTCTGAGCTTCCTTCTCGAACTGAGCTATCTGCTCTGCTCTGTCTGCTTCCTTGTCAATCAGAGTCTGATAATATTCAATTTTCTCTTCGCTCTGAGCGTTCTGAACTCTTAATTTATGGGAACTGTATAAAAACCAGGATGAGAATAAAAATACAAGAACGATTACAAGAATCAAGCTCTTACGGCTATTCTTCATGAAATCCGGTTTCTTCCACTTATATGAAGAAGCTCTGCGTCTGCCTCTTGATGCCATCTGCTACAATAACCTCCAGCCAAATACACAAATATACTTGTCAGGCGCTTTAGCGCGTTAACATAATTATTATAGCACATTTAATTATTACGTCAACTAAAATAAATAATTTTACGTTAACCATTTTTAACAAAATTTCAAAATATTTTTATACAATTATCTCATACATATCTTTGGCATCTTCTTTATGAATGGTCTCCTGAAGGGATAAAACCCTGGCAACAAGATCTCTGTCGCCAAACTTGATAGTAATGATATCCCCTACTTTTACCTCATATGAGGCCTTGCAAACTTTACCATTTACACTGATCCTGCCGGCATCGCAGGCCTCGTTGGCAACGGTTCTTCTCTTTATTAATCTGGATACTTTAAGAAACTTATCTAATCTCATAATTGGCCTCCTTAGGCATTTTATGTTAACGCATTATACTATATTTTGTGTCAATTTATGTAACCTGGCACAAGTCACGGGTACAAAGGAAAAGGCAGCCATGAAAATGGCTGCCTCTGATGTTCATATTAAACAATCAAATTATTTAGCATTAACAGCATCCTTTAAAGCCTTACCAGCTTTGAACTTAGGAGCCTTTGAAGCTTTAATCTTCATTGTCTTACCTGTCTGAGGATTTCTACCCTCTCTAGCTGCTCTCTTAGCAACTTCGAATGTACCGAAACCAACTAACTGGATCTTTCCACCCTTCTTAAGTTCCTTTGTAACTACTTCTGTGAAAGCCTTAACTGCTGCTTCAGCATCTTTCTTTGAGATCTTTGCCTTATCAGCGATAGCTGCTACTAATTCTGTCTTGTTCATTTTGAACTCCTCCTATAAAAATACATCTTTTTACTACGGTGACTCACCTAAGTCATCTATAATTCATTATATAAAAATCTAGTGTTTTGTCAAGGAAAAATGCGATAAAATCAAGGATTTTAGGCATTTTTTAGATTATTTTTACTCAATTTTCGTTAATTCAGAGAATGAGTATCTCACGTCAGCCTTATCACTCTCAAAATTCAGTGTATAACTGCGTGTCTGATAGCCCGTCATACGCAGCGTTATAACCATTTGTCCAGTATGAATCGGCATGGATGTCGGAGCAATTCCGATATAGTTTCCATCAGCATAAACTTCTGCTCCCTGTGGGGCATCCACATATACCCTGCATCCGTTATCTGATGTGGATATTGTCTGCGAATTACTATCCGTCGGAACTATGGTCGTATTGCCGCCCTGGGAGTTGGTTGCAGATATATTATTATTGGTATTATCAACCTTTTCACCCTGGGTTATATTACCGCCATTATTAACGTTACCACCTGCAGTGTTGGACGTTGTCGTATTTCCATTTGTTCCATTATTTACATTACCGGTTCCATTTGCTGTGTTATTATTTATACCATTTTGATTATTAACATTGGTTGTATTACCGGTATTGTTGTTATTCGTACCATTCGTACCATTAGTACCATTAGCATTATTCGCAGTATTTGAAGAGTTATTATTATCTGCATCAGCGCTGTAATCCACTTTATTGTCATCAGCCTTTTCAAGACTAAGCACTATTGACGCAGATGCGGAACCCACATTTATATAATTTGACTTGGTCACATATCCGTCAGCCCTGGTAATAACCTGATGCACTCCATATTCAAGTTCTACGCCTTCCGTCGTGGATACCTTTTCTCCATCAATATAAACTGAAGCCCCTTCAGGCTCTGTCACAAAGAAGATGGTTCCATATTTAATCTCTACTTCAATATCAGAAAGATCCAGGGTTACTTCCTGTCCTCGTCCAATGGTAACACTCTTAACACCCTCAGCGCCGTCATTGGTAAGTCTTACCGTATAACTTCCTTCCGGAACAGTCAGTACCATACCTTCTGTGATTTTGTGAATTATGCTGTTTCCAACCTCGATAAAGCCATCCACAAAATATGTATCATTAATAAGACGAAGATAGCCATGCCCCTTATCAACTGCAATAGAATACAGTCTGTGATCTTTGGTATATGCGGTTATCTCGTCACCTTCCTGAAGTTCAATTAAGTCCAGTGAATCGTTACCTGAGAGTACCACAGCATAATCATCGATGGTATATTTATCTCCCATGTAACTGATTTTGGTTTGAAGATCATTTATTTCAAAATTATCGATATGTGTATCTACACTGAAAGAGTTATCAAAACTCATAGAAAGAAGTTTCTTGCTGTCACTGTTGAAGTTGATATTATAGATTCCTCCCGTTGACAGCTGATTTGCGGAAACCACAGCCCCGTATCTGTCATACATTGTGGTGGTACCGTCATAGGTAAGAGTATATCTTAGTCCCGTCTCAAGATTCTGAAACTTAAGACTGCTGCTGTCCGGATCTGTCTTTATAAGAATTGCCGTATCATCATAAATATAATTTATCTGATTCACAACCTCTGCCGGAGTATCTGATACAAACTCATCATCTGGCTTCTGACTGCCATTACAGCCACAGACAAATACAAGAACTCCAAGCGCCATAACCGGCATTAATATTCTTTTGATAGCTATTTTTAATCTCATATTTCGTCCTATTTTACATATGTGCTCATAAGATATGCTTTATCATTATGCTCAGGATTGTCAATTACATCGCTTAACATTTCATCCAGAATTCTTTTAAAATCCGGCCCCGGATTAATTCCTCTCTCAATCAGATCCCTGCCATTTACAGCAAGATCCTTTAAGGTAAAGCAGTCCTTTGCTTTCATTATCTCATTATAGACATTCTCGTAAGCATCAACCAGCGCAAGTTTTTCCTCACGCCTGTAATCACTCTGAGCCATGATATCTGCTCTCTGAACCTCGAAGAAGTATGGGAATGCTTTCTCTCCCACCTTATTCATAAATCTCCTGAATGCCTTAGGTGTAGCCTCAACTCTTGTATCATGAATTGAAACCAGAGTTGAAACTTTATCAATAGTATCATTATCCATCTTAAGTTCTCTTAAAATGCGTTTAACATTTTCCGCGCTTTTTGCCGGGTGGCCTTTGAAGTGATCTACTCCGTCACCATCCGTAGTCTTACACTCAGGTTTGGCACTGTCATGAAAGAGCATGGTGAGCCTGAGGATTTTGTCATTATGCACACCTTCCATGGCCTTAATTGTATGCATGCCAACAGTATACATATGATTAGGATTATGCTGCTCGCACTCCATCATCTCATCCCAGATTGGAAGAATTACTTTGGTAATTCCCAGTTCATACATCCTTATAAGTTCTGCCGGATTACCCGAAGTAATTGTTTTAATTAACTCTGCCTGAATTCTCTCTGCGCTTATATACTTAAGATTGCCGGAGAGTTCCTTCATGGCTTCGCAGGTACCCTCATCAATATCAAAGCCCAGCACTGCCGCAAATCTTGAGGCTCTCATAATACGAAGCGCATCCTCAGTGAACCTGTCTTTAGGAACACCAACGCAGCGGATGATTCCTTTTTTAAGGTCTTCCTGACCTCCGAATTCATCCACCAGGCCTTCTTTATCATTATAGGCCATAGCATTAATTGTAAAATCACGCCTTAACAGATCTTCCTTAAGAACCCTGCTGTAAGTCACCGTCTCAGGATGTCTGTGGTCTTTATATTCGCCGTCAATTCTGTAGGTGGTAATTTCATATATCACCTTATCAAGAAGGACCGATACGGTGCCATGTTTGATTCCTGTGTCGATGGTATGGGAGAATATCTGCTTCACATCCTCAGGAAGAGCGTTGGTCGTTATATCCCAGTCCTTAGGCTCCACTCCCATAAGTGAGTCTCTTACACACCCGCCAACGGCATAGGCTTCAAAGCCGTTATCGTAAAGTTTATCAATTATATATTTAACGTTTTTAGGTAGCTGTATCTTCATGATGGTATTATATCACACCGGCGGCCGGATGCCTACCCACCCCCGTTTTGCGGGGACAGGCAGGCAGGCGAGTGCGAAAAAAACGAGTAGGGCTTACACCCTACTCGCCATATTATGCTGTCTCTATACTGTCCGCCTTCGCAAGATTATATTTCTTAATTGCATCTTCTCTCATCTTATACTTAAGAATCTTACCCGCCGCATTCATTGGGAAGGAATCAACGATATCAACATACTTAGGAACCTTATGCTTAGCCATATGGTCTCTTACATACTGCTGTATCTCTTCCTTGGTAAGTTCTGTATCTTCCTTAGGAATAACGCAGGCCATAATCTCTTCACCAAGCTGTTCATCAGGAACACCGATAACCTGAACGTCCTTAACCTTATCATAAGTATAAATGAATTCTTCGATTTCCTTAGGATAAATATTCTCACCACCTCTGATGATCATATCCTTAAGACGACCTGTGATACGGAAGTTTCCTTCAGGAGTTCTGCAGGCAAGGTCACCTGTGTGAAGCCAGCCATCTTTATCGATAGCCTGTGCTGTAGCCTGAGGCATCTTGTAATAACCTTTCATGATGTTATAGCCTCTTGCCACGAATTCACCATTTTCACCATCCGGTAATTCTTCGCCGGTTTCAGGATCCACAATCTTACATTCAACGCCAGGAAGTGGACTACCTACAGTATTAACTCTGACTTCAAGCGGGTCATCAGCCTTACTCATTGTACATCCAGGGGATGCCTCAGTCTGACCATAAACGATGGTAATTTCAGTCATATGCATCTTATCAACAACTTCCTGCATAACTGAGATTGGACATGGCGAACCTGCCATAATACCGGTTCTCATGTGAGAGAAATCTGTCTTCGGGAAATCCTCATGTTCAAGCATTGCAATGAACATTGTAGGAACACCGTGGAAGCAGGTGATTTTTTCCTGATTAATGCAGGCAAGTGCCGGTTTGGTTGAGAAATACGGAATCGGTGATATGGTTACGCCGTGAGTCATGGATGCTGTCATGGCAAGTACCATACCGAAGCAGTGGAACATAGGCACCTGAATCATCATTCTGTCTGCGGTGGATAAGTCCATTCTGTCACCGATACATTTACCATTATTTACTACATTGTAGTGAGTAAGCATAACGCCCTTAGGGAAGCCTGTAGTACCTGATGTATACTGCATGTTACATACATCATGTTTATCTACCAGTGAAGAGCGTCTGTAAACTTCTTCAATCGGAACGCTCTCACCAAGTTTAAGAGCCTCTTCCCAGGTTAAGCAGCCAGGCTGCTTGGATGACACATTAATAACGTGACGAAGGAAAGGAAGTCTCTTGGAGTGAATAGCCTTACCCGGAGTATTGTCCTTAAGTTCCACAACAAGTTCCTGAATTATATCCTTATAACAGGAATCCCTGTAACCGTCGATCATAATCAGCGTATGAGTATCTGAGTTACGAAGCAGATATTCCGCCTCGTGGATTTTGTAAGCGGTATTCATTGTAACTAAAACCGCACCGATACGGCAGCAAGCCCAGAATGAAATATACCACTGAGGCACGTTGGTTGCCCAGATTGCCACATGGGTTCCCTGCTTAACACCAAGTGCAATTAAACTTCTGGCAAAAGCGTCAACATCATCTCTGAACTGTGAATATGTTCTTGTATAATCAAGTGTTGTATATCTGAAAGCATACTGCTCAGGGAATTCCTCGACCATTTTATCAAGAACCTGCGGGAATGTTTTATCAATAATCTCTTCCTTCTTCCAGACAAAATACCCGGTTCCCGCCTTGTTGGTATAAAGGCCATCCTCTGCAAGAACTGCTTCCTGTTTATATTTGGACATAAAGTTAACGAAGTGTGGGAATACAATGCCGGCGTCGCTTAACTCAGGCATCCATGATGGAATCCACTCAAGAGATACAAAGCCATCATAATTAATGGATCTTAACGCTCTCATGAAGTCATCAATTGGAAGTGTACCCTCTCCGCAAAGATCATATTCATAACCATCTGCAGTTTCCTTCGAATCCTTGATATGTACATGTTTAACATATGCACCAAGATTCTGAATTGTCTGCTCCGGTGTCTCACCACCATTACGAACTGTATGATGTAAATCCCACAGAGCTGCAACATTATCTCTTGCGAAAACATTAAGCACATTGTGAAGTCTTTCGGAATCAGCATAAGGTCCAACTGTTTCAATAAGAAGGCTTACGCCGTTATTGTCTGCTTCTCTGTAAGTTCTGTTGATACATTCAATTACAGGTTCATCTGAAATCTCTTCACCTGAAACTTCCTTACCTGCTCTTAATCTGATTGCAGGGCAGTGAAGAATGTGAGCAATACGAATATATTCCTTAATCTCTTCTACGTTGGCGTCAATTTTGTCAGCGTCAGCAATGTCGCAGGTTGCATCGATACAAGGTATTGAAAGGTGCATGCCGGCGATTTTGCGAGCTGTCTCAACTATCTGTTCGTTGTTAAAAGGACGATTCTTGCCTGAAAAAATCTCCTTCTTGATATTATGAATTTCAATTCCCTGGAACTGCACATCCTGAGCTGTTACGTAAAAATCAGTCCAGTCAAAATCATCCCAGCCGTTTGTACTAAATGACAGTTTCATATTTATTTCTCCTCATAAACAATCTTGTTAATCGCATTAAGATAAGCTCTGATGCTGGCGCCAATGATATCGGTGGATACACCACTGCCTGAATATAACTTGCCATTGGCTCTTAACTTAACAAGTGTGTTTCCTACAGCTCCGCTTCCTTCTGTTACAGCCTGAATGCTGAATTCATCAAGTTCATAATGGCATCCAACAACCATTTCAACTGCGAGGAATGCTGCAGCGATTGGGCCGTCGCCTGAGCTTAAGCCCTGCAACTTGTTGCCATCTTTAAGAAGTGTAACCTGAGCGGTAGGTGTTATTACATTACCACTGTTAATTACGAAATTATCAAGCTGGTATGTTGGCGGAACCTGAAGAGCTGTGGTGGCAATAATTGCTTCCATTTCCTTAACGCCGATAACGCTCTTCTTCTCGCAAACTCTCTTGAATTCCTTATATACTTTTGCATTATCATCATCTGATAATTCATAACCCATAGCCTTAACTGTTTTGATAATCCTGGCAATGTCAGCATCAGAATCCAGTTTAATATCATCCAATGACTTATTAACCTCGCCTGTATCAAATGAGAATTTCTTGCTTGTATTATCCTCAGTTAAGTGCATCATTCTTACGGTTTTAGCCATGTCAGATCTTGCGATGGCTGTTGATACGTTAAATGATTCTCCTCTTTCTGAAATCATATTTACAACGCCGTCTGTTGATGCTGCTGCCCTTCCGAAAAGTGAAGTTACAATCTCATCTGCATATGTATTAATTAAGCTGAACGCATTGGCCAAAGCCATTCCCATATTATCAGGGCATGTTACTGAAAGTTTAACTTCATCATTCGCAATTTTCTCAACCTTTGAGCAGACATCATTTACAAATTTCACATATTCCTCTGGTAAAATCAGCCCCGCGCTGTCTCTAAGATTAATTACGCTTGCGCCGTTATCAATTGCTTCATTAATCAAGGAAGCAAGGAACTCAGCATCACTTCTTGTTGCATCAACCGCGCTGAATTCTACTTCGAAACCTGACTCTTTTGCTACCTTTATGACTTCAACTAACTTGGCGGAGATTTTGGCAGGTTTAAGACCTACGTGGTATTCCATCTGAACAGGTGATGTAGGAACGCTTACGCAGATTCGGCCTTTCTTTGCACCTGAAAGAGCCTCGGCTGCTGCCTTAACTTCTTCAATTGAAAGACCTGCTTCAACAGAAATTGTTGCTTTATTTATTACAGGTGAAAGTGCCTTAACAAGTAGTGCTCCTGATTTGCTGTCTGCTGCCGGAAGTTCAATTACATCAACTCCCAGTGAATCCAGTGCTCTGGCGATTGCCATCTGCTCTTTAAAGGTCAGGGCCATATCGGCGCTTCCTGCTGCCTCTTTGATTGTCATGTCCGAAATACTGATAACTTTCATAACTTCATCCTTTCTAAACTTTATAACAATAAAAAATCCCTAAGACTTTTCAGCCTTAGGGACGATTATTACTAACCGCGGTACCACCCACATTGTTGCATATGCAACCACTCATTCAGATACCATCATATCTGTTGCCTTGATAACGGGACATCCGGAACTTCTTACACGCCTTACCGGTTTCAAAAGTTCTGCTCAGGAGTGAGACTGCAATTTTCATTTCGTATCGGCTCGCACCATTCGCCGACTCTCTGTAACTGCCTGAAAAAGCATAATTCCTTCATAGCATTTAACATATAAATTTTCGAAACTGAAACAATACTATAACAAAAGAACCGCCTGTGTCAAGAGATTTTTCACTTTTTTATCATCTAAACTTTACTCTCCAATTGCCAAAACCGGTGAGTTCTCTATTTTTTATACAAGTCTGCTTCCACAATATGGACAGAATCTTGTTCCATCAGGCGCACCAAGACAGTGTGGACACTGAAGTGGAAGTTTGGCTCTTTCCTGAGGGGACAAATCATATTTCTCCTTGGTCTGATGCTGCTCTTCCATAATCCTGCTCATCTGAGCCTGTTTTTCAATCTCAATTCTTGCAAGTTCTTCAGCATTACGCTGATTTATCTCAGCCATATCTCTGGCATTCTTCTCATTAATTGCGCCGGTAATGGCTGTTGATGCCGCGTTAACCACCGCACTTCCTATTGCGCCGCCAATCATTCCGCCTAAACTTGCACCGCCAAAGGAACTTCCAAATGCACTTCGTTTAGGTCTTTTTGAAAACATTGCTTTACCTACCACATTCCCCAAATTTGAAGTAGTCTGTGCCATCTTCGGTCCACCGGCACTACCAACTTTCGCTAAACTGCTGCCAAGTCTTACTGCAGGACCAACTCCTCTGGCTGTACCTGAAGCCACATGACCTGCCATTTTGGCAACCTTACCTGCGTTCTTAAGTAATCCACCTCTATGTGCCATATTCACCCCTCTTTAAATCCATAATAAATATAACATCACTATTTTTAATAATACCTATTTTTGCCACAGATTTCAAGACAGATTAGGCTTTTTGGATGATCTATATCAGATTTTGTCCTTCCAGATAATCCAGGAATCCGTTGCAACCATCAATTACATCATGGTAAGTTTTCTCAAAGTCCCTGGTATACCACGGATCTGCCACAGCCCTTGGGTGGTCTGTATAATCAAGAAGCAGACTGATTTTAGGATCATCATTTCCCTTGCCAAGTATTCTGTGCATCCACTTATCATTCAGGTCATCCATGCCTATGATATAGTCATATCTCTCATAATCGGCCTTCTCAAGAAGCTGAGCCCTCTTACCCTTACATGATATGCCACGCTCCTTAAGCAGGCTTTGCACCGGCGGATATACCTCACTACCCACTCCATTCCATATCTCATCCGTATGAGTTGCCCTTGACTCAACATGGAACTTATCAGCTATTCCTCTTTTATTTATCATATCCTTAAAAACAAACTCTGCCATTGGGCTCCTGCATATATTGCCCCAGCAGACAAAAAGCACTTTTATCATTGTTTGCTTTACCATAAACACCACACCATTCACTAATCATGCTTCACAACATCCCAGAATTTCGACTACTCGAGAATTCCCAAAAACCTCTGTCCCGATTTCCTCATATAACTTCAATACGTTGTGTTTTATTTTTTTGTATATCCTGAATCCAAGATTTTTTGCTTGAAATCTTTGGTTTCAGTCTCAATCCAAACTTTTTTCTTTGGTTTGGAGCCATTTTTTATGCTATATTCTGCCCAAAAAATCCATTGCAGCTGCAATATTTATAAACAAATACAGCGCTTCGAGCACAAACGCCAGCACGAGAGTAGAGCCTGCAAATCCCCATACAAAAATTGTTCCATTCTCGGTAAGCCATATACACTTACCTTGTTTTAGCATTCTTTTTTGATCTATAAAAGTAAAAATGACCACCAGAATCATAAGGATCAAATGAACGGCTGCAAGTATGAGCAATAAAATAGCTTTTGTATAGTTATCATTAACAGACAGGATCAGATAACTCAAACCCATCCCGGCAAAAAACAACAAAAGACATAACGCACTTCCCAACAATGCCCTGATCTGATCAGCTAAGTTTTTCCCTTTATTAATATTCTTTCTGCTCATTTATCGTTTTTAAATTATTCTCCCTTTAGTCGGTTATGCTGAAATATAAAATTCTTTTACCCAACACTCAATAGATTCATGACCATAGTCGTCATGATGTCTTTTTCCTTCGGGTCAGACTCGGCTATCATGAGAGTAATAGCTACAAGGGCGCCGTCACTGATAACCTTATGTCCATCTCTGAATAGTGCATTATTTCTGTTTAGAAATTCAAGGAATAAAGAAGCTGCGATTCGTTTGCAACCATCTGCAAAAGGGTGATCCTTAATCATAAAATACAAAAGATTGGCAGCTTTCTCCTCCAAAGAAGGATAAACTTCTCCTCCAAATACATCCTGATAAACAGCAGCAAGTATTCCTTCGATCTTGCCCGGTTCCTTCTCAACTCCGAAGACATCTGATTTGAAGCTGTCTTCCATGCGGTCAACCATTGCGCGGCAGTCAGTATAAGTAATCCTGTATATCGGCTGATTACCTTCAGGCTTCTCCAAAGACTGATGATCATATTTATCAAGTAAAGTCAGAGCTTGTGTATACAGATTTACTGCCTTTAAAACCTCATCAGAGTCACCTTCAATGGCGGTAGCCAGCATCTTGGCCTGAATTTCCACGGTCTTTTGTAAGGCCTCCAGGCGTTTGTCATTTATCGCATAGCCCTTAATGATATAATCCTTCAAAACCTTATTGGCCCACCGTCTGAACTCTATGCCTCTCTGGGATTTAACGCGGTAGCCGACGGAAATGATGACGTCAAGGCTATAAAACGCTACCGGTTTATCAGAATTTGCAATATGCAAAAAATGCATATTGCTTTCCTTATCTACCTCTTCATCAAATGAGTTATTAATATGCCTTGATATTACAGATTGATCTCTGGCAAATAGTTCAACCATCTGTGTCTGTGAAAGCCAAACGGTTTCATTTTCAATAGGCACACTCAGTCTTATTTCTTTATCCTTAGTTTCAAATAATACAATTTCATTTTCTTTAGCCATATTCATCCCCCCTGTTACTTCTCACTGATGCCATTCTCATTAAGCTTACGCTGCATCTCGACATAATATGAAAGCAGCCTAAGCACATATGGGGGAGCGTTCCTATGACCCAGTTCCCACTCGGTCATCGTCCTGTAGGGAATCTCGAACTTTTCGCAGAACTCCTTGCGATTCAGTCCGGTAGACTCTCTTAATTCTTTCATTTTTACACTAAACAATTCATCAGACATAGCATTTCTCCTTTCGTGTTTTACTCATTGAGTATATTGTAACACATATTCTATATTTACACAATGAGTATTTATAAAAGAGATTGTCTTGTCTTTCGTAAATCGTAGTTTTTTATAGGGGCAAAAACTACTCGTGCCCCGGTTTGCAAGAGATGGGGTGCATTTAACTGAAATTAAATCGTAATACTATCTTTGTATTTTTCAAACAGCTCGTGTGAATACTCCTTCTTCATATCTGAGTCCCTCACGATACTCCAAAGAGATGCGGCTGCTTTCAGTCTTTCATCATATATCTTCGTTGCATCATCCGCACAAAAATCTTTTACAAACATATTCCATTGAAGTGCAGATTTATCATATTTGACATATGTCCTTTTTCCATAGTAGATATCCAGAAGATCCCCCAGTGTAAAAGACTCATCTCCATTTTCCTTTACAGCCTTAGCTGACGCAACCATATCAACATTGAACTTGAACGGTCTTACCCCTGTCTGATCCGCGTAGAATTCCCGGAATCTGTTGCCAAAAGTAAATCCGCACTCTATAAGCCCTGTACTAAGAGTCAGTTCCTTTATCGTGGTCTTAGAGCGTTTACTTTTCCTCTTTTCAGGCAGGATCTTATCGCCGGAAAAATAAGCCTTAATGATATCGTTCAACTCAATTTTGCTTCCACCGGCCTTAAGTCCATGCTCTTTACATATTTTGATCAGTTCTTCGCGATACCAATAATATTTACAAAATTCGTCGTAGTCTTTTATTTCGTTAAACTCCGGTCGTTCCATCCTACCTATCTCTGCCTTTTCCCATTTATAGAATCAGTTTTTTTCTCACCGTATATGTATTGCCGGACAGTTCAAAGATTTCAAAGCCGGCCTTTTCATATAATCGTAATACTATCTAAACAGCTCGTGTGTGTTTGATTAAAAATTGTACTGCATGAAATTCTCGTTATGCTTAAATCCGTATGATTCATATAGCTTTACACCCATATCCGATGCTGTAATATAGATTGTTCCACAGCCATATTCTTTGGCCTCTTTTACAACTCTGTCAAGTAACTGCGTGGCGATTCCAAGGCGTCTATAGTTCGGATCTGTATACATGCTGGATAAGATACCTAATTTACCTGAAGGGCAGGTGAAGTAAGGCGGCTTTTCCGCAAAGGACATACCACTTGTTCCCACTATCTTATCTCCGTCAAAAGCGAGCCAGGAAACATAGGTGCCGGCAGCCATGTTCTTTTTGTAAAAATTCAAGAGATCCTTTTCAAGGTCCACACCTTCCGGAACAGTTTTGCCAGCTGATGTATATTCCTCCGTCAACTGGTCTATTCTCATTTTTATAATTGTACTTAATTCATTCTCCGTCAGTTTTTTATATACAATATCCATTTGTTCTCTTTCCCTTCGAGCATTATCCTAATAGGCTTTTACATTAATGGTTATTTTATTTTTCACATATCGAATAAGATTCTCATCCATCAGTTTTAAATTTAATCCTTTTTCTCTACGCTTCAAGTTCATATAGCCTATATATCTTTCGATACATCTTTCCGGTAAAAAGCAGTTTGAAAATAAACCGATCTCTCTTTCCCAGTTCATCAACAAGCCTTCTAGGTGTCATTGAGTATTCTTTTTTAAACCTGATTCTTAGACCGCTAAGAAGTTTATTAATATCATCAACTCCATATACTTTTGTCACACCAACTTCATTTATAGGATTCTTGTATTTTGACGCCTTAGCACCAAAAACGGTATAAACATCCATGAAAACATAAATATGCTCATACTTATTCTGAAGAGTTAAGAAGAAAGATCTAAGTTGTTCATTGGTAAGATACATGCTTATTCCTTCAAGTATCACAATCACCGATTCACTTTCAGGCAGGCTCTGAACGAACGAACTATCCGCTGCATTTAAAGTAATCATATGATATGAATCACTTTCAGAATAATACTTTTCCCTTATTTCAATAACGTCGGCCAAATCCCCGTCGTACCACTTTTTATACGGCCTTTTTACCCTCTTAACCCTGCCATCAAGGCCGCATCCTATATGAAGCACCATACTTTCAGGATGCTTTTTAAGCATAATATTTGTCCAGTCATCAAACAATCTTGCCCTCATGGCCATATTGTAGCAAAGCCACTTTGACTTAGACTTTCCCTTAAGTTCAAAGTTCTGCGAATCCCAGATTTTCTCAGCCATCTTATCTTTTAAAATAATATTCTGTTTACTCACCATTGCCTTCCCGTAAAGGGGAATATATAAAGTTTTATTTACTTCATTCATATGCTCATCCTCTAAATATCGTCGTCTTAATAAGTGGCAGTGCCTTACCTTTAAAAGAAACTCACTTAATAATTATATATCAAATATACTCATCTGCGTATATTTATCCGGCAGATCTGCCATATATTCAAAGCACTCGTCCGGTGTACACATTATCTCATTTTTACGGCATATCTCATAAAATATTTTCTTAAGTTCCTTCGCATTGGGGCTTGGAAGTTCATACGAATTTCCGTAACTTTTTATATAGCGCTCTTTAAGACCGGGGAAGTTTTTATCCAAAGCAGCATAATAGTATTCCCTGTCGCCTTCCCTGAGCGTCAGCCCCATTCCAAAATCAATGACGCCTTTTACACCCACCCTGACACATTCATTTAAGATAGGTGTTATATTTTCTTTTGTATCATTAATAAATGGCAGAATCGGCGTCAGCCAGACTACTGTTGGAATTTCCCTTTTCTGCATTTCTTCGAGCACCTCTATACGGCGCTTTGTATTACAGACATTTGGCTCTAATATCCTGCAAAGTTCATCATCATAAGTGGTAAGTGTCATCTGCACCACACACTTTGCCTTTTTATTAATTTCATCAAGAAGGTCAATATCCTGAAGAATCCGGTCTGACTTGGTCTGGATGGCTACACCGAATCCATATTGTAAGATAATTTCAAGGCACTTTCTTGTCAGCCTCAGTTCTTCCTCGCAGTGCATATACGGATCTGACATCGCGCCGGTTCCAATCATACACTTCTTTCTTTTTGACCTTAATGCCTTTTCCAAAAGCTCCGGCGCATTTTGCTTAACTTCTATATCTTCAAAAGGATGCGTAAACTGATAGCATCTGCTACGGCTGTCGCAATAAATACAGCCGTGTGAACATCCCCTGTATATATTCATTCCATAATGACCACCGTTTCCGGTTAATATCCCTTTCGCATCCACAAAATGCATCTTACATCTCTCCCTTAATACATGGCAGCACAGACATCCCTGATATCTTTTTTATATTTTTTTCCATGGCCTTACTTTGCCTATCCAGCCATTTTCATTCCAGTACTTAAAGTCAGTATATTCCGGATTATCTTTGCCAAGTCCTGTCTGCAACATTCTGACTGCATAAAACTTTGCTTTCACCGCAATACCTGTATGGCCCGGTTTGCTGTAATTTATGGCGAGCATTTTATCAGCGACGCTTCTTAACTTCTTTTCAAAAGATGCCCTCTTCTTTTCATCTATTTTATCCCATTCAATTTCTGACATCAATTTAAAACTTACAACCTTTATTGTTGATATTCCCCACCATGAAAGACTGTCCTTAATATCCTTGGCAGTTGACTTTCCACCGGCTCCAAGGCACTGTGTTATTATTACTGCACGTTTTCCAAACATTTCTTTCGCCGGACGGTGAGGCATCCATCTGTATCCAAAGTGGTCAAGCAATGCCTTCATTGCACCGGTTGTATGGAATACATATGCAGGAGATGTGAAGACCAGAAAATCTGCTTCAAGTAAGGATTTCTCAATTCTCTGAACTTTTTCAGCATCCTTACAAAGATTCTGATTACCTCTAAAGCATGTAGTACATCCTGAACAGAATCCCGGGCCGTCCTTAGGAAGATAATATTCTGTAATCTCTGCCTTATCCTTAAACTTCTCCAAAAATAATTCTTTCATCTTGTATGTCACACCGTGTTTTTCTGTTGCATTAATAACTGTAATTTTCATCATCAATCTCCCTTCTCTCATCCTGATTTTCTACCATATAATCTGTTAAACTCCCGTATGTGTGCTTCAAGCGTTTTAAGCGCCTCTTTCTCGCGCTTTGGCTCTCTGTCGCATACGGTCAAAAGCATATAAATCGGCGCATAAAAATGTAATGTCATAATCTCAACGTTATCCGTTTGCAAAATCCCCGTCTGGCTCATCATTCCAAGCAGCATCCCCTGATAGGAAAGCGGATCATCAACATACTGCTTCATATAGACATCCGCAAGTTTCTTATCATGAAACTGTTCTATGGTCAGCATCTTTCGAAACCGCCTTGTATAATCATCATGAAGAAAATACAAAAATAAATTCTTCCCTAAGTCTATCAGCTGCTCTTCCGATATCTGCTTATAGATTTCGGCATCCACTGCCGCATCCGTTCCGCTAATTTGAAGCGCTCCCGCCTGTTCCACAAACCTTCGGTTCATCTCTTCAATAATCGCATCAAAAATCGCCTGCTTATTCTTGTAATGCTTATACAGTGACGGCGCCTTAATCCCAACCCTCGCTGCAATATCTGCAACAAAAACATTGGCATATCCCTTTTCGGAAAACAGTGTCAGCGCTTCATCAAGTATTCGTTGTTTTGTATCCATTCCCTATCCTCTTTCACTTAAACCGGCTTTGGCTAATTTCATTTAGCCTTATTATAGGCTAATTTGAATTAGCCGTCAAGTAAAAAATAAATCCGGGGAATAATTCCCCGGATGTAGCCTCAAAATGAGCATTCTTTTATATACTCTTCAAGTATTTCCGCTGCATCCCCTATAATCTCAGGGCACGGACGTTTCTTGTAATATTCTTTTGTTCTTGCCTCAGGAGTCGGGGCCTCACGCTTTACATTAAGGCCCAGAAGTTCACGGCAGACAATTGAACCGTGTTTCTCCTCAAATCTGTGAGCCAGTTCCTGCACTCTTTTATAATGCTCTGCCTTAACCTGTCCGGTTTCAGGTCCGTCATAACCGTAAAGTAATCCAATTACAATGAACATACCGCTGACAGATCCGCATACCTCACGAAGCCTGCCCATTCCTCCACCAAAGGAAGATGCCATTTTAAGTAGGTCAGATTCATTAACAGGAAGCATATCTGCAAAGGCAAGCACCACTGACTGAGAGCAGTTATATCCTTTCATAAAATTTGCCATTGCCATTTCTCTTCTGGTCATTTTTTATCTCCTCCCGATTTTTTGTATGACACTTAAGCTTCATTAAAGTCCGTATACAATTATACCAATAATACCTGAAATCACAATCAAAATAACCGGTGAAATACCTTTTTTAGTTATCTTCATTGATCCATAATATAAAGCTGCAAGAACAACTGTCACAATAGCAGCTGTATAATCAAACCTAAAACCAGTCTGTATATTCAGATTATTCCAGATTACTGATAAACCGGTTGCAAAAATAATACCGATTACGCAGGGTTTCAATGCATCAAAAGTTGACTGAAAGGCTTTGTTCTTCATTAAGCCTTTGAATAAAAACATAATCAGAATAATAATAACATACGCAGGAAGCACAACTGCGGATGTCGCTATAACAGCTCCAATTATGCCTCCTTTTGAACTGCCTATATATGTTGCAAGATTCACCATAAGCGGACCGGGCGTACTCTCACTGACAGCTATCATATAAGTCAGCATTTCTTCGTCCATCCATCCGTGAGATAAAACTATTTCCCTGATTAATGCTATGGAAACATATCCGCCGCCGAATGAAAAGAGTCCGACTTTAAGGAAACCAATTAATAAATCCAGATATACCATCTTTAATCAGTCTCCTTTTTCTTATTTTTATTAACAAAATAAATTACAAAACCTGTAAGCGCTGCAAAAGCCATCAGCACCAGCGATGAAATATGAAGGGACATATAGGTTATTATCAGCATTCCAACAAGGGATGCGATCATAATTACCGTCTGCCATGCTTTCAATTTCCCCTTTATTATCATTTTTATTGCAGCATCCGCAATCAGAATACCAACTGCAATTTTAATTCCCTTAAAAGCACCTGCAACCCACTTAATATCCAGGAATTTTTCCAGGAACACCGAAATAATAAATATAATAATAAATGATGGAAGTACCATGCCAATTGTTGCCACAACAGAACCTAAAAGTCTACGTTTTTTGTAACCAATATAGGTCGCAAGATTAATTGCAATCGGTCCTGGTGTCGACTCAGCAATCACCGTAATTTCCATCATTTCATCGTGTGTTATCCATTTTTTCTTTTCAACGCATGTATGCTCAATAAGTGACAGCATTGCATAGCCGCCACCAAAAGTAAAAGCGCCTATACGCGCAAATGTTATAAATAATGAGATAAGTTCTTTCATTACTGCCTCATCTTTATTAATTATCATCAGCGTCAGTATGTCTTTTAATACAGCTAACGATGCATTTCTCTTATTATTACATCTATTCCACCTGCACCCAAAAGTTCCAATCCAATGGCCGCTGCATTATCATACATTTCTTTTGACTTTATAATTCCTTCTGCAATTCCCCTGATATGTTCTGAATTAAAATCCCCGTCCAAAACAACAACTCCCGCCTTGTTATCAGAAACCGAACCGGCATTGTATTTTCTTTCAAATACTTTACCCGGAACCATTATCTGTGGAACCTTGTGAATAAGTCCGTCAGCTATACTATTCTGCCCACCATGATTTATAAATAAAACTGCTTCATCAAGCAGGGAATTAAAATCCCACCTTTTTGCTACATGTATATTATTTTCATTGAATTCATTTAATGATGCCGAAGCAATATATACCTGATAATCACTTCCCCAAAATGCCTTTTTTATAACACTTAACATTTTTTGCGGAGACACTGTACCATTTCCCATATAACAAAGAATTTTATTTCTGGTATGTGAAGATTCATTCGCCGACACGATTTTCAATGAACCACAGTAATATACATTTGCTTTTTCTATTGGTTCAAGTTTTTTTATGCTTGGACAAAAAGATTTATCCGACCAGTCAAACAATTTTAAAGCAGACTCAACCTCTGTTAGTCCAAGTTCTGCGATAAGCCTGTTAAGCCCCCTTGCAAGTTCTGCTTTATGCGCATATTCGTGCTGTGTCGGATAACTCACCGTTGTAAATAAAGGTATATCTTCTTTTTTTGAAGCTATCATAGCCGAAATATTGAATTCTGAATATACAATATCAGGTCTGAAATCGTTAATCGCTTTTCTTATGGACTCAACGCTTTTTTTCAGGTAATTGTAATTAAGATTTCCCGTAAGCCAAAGTACTTCATCAAAACTTCTGACTGTCTTTTTCGAAGTAATACCCAGTTTCTGCGCAACAGGAAAGCTCCTTGATGCAATGGCTTTCGGCAGTCCGAGAGGCATCGGAATATCAAGAAAGTAATTCGGTATATCTTCTATTTTTGAATAATTAACATCTTCGGCCCTGCAGGTTGCAACTTCCAGTTTTGCTTCTTTAAATCCTTTTGCAAGCAAGCGGCATCTGCCAGATGGACCGCCAGTCTCAGCCATGGCCGACATTGGTACCAAAAGAATTCTCATTTTTATTTCCTGGTTATTACTGCTATGGCACATGGCATACGTCCGTCGACCACATAGTATTCAACGTCTGAGTATCCCTTGTCTTCAAAAAACTTCTTATACGAATCAAGATCAAACTGTTTTTTAAAATCCGCCCCCAGCATAGTTATAAACTTAACTGCAACCATTCCTGTCCCCTTGGACATATTGATATATGCTGATTGCACCGGTTCCACAGGCGCATTCCAGCACTACATCGGAAGGCTCAATAAATTCTGCAACCTTCTTACCCGTCCCACTGTAAACTTTGCCATTATAAACATTTTCAAATAAATCATATAAAGGTGATACTTTATCCCAAAACATCACAATTCTCCATCTTTATTTAACCAATTGGTTCAAAATCAGCCGCTCCATGCTTACAAAGTGGACATACAATATCATCAGGAAGTTCATCTCCTTCATAAACATATCCGCAAACCTTACATACAAAGCCCTTCTTGCCCTCTGTCTCCGGCTTAGGCTTAACATTATTCTGATAATATGTATATGTCATGGTTTCAGCCTTGGTAATAACTCTTGACTCGGTTACATCACATATGAACATGCCATGAGTTCCAAGATCCACATAATTAACCACCTTAAGTGAGAAGAATGCATTGATATACTGTGGCAGGAAACGAAGTCCGTTATCAGAACGAAGTTCCTCCATATCTTTAAGTTTATCTTCTGTCCTTCCGCTCTTGAATCCGAAGTTTTCGAATACGGAAAACGGCGCATCTACGGATAAGCAGTTAACGTTCATAATTCCCGTCTGCTCAGCCACATGATGAGTATAATTCTCTTTATTAATTGTAACAGCCACACGATTCGGGGAACTGGTTACCTGAGTTACGGTATTAACAATACATCCGTTATCCTTCTTGCCGTCGTTGGTGGTTACAACATACAGACCGTAACCGATATTGAACATGGCGCGAAGGTCATTCTTATCTGCGGTATCTTCTTTTCTGGCTTCATACTCACTTCCGAATTCCTCGGCCAGAGCCTCCAGCTGAGCTGTACTTTCCTCATTAAGAGCAGACTTAATATGCACAACATTCTCCGCAAATGTACAGTTCTTGCAATTCTCCAGCATGCCCTTCATAACCTTGTAAGCCATCGGAGCCCATGTTCCATTTTCAATGAAACCAATCTTGTGATTCGAGAAGTTACGCTCTGTCAGATGATTTATAAACTCTCTCATAAATGGGAAAATCTCCGCGTTGTAAGTTGTTGTGGCGAGGATGATTTTGCCATATCTGAAGGCATCTTCAACAGCCTCAGCCATATCACATCTTGCAAGGTCATTAACCACAACCTTCGGGCATCCCTTGGATTTAAGCATATCTGCAAGTTTCTCAACTGCTGCCTTTGTATTGCCATAAACTGAAGTATAGGCAATTACAATACCTTCAGTCTCCTGCTGATATGTTGACCATGTCTGATAAAGACCTAAATAATATCCAAGATTCTCAGATAAAACCGGACCATGAAGAGGACATATAATCTGAATATCCAGATTGGCAGCTTTCTTAAGCACTGCCTGCACCTGAGCACCGTATTTACCAACAATTCCGAAATAATATCTTCTTGCTTCGCATGCCCAGTCTTCTTCCACATCAAGTGCGCCGAACTTACCGAAACCATCGGCAGAGAAAAGCACCTTATCCTTTGAATCATATGTCATAATAACTTCCGGCCAGTGCACCATAGGAGCTGCAACAAAGTTAAGTGTATGGCTTCCAAGTTCCAGTGTAGAGCCTTCCGCAACAACTACCTGCTTTTCCTCGAAATCAGTTCCGAAGAACTGCTTCATCATGACAAAAGCCTTGGCAGAAGAAACAATCTTCGCCTCAGGATAAGTCTTAACGAAATTCATTATATTGGCAGAGTGATCCGGTTCCATATGCTGAACCACAAGATAATCCGGCTTTCTTCCATTTAAAGCCTTATCCAGATTATCCAGCCACTCATGTGTAAAATTCTTATCAACGGTATCCATGACAGCGATTCTGTCATCAACGATTACATATGAATTATATGCCATGCCATTAGGCACATCATACTGCCCTTCGAATAAATCGATTTTATGATCATTAACACCAACATACAAAATATCATTTGAAACAAACATACCATACCCTCCTGATTAAAATGTAACCCATAACGTCTGCATTAATTTTACCACAAATACTTTTTTACTGTCTATTCCCCATAAAATTTCCTAACCTCATCCCTGTAACCATAGGACTTTCTTCGGTACATGCTGACACCTTCAATCGTTTCGCTAAAGTCCTCGAAGCCAAGGAACAAAGTCCTTTTGCCATTGTTATCGGCATCAGCACGCATTGCAGTGTGAGTTTCCGGGGTAATTCCCACAACTGACGCCGGGAATACCAGCCTGTCTTCAGCCCACAACTTATGGAAAGTATAATGCTTTTGAACTATCTCAGCCGAAACCTTATATAAAGTTAATTTTTCTCCCTTTAAATCATAATTATCATTAATGAGATTATAAACATAACTTAAATAATTATTATCTATATCCTTCTTAAAGACCATAAAAGCGCCATTATGATACCACTCATCCAGCAGGTTTTCGTCCTTAAGTTTAGTGATATCCACGCGCTCATAAGCTTTGGGAACATTCAAATAATATCTTTCTTTCTTAAAAGGATCATAAACCCTGCCAATTATATTTATTGGTTTACTGTCTATAAGATTAAATAACAGGGAAATATTAAGAAACCAGACGAAAATCCCGCCGGTTATAAGAACTATATGTGCCCATATTCCTGCACCATTTGATTTAAGAACCTTTACAAGAAACATCCCCGGCAGCAGTGGCCAGCAAATCCAGAGCATAAGAATAATCAAGGCAACAATGGCAACGAGCGCTTCAACTAAATGAGCCCCTTTTTTATACTCAAAAATTGTATACTCATAATATTCCAGCGACTCTTGTGTTTTATCAGTTTTACTCATTTAGTCTTTTCTTCTTTCGATGCCTCTTTCCTTATAATACTTCGCTTTTTCCTTATACATATCGGCATCTGCAATACGTTCAAGTTCATCTACTGTGGAACCCGGCTTATCTTTATATGCTGCATATCCTACGGAAAGTGAGATTTCTTCACAGTATACTCCGTGCCATTCCTTCGTCTTATCAATAATGGAAGCACGTAAGTTTTCAGGATCATCTATGTGAAGAATTGCCATGAATTCGTCACCGCCTGTTCTGTAGACTTTACCCTTCTTACCCACAGACAAAGCCAGGCAGTCAGCCGCACCCTTTATAAGTTCATCACCAGCAGCATGACCTTTGGTATCATTAACTGTTTTAAGTCCATTAACATCAACTGAAAAAATCACCAGATTCTCACTAAGTTCGCCTTTTCTGAACTCCTTCAAATCCTCGTCATAACATCTTCTGTTAAAAAGTCTTGTCATCTCATCAGTCATTGAGATTCTGATTAAGTGTTCTTCTCTTCTCTTTTCCTCATCAACATTTCGTGTCGTATATATAATTATGTTTGGTATACCATCTACCGTTGAATCCACAGTAATATACTGGGCACGGAACCATCCCGAAACCACATCAATAAAATCCGCACTTATAAGTTTCTTGCCGGACAGTCTTGATCTGACTGTTTTAATATTTGTAAAATCAAGGAATCTGTCAACCTGATCCGGCATAACCTGATTCTTGATTTTCTGAGCCATAATGGTATGAGTCTGGTTATACATATCGATTCCATGTTTTTTCTGCTCGGAATCGCGCAGTGACATTTCAGTATTATCCATAAAATTAATCAGGTTAACATTATCGTAAATTTCAGCCATGGAATCGAGAATGCCCATTTTCTCTTCCACGTCTTTTTCCTGAACTTTAATTTTTTCATACTGGATAAAGAGATTCTTGAAATAATCCAGAATCAGTTTGCCGATAATAAAGCCTGAAACAAACATAATTATGGACTCAATGGTAAAGCCTCCTATTTCATCGAAGAAATATGACAAAGCACTGTCATACTGATTACTTCTGAAAGATGCCTCATATGGGGATACTACCCAGCTTCCTATGAGCATCAGCACATAATTAAGGGCTGCCGCATAAAAATAAAGATATTTCTCACAGAACAGCAAGCTTAAAAGCGGCACTAAAAACCATGTCAGATATATGCTTACATGAGCGCATTTCATGTACAGAATCAAAACATTAAGCGCTGTAAGCGCAAAAATACAGGTAATTATTTTGCTTGGGAATAATTTATATAAAAGAAAATGAATTGAAGACAAAACAATAACAACTACAGAAATCCATACGCAGGTCATATATGAAATATCCACGAAGATTCCACCCTTTATACCTGCTGCGATAGCCGGACCCGTAAGCACAAAAAACCAGAGTACCCTGTTCAGGTACTTATTGATTTTGATACGGTTTTTAGTAAGGAAATCTTCATAATCCGTATTGAAATTTTCGTCACTGATATTCATAAAAACCCCCATTAATGAAAGTCATACGTTAGTGTATAACTATTTCCTTAAGTTCCATCTTACGGTCGTACATCTTCTTATCTGCACGTTTAAATACATCATCATAGCAAAGATCTTTATCTATATCAAAATCATCATATCCACAGGATATAACAACCTTACCATCCATGAGATTCTCTTCAACTTCCCTGTCAAAAGTCTCCACCAGAAGTTTTCTGTATCTGAAGTCGTCTTCCTCTAAGATTGCAACGAACTCATCGCCGCCAATACGATATACAGGACTGTGTTTGAATCTCTGGCATATCATATTGCTTGCACTCTTGATATATTCATCTCCGGCATCATGGCCGTAATTGTCATTTACAAACTTAAGATTATTAACGTCAAAAACTGCCACACTGTACTTGGCAAGTTTCTTTTCTGCCATTCTTTTTTCAATATTCTTAACTGCTTCAAGATAAGCAAGTTTATTCTTTACACCTGTAAGCGGGTCTCTGTATGCAGCGCTCTGAACCACACCAACCTCATGTGAAATCTCAACAATCTTATCATTATATATGAAAGAATGAAGCATACAGCTTGTAAGCAAGCATCCAATTGCGTAGAAAGGCATCAGTGGGAAAAGAGCCTGAAGTGTAATAAACAATGTCATTATCAGGGCTGATGCACCTACTGCGCGGTGATGTGACTTGGAATTATCCTTGGTTCTGACTGCAACCACAATGGCATAAACGGAAATCAGAGCATAAAAGACTGCCTGAGTACAAAGAACGATATATCTGATTTTCGCCGGATAATACACTCCTTTTGAAACGGTAAACATTATCGGCTTAAAAATATTAATTATCAGAACAATCACCTGTAAAATGAATAAAATCAGGCCACTCCAGTCAACGATTCTGCTGAAAATATTATCCTTTTTAAGGTAAGACGCAAGGAACTTGGACCAGGTCCAGACAGTACCCGCCATTACAAAGAAGAATAACATTGTGGAAATATAAATCAGGAAGTTCACATGAGTTTCGTACATGCATCCCCAAATGGCATCTACAAGGAAATAAACCATTACACACCACAGGAATCCTGCATATCTTTTTTCTTCGTCATTATATGGTTTTTCAGGCTTTATTCTTAAGAATTCACGATTGATAATCAGGTGAACAAATATAGCCAGTATTCCTATACTCGAATAATACATAAAAAAATCCCCTGTTTATTATTTAACAAACTTAAGTCATATTATAACACAATATATACAAATATGCTTTATATTCTTGTAATTAATTCCCAAAATTTTATTAAAAAATAATTAATTTGTTGCGGTTTTGTTATATAATGTAAATTATGATTTGTGCGTAACAGTTAAAAGGCTTAAATGGAGGTAAATAGTATGCCCTACAAAAATCCTAATAATGCAACAGAATTCCAGAATCTTTTAAAAGTAGAATCCACTAATGAAAATGCGAAAAAGATTGGCAAAATGTTCGGTTTTATTGATGTAAGAACAAATCACGATATTGCTGCTATTATTTCACAAAATGGTGCTTTAGATGATGCGTTTGAAAAAGCTGGTTTTCACCGTAATGGAGATAACAGGCAGTACAGCGTATTTTTAACATGGCTCATGGGTGCCAAAGGACTGTCTATAGAACAAGCCATGAATCTGGGGCCTGAGAATGCGAATTTTCAGAACTATGTCAATGATTTTACAAGATTCTTGGTAGATCATCCTGTAAAAGGCGTTTCAACAGAAGATTCAAGAAAAAATACCAAGGCATGGACAGATCTTTACCTTAAATGTGCCAAGAAGATAAATGATTTCAAATTCCCGGATATTGATTATTCCGATCCTGAACAGGTAGCACAGCACAGCGATATACTTGGATTTATATCTTATATTCAGATTGATATGACTCAGGAATTCGAAATGCTGACTAGAGACGAAAGAAAGGCATATGCTGAAGAAGCCGCAGGTGGGCCACAGCAGCTCAGAGAGGGTATAGCACCTTGGTACGCTCTCGAGACTATTGCATTAAATCTCAAGAACTCATATACCCCTGAGAAATTCAACTCAAACGTTATAGATAATATGAAACATAATAAATTCGGCAATCTTTTACCAATAATCAATTCAAGACTTGGCCTTAAAGAATTCGGTAAGAGATTTGCCGGCAAGACATTAAAAGAGTATTCAAATGAAGCATTAAAAACCAATCAGAATAAAGAATTATATAAAGCACATCTTACCGCAACTCAGGCACGCCTAAGCAAGTCACCGTACAAAAAAGAAGAAATGCTTGATTATCTTTTTGGGTATTCCAAGGATATTGAAAAGACTTATGAGTCAACCTATGCCAGGGCTATTGATGAAGCTCGAGAATACGTAAATTCAGGTGAAATCCAGGCTGGTGCCAAAGAACTTCAGCGTCAGGTTCATATGTATTCCGAACAGATTAGATCTAACCCTGAAACAAATATGATTGCATATGTTTTTGGAGATCTTAATGATCCAAAACCTGAAGAAATGCTTAAAACTCTTAAGTCAGATGAGTGCAAAGATTTGAACCATCTCCTGGTTGACGGTTTTGAAAAACTTACAAATTACTCAATTGTATCAGTTGACTTTATGAAGGCAGCAGGTATTAAAGACCCATTATCAATAATTAAGATTAATGGTAAGACTGCCGATGAATTATGGGGTTCTAAATATTCCAAACTATCTCAGGAAGATAAGAATTATCTTCTAAAGGCTGAAATTGTAAGAGAAATGATTTATGGTAATTCCAAGATTACCGTTGATGTTTATGCCATTGATAAAAATGATCAGATTGTTCAGACTAAGCCATATACTCTGGCTGAATCTAACCAGGGCATAGTACAGACCTTTCCATTCTTCAGAGCTGTTAATAACCTTCATGAGAGACTTGATACAGAACTTAAAACATTACTGGCAACCCAGGATGATCCTGAAAAGAATATTGTAAAGGGTAAAGGAACAGAAGGTTCAGATGAATACAGAGCCATGATTGAAGTTTTAAAAGAATGTGTAGAATGCACTGATTTAACAAAGAATACAGGTGGCATGAAGGAACTTGGAGAAGCTATGAATAAACTGAAGAAAGCTTCTGCTAAATATTATAAATCCCATACCAGTTCATTATTTAAAGGATATACCAAAAACAAAGGTAAGGTCAGAGTTAATTCAGCCAACACTTTCAAAGGCGATTTCTTAAGTACAGAATATGGTATGTTGAAGGAATTATATGCTTTAACCGATATCGAACCAAGCGAATTAATGCACCGTCCATTTGAAAATACTAAATTTAAGGAAAATTTCGAACATATGCAGGAAATGTGCAAGTCAAGAGGTACTACTCTGGACATGGACCGCGTCAATGCGCCGAACCATTTGGCTGATAAGATTTTTGAATTTTCTGACAGAAAGAAAACGCTTAGATATGAAGTCCTGGAAGCTTCTAAAGGTCTTAGAACTCAGACCGAGAAAGCAACAAAAGTCATTAACAACATGGATATGTGGAAAGGCAAGGATGCCATTGGTTATGCCAAGAAGATTGTAAAAGATGAATTCTTTAAATTAATTAAGAATGCCTCAGCCAAATCAGATATCACTCTGGATGAATTAGAAAGTACCATTATGGATGAGAGTTTCGCTGAAAAGTTCCATGCTAAGGTAGATGCTGTTCTTAATGACCAGAAGTTCTTAAGTCTTCTGGAGAAAGATCCTGCAACCTGCATAGCAAAATATAAAGCCATTCAGAAAACCAGAAACGAAAGCTATCATAATTTCATGAAGGAAAATAGTGAAGCTTATAACACCCTTTCTTTAAAATATGCTGATCCTACAGTATGCGAATTCAAGTGGACACAAGCTGAAAAGCAGTTATCAGACTGGCAGAAACAAATGAACCTTGAGGAAGATAACATTACAAGCATCAGAGCCTATGCCATGGATGAAGAAAACAAAAACTGCTTTGAAGCAAAGAATGTTAAAGAGGGCACTGATCTTAGTAACAATCCTGAGTTATCAGATAAGGTTAATAAATTAAACTATATCAAAGATACTCTCTCCGATATCATTACTCTTAGCATTATGAAGGATGATATTAACAAGGCCAAAGACAAGACTGAGGCCGGTATGATGAAGGCCATTAATCCTAAGGAATTCAACGAAACAAAGAAACTCGTTAAGAAGAGTATTGAAGCAGATAAGGTGCTGTTTTCCAGAGATTCCAATACCTTTGCAACATATTTAACAATGGGGTTTGAAAGTCTTAAAGATGGTGCCAAGAAGTTTGTAGAAGCCGAAAAAGCCAAGGAAGCCAACAAAGGAAAGAAAATGGACGAACCAAAGAAAGGTGCAGCTCCTAAGGCTCAAAACAAGTAATTAGAAATACTCAGTATTAACCACTTATAAAAATAAGCCTGAATGAGATATATTCCCATTCAGGCTTATTTATATTTACTAATTTTTTATTTAAACTACTTAAGTCTGATATCCGTAAGTGCACACATATCACCGCTAAGAGCAACATATATCTGTTTCTTATCATCATCTGTCTCAGTAGTATTGGAAATAGCAATTCCAAGATTCTCTGTGAATATTATAATCTTTCCAGCCTTACGTTCCACAGTAACTTCACATTCCAGGCCCTGTTTATTAACTGTTTTCCAGTAATCCCAGTCTTTAAAGGTTTCTTTCTTTTTAACGCTGAACTTATTTACAACATTCTCATTATTCTCTTCTATTTCACCATTAAGTTTTATCGCTGCATACTCAGTGTAGTCTTTGCCATTAACTTTACCATCTTCAGATGAATATAAAATAATATATGGACAGTTCCACACAAGGTTAGCATCCGGAAGAGTCTGAGTATGGAACTTAATGCCTGTTCTTCTTCCCACGGCAATTCCTGAAGTATATGCAGAACGTTTTCTTTCAATCTGAATATTCGGAATATCCGATTCCATCCTGTCCGTAAATAACATTACAGGAGAAATTGTCTCTATGTCTCCTTCTTTGAAAACTTTCTCAGTATTCGTTACTGTAATATTATCAAGCCTGCAGTTTTCACCGGTCAAAGCAAGACATATATTATTATATCCACCGGATAAAGCTATTATTACTTCCTTGGATCCTTCATAGGATGTCAGCATTAATCTGATATGATTCTCATATCTTCCTGCGGTAACAATATATTTCTCTTCGCTCTCAGACTTAATATCAGGATAAGAGATTTCCCTGTCTTCCCTTGCTGTTGTAAGTACAGTAGGTGAATCAAACCAGCTTTCCGCATATTCCACATAGCCATATGCTTTTATAGCCTTTGCATCAGAATGAACTCTTTTATCATATGAATCAAAGATTACTAAAGAAGGAGAACTGAATCCTTCATTATTCTCATTTGCGATGCTGTAATCAAAAGTTATTTTAATCTCTTTATTATCAATTGGAATACCCTTTGTTACACCGGTCTTATATCCTTCACTTACAATTGTGGTTTCAACCACATTTGATTCATCATCAATTTGTTCCTTACTGTCATGATCAATAATCTTAACCATAAGGGATGCATAATCAGGATCAAACTGGGTTCCTGCATTTTTAATAAGTGCCTCTCTGACTGCAAATGCAGGGATGGCTTCTCTGTCCCGTCTTCTGCTGCTCATGGTAACATAGGCATCTGCAACTGTTACGATTCTTGCTATTTCAGGAATTTCTTCACCCTTAAGCCCTGACGGATATCCGGTACCGTCATAATGCTCATGTGTATAATGAACACCTTCGCTAAGATAAGGATACTCCGTAATATTCTTTAATATCTCACCACCAATAACAGGTTTTTGCTTAATTATGCTATATTCCTCTTCAGTATAGCTTCCGATTTTGTTTGCTACACTGTCTGGAATACCAAGTAAACCTACATCGTGAAGAAGGCCTGCATAAAATGCTTCTTCACATATCTCCTCACTCTTTCCTGCCATCTCGGCGAGTCTTTTGGCATAACTGGCCACCTTGGCAGAATGACCTTCATTGTAAATATCTTTTTTCTCAATAGCTTTAACAAATGCCATTGCTGTCTGACTGAACAGCCTTTCCATACTTTCCTTGCCTGCATGGAGATCCTCCACCTCAAGTTTATGTCTTTCCTGCAGTCTCTCATTAATATCAAGATAGGTAAAGAGATAGAGAAATAATGAAACCATAGCCAGCGAAATATTTATAAGTGAAATACCATAAACCTTTAGCTGAATAATGGCACAAATAACAGGTACGAGAAGATACAGGTTAAGTGAAATAAAAATAATTTTACTGAAATGCTTTCGGTAAATCAGCACAACTATATACTGAATAAGCGTAAGCGCAATACTTAAAACAGTAAGCATAAAGAATCCACTTTCCCTGTGATACTTATTATTCATATCAATACTGTAAAAGAATTTGAAATGAATATTCGATATGTTCAGCACCATAGTTATAATACTTAATATCTGAACTATCTTAAGCCCCATTGGAGGTTCCTTAAGTCCACCTTCATGAGTCAGCAAATCTGACAGATAACAGTTAAATCCAAGTATCATCCCGGTTGTAAGGAAAAATACTGCGAAATTACTCACTCTCACCATAATATATCCCATCTGGGTAAGATCACCGGAATAAATATAAGCATATCTGTCAAACCACAGCAGGAAAAATCCCACAAGTTCCATCACAATAAGAATGGTTTTTCTGGAAGATGTTAAGAACCTGGTCATGGCCAGCATTATGGTCATTGCCATACATGCGCCGCATACAAGCAGCATCAGATTCAGTTGATAATTTCTTATGAAATCAATCATTTATGTTTCTCCAAAACTTAATCTTTAATCTCATCAGGCAGGTGCTTCGATATAATTCTCTCCAGTAATTTACCATCTACCGGCTTTGACAGATATCCATCATATCCCAGATTGATATAATAATCCTCGCCCTTTAGGCCATCAGGAGAGATTGCATAAACAGGAATATCCTCATTCATATCCTTAATTTTCTCTACTACTTCTTCCGCATTGATTCCCTGCACCATGAAATCCACAAGTACAACATTATATCTTGTTCCTTTAAGAAGCTTAATGCATTCATCCAAACTGGAGGCTGTTGTCACAAAGACTCTTGTAGGTTTTAGAAGTCCTGTCATTATATTAATACTGTCTCTGTTATCATCAAGCAGAAGAATATCTGCTTCAGGTGCAACGAACTCAGGCATATAATCTTCCATGTACATGTCATCTCCAACATCCAGGAATGCGCCAATCGGAGTAGCATTGATAATTCTTTGCTTAACGGTAAATACGAACTCGGAGCCTTCACCATATACGCTGTTGCAGGTAAGTTCACCGCCAAGAAATTCTGCAAGTCTTTTACATACATCAAGACCCATGCCTACATTGATTATTTCTGAATCAACATCATTTTCAATCTCAGTATATTCATTAAAGATTTTATCTATATCTTCTTTCTTAATTCCAATACCTGTATCCTTAACAGATATTCTTAAGGTACAATAATCTCCATCTCTTTCTGTCATTGAAACAGAAAAGCAGACAGAACCTTCATCCGTATATTTAACTGCATTCATTAAAAGATTAAGAGTAATTCTTTCAATCTTTACAATATCACCATATAATCTGCCAGGTAACATTTCATCAAGATCAACATCCAGAATCAGTTCCTTCTCTGTACAGTTTTCTTTAACCTTACCAAGGGTTAACTGATCAAAATCTATGGTATCATACTCGCGTTCTGTCAGATATAATTTACCATTTTCAATTACAGACATATCCAGAAGGTCATCAACTATGCTGCCGAGGGAATCAGATGCTTTCTTAATGCCATCAGAATAAGCATTGATTGATACAAGATATTCTTTAGGAACATTCTTATTATCTTCTCTTATTATCATCTGATTTAATCCAACTATTGTATTAATTGGATTACGAAGTCTGGACGACATATTGGCAAAGAATCTTTCCTTGGCAAGTCTGGCCATCCTTGCTTCCTGTTTAGCCTTCATTAGTTCCTTGTTTTTCTTTTGAATTACAGCTCTGTCTAATATAAACCAGACTATAAAAGCCGTTAAAGCTATGGAAAAAAGATATATGATTATTAATATGGCATGGGAAAAATTCATTACTCCTCCTCTATGCATTCTGATTATACTTTTTAAGTACAACCTTAACTTCAGGAAGTGAATCCATTAAAACCTCAACGCACTTTGGATCAAACTGTGTTCCTGATCCTTCCTGTATTATTTTTAAAGCTTCATCCAGTGGAAATGCCGGCTTATATACTCTCTTGGATGTTAATGCATCGAAGACATCGGCTACTGCCATTATTCTTGCAGAAAGTGGAATTGCCTCGCCATGAAGGCCTTCCGGATAACCTGTACCATCCCATCTTTCATGATGATAACCCGCCATATTTCTGGCTTCCTTAAGATACGTGGAACCATCAACTGTGGCAATGGCTCTTTCTATAATCTTCCTGCCTTCGGTTGTATGACTCTGCATAATCTCATATTCGTTACCTTCAAAACGTCCCGGTTTATTGAGTATAGTATCGGAGACGGTGATTTTGCCCACGTCATGAAGAGGTGCGGATCTTACAACATCTGACATAAATCTTGGAGTTAATTTCTCAGTATAATAACCCTTTCTCTTAAGGCCTTCTGCAATAATCTTTACATATGCTGCAGTTTTCTGAACATGAGCACCTGTATCTGAATCCCTGTTTTCTACCATGTCTGCCATGGTTACGATAAGACCATCCTGCATAGCAAGAGTTGATTCATTTAACTTCTTGATGCTTCTAAACTGTTCAGCCTGATCCGCTGTAAGTTTGCTTATTGAATTATATAATTTCTCAATCTCATCACCGGTCTTTATATCAATACTTCTGATTCTTTTAACATTCTTATCGATAAGTTTCTGTGAATTACCTGCATAGGAAAAGTCTTCAATATACCTGGTTATGGACTTAATCGGGATTATAACATTCTGCTCCGTCATCCATGTTACAAGTGTGGTAATAACAATAAAGAATCCCACGAAAATGGACATCATTTCTACCACGAAATCAACGACCATATTCTTTAGGGCATTAAGATTCATGCTTACACTTGCATAGCATACGCATTTACCGGTGGCATCATATACAGGTTCAAAGGATACAATATAGAAAGTATCCCCGTAATATGCTGTCGAAGGCGCAATCTTCTTACCTGCTAAAAGCAGGTCTCTGTTGGTGCCCATTATACTGTCATAGGATATTATGTCACCAACTTTGTTCTGGCTTTTGCCTTCATTGTCAAGGTCATATAAAACCTGGCATCCGCTCTCTTTCGGAATAAAAACTGTAATATAATCAACATCAGTTGAACTCTTCAGTATTCCGTTTAAGAATACCCTGGTCTTGTAATAATCATCTGTTATTCCCTTATTTTCAAGCATAGGTGTAATGCTTTCAGGGTTGATTGTTCTGGCAACTGCCTCTCCTATACCTTTGGCAATTCGTGAATGTTCTTCAATAAAGGTCTTTCTGTATACAGCTAAAGAGATAACAAGAAAGGCCGCTGCTACTAAAGCAAAAGAAATGCTTAATGCTGCTATTAATTTATTTTTAAGTGATCTCCTGGTAGAGAACGGATCGTTGATTCTGCTGATTTCATTAGCAACTCTCTGATCCTGTTTCCAGCCGATGAAACTGAAATACGGAATAACCCTGTCCGGAAGCAAAAACATTATTGCCAAAGAAAGGAATACTGTTATGGCCTTATCCGGGAAATTAGTAATAATATTGGCAAGAAAATGTGATACTGTTTTACCTAAGAATCCAAGTGACGAAAGGGAATCTGATAATGACTGGCTTATATATGGAAGGTCATCCAAAAACCATGAAGTAAGTGCTCCGAAGAAACCACCCACGACTGAAAAAACAATAATTGAGAATACAACTCCAAGAGGTTTTCTAAACCATCTTTTCTTACCCATATATGCTGCAATAACAGCTATGAATACATTAATATATACATAGTAAATGGATGTCGGATCGTTGATGGTAATAACCATGTTGGTTGCAAGTCCGACTATAACACCCGGCAGATATCCTCCAAGAGCGGCCACAGTAATTGTTCCAACTGTATCAAGGAACATTGGAAGACCGAATGCATTAACAATGGCATTTAATGACAAATTCAGCAATATACCTGCTACACACAGAAGTAACGCCCTTATATTTCTTTTTGCGGGATTTAAAACTGAGTTATCCAAACCCCTCATATGCACCTCCATCAGACATCAAAACAAGCTGATTCAAAACACAATACAACAAAATATTATACCATATCCGCAGACTAACCGTCAAAAAATAACGTAAAGACATAAACATTAAGAAAAGCCTGTAAATACAGGCTTTTTTAAGCATTTTATTCCTTGACTATTTTAATAATTCATATATTCTTCTTGCTGCTTCCTTTGTATCCTCGTTACTTCCAAACATCGAGAATCTGAAATATCCTTCGCCGCAGGCACCAAAGCCTTCACCCGGAGTTCCTACAACCTGGATTTCAGTTAAGAGATAATCAAAGAATTCCCAGCTTCCCATGCCATTTGGACATTTCATCCAGATATATGGTGAATTCTTACCACCACAATACCAGATGCCCAGTTTATCAAGGACTTCCATAAGATATGTGGCATTATTTTTATAGATATTGATATTGTCATGTATCTGTTTCTGACCAGCCTCGGTGAATACTGCCTCGCCACCTTTCTGGATTATATATGAAACACCATTTGTCTTGGTTGTTCTGTTTCTAACCCACATTGCATTGAGATTCATTTCTGCTCTTACCAGGGTTTTTGGAATAATGGTATACCCAAGTCTCGTTCCCGTGAAGCCTGCTGTCTTGGATAATGAGCAGATTTCAATTGCACATTCTCTTGCTCCTTCAATTTCGAATATGCTGTGTGGAAGTGTATCATCTTCAATAAATGCTTCATAAGCCGCATCAAAGATTATTATGCTTCCATTTTTATTGGCATAATCAACCCATGCCTTAAGCTGCTCTTTATTATATACAGCACCTGTAGGATTATTAGGTGAGCAAAGATAAATAAGGTCTGCCTTAATGTCGTCCTTTGGGAGTGGAAGAAATCCATCATCGATTGAGGATGGAAGATGAATTATTTCTCTTCCTGCCATAATGCTTGCATCCACATATGCAGGATATGCAGGCTCTATAATCAGCGCATTGGATGACTTATCAAATAAATCAAGAATATCTCCAAGTTCATCACTTGCGCCGCTTGAAACGAATACCTCATCGGCTTCAATATTTACATTTCTTTTATTGTAATATGCCGCAATTGTCTCTCTTAGAGACTGGGCACCAACCTCCGGCATATAACCGTGGAATCTTTCCTTCACGCTCTGATCATCAACCGCCTCATGAAGCGCTTTTATAACCTCATTGCAAAGGGGCAGGGATACATCGCCGATACCCAGACGAAGCAGTTTTTTGTCCGGATTCTCCTCTAAATATTTCTTAGTCTTCTTCGCTATGTTAAAGAACAGATAAGACTCTTTCAACTTAGCATAATTCATATTAGGTGTTATCATTTTAACTTTCTCCTCTTTCCTGCTAATGTATTTATTAAGTTCGTCTACAAATTATTCCTTTACGCATCAATTGTACTAATTCCCATTGTCATCTCTTCAAGCACATCTAGAAGCATTCTGACTGTATCAAGGGAAGTCAGCATTGTAATATTATTCTGGGTTGCCTTAAGTCTGATCTTTGCGCCGTCACCATAATGGTTACCCGAAAGAATCGCTCTTGTATTAATGATATAACTTACGTAATCTGAATTAATGGCTTCTAAGATTTCATCGCTGCCTTCGCTTGGCTTATGAAGAATTCTGGTCTTTACATTATTGGCCTTAAGGAATTCTCCCGTAACAGTTGTGGCCTCAATATTGAATCCCATGTTGAAGAATCTTCTGATAAGCGGAAGTGTCTCTTCCTTATCTTCATCGGCAACGCTGACAAGTACGGTACCGTAATTCTTCAGTTTAAGTCCAGATGCTATCATGGCTTTATATATTGCACGGTGAAGCTTATCATCATATCCGATTGCCTCACCTGTTGATTTCATTTCAGGAGAAAGATAAGCATCCATACCCTTCAACTTGGCAAATGAGAATGCAGGAACCTTAACATAGAATCTTTCCTTTTCTTTAGCATAAAGTTCTGTTATGCCCTGCTCTTTAAGGCTCTTTCCAAGCATTACCAAAGTAGCAATGTCTGCCAGCGAATATGATGTTGACTTGGATAAGAAAGGTACGGTTCTTGAAGAACGAGGATTAACTTCGATTATATATACCTCATCTTTTGAATCCACAATGAACTGAATATTATATAAACCAATAATTCCGATTCCAAGACCAAGCCTCCTGGTATAATCAAGAATCTTTTCCTTAACCTTATCACTAAGAGAATATGCAGGATAAACGCTGATGGAGTCACCGGAATGCACACCGGTTCTTTCAACAAGTTCCATGATACCCGGTACGAATACATCCCTTCCGTCACAGACTGCATCAACCTCTACTTCCTTACCTCTTATATATCTGTCAACAAGTACAGGTTTGTCTTCATCTATCTCAACTGCTGTTCTTAAATATTTATATAATTCTTCTTCCTTGGCAACAATCTGCATTGCTCTTCCGCCAAGTACAAAGGATGGACGAACAAGTACAGGATATCCAATCTTTGCTGCAGTTTTAATGCCTTCTTCTATTGATGTAACAGCATAACCTTCAGGTTTTGGAATGTTAAGATCTGTAAGAAGTTTTTCAAACAGGTCTCTGTCTTCCGCCTTATCAATGGCTTCACAGTCTGTTCCGATAATCTTAACGCCTCTCTTTGCAAGAGGGTCTGCCAGGTTAATCGCAGTCTGACCGCCAAGTGTTGCAATAACGCCCATTGGCTTTTCAAGTTCAATTATATTCATTACATCCTCTACACAGAGAGGTTCAAAATATAACTTGTCTGAACAGGTATAATCAGTAGATACCGTTTCAGGATTGTTATTAATAATTATTGCTTCATATCCTGACTTCTTAATGGTCATTACGGCATGTACTGTGGAATAATCGAATTCCACGCCCTGACCGATTCTGATTGGGCCTGAACCGAGTACGATAATCTTCTTACTATCTGAGATTACTGATTCATTTTCTTCTTCATATGATGAATAGAAATATGGTATGTAACTGCTGAACTCAGATGCACAGGTATCAATCATTTTATAAACAGGAGTGATATTATTCTTATGTCTTAAAGCATATATCTCTTCTTCTGACATATCCCATAAAACACCAATTTCCTTGTCGCAAAAGCCCATCTTCTTGGCACTTCTTAAAATATCAATATCACCCTTATTGGCCTTGATTTCCTCTTCAGCTTCAACGATATTTCTTATCTTGCGAAGGAAGAAATTATCAATCTGTGTTAAGCTGTTTATTTCTTCCGGTGTAATGCCTCTTCTTAAAAGTTCTGCAACAGCATAGATTCTGTCATCCGTTCCTATCTGAATATATTCGCATAGTTCGGATGTTGCTTTCTCATCAAACTTGCCATTATGAAGGTGGAAAAGTCCTATCTCAAGAGACCTTACTGCCTTAAGCAGACTTTCCTCGAATGTTCTGCCGACGCTCATAACCTCACCGGTAGCCTTCATCTGAGTATTAAGCGAATTGTTGGCATCAGTAAACTTATCAAATGGGAAACGTGGCATCTTGGTTACAACGTAATCAAGTGCAGGTTCGAAAGACGCTGGGGTATTGGCAATTGCTATTTCATCCAATGTCATACCGACGGCGATTTTGGCAGAGACTCTTGCAATCGGATATCCGCTGGCCTTTGATGCAAGGGCTGATGAACGGGATACTCTTGGGTTAACCTCGATTAAATAATATGCGAATGATTTAGGATCAAGTGCAAACTGAACATTACATCCGCCTTCGATTTCAAGCGCTCTTATAACCTTAAGGGCGCTGTCTCTTAGCATCTGATATTCCTTATTACTTAAAGTCTGAGACGGGCATACAACGATGGAGTCGCCGGTATGAATACCCACAGGGTCTAAGTTCTCCATATTACAAATGGTGATGGCCGTATCGTTGGCATCTCTCATTACTTCATATTCAATTTCCTTAAAGCCTTTTATACTCTTCTCAATAAGAACCTGTTTAACCGGTGATAAGGAAAGTGCATTCTTCATAAGGGGCAGGAATTCTTCTTCCGATTCGGCAAAACCACCGCCGGTTCCGCCTAAGGTAAAAGCAGGTCTTAATACAACCGGATAACCTATCTTTTCTACAACCTTAAGACCTTCTTCTATTGAAGAAGCTATATCTGAAGGAAGCACAGGTTCACCAAGTTCCATACAAAGTTCCTTGAATAATTCCCTGTCTTCCGCTCTCTCTATACTTGTACTTTTTGTGCCAAGAAGTTTGGTATGGCACTCATTAAGTACACCTTTTTTCTCAAGCTGCATAGCAAGATTAAGACCGGTCTGACCACCGATACCCGGTAAGATGGCATCAGGTCTTTCCATACGGATTATTTTGGCAATATATTCCAGAGTCAGAGGCTCCATATAAACCTTATCTGCAATGGCAGTATCTGTCATGATAGTGGCAGGATTGGAATTGCAAAGTATTACTTCATAGCCTTCCTCTTTAAGTGCGAGGCAGGCCTGAGTTCCTGCATAATCAAATTCTGCTGCCTGACCGATAACTATAGGACCTGAACCTATAACAAGTACTTTTTTAATCTCTGTATTCTTAGGCATTTCTAAGACCTCTTTCCTTTTTCATTGTTTCCACAAATTTATCAAAAAGATATGAACTGTCCTGAGGACCCGGAGCGCTTTCCGGATGATACTGCACACTAAACAGCCTGTCCTTTTCACACTTAACACCTTCTACAGTATTATCAAGAATATTGATATGTGTTATCTCAAGGCCTGTGCCCTCTATTGAAGAATCATCCACAGCATAGGAATGATTCTGTGAAGTAATTTCAATCTTTCCATTCTCAAGATTTCTTACAGGATGATTACCACCCCTGTGTCCGAATTTTAATTTATATGTTTTTGCGCCGTAGGCAAGAGAAATAATCTGGTGACCTAAGCAGATACCGAACATAGGATATTTACCCTTTAATGCCTTTATGGTTTCAACTGTCTCCATAACATCTGTAGGGTCTCCGGGGCCGTTTGAAATAAATACTCCGTCCGGGTTAAAATCCTCGATTCGTTCAGCGCTTGTATTCCAGGGAACTCTTATTACATTGCATCCTCTTAAATTAAGAGAACGCACGATATTCTGTTTCATGCCGCAGTCAATTGCAACTACGTTAAGGGGTCTGTTATTAACAGTTGTTTCATTGATTGCTGCCGGGCATGAAATAAATTCCTGACAGCTTACCTTTGATACTGCATCTTTAGGGATGTCAGTATTTTTAAGAATTTCAAGTCCCTGCTTAAGTGTGGTATCAACACCGGTGATTAAAACTTTACGGCTTCCAAGGTCTCGGATTGAACGGTTTATCTTTCTTGTATCTACTCCGTATATGCCGGGGATTTGGTATGATTTAAGGATACTGTCCACAGTTTTTTCGGACCTGAAATTGGAAGGTTCATCATTAATCTCATGAACTATTAAAGCACCTATGGTAGGAGTCATTGTTTCATTGTCTTCAAACATCATACCGTAGTTTCCTATTAAAGGATATGTCATTACAACAGCCTGATAGGTATAGGAAGGATCTGAAATGATTTCCTGATATCCGACCATTGAAGTATTGAATACTATTTCACATACCTTGTCTTCGCTGTCACCGAAAGCATATCCCAAATATTCGCTTCCGTCTTCAAGTATTAGTTTTCTGTTGTAATCTTTAACTGTTTTCATTTTAATACCTGCTTTATTCCTTATTTATTTCAGATAATCTTTTCTCGAACCTGTCCTTACTTGTAACCTCCGGAATCTTTGTTGGATAATCTCCCGCAAAACACGCGCTGCAATATTCATTATTACCCGTTAATGCATGGAGTTCTTCAACCGGAAGATAACCTAAGGAATCGGCGCCGATAATCTCTGCAATCTCTGGGGCGCTGTGAGAACATGCAATCAGATTCTCCTTTGAATCTATATCCGTTCCATAGAAGCATGGGAATAAAAATGGTGGAGAAGATATTCTCATATGTACCTCTCTGGCACCGGCGTCTTTAAGTAATTTAACTATTCGTCCGCTGGTTGTTCCTCTTACAATGGAGTCATCGATAAGTACAATTCTTTTATCCTTAACTACTTCCTCTATGGCTGAGAGTTTAATCTTAACTTTATCAAGTCTGCTGTCAGGTGCGATAAAAGTTCTGCCTATGTAATTATTTTTTATAAGTCCTATTTCATATGGGATTCCGGATTCCCTGCTGTATCCAAGTGCTGCATCCAATCCTGAATCAGGCACGCCTATTACAAGGTCAGCATCTACCGGTGAGGTTCTGGCAAGGACCTTTCCTGCATTCATTCTTGCGGTGTGAACACATACCTTATCTATAACGGAATCATGTCTTGCAAAATAAATATATTCAAAGATACACAGTTTCTTTGGCATCCTGTTGCAGTGCTCTGTCTTGGATTCTACACCCTTTTTACTAAAGACGATTATCTCACCCGGTTCCACATCCCGGATAAGTTTAGCACCAACAGCACTCAGTGCGCAACTCTCAGATGCAACAATATATGTTCCATCTTCTTTCTGCCCGTAGCAAAGTGGTCTGAAGCCGTGGGGATCACGGGCGCAGATTAATTTTTGGGCAGACATAAGAATAAGAGAATAGGCGCCATCTAAGGAATACATAGCCTTGCTTAATGCATCTTCTATGCTTCCCGTGATGAGTCTTTCTCTTGTGATAATATATGCAATTATTTCAGTATCACTTGTGGTATGAAAAATTGCACCTGATAACTCCAATGTATTTCTAAGTTCAAATGCGTTTGATAAATTGCCATTATGGGCAAGAGCCATTCTGCCCTTTTGATGATTAACCTCTACAGGCTGACAGTTACTCCTGCTTCTTGCTCCGGTAGTGCCATATCTTGTGTGGGCAACGGCCATATTTCCCTTTGGAAGTTTGCTTAAAGTTTCACCATCAAAGACCTCACTTACCAGTCCAAGATCTTTATGCGAGACGAAAACTCCGTCATCATTAACTACAATACCGCAGCTTTCCTGTCCCCTGTGCTGAAGGGCAAACATGCCATAGTAGCAAAGGTTTGCCACATCAGTTGCAGTTGGGGAGTATGCTCCAAACACACCACATTCTTCATGTATACTCATTTTTTCAACCTGTCTTTCGTTATTATTTTTTCTCAATCGCCGCCTGAACAAAACCGACAAATAATGGATGTGGTTTGTTGGGTCTTGACTTGAATTCAGGATGATACTGAACTCCCACATAGAATGGGCTTGATGTAATCTCAACTGTTTCCACAAGATTTCCATCCGGCGATAAACCACCTATTGTAAGTCCCGCATTTGTTAATGCTTCTTTATAATCATTATTAAATTCATATCTGTGTCTGTGTCTTTCACTTATCTCACTTGCCTGATAACATCTTTCCATTGTGGTACCCGGAGTAATAACACAAGGATAAGCGCCAAGTCTTAATGTACCTCCCTTATCAATGGTATCGCTTTGTCCAGGCATAAAATCAATTACCTTGTTAGGACAAAGTTCATCAAATTCACCCGAATCAGCATTCTCAATTCCTGCCACATTTCTTGCATATTCAATAACTGCAATCTGCATTCCAAGACAGATTCCAAAATAAGGAATCTCATGTTCTCTTGCATATTTAGCAGAGAGTATCATACCTTCAATTCCTCTTTGACCGAATCCACCCGGTACGATAATGCCATTAAGATTTCCAAGTTTCTCATCCACATTTTCAGGTTTTATCTCTTCTGAATCAATCCATGTTATATCTACATGAGCATTAAGCGTATATCCTGCATGTCTCAGTGCTTCTGCTACTGATAAATATGCATCATGGAGTTCTACATATTTACCTACAAGACCAATATTTACATTATTTGTACTGCCTTTAATTCTCTCTACCATACCCTCCCATTCACTAAGATCAGCTCTCTTTGTTTCAAGTCCCAATTCTCTGCATACAACCTCGGAGAAGTGTGAACGTTCAAGCATAAGAGGTGCTTCATATAATACAGGAAGAGTAATATTTTCTATAACACAGTCCGGCTTTACATTACAAAACAGTGATATCTTCTTAAAAATGGATTCTTCCAAAGGTTCATCACAGCGAAGCACAATGATATTAGGATTAATACCCATACCCTGTAACTCTTTTACGGAATGCTGGGTTGGTTTTGATTTGTGCTCATCACTGCCATGAAGAAATGGAACTAATGTTACATGAATAAATAGTGAATTTTCTCTTCCAACTTCAAGTGAAATCTGTCTTACTGCTTCTAAGAATGGCTGTGATTCGATATCACCGATTGTACCGCCGATTTCGGTAATAACCACATCTGCTTCAGTCTTCTTACCTACGCGGTAAACAAATTCCTTAATCTCATTTGTGATATGTGGAATGACCTGAACAGTTGAGCCAAGATATTCTCCTCTTCTTTCTTTATTAAGCACATTCCAGTAAACCTTACCTGTTGTAAGGTTGGAATATTTATTAAGGTCTTCATCTATAAATCTTTCATAATGACCCAGGTCAAGATCAGTCTCTGCGCCATCTTCCGTTACATATACTTCACCATGCTGAAAAGGGCTCATTGTTCCCGGATCAACATTAATATACGGATCTAATTTTTGAGCAGCAACCTTAAGTCCTCTCATTTTTAATAAACGTCCTAAAGAAGCTGCAGTTATGCCTTTTCCGAGTCCCGAAACAACACCACCTGTTACAAAAATATACTTGGTCATAATGCCTCCTTAATACATTAAAAAATTCCCTATTTAATCCTATTTTCCACTATCACCGTAGTTCGATAATACACGTGCAGAAGGGTCGTTAACATTGCAGCCTTCCCAACTCTTATTCGGCATCCAGAAGTCCTTAATCATTTCTCCCTCACCCGGATAATATTCCTCAAAAATCTCACGGTATAAAAGTGATTCTTTGGTAAACGGAGTAGCATGTGTATACCTGGATGCTTTTTCTTCCCAGTCATCACCATACTGTTTTTCAGCATACTCTTTAAGATAATCCACCATGGAATGTCCAACAGCGTCAGAGAATGCCGCTTTTTCTCTCCAAAGAATTCCTTCCGGCAGATAATCTCCATCTTCAAAAGCATGACGAAGCAGATATTTACCTTTCCCATATTTATTAAGTTTAAGCTCGGGGTCAATGCTCATTACATATTCCACAAAAGCCAGATCTCCGAAAGGTACTCTTGCTTCAAGTGAGTTTACGGATATACAGCGGTCTGCTCTTAAGACATCATACATATGAAGCTCATGCACTCTCTTAACGGATTCTTCCTGGAAAGCCTCAGCTGAAGGAGCGAAATCCGTATACTTATATCCGAATAATTCGTCAGAAATTTCACCTGTTAAAAGTACTCTGATATCTGTCTGTTCATGTATGCCCTTGCATAATAAATACATACCCATACTTGCACGAATTGTTGTTATATCAAAGGTACCAAGAAGTTTAATTACATCACGAAGGGATGATATAACCTCGTCCGGAGTCATATAGATTTCTGTATGTTCACTGCCGATATAATCCGCTACCTGCTTAGCATATTTAAGGTCAATTGCATCTTCAGTCATACCAATTGCAAATGTTTTAATTGGCACATCACTTTTCTTCGCTGCAATTGCACAAACAAGTGAAGAATCAAGTCCGCCTGAAAGTAAGAAGCCAACCTTGGCATCTGCCACCAGTCTCTTCTCAACACCTTTAACCAGCAGGTCTTTAATGTTGGCACAAACTGTTTCCAAATCATCTTTTGAAATTTCATCCACCTTTGTGACATCCGTATAACATATGAACTCTCCGCCCATATAATAATGTCCCGGAGGGAAGGGCATGATTTTGTCGCAGATTTTAACAAGGTTTTTAGGTTCTGAAGCAAATACAATTGCCCCATCTTTATCATATCCGTAGTATAACGGTCTGATTCCGATAGGGTCTCTTGCTGCTATAAATTCATGTGTATCTCCGTCATATATAACACAGGCATATTCTGCATCAAGCATTTCAAACATGGATACACCATATTCCTTGTACATTGGAAGTAAAATCTCACAGTCTGAGTCGCTTTGAAATTTATAGCCGTCTTCAATCAAATGTTTTTTTATTGCATCAAATCCATATATTTCTCCGTTGCAGACAACATAATCGCCTTCATATTCGAAGGGCTGCATCCCTTCCGGATGAAGGCCCATAATTGCAAGGCGGTGAAAGCCCATGATACCGTCTTCAAGTTCTATAATACGGCTGTCATCAGGTCCTCTTGAAACGGTTTCCTTAAAGCCGTCTTCGAACAATTTCATATCTGCACCCTTTTTGCAGTAAGTCATTATGGAACACATTGTTCTTTCCTCATTTCCTTTTTATTTTCCCTTACGTAAAACATTAAATCTCCGGCCCCGGCGGTTATTATCCACCAGAGCCGAAGCTTAATATTTAAATATTTATCCTTTAATTATTCTACGTCCTGAAGAGCATCATAGCCTTCTTCACCGGTTCTTACCTTTACAACGTTTTCAACATCGTAAACGAAGATTTTACCATCACCGATATGTCCTGTATAAAGAACTTTCTTGGCTGTTTCAATAACTGATCTTACAGGAACCTTGCTGACTACAATGTCAACCTGGATCTTAGGCAACAGATTAGCTTCAATCTGTACACCTCTGTAGTACTCAGGTTTACCTTTCTGTACACCACATCCTAAAACATGAGATACTGTCATACCTGTAATGCCAAGATCCATCATTGCACCCTTAAGTGCTTCAAATCTTGCTTCCTTACAAATGATTTCAACCTTTGTATACTTATGTCCATCCTCTGTGAATGCAGGCTCTCTCTTAACAGGGATTGCTTCTGCTTCAGGAACGTCACCGGATACTGCTGCAACCTTCTCATCATCAATGATGTAATCAGGAAGCATTGCAAATCCAGCATAAGCTGATGGAAGACCATGTTCTGTTGCATCAAGGCCTGTAATCTCTTCTTCCTTGGAAACCCTGAGACCGAAGATAACTTTGATTAAGTAAAATACAACTATCATTGTTACCGCTGTCCAGCATGCTACAGATGCAAATCCAAGTAACTGGATACCAAGTAATTTGAATCCGCCGCCGTAGAATAAACCAGCCATCTGTACGCCGTTTGCGTCAGCGATTGCATAATCCGGAGCTGAAGGAGTTGCGAATAAACCAACTGCGATTGTACCCCAGATACCATTCATACAGTGAACTGCAACTGCACCGACAGGATCATCAATTCTAAGTACATAATCAAGTAACCATACACCGAATACTACAAGTAAACCTGCTACAGCACCGATGCATATAGCGCCGGCTGCATCTGTTACATCACAAGGAGCTGTAATAGCTACAAGACCTGCCAAAGATGCGTTCAAGCACATTGAAACATCAGGCTTTTTATATCTTACCCATGTAAAAATCATACATACTACAGTTGCTACTGCAGGAGCGATTGTTGTTGTAAGGAAGATAGAACCAAGCTGTGGCAATGATGTTGCTGCCGCGCCGTTGAATCCGTACCAGCCAAACCAGAGAATGAATACACCGAGTGCACCGATTGCAATGTTGTGGCCAGGGAAGGCATTAACCTTAACAACCTTACCGTTTTTATCTTTGTTAAACTTACCGATTCTGGCGCCGAGGATTTTGGCACCGATTAATGCTGAGATACCACCTACCATATGAATTGCACATGAACCGGCAAAATCATGAAATCCCAACTGACTCAGCCAGCCGCCGCCCCAGATCCAGTGTGCTTCAATCGGATAGATAAGTGCGGATATAACTGCCGAATATACACAGTATGATAAGAATTTGGTTCTCTCTGCCATGGCACCGGAAACGATTGTTGCGGTTGTTGCGCAGAATACTAAGTTAAATACGAAACTTGAAAAATCAAATCCCTCATATGATGTAAATAAATCGAATCCCGGTTTACCGATGAATCCGAATAAATCCTCCCCCATCAGTAAACCAAAACCTATAATTATGAACACTACGGTACCGATACAGAAGTCCATAAGGTTCTTCATGATGATGTTACCTGTGTTCTTTGCTCTGGTGAAGCCTGCCTCCACCATTGCGAAACCTGCCTGCATCCAGAATACCAGTGCGGCTCCGATTAAGAACCAGACCGAGAAAACTTCTGTGGATACAGCTGAATCTATTAATTCTTTAATTGTCATTTCGTCCATATATTATCTCCTTTCCGGAGGCTCTTATACTCCAAATAACAGATCTGAGTAGGTCGGGAATGGCCAGTAACTCTTCTCTGTCATTGTCTCAGCCTCGTCACATGCTGCTCTGAGGGCTTCCATTGCCGGAAGCACTCTGTCTCTAATCATTGCAGATTCTTCGATAATGTCTTTTGCATCTGCAAGTCCTGCAACTACCTGTTCAAGTTCACCCACCTTAACAAATGCTGTATCTGCAAGAGATGATAACTTGCTTACAAGTGATTCTTCATATGAGCATGCTATTGATGAATTAAGTTGTTTCTTTGTAACTGCTTTCTTTGCTACATCACCGGCATAATTCTCGATAGCCGGAATGATTTGTGTCTTAGCCATTTGAAGCATTGTTGTTGCTTCGATATTTACTGACTTGCAGTAATTCTCAAGCATAATTTCTGTTCTGGATTCAAGTTCCTGTCTTGTAAATACCTTGTGGGAAGTAAGCATTTGAACATTCTTCTCATCGAGTAAGTGAGGCATACAATCTGCTGTTGTACGATAGTTTGAAAGTCCTCTTACCTTTGTTGCTTCTTCAATCCAGGCATCATCATATCCGTTACCGTTGAAGATGATTCTCTTATGTTCTTTAATGGTCTTCTTAATCATCTCATGAAGTGCTGTTTCGAAATCTGAAGCACCTTCAAGACGGTCAGCGTAAATCTTAAGTGATTCAGCTACTGCTGAGTTAAGCATTATATTGGCACAGGCGATTGAGTTGGATGAACCAAGCATTCTGAACTCAAACTTGTTACCTGTAAATGCAAATGGTGATGTTCTATTTCTGTCTGTTGTATCTCTGTTGAACTTAGGAAGTATATCTACTCCAAGTTTCATTTGAATCTTTTCTGCTCCTTCATATGGCTTATCTTCTTCGATAGCTTCAAGTACTGCATTAAGCTCATCACCAAGGAACATTGAGATTACTGCAGGAGGTGCTTCGTTGGCACCAAGTCTGTGATCGTTTCCTGCTGTCGCAACTGATAATCTTAAAAGATCCTGATAATCATCAACCGCTTTAATTACTGCACATAAGAATAATAAGAATTGTGCATTCTCATAAGGCGTAGCTCCCGGAGAAAGTAAGTTCTGACCTTCATCTGTGGAGATTGACCAGTTGTTATGCTTACCGCTGCCGTTAACTCCTGCGAAAGGTTTCTCATGAAGCAGGCATACAAGACCATGCTTAAGGGCAACTTTTTGCATTATCTCCATTGTTAACTGGTTGTGGTCTGTTCCCACATTGGTTGTTGTATATATAGGAGCCAGTTCATGTTGTGAAGGAGCAACCTCGTTATGTTCTGTTTTGGCCAGGATACCCAGTTTCCACAACTCTTCATTAAGTTCATCCATGTAGGCCTGTACTCTCGGTTTGATAATACCGAAGTAGTGGTCATCCATCTCTTGTCCTTTTGGAGGCTTGGAACCGAATAATGTTCTTCCGCTCATCCTTAAGTCAAGTCTTTGATCATACATTTCCTTAGGTACTAAGAAGTACTCCTGTTCAGGTCCGACAGATGATGTTACTCTCTTGGCGGTGTCATTTCCGAAGAGTCTCAGTATTCTAAGAGCCTGTATGTTAAGGGCTTCCATGGAACGAAGAAGAGGTGTCTTCTTGTCAAGTGCCTGTCCGCCGTATGCACAGAATGCTGTAGGTATGCAAAGTGTTTTGCCTTTAATGAATGCATATGAGGTTGGATCCCATGTTGTATATCCTCTTGCCTCGAATGTTGCTCTGATTCCGCCTGATGGGAATGAAGAAGCATCCGGCTCACCCTTGATAAGTTCCTTACCCGAGAACTCCATGATTACGCCTCCGTCCGGTGATGGAGTAATGAAGCTGTCATGCTTCTCTGCGGTAATACCTGTAAGTGGTTGGAACCAGTGTGTGTAGTGTGTTGCTCCTTTCTTTAGAGCCCATTCCTTCATTGCTTCTGCAACATAATTGGCTACGCTCACATCCAGCGCAGCACCCTCATCTATGGTTTTTTTCAAAGATTGGTACACATTCGCCGGAAGATTAGCCTTCATCTCTCTGTCATCAAATACATTACATCCGAAATAATCTTTCACTGTGTTCATCTTTTTTTCTCCTTTTCTTTTTTTAATGGTGAATAATTATTCTATATATTTGATTTTCAAAAAAGAAAAAGCGCCTTTCATGGATATAAAACTATCCACAAAAGACGCCAGTGCCTTTTCAAAAATAAAATATTCAACTTACTAAAACAATCTCTATCTTTATTGCCTTAAAACAAGAAAACGCCTTTGAGCCTATCCCTCAAAGACGCCTTTGCCTTTACAAGAATTAAAATACTACTTTCGTTTTTCTTTGTCAATATATTTTTTTAAAAAAATTTCTGTTTTTAAAAATGTGGTTAAAACAACATTTATCCAAGACTGTCTATTATGCTCCTGGCCACCATTTTGCGGCTTACACTGTGGTCCATGGCTTCTTTGCCAATAAGGCGGTGAGCCTCTTTCTCTGATATATGTTTTCTCTCCATGAGGATAATTTTAGCCTGGCTGACAAGTTTTACTTCTTCCAATTTCTCTTCTGTCTTTGCAATCTTTTCTTCATAACGTGCAAAGCGTTCCTGAATACCGATTAGGTATTTTACAGCCAGTGTAAATGTGTATTTCTGGAAAGGTTTAAGGATAACCATTACGCCCGCATCTGCAACGTAGTCCGTTATCGCATCAAAGAGTTCCGGCGGAGTTGCAATAATAACAGATGTATTATATTCTTCGCAGATATCCAGCGCAAGATCATATCCCATCTCATCTGAAAGTGGAGCATTGATAATAACTATATCATACTTTTTATCAAGCACTGCACGTCTTGCCAAAGTTGCAGTTCGTCTTTTATCAACAGCAATAAAACCCCCGTCAGGCATTGCGCTGTTAACCTGGGCATCAAACTGTTCGGAACCCGAAACAATCAATATGGAATTGACGCGTTTCTCTTTTTGCGGCATAAACTAAATAATCCAATCCTTACATGGAATAAACTTTAATCAAATCTTCTGGTAAATATTTCCTGATAAAATCACTTTCATTGGCAAACTTAATTGCCTCTTTTTTGCTTGCAGGAAGCATTGCACCCTCTTTCATAATTTCAGGCAGGGTCTGCTTATTGGCAATACCTTCGAGGCCTGCATAGATTAAAAGTGCATAGATAAGATATGGGTTACTTGAAGCATCAGGAGAACGAAGTTCTGCTCTTACTCTTCCCATATATTCCTCAACATACATGAGTTCTGCATCACCGTCACTTGACCATGATACTCTGTCAGGTGCGGAGCTGTTGCCGAAACGAATATATGATTCATCTGTTGGATTTAAGAAAAGTGTCATCTCACGAATACGCTGCATAATACCTGCTGCTGCATATCTTACCACATCTTCGCCTTCTGAATTCTTGGCATAAATATTAATGTGATATCCATTGCCCGGTTTACCTGAAAGAGGCATTGGGGAAAAATCAGCCACCAGACCATTACGGTCTGCGATTGTACTTACAACCATCTTGAAAGTAATTTCATGGTCTGCCGCATTTAAAGGATTGCCAAAATGAAAATCAATCTCATTTTGTCCGGGTCCTCTTTCGTGATGGGAACGTTCAGGTGTAAGTCCCATTCTCTCGATGGTAAGGCTAATCTCACGACGAATATTCTCGCAGCGGTCAAGGGGTGCGATATCAAGATAGCCTGCTTCATCATAAGGCTCTTTGGTCGGATTACCGTTTTCATCTTTCTTGAAAATATAGAACTCAGTTTCAGAACCAAACCTGAATTCAATACCTGCCTTGTCTGCATCCTCTATTGCCTTTTTAAGTATCGTTCTTGTATCAAGAATATATGGCTCACCTTCAGGTGTATAAAGGTCGCAGAACATACGAAGAACCTTACCTCTGTCAGGTCTCCATGGAAGCACAGTCAGTGTAGATGAGTCAGGTTTTAAATAAAGTAAACCGTAAGGACAGTTCTCAAATCCCCTAATGACTCTGGCATTAATTGCTATTCCTTCACTGAAGGCCTTGGATAATTCTCCCGGCATAACTGATACGTTTTTCTGTATTCCGTAAGCATCACGAAAAGCAAGACGAATAAACTTCGCATCTTCCTCTTCGATATATTTCATAACCTCTTCCAATTCGTAATTCATAATCTACTCCTTTTAATCTTTTGCCCCTAATCAAATATGCTAAAACAAACACTTTGGAAACAATTATAACATACCCAAAGTGTTTGTTAAATTATCATTGTTATCGAAGATTCGTATAACCCATCAGATACTCATCAACTTCTGCTGCCGCATTTCTGCCTTCTGCTATGGCTCTTACAACCAAAGACTGACCGATATGCACATCGCCTGCTGCAAATATTCCCTTAACGCTGCTTTGATGTTTGTCGGCATCTGTTTTGATATTTGATCTTCCGTCTGTCTCCACACCAAAAGCATCCGTCACATATTTTTCACTTCCAAGGAAGCCTGCCGCAATAAGCACAAGTTCAGCCTTAATGGTCTTTTCAGTTCCCTCAACCGGAACCATCATCATACGCCCGGTCTTCTCGTCCTTTTTAGACTCCAGGGAAACGATTACAACTTCTTTTAGATTACCATTCTTATCTTTCTTAAATTCCTTAACGGTGGTTTGATATATTCTCGGATCTTCCCCGAATTTCCAGATGGCTTCTTCCTGGCCGTAATCTGTTTTAAGAATACGAGGCCACTCCGGCCATGGGTTGGATGGAAGCCTGGTCTCTGACGGCTTAGGCATCATCTCAAGCTGTGTCACACTCTTGGCACCAAGTCTAATACAGCTGCCCACGCAGTCATTACCTGTATCACCACCGCCGATTACAACCACATTTTTATCTTTGGCAAGTTCATAAGGATATTCGGCAAAATCACCGTCCAACAATCTCTTCGTAACTTCTTTTAAAAAATCAACTGCAAAATATATACCCTTGGCATCTCTACCCGTAGCCTCAATATTACGCGGATTGGAAGCTCCGCAGCAAAGTACAACTGCGTCATACTCTTTCTTTAAATCCTTTACATCTACTGCGCTTTCACCTTCCTTCATTCCGACATTGGCATTACAGATAAACTTAACTCCTGCCTCTTCCATCAATTTAACTCTTCTGTCTATCACAGACTTATCAAGTTTCATGTTAGGAATGCCGTAGCGAAGAAGTCCGCCTACGCGATCGCTTCTTTCATATACTGTAACTTCATGTCCTCTTCTGTTAAGAAGCTGAGCGGTTGCAAGACCTGAAGGACCGCTTCCTATAACGGCAACTTTCTTACCTGTTCTGACGTTCGGAGCCGGTTCTTTTACAAGACCATTTTCAAAAGCATATTCAATAACTGCTTTCTCATTTTCTTTAGTGGAAACAGGACCTGCATGTAAGCCGCAGGTACAAGCTGCCTCGCACAGTGCAGGACATACCCTAGATGTAAATTCAGGGAACGAATGAGTAATTGATAATCTTTCATAAGCCTGCTCATAAAGTCCGTTATATACCAGATCATTTACTTCAGGAACCAGGTTGTGCAGTGGACATCCCGACATCATACCGGATATCATACATCCGGCCTGACAGAAAGGTACACCGCACTCCATACATCTCGAAGCCTGTTTTTGTTGTTCTTCCTTCGGAAGACTTTGATGAAACTCTTTAAAGTTTTGTACACGGTCCTTCTCAGGAACAACCGGACCGTCTTTACGTTCATATTCCATAAAACCTGTTGCTTTTCCCATTGTCTTCCTCCCTAAGATATAACTTCTTTGAAAGCTGCTATCTGTGCGTTTTCTCTGGATTTGCCTTCTGCTTCATGTTTGGCAATTGCATCCATAATCTTCTTGTAATCTCTTGGTATAATCTTCTTGAAATGAATTACATAATAGTCAAATTCTTCAAGAATTTTCTTTGCCTTCTTTGAGCCTGTATGCTCATAATGCTTTGTGATTATACTCTTAAGTTTTTCCTTGTCATTCTCATTATCCACGGTTTCCATATTTACAAGCTGCTTATTTAAGTTACGATAGAGTTTGTTCTCTTTATCAAGAACATAGGCTATACCACCACTCATTCCGGCGGCGAAGTTTTTGCCAGTATGTCCAAGAACAACAGCGCATCCGCCTGTCATATATTCGCATCCGTGCTCGCCCACGCCTTCTACTACTGCCGTTGCGCCGGAGTTACGTACGCAGAATCTCTCACCTGCCATACCTGCTATATATGCTTCACCTGAGGTTGCACCGTAAAGAGCAACGTTACCGATAATGATATTCTCTGACGGATCGTAAAGCGCATCCGCCGGAGCATGAACATATAACTTACCCCCTGACAGGCCCTTACCGAAGTAGTCATTGGAATCACCCACAAGATCAATGGTAAGTCCCTTTGGAACAAAAGCACCGAAGCTCTGTCCACCGGCACCCGTGGCCTTAATTGTAATTGTATCGTCCTTCATTCCTTCAGGATGCTGCCTTGTAATCTCAGCACCAAGAAGTGTACCAAAGGTTCTGTTTATATTATTAACTTCCACTTTTACTTCACATGGTTTCTCATCCTTAATGGCTTTCTTAATATCTTTATTAGTCAGAAGTTTAACTTCATCAATTGTATTTTGAAGTTCAAAATCATATACGGCTTCAGGATTAAATACCTTCATGGAAGTATCAGTATCTGACATATCAAGAAGAATTCTTGAAAGGTCTAATTTTGCTTTTCCATATGTACCTTTCTTCTCCTTAAGAAGGTCTGTACGTCCTACCAGTTCTGATACTGATTTAACGCCAAGTTTAGCCATATATTCACGAAGTTCTTCCGCTATAAACATCATGAAATTCTCAACGTACTCAGGCTTGCCCTGGAAGCGTTTACGAAGTTCAGGATTCTGAGTAGCTATACCCATAGGACATGTATCCTGATGGCATACTCTCATCATTACGCATCCCATTGTTACAAGAGGAGCTGTTGCAAAACCAAATTCCTCAGCACCGAGAATTGCCGCTATGGCAACATCACGTCCGCTCATTAACTTACCGTCTGTTTCGATAACAACCTTATTACGAAGTCCGTTGGCAATTAATGTCTGATGTGTTTCTGCAAGACCAAGTTCCCAGGGAAGACCTGCATTGTGAATTGAGCTAAGAGGCGCTGCACCTGTACCTCCGTCATAACCTGAGATAAGTACTACCTGAGCACCTGCCTTGGCTACACCTGCAGCAACAGTACCTACGCCTGCTTCAGAAACCAGTTTAACCGATATTCTTGCATTTTTATTTGCATTCTTAAGGTCATATATTAACTGTGCCAAATCCTCGATTGAATATATATCATGATGAGGTGGTGGTGAAATCAGACTTACACCCGGTGTTGAATGTCTTGTTTTGGCAACCCACGGATAAACCTTCTTGCCTGGCAAATGTCCGCCTTCACCCGGCTTTGCACCCTGGGCCATCTTAATCTGAATTTCCCTTGCACTTATAAGATATTTACTTGTTACGCCAAAACGACCGCTGGCTACCTGCTTTATTGCAGAACTTCTGTCATTATCAGTTCCTGCAGATGCGATTCTCTCATCACTTTCACCGCCTTCACCACTGTTGGATTTACCCTTTAAGTGATTCATTGCTATTGCCAGTGTCTCATGTGCTTCCTCTGATATTGAGCCGTAAGACATTGCACCTGTTTTGAATCTTTGTACAATCGATTCTGCGCTTTCAACTTCACTTATATCGATGCCTTCCTTCGGATAATTAAAATCAAGAAGACTTCTTAAATATCCTGTCTCTTCAGCATCAACCATCTTTGTATACTCTTTGAACTTTTCATAGTTGCCTTCCCTTGTTGCATACTGAAGCATATGGATGGTTGCAGGATTATATCTGTGATCCTCCCCCTGACTTCTCGCCTTATGTCTTCCCATTGCCGAGAGTTCAAGATTGGTATTAAGTCCCAGTGGGTCAAAAGCCCTGCCGTGCTGCTTCTCTACAGCCTTACCTATATCTTCAAGTGTGATACCACCAATACGGCTTACGGTACCCGGGAAGTAATCATTAATTACGCTTTCTGATATACCGATGGCTTCGAAAATTTTGCTGCCCTGATATGAACATATTGTTGAGATACCCATCTTCGATGCAATCTTGATGATGCCTGTATGAATCGCATTATCATAGTCTACAACTGCTGCATGATAATCCTTATCAAGCAATCCTTCTTCAATAAGTTCTTCTATTGTTGCATGTGCAAGATAAGGATTGATTGCTGATGCACCAAAACCTAACAGTGTTGCAAAATGATGTACCTCTCTTGGTTCACCTGACTCTAAGATAAGAGACATTGCTGTACACTTTTTGGTTTCTACCAGATGATTGTGTACTGCTGCCACTGCTAAGAGTGAAGGAATAGCCACATGGTTTTCATCCACACCTCTGTCTGAAAGAATCAGGATGCTGCATCCGTTTTTATATGCTTTGTCTACTTCAACAAAGAGATGCTTAAGAGCTCTCTTCATTGGAGTATTTTTGTAAAACAGTATTGATACTTTCTCTACCTTAAATCCATCTTTCTTCATATTTGCAATCTTCATTAAATCAAGATCAGACAAAATCGGATTCTGGATTTTAAGTACGTGACAGTTCTCAGCCTTCTCCTCTAAAAGATTACCGTTCTTACCTACATATACAGAACCGGAAGTAACAATCTTTTCTCTTTCTGCATCGATAGGTGGGTTTGTAACCTGTGCGAAAAGCTGTTTGAAATAATAAAACAGTGGCTGATATTCTTTGGAAAGTACAGCGATTGGAGTATCGATACCCATGGCACCAATTGGTTCGATGGCATTAAGCGCCATATTTCTGATACTCTCTCTGTAGTTTTCATATGTATAACCGAAAGCTTTCTGAAGACGCTTTCTGTTTTCATCTGAATATTTTTCAACCTTATGGTTTGGAGCCTTAATGTCTTTTAAGTGAAGCATGTTGCTGTCAATCCACTCGCCATATGGCTCCTTAAGGGCGTATTTTTCCTTAATCTCTTCATCATCATAGATAACGCCCTTAACAGTATCGATAAGGATCATCTTGCCAGGATGAAGACGCTCTTTCTTAAGGATGTGATCCTCAGGGATAGGAAGCACACCTACTTCTGAAGAAAGGATCAGTCTGTCATCATCAGTAATATAATATCTGGATGGTCTGAGTCCGTTTCTGTCTAAGATGGCACCCATTACATCACCATCAGAAAACAGGATTGATGCAGGGCCATCCCATGGCTCCATCATGGTTGCGTAGTACTGATAGAAATCTCTTTCTTCCTGTGTCAGTGTTTCGTTGTTGGCCCATGGTTCAGGGATTGCTATCATTGCAGCAAGTGGCAGATCCATGCCGCTCATCATTAAGAACTCAAGGGTATTATCCAGCATTGCAGAGTCGGAACCGCTTTGGGAAATAACAGGAAGAACCTTGGTCATATCCTCATCTGAGAATACTCCTGACTTCATCGTCTCTTCTCTTGCGAGCATCTTATCTGCATTACCCTTAATGGTGTTGATCTCACCATTATGTACCATTAATCTGTTAGGATGTGCTCTTCTCCAGCTTGGAGTTGTATTGGTGGAGAATCTTGAATGCACCATGGCAATGGCTGATTCGTAAGCCTCATCTTCGAGATCCTTAAAGAACAGACGAAGCTGTCCTACAAGAAACATACCCTTATATACTATGGTTCTGCAGGAAAGTGATGGAATATATGTATTAACATTACTTTGCTCGAACTCTCTTCTTACAATGTAAAGCATACGTTCAAAATCAAGGTCGGTTTTGGCACTTTGAGGACGCTCTACTGCAACCTGATAGATTCTAGGCATGCACTCACGTGCCTTGCTTCCCAGTACATCAGGTACAACATCCACCTCTCTCCAGCCTAAGACTTTAAGACCTGCCTTGGCTGTAATAATATCAAACATGGACTTGGCCTGTCTGAATTCAGGCTCGTTTTGTGGAAAGAAGAATACACCGATACCATATTGTCTTTTACCCGGAAGTTCAACACCTGCTTCTTTCCATGTTTTTACCATAAATTTATGAGGAATCTGAGTCAGAATACCAACACCGTCACCGGTTTTACCTTCAGCATCTTTACCTGCTCTGTGCTCTAAGTTCTCCACAATATGGAGTGCATCACTTACCAGTTTGTGGGACGGTCTGCCCTTAATATCAACAATTGCACCTATACCACAATTGTCGTGCTCAAATGAAGGATTATATAATCCTTTATTCCCTATCTTCTCAAATTGTTCACTCATAATTTATTCCTCCGTTGTTTCTTTATGGAAAATAAAAATGGCGCTCCAAGCTTAATCTAAGCTTGAAGCGCCATTGCTTCATATCAATATTCAGAATTTTATTTATGAAACTTATTATACACTTATGTTTTTAAATGTCAAGCAGCATATTTAATCTTATTATTACTTCTTCATTGCACCGCCTGCTTTAACTGCTTTCTTATTGGCTGCAGCCTGTTTTTCTGCTTCCTCTTTTGCCTTCTGAGTTGCTGAAATCATTTTATCTCTTAAGTCAGCCACCTCATTATGTACATTTGCGGAAGTAGCCTTGGCATCCGGCATCTTAATATCATCTAACTCAACATATTTACGACCATTATTCTTAGCTGCATCTTTTACAATTTTTTTAATATCTTTAATGGAGGTAAACATCTCTCCACCCTTATACTGAACATTATTATATTCCGTACCTTTGTACATAGCCTGAGCCTGTCTAAGAACATTTCTTGTCGGATGATTCTTTGCATGAATAATTGTTTCATCAAGAAGATTTTTGTCTTCATAAACTTCCATGTCTCCAAGCTGTGATATTCTGGTCACATAGCTTTCATGTGTCTCGTCAGGCTTTAAAGACCAGGAATCCCCATTAAGCTTATACAGTATGTCACCGGCTTTACCAACGGCGCGATAATAATTATTCTTTATAGTAGTTTCTTTACTCTTATTAAGTGCCTTTTCATTTCCTTTTGCTTCCGCTGTAATCTTCTCAAGTTCTTCATCGGTAATATAATTACCTTTTTTTATTTTCTCTGTCTCCTTTTTCAGCTGTTCCTGTAAAGGAGGTATGTATGAACTTTGCATGGTACCTACGAGTGCGAACTCTCCATATGCATAGGTATGTTCCATTGTATCAAGCACACTGAGAGCTGCAGAAACACGTGGCTGTTCATGAGCCTGTTTCGTTCCATCATTTACTCTGTCCGGATTGTTAAAAAGCTGTCCCTTCTTGTAATCAACATATGTTCTTACTTTATTAAGACATTTCTTTTGCATATCAAGATACTTGGCAAGATCAGCTGCAGAAGTATAGCCTTTGTTGTTTCCACTAAGTTCAGTCTCAGCAAATTCCTTCCACTCTTTAAGAGCATCTCTCATTTCATTAAACTGTGTAGAGCCCTTACCAAAAAGATTGAAGTCAACCTTCTTTATCATGTTATACATATCTTTGGCATTTTTGACTAACTGGCTTTTCTTAACAAGAGGAAATGCTATATCAGCCTCTGCTTGTATTTTTGCTTTCTTTTCATCTATCTTTTCTTGCTTAATAGCTTTTTCAGCAAGTTTTTCAGTATTCTTGTTATTTAGAATATCCTCCGCAGATTTCTTTTCATTTCTTACTGGATTATTATTTTTTAACGCCTTTTTATCAGCATCAAATTCTTCTTTTTTAATCTTAAGTTGTTCTTTACTATATTGTTCTTTATATGCTTTTTTAATATTCTTGACAGTTTCTGAGAATTTACCGTTAAATTTTTCAACATTTTCATTTTCATGCAGTTTTGCACTAAATTTATCAAGTAACTGATAAATATCCGAAGCCGGATTATTCTTATCAATCTTTTTGGATGTAAGAATAGCCATGGCCTCATCTGGCTGAATATTATACGCGGATATTTCATTTGCAAGTCTATAATATACGGTTCCAAGCTTATTGGCAGAAACCTGATCCCATCCGTTTGCAATAAGTGCATCCTGATATTTTATTTGATTCTCATCAATCTGCTTATCTTTTTTATATTTTTCAAGGCTTTCATTATATTTCTTTTCTTTAGCTTTTCTATCTAATTTATACTTAAGATTATCTAAAGTAGTAGTGTCTTTTCCTCTTACCAACTTATCCATTTTCTTTGAAACACTATAAATCTCTTCAGCCATCTTATTTCTTTCCTGTACGGATTTAAGAGATGTATTCAGTACCTTATCAAATAATTCAAGCATTTCCGGATAAGCTGAGTTTCTGCATAATTCATACATGTATCCCATAACCATGTGATCAGCTGGCATTACCCATCCATTGACCTTAGCTTTCTCAATGAAAGCCTCTTTATTCATTCTGTATTTATCATCAAATGACTTATTATTATTATTAATCTTTGCAACATAAATCTTTTTAAGTCTGTTATCTTCTGCATCTATAACTCTTGATCTTTCCTTTATCCACACCTCATTACGCTGAAGAAGTTCTATAGATTTATACTCCGTCATTCCATCTTTAGCACTATTGTATGTTTTAACATCTTCTTCTTTAAGTACACCATCTTTAACATATTGCATAATAGTATTATCAAGCTGATTTAAAATACTCGCTCTTTGTTTTACATTCCACCCATCCTTTTTAGTCATAACCATAAGCTGAGCATCGAGACCATCAAGTTTGTCATTTTTTTCAATTAAATCATAAAGTTCCTCAAAAGCAGGAACCTCTTCATCTTTAGCAATCCAGCCTTTGTCTCTTAATTTAATAATGAAATCAAATTTTGAATAATTTTTGTTTAAGTTTCCCATAATTTCGTTCTCCTTTTTACTGTTATGACTTTTGATATATGCATAATATCATGTAATGTGCAACAAATATGCAACACTAATGTCTTATTACTTCAAATCTTTTTAAAGTTATTTTTTCATTGCTTCCTGACGTAACTATTATACCATATTTCTTTACGTCCAGCATACTCATATCATCAATGTTTTCTGCCTCGGAAAGTACATCAACACTTAGACCATCCAGCATTCCTGCCATAAAAAGAGGACAGGTCTCCTTCAGGCCTGTCCCCTGGTGATATGTGATTATAATCTGCATACATAATCGTATGAGGGTCCGTTACAATAATTGTATCCGGTTTTACCTCAGCAATATCCTTTGCCACTTCAATATATGCTCTTGTTGGAAAACCATAGCACTGTTAAAATAACATCCCTACATGATATACAACTGCTGCCAGAACCAGGGCTGTCCCTATGTAGAAGCAGGCAACGATTGCAGTCCACTTGAATGAATGGGATTCCTTGAATGTGGTATTAAGGGCCATAACGCAAGGAACATTGAAGGTTACGGCAACTATGAGAGCCAGAGCCTCGGCTTTGCTCATCATGCTTCCCATTGCAGTGGTCAGAACTCCTGTATCCGTGGCCACCGAGCCTGCATTAAATGTGGCATCCATAAGTGAATTCTGACCCACATATACTGCATTAAGTACCCCAAGCACAGCCTCTTTGGCAAATGCCGATGCAACAAATCCCATGAAAGTTCTCCAGCTCATTCCAAAGAACTTTGTTACCGGCTCAATGAATGTGCCCACCTTGTACATGAGACTGCTCTCCACCTTACCGTCTACACTGAATAAGAATACCCAGAATATGATTGACACAAGAAATACAGTTACAAGGGCTCTTTTGAAAATATCCCATGCTTTTAAAATCGCCTCTTTGAAGATATGTCCCCAGTGAGGTTTATGAATAGGAGGAAGTTCCATTATCATTCCACCCATGGAGCCCTTCGGGGATAAGAATCTTCCGAATATCCCGGAGACAATCCACATCATGACAAATACAAAACACAGAATTCCAACGCAGATGAGAATCACTTCAACCGGAGAGAAGACAGAACTTGCAATAATCGGAATTATTGTCCATATGGAGGCGCAAGGCACGGACCATACCACTGCCATGGCGAGCATTCTCTGTCCCCAGTTATCCATTACTCTTGTACCGCTGGCACCACCAATTGTACATCCGAATCCCATAAGAAGGGGACATACCGCCTTACCCTGAAGACCAATCTTGGACAGGATATTATCAAACTGGTAGGCAGCCCTTGCCAGAAAACCAACTTCTTCAAGAAAACCGAATACCAGATTAACACCAAATACGAAGGATGCCATTGATATACAAAAATACAAAGTATTAGGTATAAGTGCACTAAATACCGAAGCAAGCCACGGATTCACATTCCATAAATCCATGAGTTTGGCAATGGGACCTCCCAGATATGCAGGTATCATCTGGGCTATACTCATAAACGGAGACATTACAATCATGGCTACTAAGAATCCCACAAGAACAATGAGAAAGCAGAGTATCTTTCCCCAGAACTTAGTGGTCAAAGCCCTGTCAAACTTGGTCATAACATATTTTTTACTGGTCTGATTCTGTGCTCCTTCAAGAACATTACTTATCCACTCATATTTGATTCTGCTCTTTTCCTGAATCCCCTGTTCCCCTTCTGCAGTTACCGAGGAGACATCCGGTGCATTCGAAGGAATGTGAGGATTATTTATCTCACTCTTAATAAGATTCTTAAGTTTATCATATTCCTTGCCGTTAGCTGCCACAAAAGGAAGTACCGGAATATTAAGATTATTCTCAATGATTGTTTCATTAATGGTTTTGCCCTGATTCTTAACCACATCCATCATGTTAAGGACCAGGATTGCCGGTTTACCCAGCATGGCAAACTCAGCCATCATAAACATACTTCTCTCCAGCTGGGAAGCGTCCACCAGCACCAGAGTCAGGTCAGCCTGATTACTTCTTATATATTCGGTGGTAATGATTTCCTCATCGGAATTGCCTGACAGACCATAACTTCCGGGCAAATCCACCACTTCATAAGTCTCTCCTTCATAGGTAAAACTACCCTGAGATTTCTCCACCGTCTTACCCGGCCAGTTACCCACATGCTGTCTGGAACCTGTAAGAGCATTAAATACTGTGGACTTACCTGAGTTAGGTTGTCCGAGAAGGGCTATTGTTCTCATGCTCCCACCTCCACTTCCACAACTTCCGCATCTCTTCTGTTAAGAGCAATAAGAGTTTCTCTTACATAGAGAAGAACGGGCATGTTACGATCGTTTTTAACCACCTGAAAAGGTGTTCCCTCGGTGATACCTATGGCAGTAATTCTGTTTGCCAGCCTGGCATCGCCACCAATTCTGCGGATTATTCCCATCATATCCGCTTTTGCTTCCGTCAACTTCATCACATTCTCCTTATATCTGCTATATTTGTTAGTCTGTGCTAACTGCATTATTTAAAAGCACCGCCCCCACGCAAATAGGGACGGTTAGCACTAACTAACTTTAGTAATGTAGCACATATTTATTATTATTGTCAAGCCTGAGCGGCAGACTAACGCACGAAAACCAACTAATGCCTTACCACCTTGAATCTTTGAAGGCTGACTGGTTCTCCTTTTTCTATGCCCGCCTTATCCATGGCTATTCTCACCTGGTATTCCACGGTGTTGATTCCTTCCAGGTCAGGCAGGAGCAGACCTCTTTTATTACCGGATGTGACGATGACGCCATATTTCTTAACATCCAGCATATGAATATCATCTATATCTTCAGGCTCTTCCAAAACATCCACGCTGATTTCCAGGTAATCAGTTTCCTCCTTTGATAAGGGTAAGAATCTGCTGTCGTTAACCGAAGCGCTGATGGCATTGGCGATTATTTCCTCAGCCAGTGAATCTTTAGTGGGGCCAATGGTTCCTATGCATCCCCGAAGTCTCCCCAGTTTGTGAATGGATACGAAGGCTCCGGCCTTTCTGTTTAGCATATCCGAAGGGAGTTCTGAAGGAGGCTTAATGGTAATTCCTTTTTCCACATACTCATATATTGCCTGCCTTGCAAGAATCACATATGCATCTTTTCCTTCGTAATATTTATCCAGTCTGTTCTTCTCTTTATCAAGATATTTACCCAGAAAATGACGATTTTCATCCACTCCCTGAGGATGAAGGATACATACACCGTAGCCCACTCCCGTAACATCCTGATGGGAAAGTACCTTTGTTTCCACTCTAAGGCCGTCCAGAGTTCCGGCCATAATGACAAAGGATTTATGTCCGCACTCCCCTGCCCTGTCACACTGACTTTCATCAAATTCCAGAACTTCTCCCAAGTCGCCTCTTGTTAAAACATCCATAATCCTGGCATCATACTTAGGGCCTTCTTCATCAAAACCGTATGGACCTTCTTCTTTCAGTCTGTGAGACAAATCTCCGCTTGCCACCACCACAGCCCTTCTTCCAAGTAGGGTTACGGCATCGCTTATTGCCATGCCAAGATGATAATGGTCAGCATAGTGAAGACCTGAGAGTCCCACATGTACTATTTTTCCCCCTTGGTAATACTGTCTTATAAAATAAAGGGGCACCATAATTCCGTGGTCTAAACCACATTTTCTCCCTCCCAGAGTTCCTGCACTTATATTTCTTTCAAGGCACAGGGTCTCGATTTTACTTACCAGCTGTTCATCATATTCTTCCCTGAAATGCACCTTAGGAGCCCCAAAAGAAGACATATCCCCTTCTGCGCTTTGGCCGGGAGATATATGATTATAATCCCCGTACATTATCAGGTGAGGGTCCGTTACGATGATTGTATCCGGCTTAATCCCGGCTATGTCCTTCGCAACCTCAATATATGCTTTTGTTGTTTCATCAATGATACTCTCTCTTCCGCACCCTACTTCCGGAATTATCATAGGAGGGTGAGGTACCATATATGCTGCCAGTATTGACATTATCCACCTTTTCCTTTTTATACTGCTGTCTAAAGTTACATTAGGTCATACCTTAGGGTGCATCATAAGATACTAGTTATAATTGTATTTTATCTTAATCTGATTATCATGAGCGGTAATATCCGCCATCCCTCCGGTAATTACAGGCATCATTGGAGGCAGATGACCAATGTCCAAATCCATAATGATTGGAACATTCATATCTCCTATAATATCAGTTATTGCATTATACTGATTAACTCCCATTATTTCTTCGCCATAGTGAAGGGCTCTGCCAATCAGGAATCCTTTGGCATTATCCAGCCAGCCCGCCTCTCTTAACTGCCAGAAGGCTCTTCTTACACATAAAGGATTTAAGTCACAACACTCTAAGAACCAGATAACTCCGTCATCTTTGTATCTTTCGTTAAAATCCCTGACCTTATCATACTTTGTACCGCAGTGCATAATAAGAATATCCATGCAGCCTCCCAGAAGTCTTCCGGACATATGGGCAGCCCTGCCTTCCGTATTAAAATACTTATATTCGGTTTTGGTGTTGGTATCATAGGGTTTTAACGGATTATCCTCATCTTTGTCGCTGTCAGTCGGATATTCCCACATATCATACCCATGGGAATAATCCGTTTCACCGGTAATAAGCCTAAGAGCATCTTCCACAGATTCATGCCATGGCTCCCTGCCGAAGGCCGGAGCACATGGACCGTAGATGGCCGCAGTATCCGCCAGAGTTGCCGAAAGAAAAGTATAATTGGTATTATCCGAATATCCCATATACCATTTAGGCTCAGCCTTAGCTATGGCCTCAAAATCCATATAGGGCACCACTTCACACATCAGTTCTCCGCCGCCGCAGGTTATAACCGCATCAATCTCAGGGTCTGTCATAACCCGGTTAAGTTCATCGGCGCACTTAACGGGAGTATTACTGATTCCAATACCGTTACTGCTGTAACAGTTTGGCCCGGTATATGTCCTAAATCCCTTTTTGTTAAAAATATCAAGAGCATTTTTAAAACGACTTTCATAAGGCTCTATGGCGCACCCGAAGGAGGGAGCTATAAAACCTATGGTACCCCCGCTCTTAAGAGGTTTTGGATATCTCATTTTCTTCTCCTTAAAAACTCATCTTAAGTTCATTGTCTACAGGATTATTATATCATAGGCTTCTAACAAATGTACAACAAAGAAAGCCGCACCGATATATCACTATCGGTGCGGCTTATACACTTAATATCTTTATTAATTACATTGTACCCTTCTCTAAAGCAAGAGTTCTTGTAGTTAAATCACAAACCTCAGCAGGTCCGTAGTACTGGATAGCACCAGGATATGTGAAGCATGTTTCAACAGCCCACTTATCTCTGTTTGCTTCGAAATACTTAAATGGCTTACCATCAAGTTCAACAAGAGCCTTACGGATAACCGGCTTGTCCTCACCATTTCTTCTTTCGATATTCATCATCTTTGTAATAGGCATACCACCTGCAACCCACTCTTCAGCTGGCTTTGAAATATTGGATACCTTTGAAAGATATCCTGTATAACCATACTGAATCAGCATGAATGCGTTGTATCCAAGTGAATAGCAGTAGTCAGCATCGAAGTTTGAAGGGAATGCGCATCTTCCTTCATATCCGAAGAAATGATGAAGTGCACTGAATTTACCCTTATATGTGCCTGCTGCTTTTCTCTTGGCCAGTTCGTTCTTAACAAGTTCTGAGAATAACTTCTCTGACTCGATTAATGAAACCTGTACATTACCATGAGGATCTCTCTCTAAGAATAACTGCTGCTTAATTCCAAGTGGAAGAATGTCAAATACCTTGAATGCATCAGCGCTAAGACCATTCTTAATGAAGTTATACTTAGCATCCCAGTCAGGAAGAGCATTGAACTCATCTGTCTTTGAACCGGCAAGGAGTTCGTTGATTTCCTTAATAAGTGCTGAGAATTCAGGAACGAATTCTACGATACCTTCAGGAATAATAGCTACACCAAAGTTATTGCCTGCATTGCCTCTCTTCTCTACTGAATCAGCAATGTAATTTGTAATCTGAGCAAGTGACATCTTCTTAGCGGCTACTTCTTCACCAATAAGGCAGATGTTAGGCTGTGTCTCTAATGCGCACTCTAAAGCTACATGAGAAGCACTACGTCCCATAACCTTAACGAAATGCCAGTACTTCTTAGCTGAGTTGGCATCTCTTTCGATGTTACCGATTAATTCTGAATATGTCTTTGTTGCTGTATCAAAACCAAATGATGCTTCGATATCTTCGTTCTTTAAGTCACCGTCAATTGTCTTAGGACATCCGATAACCTGAACGCCTGTATTATTTGCTGCCATGTACTCTGCTAAAGTTGCAGCATTTGTATTTGAATCGTCACCACCGATGATAACGATAGCTGTAAGACCGTTCTTCTTAGCATTTTCTGCTACGATTGCGAACTGTTCCTGTGTTTCAAGTTTTGTTCTGCCTGAACCGATGATATCGAAACCACCTGTATTTCTGTAAGCATCGATAAATGCGTCATCAAATTCAACAAAATCATCTTTAAGAAGTCCGTCAGGACCGCCCTTGAAACCAAGAAGAACATTGCTCTTGTCTGTAGCCTTTAATGCATCATAAAGACCACTGATTACGTTGTGTCCACCAGGAGCTTGTCCACCTGAGAGGATAACACCTACAACCTGCTTCTTGGCTACTGATGTGTTTGAACCTTTTTCAAAAGTAATCTCTTTCTTTCCGTATGTATTAGGGAAGAGAGCTTTGATCTTGTCCTGATCAGCTACGCTTGCTGTTTCGCTTCCTTCTTTAACACAGATATCTGAGATACCGTTTCTGAGCATTCCCGGAAGCTTAGGGCTGTACTCATATCTTGCTTTTTGAAGTGGTGATAAATTCATAAATGTACTCCTTTATATATTAATTTTTTTTTGCACTTACAATATAGTAAAACATTTTCATAAAAAATGAAATAGGCTTATTAATTTTTCTTATACATATGCCACGATAAGTCCGCCTCTTTCAGCATAGAAACTGTTAAGGCCACTTGTTTCCATTATGGTTATTTCAAAATCAGGATTCTTGTTAAGCAGGAATTCCTTAAGTTCATTGGCCATATCTGTATTAAGACAGTGGGTAATGAAGATTTTATTTAACTCAAATCCCCTGTTTTCCATATCTTCATATATCTTGGCAAATACTTTCTTGGCACCTCTCATGGAGCCGAGGATTTTGATCTTGCCACTTTCATCACCAATTCCTACACCCCAGAAACCGAGAGTGCTGGCAATGAAACCTTTAAGTGGATTCATACGTCCGTTCTTAATCAGATTATTATAAGAACAAAGTGCGAAAACTATTTTGGTTTTATCCATGAACTCCTGGGCTCTCTTGGTTACTGTCTCATAATCATTGGCTTCAGCCAGAATCTTTTTAAGTTCAAGTACCATAAGATCGCTAAGTCCGCTGGTTCCGAGAGTATCAACTATATATACCTTCTTATCCGGAAAATCCTCGGCCAGCATTTCTTTTGCAGTAAGAGCGCTGTTATAGCTTCCTGATAGTCCGCTTGATATGGTAATTGCTATGGAGCAGTCTGCTTCTGCAAACCTCTCGAACCACACCTGCGGTGACGGGCAGGATGACCTGGCTGCGGTCTTCTCAATCTCCACTTTTTCAATCATTTCAGTGATTTTGATGCTTCCGTCATCCACAAAGTTTTCTTCGCCTGATGTAATGATAAAAGGTACCCTATAATATCCGGCTCCCGGAATATCAATATCTTTTATGTCGCAGGCGCTGTCGCACACTATATTCCATCTCATAATATGACACACCTCCTATAACACACTCCATTTATTATACACCTTTTCATGATTCTTTCAAAGGCAGGGTAACCGTGAATATATACACATATCCGCTCTTAGGGACCTTAACCCCCGGAAACAGTTCTTTTATCCGGTTCTCTTCCATCTCCTCAAAGGTGACTCCTATCTTCCCTCCCATTCTTACGGTAATAGCCTGGGCAATGGATAAGCCTATACCGTTACCGGACCTTTCTCCCTGGGATTTGGTTCTGGCACTGTCTACCCGGTAGAATCTGTCAAAAAGATGTTTTAAGTCTTCCTTCCCTGCTGCCAGGTCGCTGGTGTTCATGACTTTGAGTACCGCCCTGCGGCCCTTTTTATCAAGGGTTACCCTGATAAAGCCTTCCTCATCGCTATACTTAAGAGCATTGTCACACAGTATGCTGATTAACTGCTTATAGAGATTGCTGTCGGTATTCATAATCAGTTTATCCCCGGTTTCAACCACCATATCCTTGCCCTTGTATTCAGCTATTGCAAGGAAGGGTTCCGTAGCCTCTTTTAGGAGTTCATCCGCCATGAAGGGATCCCCGGTTACAGTTTTCTCGCTTTCCTCCAGTCTGGAAAGGCTTACCATCTGATTAACCATATCCCTCATTCTCGCCACCTGTTCTTTGGTGCCCGTTACCCACTCGTTCTTACCTATATCCATGGCAAGTACATCCATGTTGGTGGATATAACCGTAAGAGGCGTCTTAAGTTCGTGGGATACATCGGTGATAAACTGCTTTTGTTTAATTTCACTTTCTTTCACCGGTTTAAGGATTCTCTTCGTGGCAAAGCTTAAGAAGATAAACATTATAACAATGCCGATAATACCCACACCTATGGATATGAGCATGGTGGACCTTAAGTTATCAAATCTTGAAGAACAGTCCATCATTACCACAACCCTGTTACCGTCACCGATGTTTCTTATGTAATATTTATATTCACTGATATAGCCTATGCTCTTCTTGCCGGACACTACCTTAGCCACCAGATCGGCGGCATCATCTTCTGAAATGCTGGCAATCTGACTTAAGTTATATTTATATTCCCCGCTTTCGCTTATTTCAGCCGAGAAGAATCTGGTCTCATACTGAAATTCCCTGGTCCTGAATGCGCCATTTGTGCCATTAGGGACGGGGTAAAGTGCACCTTTTTCCCCTAATGGTCCGTAATCCTCCCCCTGAGGGCTGACCGGAGTCTCCTTAGGTTCAACCTTTGGCAACATATCCTCTCTTTGTTCCGGGAACTTGCCGTTATTATCTGCCAGCATCCTGACTATGTCCGTGGTTTCCTTGTCCACTCTTACGTAATTCACCACATTTATCGCACAAATCAAAGCCATGACACTTACTGCCACGGCTATGGTTCCAATAATGATAAATTTTATTCTTAATTTTTTAAACATCTTTTGACTCCAGAGAATATCCTACATTTCGGGTAGCTTTAATCTCCGCCTTTGCTCCTATGGCTGTAAGCTGTTTACGAAGATAGGAAATATTAACCCAGATGACATTTATTTCAGCCTCGGATTCCCAGCCCCAGATATGTTCCATTATCATCTCCCCGGACATAATCTGCTTAGGGGAGCGCATAAACATTTCCATTAGCTGATAGGCCTTGCCGTTAAGCTTCACGGCGCCTTTGTCCGTCTTAAGTTCATAGGTACTTCTGTCAAGTTCCATATTACTGAACTTAAGTAAATCTGAAGTAAACTCTCCCTTTCTTCTTAACATTGCTCTGATTCTGGCTAAGAGTTCTCCACCGTCAAAAGGCTTGGTCAGATAGTCATCCGCTCCTGCGTCAAGACCGTCTATTCTGTCATCTATTTCCGTTTTGGCGGTAAGAAGAAGTACCGGAACATTAATATTCTTGGCTCGGATATTTTTAAGCACGGTTACTCCGTCCATTTTGGGCATCATGATATCCAGAACCACACCGTCATAATCCCCGTATACTATGCTGTCCAGAGCACTCTCTCCATCATATACCCCGTCAACGGTATAACTGTTTTTCTGAAGAAGGGCCGTTACCGCCTTACTTATGTTTTTGTCATCTTCTGCCAAAAGTATTTTCATAATCTATCTCCGTGAATATATTATGATATTGTGGTCAAAAGGTCTTTCCCCTGACACTATTATATACTTTTTGGGTGATATTATGCCAATAAAAGATGTATAAACAGGTAAAAAAATCGGAATCCATGTTTTTCCACAGATTCCGATATTCTTACTTTTTAATTAAGTTTTCTTTTTTCTATATATGATTCTTTTTCTTTAAGCCGGTAATTACCATAACCATTCCCGTCATGGAGAGAATCAGCATGATAAGCGCTGCTATCGGCATATACTCCCCTGTCTTAGGAACCTCGGCCACGGTTGTCTGAGCCGGAGCAGGTGTACTCTGAGTATTGGATGAGGTGTCAGCACTTGTATTGGTTGCCTCTTCTATCTTAGTATCTCTATATACCAAGAAATAAGATGAGAACTTATCGGAACTAATCTCTAAGCTCATGCCTGTGCCTTCTGCCAATACTGTTGCTTCGCCGTTATGAACTCTGATTATACGGAAAGTTCTGGTAAAACCAGCCGGCGCCTTAAGAGAAGCAGGAACGGTTACTGTCATCTTAATCGGGTTACCGTTTGTATCATGAACCTGAGTTGCTTCGCCATCACCCAGGTTATGGCTAATTTGTAGGAAGTGAGTAATGCAGCAGTTTTGCTTGCGTAAACTGCTATATTACGAGCGACAGCATCGAGTCGAAGACGAGATGTAGGAAGTAGGATAAAATGAAAGAAAATGGTTAGAAACCTTAGAAAGAAAGGGCTTTTGGACGAGAGGTGCTTGAAAACTGAACATAAATATCTTAGTAAAAAGCCTGATTCAGAAATGCAAATTGAATCAGGTTTTTTAGTGTGATATTTTATATAAATATACAGTTTATAGTTTCTTTTTGCTTATTAGTTTGTATCTATTTCTTAAAAATTCACGTGGTGAATCAAACATTTCGGTTTCGGATTTTGTAAAGGTTTTATCTTCTGCTTTGAGTGCAAGGAGTTCCCATGTGCATATAAGATCTGCAACCTGAAATAGCTTATAATCAGATGGTTTAACTCGTCTGAATTCAACATTTGTAAAAAGTGTATTAAAAACGGATGTTAGGATTTTAGTTAATTCATTTTGACCGTTGTCATAATAGACTATGATCTGATCGAATCCGTTAAAATATTCATAGTTATTTCTTATCTGTGAGGAGATTTCTCTTGATAGTTTTGCATTTAACTGTATAAAATCAGAACACTCTGACTTTTTTACACTGGGACATAAATATTTGATATCGATTCTACGAGCAAAATGATATAATGCATTGAGAAGACTTTTTCTTGCAACTGGATCATCATATCTTTCATATATGGATTCCTTTCGGATTATAGGTCCTACATGAATTGCATGGGGTTGAAATCCAAGATCTGATATACGCTGATCCAAATTGTTTATTTCGGATGTTATATCTATTTGTTGATCGTGTAAAACCATCGCAACCAAATAATAAGGAGCTTTATTGTCGTAATCTCCGAAGTCTCCTGATTCGTCGATAAAGATACTTAAAATCTTTTTCATACTTTTCATACTTGTTATCTCCGTAAAAAGAAAATGGCGAGGTATATCCCCGCCGCTTGGTGGACCAGGGTCTTTCGACCAGCCCTTTTATTTTATTGTAACATAAAAACTTGAGTATGCAAGATGATTTTTTTAAAAATTGTACTCTGCTCAAACAAAAGATATCTGATAAACTCATCCAGATCTGCCTCGGCATCGTATGTAATAACAACCTTATAATCCATATTTCTGTCTCATATCGGATATCACATCATCCGCATCCCGTACCATACCCTCTGACGCATGCTGTCTTGATGCTTCAAGTTTTTTAAGTACCTCATCCTCCGTCAATGTCACATATGGATTTACCGTCTTTTTCTTTAATTCAAAAGGAAATCCATTGTTTGCAACAGCCTGGGTAAGAAACATCCTGATAGCGGAAGTCGTATCTGTTCCTAACTCCCTAAACAGGGTGTCGGATTTTGTTTCGAGTTCATCATCAACACGTATCTGTATTGTACTCGACATAGCGCCCTCCTCGCTGGTTACTACTTATATTATGCTGCTACTTCAATACAAATGCAATGATTTTGCATGCAATTATAAAGGGCTGCAATCTGATTGTTATGGATGTGAGGTTTTCCATTAAAATAATACTTTATTAAACTCCGGCTTACTTAACATTTAATGTATAACTCTCAGTTCCAATTACTGCCTTGACTGTGGAAGATGAGCTGATAGACGGGTCTGATACGGATATGTAATTACCCTTTTTTATATTGTCAATTGTATATGCTTTATTGCCGTCGATATAAATCTCAATAGTGTCGCTGCTGTCATAACTTCCGTTTATGGTTGTTGATGCAGTTAAAACTTCCGAATTCTGACCTAAGGACTGAATCATGCCTGAGGAGCCGGTCATTATAAGCGTGCCACCTGATATATCACACTCTCCGTTATAATCCAGGTTTCCATTACCTGCATTCTCAGGTCCGCTAATCTCTACGTATCCTCCGGTAATGTATATACTTCCATTACTGTCTATGCCATCACCATAGGCATTTATATAGATATTTCCTCCATTAATTGTTAAAGCGCCATCGATGGCAGTTTCCATTCCCATACCACCTTGCATGCCTTCTGGCATCTCACCTGACATCATACCGCCCTGCATCTGACCATTTTCCATCTTACCACCTTGCATCTGGCCATCCATATTCTCAGGTTTTTCCGGTCTCTCACCATCTGCGTATATCGGTCCACCCTGTCCCATCTGCCCACCGGTCGGACCACCCAGGAAGTTTGCCTCGTCCATATTTTCAGGGATCTCAGGCATTTCGCCTTCTTCCATTCCTTCCGGCAGTTCCGGCATTTCTCCATTTTCGCCCATTGGCGCGCCCTGAAATTGTCCACCGGCCGGGCCACCCTGACCAGGTGCCCTGGTGAATGTTGTGGACTGCTGGCCTGTTTCCTCTAGAGTCTCTTCCTGTTCCGATATAGCCTGGTCCGACTGAACCTGTTCCTGATTTTGCATCTTTTGCCCCATAGGACCACCCTGCATCATCTCATCTCCCGATGATCCGGAGCCATCAGATATATTAATGCCATCATCCTTCGCATCTATATTAATATCTCCATCATTAATAACCACATCCAGTGCCTGCATACCTTCGTCATCTGCTGTTATATTAATCGTACCCCCGTCTATGGTTATGGCATCGTTGATTTTAATACCTTTATCACCGGCTTTAATGGTAAGAGTTCCTTCTTCCATGGTGAAACTGTCATTACCGTCAATACCTTCATCTGCTGCCTGCACTGATACATTGCCAGACTTAATCTTCACATCATCCTTACATTTTATACCGTCATTATTATCAGATATAACAGTCAGACTTCCGCTGCCTTCGAAGAACAAATCACAGGCAGAATAGATAGCACTGCCGGCATTTTTTATATTGGTTTCATCATCGGAAGATGTCTCCTCTCTTGTATCTGTTATGGTACTGTCGCCCTTAAGTACAAGATATACATTCTTGGCTTCTTCCACATACAAAGGAGCTTTGTCATCGGATGATATGCTTACACCCTTTAAAATCAATGTTACATTATCTTCTTCCCCTGCAGCCACACATACAGAGACACTGCCTTCACCTTCGATTAAATATTCACCGGCTGAAGTTATGGATATAATACCGTCTTCATAAGATGCTCCATCACCGCTCACTGTAGCACTGTCACCATTTATTGTAATGGATGTACAATCACTTAAATCTATATCCGTATCATCCTCCGTCTCAGTTTCCACGCTGACATTCACTGAACTGCTGCTACCCGAAAGAATACTATCTATACTGTTTGCCGATAAACTGCTGCAGGCTGTCATTATACACATTGCTGCCACTGCGCTCATAGTTAATAATTTTTTTCTCATTTTATCATCCTCCTTATAATTCATCCGACTTTGATTCTGCTCTGGCTAAAGATATGTTAAGATTGCCGTTTCTGACTCTTAAGTCATCAATGAATTCTTTCTGTTTCTTCTCATCTATCAGATTAACTTTATAAAACAATTCATACATGCTTCCCATATTAGTGGTTTTAACTCTGATAAGTTCGTTGCTTTTTGTATACCGGGCAAACACCTCATCAAAAACATCCACATAATCTATATGTTCCGGAATGGTAATTCTAAGGTCCATATCTCCGTTTTTTCTCTTTCCGAATCCACACCTTGACAGAATATTCAGAACCAGTCCTATAACTATGGTGATTAAACCTGCGAAGGTAAGGTAACCCATTCCCGTTGCCAATCCCACCACCATGGAGAAGAATACCCCGGCAATTTCCTTGGCATTACCCGGCATAGACCTGAACCTTACCAGACTGAATGCTCCCATGATTGCCACCCCTGTGCCCAGATTACCGTTCACCAGGAAAATAACCACCTCCACCAGTGCCGGCAGTAAAGCCAGGGTAATAATATAGTTCTTGGAATAATTCTTCTCACATAACATATATGCTCCTGCAATCAGTATTCCCAGTACCAGAGATACTGCGGTGCACATCATTGCTGTTCCTATTGTTAGATTTTCTGCTACTATAATGCTTGTAAACATATCTTTTTCTCCTTTTCTTTGTAATTACCAAGGGCTAGTATTCTGCCCCTGTTAACTCTCTTATTCTCCATATATTCCTTATATGCTCTTCCGTACTTGGAATAGCTTGTGGAATAGATTCCCAGTTCATCAAGTATTCTACTTATCTCAATTGGGTAAGCTCCCGGAACTTTTAGTTCTATTAACACATATCCTTTAGGAAGAATCTCCTTACCCCTGCTTCCTTCCTTAAGATTAAGGTCTCTGGTTCTGTATCTTATGTTTCTGTCCACTGTCATTCTTAAGGAGGAATCCTGAATTCCCACATATGCCACTCTGTCGTAAGCTATCATCATTTTGGGAATTACATTGTAGAAATTCAGGAAGTAATCAATTTCTTTTTTTATCTGACTGTCATCATTCAGTTCCTGCCTGTGATTGAGATACTTAACTGCATCTCCCAGAGGATGCTGAATCCTTCTTTTGTAAACCACACCATCATATTTTTTCTTTATTTCTATGAAGGCCTTGGTATCATCATTGACTTCATTACCGTAAACTCTTAATCTCAGTTTCTCTTTATATGCCGGTTTTTCCAACGATCTGACAATCAAATCACTGTTTGGAGTATCATAATATATATTGCTTATGGTACTTAGTCCATATTCATCTTCCCTAACAATATCTTTCATTCTCTCAAGCATTTCTGAAAGTTTGTCTTCGGATATCATATATTTCTTTTCAACTCTTTTAAAAATCATATTTTCCATAAGCATTTCTCCCTCCTGTTATACTAACTATAAAATCCCAACCTAAAACGAACCTAAAACCTAAAAAATTTTTTATTTTCCACGAAAAAAGCCTCCGCTTTCCGCGAAGGCCCTGATTACAAGTTTTTCAATGAAATTAATCTTCATGAATTACATAATAATAGTTAAATATCTATTCTGCAGCTTCTTTTGCGATTTCATTATATTTTGTTTCTTCATCATATCCCATAGTATTATCGTACTTCTGAACCATACAATCCCAGGCATTTTCATCAAACTCTACAAAAACATAATCTGTTTCATCATATGCAGGGTTATCATATTCAAAATAAACGTAATAATAAGTTGAACCACTCTCATAAACACCCTTTGCTCGATATAATGGGCAATCAATAGTCGACGAGGAGTTCATCTCTGAATAATATTCAACCGGTGAAGGAAATCCGGTATCTACAACATCAAATGAGACCAACTTATCATCATTCCTTAAGTGTTCTTCCATTTGTGCAATATCATATTCCATTTCTTCCTGGTAATATTCATCAATTTCTTCCTGCGAATAAGCATGTGAATATTCTTCCATAATCTGTTCTTTTTTTTCTTCCAGAAAATCCTCTGTTATTCCATTAAAGTAAATATAAATGTCATCTGGCATATATCCATATACTCTATATTGATACTTGCTCTCTCCAAGAAGATTTTCGTTAATATAATAGAATTTGTAATATGTATCATCACCTATTTCAGCAGAATAATCAGAAAGCATATACCAATCCGCTCCGCTCACATAATCACCCCAACATATTGGGAAAATATCCCAGTATGAATGTCCACACCTTATTCTTGTCGAATATGGAGCAGGATTATACGTATTCCAATGCTGCTCAGGTGAATCTATTCCACAAACGCCCGGCGTTACCCTGACCACAAACTCTGCAGATTCCATATTATCAGCCGAAACCGTAACTGTTGCAACTCCCGGTTTTCCTTGTGAACTAAACCATACTTTTTGCGTTTCATCCTCGCTGATCCATGCGTGAACTATATTCTCATCTGAAGAGATTGCTGTCAAACCTTTCAATGAATCGTCATAATTCGCGATTTCATTCCAATAAGGATATAACGTCTGCACAGTACCTAAGTCTACCTCGTAACATCCTTCTTCAAACTGAATTGCTTCTTTAGGCTTTGAGTCAAAAAGATTTAAAAGATCACTGTCATCCGATTCAGTCTCATCCTCTTCTTCTGGCTCATAATAATAGTCATCATATAAATCCTCAATAGTCATAGAAGTAGCTTCATCATTGTCATCCGAAGACTTATTTCCTAATAAAATAGCAAAAAATGCAATAACAGTTCCAAGCCAACAAAATCCCACAAGTAACAAAACCACTACAATTATGATAATTACAATCCATATCTTGCTTTTCTTTTTCTCAGTAGTCGCTTTATCTGCTTGTTGATTTGCTTGTACATCGTTTACTGAGTTGTTTGAGTTATTATCCATAAGAAATCTCCTCACAAATAATTTATCAAACTTATACTACCCCCCCCCCGAAAAAAATGTCAAGTTCTCCAAACTCTGTAAAAGACTGAAGTTCTTTAGCCTTATGCTTTTCTCCTTACTGTTAAACCCATTATATAATCCCCATAAAACCTGAATAATAGTTTTTCAATTTTTCTTCTAACAACTATATGCGTCGCTTCACCCCGCAAAAAAAAAGCCTCCGCATACCGCGAAGGCCATAATTACAGATTTTTATTCAATTGGAATACATTTACTCAATCCAAAAATAAGCTATTTCCCTAAAGCGAGGTAAACACAAAGACAATTGTCCAAAAGCAGGCGTTTCAACTAAACCTTTACGTTTAAGCCTGTCTCTGTAAACCGACATCTGTGATGTGCTGATATTTAACTCTTCTCTAATATCCTGAATTTTCATCTGATCATTTTTGACCAGAAGGGTGACAATCTGCTTCTCCATATTAGGTAATTCAGACCATATTTTCTCATAAACATATTCACTCAACATTCCATCATATTCATTCATGATAGCATCGAGGTCTCCCTCTTCCTTTGTACCAAGATATTTCTCAGCATATAAATATCCCAATACCTGATAAGCGTATGCATATCCTTTAGTGAGATTCGCCATACGGCGTGCTTTCTCATCAGAAACATTAAAGATTGCTTTGTAACTTAAAGCTATATTTACAATGCTAAGCGCTTCCAGGTAAACCTTAGGCGCTCTGTAAAGAAAAGTTAAAGTCTTTTCGTTTTGCAGGCTGTTAATACTTTCATACAAACCAGTCGCAACCAGGAAAATCGGTAACTTCTGTCTAATTAATAATTGAAAAATCCCCGCAAAAACTTTCACATTTTTATTATTTACTATTTCATCAATAGCAATAAGAACTCTGTATTTCTTTTTATCAATTTCCTTAAGCAAACTCTCAAGGGCCACAGTCATATCATAAACCGGTGTAGCATTTTTTATTGATACTCCTATTCCAAGAGCGGAAAGATCAATCTTCGCGTCTACGAACAGATTACGAAGCCCACGCTGACTGTAAAGATGTCCAACAATTGCATTTACTATATCAATATCTGGAGTGACATTGATAACAATCCAGTCCTTTTTTTTATCAAACTCTTCCGCAATAGTCGAAAGCATAACTGTCTTTCCGCTGCCTCTAACGCCGGAAATAATATAAGCATAATCTGATGGTTCTGTATCCAAAAAACTCTCAACTATTTTTTCTGTTTGAGATGTTCTGGCAATATACTGTTTAGGCGCAATTCCAAATGAAAGTGTAAAAGGATTCCCTGCCATACTCTTACCCTCCGTTAGCCAGGTTATATCTGGTTATATTTTTTGTCTCCAGTTATATTTGGTTATAGTTTTTATTTTCAGTTATATCTGGTTATATTTAGTTATAATTATAACTGGGTATCAAAATATAATCAATACCTTTGTCAAATATTACTCAATCCCGTTACTTTAAATTATCTGTAGCTCATCTGGCTCGACATGGCAGGTCAGAAACAGTACTTCCACTCCTGCTTTTTTTGCATCATCTAGCGCTTCCCCAAACTCCGGATGAGTATCCACATTGGCCCTGACCTTGGTAACACCGTCCATTTGTATCACAAATGCAAGTATTGACTGATATCCCTCTTCCTTTGCCTTTATCAGTTCACGAATATGCTTAACACCGCGCTCTGTTGGGGCATCCGGAAAATAACCCATGCCATCAATCTCCAGGGTGCAGCCCTTAACTTCCATAAGGAACCGTTCATCTCCACGTTCCATATAAAAGTCGATGCGTGAATTGCCATATGTATATTCCGGAAGTATCTTACTGTAGTCTTGTTTTGCCAGCCACTCTTTCACCACCTTATTGGGAGCCTGACTGTCTATATTAAAAAGAATTCCGTTGTCCTTACGAACAGCCACCAGGTCATACTTCGTCTTCCTGCCCGGTGTCCCCGGGGCAGTCAGCCATACCTCACATCCCGGTATTAGAAGTTCCTTGCACCTGCCGGTGTTTTTGACATGAACTATTTCCTTATGGCCCTTAATATCCACTTCGGCAATAAAGCGGTTGGGGCGGTTTATAAACTTAGCCTGAGTTATATTTTCATATTTCATTAGTTTTTCCGCTAGCCAGGTTATATCTGGTTATATTTTTTGTCTCCAGTTACAGTCCTTTTATTTTTTCTTCTTTGCACTGGTAAACCCTGATATAACTCCCATTAAAACAAAAAATCCAACGAGGCCGCCAAGGGCAAGAATCGTAACTACCCAGGATGGAAGTACAAATTTTCCCATATCTTTTTTAATTGTATTATCTACATCATATAAACTCTTAACATAGTCATGAGAATTATTGGTACTTTCTGGAAGAGGCTTACCCTCCATCACATCAGTCTTAAAGACTGTATTGGTTTTTGTATTATAGAAATAAATTTTAACTGTCTCTGAACGAATACTCGTTGTACCCACTCCGCCTGACACATACTGATAGGTTCTTGACTGATATTCAGAGATTGCAAATACAACAACCGGAATATTATTTAAATCTTCTTCCGTCCATTTTACATAACTTATATCCCCAAGATTCGAGCACGAACCACTATACTCCCAGGTAAAATCCTCGCCTTCATTCTGATACTTTCTTACCACAGCATATGGCAATTCTTTTAAATTTGCAGGCGTGTCACTCTCTTTAATCATCGACGAGGTAAACTGATTATTTTCTGCGTCAAAAACATTGTCTTTTATCAGCTGATAATTATATGTTACGCTTTCTTTTTTTGCTTCTTCTCTGGCTTGTACTTTATCCTTGGTTGCTATTTGTACAATAATAGACGCTACTGTTACAATAAAGCAAACTGCAAAGAATCCGATTAAAATTTTAGTTCCCTTGCTCATAATTCCCCCTTCTTAAAACCTTTTTACAACAAATATTATATCATCAATGTATCTCTATTGAAACAATCTCCGGATGATTGAAGTACCTTGGAAGCGGAGTGCTTTCACGGGCAAGGCCACGGCTTACCTCTAAGATGGTTCCTGAGGATAATGTATATTCTCCATCTATATATTCAGCCATAAATCCCTGATCCGGTGCATATACTCCCTTATCCATCCACGGAATCTTAATTTGTCCGGCATGTGCATGCCCTGAGCAGATAATGTCAAAATCATACTGCTCATATATGCTTACCTTTTCAGGTCTGTGACTGATTAAAATCTTTACATGCTCATCATCCGTCCTGTCATAGGCGCTGTCAATCTGTGCCTTCCACTCGGACAATCCTATCTCATCCGGATCATCCACACCGCATATATCCAAAGTTGTGCCATTAACCGTAATGGTATCACAATCACCTCTTAGTACTGTAACTCCGGCATTAGCCGCCTTAGTGCACATCTCATCTTCTCTGTCACTCCAGTATTCATGATTACCGGTAACATAGTAACAAGGATATTTTTCAGCCAGATTCTCACAAAGAATTACTGCATTATCATCCTTAAGCCTGTCATCAAAAATATCCCCCGCCAGCAAAACAATATCCGGATTCTCCTTATCTACCATTTTAATGAGCCAGCTCTGATTCGGTCCATAGTAACAGGAATGGAGATCCGATATTAAAACAATCTTAACCGGCATTACTTCCTTATCCGGAATATCTATTACCTTTCTGTCCGTAAAAGGAAACCAGGTCCAGACGGAAATTATAATAAACAGAAGAAGCATATGCATGATATGCTTCTTACGTTTTTTCTTTAACTTTTTCTCTTTTTTCTTTTCGTTCATGTTTTCTCTCTGCTTCGCCATCCGGGCTAAAAAGCACCAGATAGGGTCTCCGGGCGAAGGTGCCTGACTGGGGCTACCCAAGTGCTACATCAAGCATCATCATTAGACAAAATCCAATGGTGAACATTATGGTTCCCACATTGGAATGCTTTCCTTCAGACATTTCAGGAATTAATTCTTCAATAACAACATAGAACATTGCGCCGGCCGCAAAGCTTAATAAATACGGAAGAACCGGTACTGCTATATTCATAAGTAGAATTGTAACAAGACCTGCAATTGGCTCAACTACACCTGAGAGAATACCCATCAGGCAGGCTTTACTCTTCTTTATTCCGTGAGCTGCCAATGGCATTGATATAATGGCACCTTCAGGAAAGTTTTGAATTGCAATACCTATTGCCAGAGCCAACGCCGCTGATGCAGTAATACTTGCTTCTCCCGTTAACATACCTGCATATACGACACCTACTGCCATACCTTCCGGAATGTTATGTATTGTAACCGCCAGTAAAAGCATGGTGGTTTTCTCTAGGTTACTCTTAGGACCTTCCTGAATATTGTCAAAATGCATATGTGGTACAAATGTATCCAGCAAAAGCAGGAATACTATACCAATAACAAATCCTATAACTGCAGGAATGAAAGATAACTTCCCCATTCCTTCGGACATATCAATGGATGGAATTAACAAACTCCACACAGATGCGGCTACCATGACGCCTGCCGCAAATCCCGTAAGTGATTTACGAATGGTGTCACTCATTTCTTTTTTCATGAAGAGGACACACATAGCGCCAAGGGATGTTCCGAGAAGGGGAATCATCAAACCCTCAAAAACTGTCCAAATCATCTGAATATATTTCTCCCTATTGTTGGTTGTTTATTGTGCCATTCGGCTGAACCGGCTGCTGTGGCTGAACCGGAGCCTGCTGCATTGGCTGAGGCGCTACCGGTCCTGGACCCGGCTGCTGATAAACCGGAGTCTGTGGCTGAACGGACTGCTGTGGATAACCCTGCATTGGAACCTGTCCCTGTGGATATGGTGCATATCCCTGAGGTGGAACAGGCTGTCCCTGGTATGGAGCATAGCCCTGAGGCGGCATTGGCTGTCCCATAGGCTGCTGATAATAGTTGTACTGATTTTGCTGTCTTTGATGCAAATCAGTTCCTGTATTAACTCTGTAGAAATTACCTGCACCATAATCCGGATCTTTGCCCATAATTGTCAATAATCCTATGGTGTAAATAAGATTACCCGGAATTAAAATATTTAAAAGTGCAATAAGAATTGCTTTTTCTTTGGAACCATATGTAATAAAAATATCATAGACTTTACAATATACAAATGCCTGCATAAGCACAAAGAAACAAAGTCCTAAGAACTGTCCGATTACCGGTATTCCCTGAAGTGCCGCGGAAATAGTTGTTCCGAAAATCGACATACATATATAAACAATTGCCACAACCTCTCTTTTTCCGGTCTTAATTATTCCAAGCAGGTTAAACTGTTTTCTTGGAATGACAAATTCAAGATATGTCTGAAGAAATGGTATAAATGCGAACCAGGCATTCTTATATCCTGCTTTTCTTGCCATCTTGAAAAGAGCGATTGCAGGAAGCAGATATTCAACCAGTGGAATAAGCAATACAACTATAGCTGCAATAGCACCTACAATAGTTGTTACAATTGCTCCGCCTGTAGTTAAAGCCGCCAGAATTGCCGCAAAAATAGCCGCGATTCCCTCAAAGAAACCAGCAGTTCCATTGGAAATATTATCCGCGTGCGTCACTACCTGATCAACATTATCTAAAATTTCAATAGCCTCATCCACTGATGACAGCAAAAAAGGAAATGAATGATTTAAATAAAATAAAATGTTCATAATTGGCCTCTTCTATTTATGCTAATTTTAATACTTTCAACAATAAAATCCACGCAAAACCATAATATGTAATAACCGCTACCAGGTCATTAACTGTTGAAATCAAAGGACCTGAAGCAACCGCCGGGTCAACATGTATCTGTTCAAACAGCATAGGAACCAAAGTTCCAACAAGGCTTGAAATTGTCATGGCCATAACAACCGCCACCGCTACACAGGCTGATACGGTAAAAGCAAAGCCCGGAGCATATCCTTTAAGGAAGGTAATATATAATCCTATAATCACCAGTGACAAAACTCCCAGAGATATTCCTATCATAAATCCAACCTTCATTTCCTTAAAGGCTAAACTTACTTTCTCTTTACCTGACAGATTCTCATCCATCAAAACTCTGATGGTAACAGCCAGGGACTGGGTTCCTACATTACCAGCCATACCAAGAATAAGTGACTGAAATGCAACCACGATAGGAATAACTGAAACCACATTTTCGAATAATCCAACGACTGTGGATACACCCATTCCAAGGAACAAAAGGATAATCAGCCATGGCAGTCTCTTACGAACACTATCATTTAATGACTCATCCAGTTCCCCTTCTTCAGTAAGACCTGCCAACTTAGCATAGTCTTCGCTCATCTCTTCATCCACAACTTCGATGATATCCTGAGCTGTGATAATACCGATTATTTCTTTATTTTCATTAAGTACAGGGATTGAATCCTCGGCGTAGTCCTTGATTCTTTCAATGCAGTCATCTATTTTTTCATGATCATTAAGTGAAGGATAACCGGTACTGATTAAATCAGAAAGCGGTGAATAATCTCTGGCAACAATCAAATCCTTAAGATCAATCGCTCCATAAAATTTGCCTTCTTCGTCTTCCACATAAATGGTTGAAATATTATCATTCTCACCTGCCTGAGCCACCAACTCACGCATGGCCTGTCTTATGGTCAGGTTATTTTTGATTAAAATATAATTAGTGGTAATCTTGCTACCAATCTCATCTTCATCGTAAGAATTGATAAGTTCGATATCAGCCGCTGCTTCTTCATCCAGGTTGCTGATGATATTTTCCTTTGTCTCATCATCCACATCTTCAAGGAAATCTACCGCATCGTCAGAGTCCATTTCTGATACGATTTCAGCCAGCTGTTCAATATCAAGTTCCTTGGCATAAACATCAGCATCTTCAATATAAGTGAAGATTTCGGACATTTTCTCAAGGCCAAGAAGACCATATATCTTCTTACGTTCTTCAACCTCTAAGTTTTCAAGAGCTTCTGCAATATCATTCTCATGATAATCATCAAGTTTCTCTTTAAGTTCTTCATCGGAAATATCACTTCTTATAATATTGATGATTTCCTGGGGGAGGCTAACTTCTTCTATTTCTTCATTTTCTGCATCTTTGGTTTCTTCTGTAGCTTCTTCTTTAACAACTTCATCAGAAGTTTCTTCGACAATTTCTTTTTCGTCTGCCATAAGGTCGCCTCCTTCTTATTTAAATTGGGCAAAATCGCCGATTTGAAGCCATTTAAACCCTTTTACTATTATAAATTTTTTGTAAAATATTGGCAACAAAAAAATCCTACTTTATCCTACTTTTTCCTACTTTGTGCTACTTTATACTACTTTTTCAATTTTTTGTTTTTAGAGTGATATACTTTGTATATATCGCTTTGGGGGAGGGGTTATAATATGCGTCCATTAAAGGAAAAAGTAAGCGTTTCTTTAGACTTAGATGTAATAGACGTCATTAAGACAAAGGCAGAAAACGATGACCGAAACTTTAGCAGTTACATCAATAAAGTTCTTAAAGACCACATTATAATTCTAGAGGGGAATAATAAAGGGAAATTAGAGATTCGTCGCTAATTAAACTTTTTAGTTTAACTGCCATGAGCGCTTGTACGTTGATAGACGTAACGTACACATAAGGGGATTATGCCCTTTAAACGCCTGAATATAAATCGAGTAGGGTTCCCTACTCGATGTACGTTAGGTGCAAATGCAGATTGGCATGTTTACACATGCCATATGAAACAGCAAATTATACCTTAGCACACAAGTGTGCACGGTCTATTTTGCTGTTACATATACTTGCAAGCAAGTCTGCACTTGCACCCTCTTCGCACAAAAAAAAGAACTGTGAAAACAGTTCTTTTTTAAAGGCGCCAACCAGATTTGAACTGGTGATAACGGTGTTGCAGACCGGTGCCTTACCGCTTGGCTATGGCGCCATAAGTGACTCCGACGGGAATCGAACCCGTGTTACCGCCGTGAAAGGGCGATGTCTTAACCGCTTGACCACGGAGCCTCGTCCACGCTCGCTTCGCTGAATAACTCAGCTTCGCTGAGTTTCGCGCTTCGCGGCGTCTCCTCTTCGTCGAAAATGCAAGCATTTTCGCCGGATTAGCATAATCAGTTTAATCTTTATAGACCTTTAACTGAAAATAACTCCCCGAGTAGGGCTCGAACCTACAACCCCACGGTTAACAGCCGTGTGCTCTACCATTGAGCTATCGAGGACTATTTACGCCTTGTTCCTATTTTCTCTTACGTCTCAAGGAACTAGCGGCGTATAAACTATTTAAATTATTGTAACGTTGAAGCCTTCAAAACCAAATACATTCAAAATAACATCAGGTATAACACCTATCTGGATAAGTTTTCGATCTATTAGTAACCATCAGC
>DGTK01000015.1:0-161366 GCA_002393735.1 Lachnospiraceae bacterium UBA4338
AAGGTACTTATGATTGAGAACTTACGTTGGTCTTGATGTCATTAGAGTATATTCTGCTTTTGTGATATGTTTATTCCACACAACCATACACCTCGATTGTAATTATGGTATTTTTACAGCTTTTTCCAAGATGGGTGCTGTTTTTATGACAATGTTTTTTATGCTTTCCGGGTTTTCACTTTTTGTTAATTGGGCGGGAAGTGACTTATTCGAAATTCCACAAATCAAAATATTTATAAAAAAAAGATTTTTTTCAATAGTTCCTATGTATTATATTGCATGCATTTTGTTTGTTGTTTTGTCGCTATCAACAAAAAAAGAGCAAATATGGGAGGTAATATTATTGGCTCCAGTTGAAACGATGGGATTTCAGTCAGTATTTTCATCGTTGTTTAGTTACTCACATAATGGTGGTACATGGTTTATCTCGTGTCTGCTTATATGTTATTTTTTATATCCTTATATTCAGGAATTAATAAAAAATACCAATAAAAAAACTAGAGAAGTTATGTTGTTACTGTGTGTTTTTGTTCTTTTATATTCACCATTTGTAGTTTTCTTATTTAAGATAAAAAGTATTTATAGCAATCCTTTTTTTAGACTGTTAGAGTTCATTATAGGAATTCTTTTGGCTGCTATGACGCTTGATTATGAAGGAAATGAGAAAAGATTTGTTTATAACTGGTACATAGTTATTATTGCCAATTTAATGATTGTGATAGGCATATCTCTTGGCGTAAGTTTGAATGTTGATGTGGGAAATTATATGCTATATTCGTGGATTTATCTACCTTGTTTTATTGTTACATTAATTGGTTTGTCTGGAGTTGAGTCAAATATATTGAATAATTCGAAACTTCTTAAGTTGATGTCTCAAGTAACATTTGTTTTTTTCTTGGCGCAGTTGTATTCGAATCAGATTTGTAAAATGCTTATCAAAAAGTATGAGATAGAGAGTAATCTTATTAGAATCTTAATTGGATGGAGTATGTGTATTATTATAACTGTTGGATTGAGATTAATAGAAATTACTCTAAACAAATTATATAAGAAATATGCTATTTTATAATAAATATGTTTATAGTAATAAAAGGAGAAAAAATGAAAGTCGATTCTTTGTTTAGTATAATTGATTCAGAGTTTTATACGGGAGTTCCGGATAGTCAGCTTAAGGCATTATGTAATTTCCTTATGGGTAAATATGGTATAGATTCTAAGCATCATATTATTGCAGCTAACGAGGGTAACTGTACTGCTCTTGCAGCAGGATATCACTTGGCAACAGGTAAGGTTCCTGTAGTATATATGCAGAACTCAGGGGAAGGAAATATTATTAATCCTGTTGCGTCTTTGCTTAATGATAAGGTATATGCAATTCCTGTAATTTTTATAATTGGCTGGAGAGGTGAACCGGGAATACATGATGAGCCTCAGCATATTTATCAGGGCGAAGTGACGGTAAAACTATTAGAAGATATGGGTATTTCTTCATTTATTATTGGTCAGGATACAACAGAAGAAGAATTAAAGTATGTGATGGCTGATTTTAGGGAAAAGTTAGCAAAGGGATTAGATGTAGCCTTTGTTATTCGTAAAGGTGCACTGACAGATGCATCAAAGGTTGAATATAAGAATGACAATAAGATGATTAGAGAGGAGATCATTCAGCATATCGTTAAGGCATCTGGTGAAGATCCTATAGTAAGTACAACAGGTAAAGCATCAAGAGAACTGTTTGAAACACGTGTTGCCAATGGGCAAAGTCATAAGTATGATTTTTTAACCGTAGGTTCTATGGGACACAGTTCATCGATTGCATTGGGCGTAGCGCTGAATAAGCCAAATCAGCGCGTATGGTGCGTAGATGGTGACGGAGCTGTGCTTATGCATATGGGATCGATGGCAGTAGTAGGAAGTAATAAACCTAAGAATCTTATTCATGTGGTAATTAATAATGGGGCACATGAAACAGTAGGAGGAATGCCAACAGTTGCAAGTAATATAGACCTTGTTGCGATAGCAAAAGCATGTGGTTATCCGAATGCTGTATGCGTAGATGACTTTGAAAGTCTTGATAGGGAATTGGAACTTGCGAAGGGAAGGAATGAGCTATCATTTATTGAAGTTAAGTGTTCTATTGGAGCAAGGGAAGATTTAGGAAGGCCAACTACTACTGCGTTAGAGAACAAGGTTAATTTTATGGAGTATTTGAAGAGTTTGTAGGAATTTGCCTATGCTAGTTTTTGTTTTTGCACTAGTTATATCACTCTTTAGTTTTTCGTATGAGTATCTTATAAAAGGTGATTCTAATAAAAAGAATATCAAAAGACAACATAAAATTGGCTTTTCACTGAAAGGAGATAGGAATATGATTCTAATGATATCTTTATTGATGCTGGGTGCTGGTGTATATTGGGCGTAGTACGACAATAAAGATGATATAATTTACAGAAACAAAAATGTTGATGATAGGAATACACCGTGGGTTCAACTCCCGCGCGCCCAGTTTTAGATAATAGAGCAGATTTAATCAATATGCTACGTTGTTTGTATAAACTGAAAAGGAGTATAATACGATTGTTTCGAAACACAGAATTTGGAAAGATAGTTCTGTGTTTTTGTTATATAAGGTATAGTTTATATTATTATTGGCTTGTGTTGACATATGATTGATATTCTAATATAATAGTCAAAAATGAAACACGATTTCAAAGGAGATAATTATGACTATTGATAATAAATTAATAGTGCTACGTGATAAATATAAATATACGCAACAACAGGTTGCTACTTTAATTGGAGTTAGTAAAAGCACTTATTGTAGGTATGAAAATGGATTGTCTATTCCAGGGGATAAAGAGATAGAAAAGATATTAGCACTTTATAATATTTCATATGAGCAATTTAAAGACATTGATTTGCCGTTGGAATGTGTAATTACCTATCCAGAGAAGTTATTGAACAATTTAGACATAACCATAAAAAAGTTTGGCACACCTGGAAGTGATTATAAGAGTAATATGGATAATTACAAAAAGATAAATGAAGCAATGGCGGCGATTTTATCTATACGTGATGAGGCTTTAAATTTTCCACCAATAAATGTTTCCGATATTGATCCAGGAGCCAAAGTAAAAAAGGTGCAGTTAGATATTCGTGGTGAAATGCTGATTGAGAGCGGGTTTAAGGCGCAAAACGAATTGTATAATGCTATACAGGAGTATTTTGAAAGACATATTGATAATAACGTAAAATGATGGTTTTGTTTAGCTGAATAATTGGCGAATGTATTTTTGTAGTGTAGAATGTATATGTAGGAGGATAATTATGCCGACCAGTAAAATATTTAAAGCAATAAACTCATATAAATTAATTCTGGGTATTGATGTCGGATATTATGAGGTATTAAACTGCTCATTAAGTGATAATACAAAAGAATATGTAGAAAATGGAGATATTCATCTTGCAATCCTGGCGAAAGTAATAAAAGAAACTATGGAAGAAGCTGTAGAACCAAAAGATGTTGATTCTATTTTTTGGAATAAATTACATGATCAAAATCATATTATTAAAATAAAGCAGTATTTACGAAACAAAGGATTAATGTAGGGATTATTGCTCTATAGTCAAGTAAGTAGACACGATTTGTTAAAATATTTCAGTAGCACTGAAATAGGAATGATATACATCATATTAAACAATACATTCATTATTTCTTAGAATCATAACAAGTTGTTAGTAAATAAAGATTATATTAGTGATATATATAATGATAGAAGGTTATTGTGATGAATTGGGAATTATGGTATGTTTTTTTAATGTTTGCAGTAATTTTATGTACATATAATTTGTTAGTTGCTGCTACTATAATTGAAAAAAATCAACAGAGCAAGATAACTAATAAAGAAAATGAAAAAACAGATATAGTTACAAAATATAATATAATAATTTTTTTATTTTCTTTGGCTTTATGTTTTGTCTTCTTACTTATTGGGGTGTGGCGTGGGAATGTATTCTTTTTTTATATCAATTTTTTGTTACTGAGCGTTATATTTTTTGAAAAAATCATGCAAGCAACAGATACAGTCTTTGAGATTATTTTTGGTCTTGGACTATCAACGGAAAAGATGACGATTCGAAAATACTACTTGGTGATGTTTTTTTGCAATATGTCATTATTGTTAATATCAACTCCAATAACATCCATCGAAATGTTTATTAAGCAGTTAAGTAGTTTGGAAAATAGTTATATTAAGGAAATTGGAATAACGGCTGTTTTGTATTTATGTATTTTTTTGCCTTTGTTTACATGCATGATTTCTATGACGCTTCCTTTAAAACAAGTTTTGTTATTTAAGGACAGAATAGATAAAAATTTTAAAAAGAATAAACAAAGGATATTTATTTATACAAAAAAGTTTGGTTCTAGATTCATAATAAAAATAATGAGCGATAGTAGTATTTTTGCAAAAACTATGTATTGTCTAATTATTATACCTCTTTTTATATTTGACGTAATTATAGGGATTTGTGAAATAATTTGTAATTTTATTATAGAATCGTTTTGTAATATTATAAAAATAATAGCATTTTTTTCAAAAATATCACTATTCTGGCTTAAAATATATAAAAATTCATTTGATGTTATTGTTTCATATTTTTTTAAGTTATGTTTAATAATTACTGATGTCATGCTAGTTGTTATTTTTAGAATAAATAATCCATATAATTTTGAAGATAATTATTTATTGATATTTGAATTTATCTCAAGTGTAATTTTGATACCATTAATATTTGACTGGATAACAAGTAATAGAATAATTAATAATACCTAGCGCTAGGCTATTGTGAAAATATAGTATAAATGTAAAGTATATGTTTGTACATTTTTAACGACACAACTGTAAATAACATATTATTTCCAGTTTACAGAGAATGCCGCTTGAAGCGTGCGATTTAATAATGTTCATTCTAAGCGTTGAGATTTGCTGGATGAATTGTGTTAGCTTCTTTCATGAGCATCCTTTTAGTGGTTAGTTAGTTGGGATAATTGTCTCATGAATGTGGTATAATTATAAGGTACTCATAATAGATTGTTTACGAATTGGTGATTAAGTTCTTAGATTTATCGGTACAAAGGGGCAAACGAGGAGGGTTTGATGATGGATAAAAAAAAGCATAGAAAAAAATTTGATAATATATCTTCGCCAGAAGAAATGGTTTTAGATATGCAAAAAATATTAACAAGGCCTTCAAGAACGAAAGAAAACACTTATTTATATAGATATACTAAAATTAATTATTTGATTGAAATGATAAGAAATAAATATATGCGTCTTAATTCATGCGAATCTATGAATGATGATTTTGAGAAGTATGTATTAAGAAGGTATGACATGAAGAATCGTTTCTTTTGCTCATGTTTTACAAGAACCGAAGAAAGCCTAGCTATGTATAAAATGTATGGTCAAGACGATACAATTATGTTTAAAATTTCTTTTTCAAATCTTGAAAGAATTATAACATATAATTCAGATATTGTTATAGATAATAAGTATGCGCCATTTCATAATTATAATATAATTCATAATGGTAGTGTGACAAATGAATTAGTTCAAGGAAAACTGTATTGTACATCGATTGGATATGTAAATCCAAGTACTCAACAAATTAAATCAGGTGGAAGAGTAAATGATTTGATAAATCATCCGTTTAGCCAAAAAAGTTTGGCTGGAAAAATAAAATATCAGTGTTGGGAATATGAAAATGAGGTAAGATTGTGTGGGGAGTTGCCAGTTGCTTTAAAAGATGGTGATTGTATTGCTATTGGACTTCCGGATGAATTTAATGCAATGATAACTGTAACATTATGTCCAGGATTCAATAGAGATGAAAACAAAGATATGTTAATGGAACTTGAAATGCTAGGTATTAACTATTCGCAATCTGTTTATGAGTCTACTTACTCATCGTTCGTTTCTTCAAACTAACAACAATTAATGAGTTGGTTTGTTGTTTATTCTAATATTTTATGTTGTATAGGAGATTTACTATGATATTAAAAATGGATAATGTCGGGGTTTTGAAGGACGTTAATGTAAGCATATCGGGATTGAGTGTTATTACAGGAAAAAATAGCGCAGGTAAAACAACAGTCGGAAAAGTCCTCTATTCCGTTATGAGAGCCAATTATAATATTGAAGAATCATTTGAACAAGCAAAGATAGAGTATCTTGTCTCAATGATACATAAATTGAGTATGTGTTTTTATCGTTTTAATCTTTTTGCTGGATTTTCGATGGAAATAATAAAAAATGATAATAATGATTTTTACCTTAATTATTTGAAATTATTTGATTCAAAGTTCTTGAATAATTTATTAGGTAGTGGGGTTAAGCCTACTTTGGACTATATATTGAAATTGAAAGAAGAACTTCAAGATATCGATTTTTATGCATACTCAACTAATTTTACAACTAATAAAAGAAGTGATGATTTTGAAAAAAAGAGAACAAAACCCGATTATTTTTCTTCAATAAAAGAGGAGATGATTGAGTTATGTGATAAAATGTTAGATTCAATTCAAGATGAAAATGCGTTTCAAAACTTTATTAAAGATAGAACAAGGGCCTTTATGAATTATGAATTTCACAATCAAATAGGACCGGTTAGAAATAGACAAAGCGTGTCTACTGTTAACATTTGTGATAACGGAAGTTCGGTAATTTCATTTATTGTAAATAGCGATGAAGACTATGAATTTGGCATAGATAGTACGTTTGCTTTTACTGGAACAAAAGCGATTTTTATTGATAATCCTTTTGTGATTGATCAGGTATTTAATCAAAATAATCAGACTATGTTTAATAATAGAAATGTAATTGATGATATTGATTCGTTAGGTACCTTTGGAATTACATCGCACGATGAATATTTAATAGACTTACTTAGAAAGCGTGTAACGGATAATTTCTTTAGTAATCGTGAACTTCAGTTATCCCAGAAATCTGTAATAACTAAAATTAATAGTATTATCCCAGGTGAATTTCAGGAATCAGGTGATGGTTTTTTTTACATTGATAAGGACGCTAAACTTGATGTTCAAAATCTTGCAACAGGTTCTAAAATGTTTTCTATTATTAAGTTGCTTATGATTAATGGTCATCTAAATAAGAAAACTATTTTGGTTTTAGATGAACCGGAAGCACATCTTCATCCAGAGTGGATCAATAAGTTTGCTGAGATTATGGTTTTGCTAATTAAAGAAATAGGTATAAGGATTTTGCTGACTACTCATAGTCCCAATTTATTGATTGCATTGGAAGTTTATTCTAAGAAGTATCAAATTGAAGATGAATCTCATTTTTATCTTTCCCAGATAGAAGAAAATGGATGGCATGCAAATATACTCTGTATAGATGATAATATTAATGAAGGATATGCTCATTTATCAATCCCATTAATTGAAATGTCTATTAATAGAGAGGAAAAATAACTAATGGAATACGAAAATAAAAAAATAATGTGTTACTTGCAACATAGGTTTGGAGAGAATTGTTTATCAGAAATATATAAAACTTTAGAGAAATGCTCTATAGATAAAAACAATAAGCGCTTTTTAGTCTCAAGTCAAATAAAAGTTATTGATTTTGATGTTTTAACAAGCTGGTTATTTGACGGAGATAAACCTAAATCTGCAGATTCATTTACATTTTGTAACGATTGGATATATTTAATTGAGTTTAAATCTGGAAATATTGAAAAAACTGATACATTAAAAAATATACTAACCTCCGTAAAAGGAAAAATAATTGATAGCGAAAGTACTATATTGGATAAAGTTGTTTATAATATTCCTGAAATAGATGAGCAAAGAGTTCGTTTAAAATATTATTTAGTTGTTTCGGCAAAAAGACTTGGTATTGATGCTAATGTATATGTTTTGGCAAAATTATCAAAGGGAGCCGAAACTCTAACAAAGAGTCAAAATGAATTAATATCTAGTATTAGTGATTTTTATAAGGTTAAACAAAGCCCGAGTAATCATTATGATGATATCGATGTTTGGTTTCGCGATTTGTTTGAATTAAATATTGAGGCTGAAGGGATTAGAGATATTGATGATTTTGAGATATAAATTAAAGGTTATTATTATGTTCAATAATTGGTATTATTGGAAAATATAATTTATGAATATACTGACGAATGCAAATAATGTAATATGCTGTTAGTATAAATGAAGAGATGTGACACCAAATTAATGAATTGGATTATAAAGGATTATAAATATGACACAAGATCAAATAGTCGTATTACTTGGTTCGACAGTTGTAGCGGCGATATTATCAGCGATAATTTCAGCAATTGTATCGGTGCGAAACAACAATAGGAATGCAAAGTATGAGTATATAACAAAAGAGCGTAGTCAATGGCGAAAAGAAATTCGAGAAATCGCTGTTGAACTCGAAAAGGCTAAAAATCCGTATGATAAGAAAAATAAGAATGCTGCTTATGTTAGGGAAGTATTAGCTAAGCTGAAAGTTCGGATTAACGCCAACGGTATGTATGAAGATGCTACTAATAAACAAGATAGGCATATATGGGAAAGAATACATACTATAGATAATTATTGTGGTAGAGTTACAGACGATGTAGAAGATTGGGATAGGTTGGAAGAAGAACTTGAGTATCTTATTAGAGATTTAAGTCTACTTCTTAAAGATGATTGGGAAAGGTGTAAGAAGGAAGTTGATGGAATAGGTTATATATTCAGAAATTTATTTAATCATAAGTTTTTAAAGAAAAAATAATAAGAGTCTTATGAAGGACGCAGTTTCTTTCGTGCGTATAATGTCGAAATAATAAATAGTTTACTATTGCATATCGGATGAGAAAAAGTTTGTTTTATAAGTAAGGAGAGTGGTATGAGTACAGTAATTGTAACAGGTGGAGCAGGATTTATAGGCGGGAATTTTGTGCATTATTATTTATGGGCACATCCTGAGGACAGGGTTGTGTGTGTAGATAAGCTTACATATGCAGGTAATCTGTCTACATTAGCGCCGGTAATGGATAATCCTAATTTTAGATTTTGTAAGCTGGATATTTGTGACAGAGATGGGATATTTAAACTCTTTGAAGAAGAGAAGCCGGATATTGTAATTAATTTTGCGGCTGAGAGCCATGTGGATAGAAGTATTGAGAATCCGCAGATTTTCCTTGAGACTAATATTATTGGTACAAGTGTTATGATGGATGCTTGTAGGAATTTTGGAAATGTGAGATATCATCAGGTAAGTACTGATGAGGTTTATGGTGATCTTCCGTTAGACAGACCGGATATGTTCTTTACAGAGGAGACTCCGATTCATACATCTAGCCCTTATTCAAGCAGTAAGGCGGGAGCCGATCTTCTGGTGCAGGCATATTACAGAACATATGGACTTCCTATAACGATATCTCGTTGTAGTAATAATTATGGACCATATCATTTCCCAGAGAAGTTGATTCCGCTTATGATTGCTAACTGTCTTAATGATAAACCGTTACCTGTATATGGTGAGGGACTTAATGTGCGTGACTGGCTTTATGTGGAAGACCATTGTAAGGCAATAGACCTTATTGTTCATAAGGGAAGAATAGGTGAAGTTTACAATGTTGGTGGTCATAATGAGATGAAGAACATTGATATTGTTAAGCTCATTATTAAGGAACTTGGCAAGAGTGAGGATTTGATTACATATGTAACTGACCGTAAGGGACATGATCTTCGTTATGCAATTGATCCGACCAAGATTCATAATGAACTTGGATGGCTTCCGGAGACAAAGTTTGCAGATGGTATTAAGAAGACGATTAAGTGGTATTTAGAGAACAGGATCTGGTGGGAAGAGATAATATCAGGTGAGTATCAGAATTATTATGATAAGATGTATAGTAACAGATAACGTAGTAAGGTGATTGATATGGGTTTTACATTTGAGAAGACTAAGTTACCTGGTTTGGTAATTATTCAGCCGAAGGTTTTTGGGGATAACAGAGGTTATTTCATGGAAACATATAAGAAGGGAGATTATGCTGCAGCAGGAATAGATAAGGAGTTTGTGCAGGATAATGAGTCTTCAAGTACCAAGGGAGTTCTTAGGGGACTTCACTTCCAGAAGAATCATACACAGGGGAAACTTGTTCGTGTTACGCACGGTGAGGTTTTCGATGTGGCTGTTGATGTAAGACCTGGTTCTGAGACTTATGGGCAGTGGGTTGGTGTAACTCTTTCTTCTGAGAAGAAGAATATGTTCTATATCCCTGAAGGATTTGCTCATGGATTCTTAGTGCTTTCTGATACAGCAGAGTTTGTATATAAGTGCACGGATGTTTATGATCCAACTTCTGAAGGAGGTATTCCTTGGAATGATCCGGATATAAATGTTGAGTGGCCTAAACTTGATGTTCCTTATAAGACTTCTGAGAAGGATGAGAAGCATGAAGGGTTTAAAGAGCAGGATTTTGAGTGGGCGAAGAAGTGGGTGTGATCTGGTTCTCGCAAGTTCGAGGTACCGGTTTTGTGAGTGGACATAAAATATACCTCCTTTTGGTGTCTGAATTAATAGTATATCTATTTATCAAATAGTGTCCACTTTTATAAGTATAACGCAAAGTGTATACTTCTTTTGTTAAATATTGAAAAATTTTATAAATAATGCTACAATAGGATTACTTCCGATACAAGGAAGTAATCCTATTGTTTTCTTTGCGGAGGATATTCAAATGGTATTAATGAATGTGAAACTAGATAATTTGCTTCTTTTTAATGATTTTGAATTATGCACGTCATATCCTAAAAAAATTGTTGATTCTGGTATAGGTGAAGAGCATTTGGATGGGTTCCCTAATTTCAGGTATAAAAAACTGGTTATTTTGATGGGGCCTAATGCTAGTGGTAAAACCGCTTTTGGTCATATATTGTTGTCTATTTTTCACTTCATTAATTCTAAAGAATATAATAAAATTGTTGAACTGATAGAAGATAATAATAGAGAAGCTTTTTTTTCGTTAGATATTGCGTATTCTAGTGGTGAGTTATGGAGGATAGAAACAAGAATAGAACCTATTTCGGAAGAGGCGTATAAAAGCGATGATATAGAGGTGTTTGTCAATAAAACAAGAATTTTATCGAATGACAATTATGAAAAATGTGCCGAAAGATTAACGTTGAAAGCTGTACAGCAAAGGACATTTTATGCCACAGCATTAGAAACTGTGCCTAAATTGACCTGGGGATTTGAGTTCCCTTTTGAAAATAGTGGACCAAGATCGTTTATAGACTATTCCGGTACATTTATTGGGGTATTAAAGCAAACACTAATTACCTTAGATCCAAGAATAGAAGATGTTTATTATCCATCAAAAAATCATGAAATAATTGAAATAAAATATCCCCACGGTACGGTTTTGTTAAAAGAAGGCAGAGTAGTCGATAACGATATTTTATCGCAAGGTACATTAGAGGGAATAGGAATTGCATATTTGATAGCAGGTATAAGAACACATAGCGCAGATTTTTACTATTGTGATGAAAAGTTCTCTCATATTTATTCTGATGCAGAAAGAGCTTTTTTATCATTGCTGATTGATTTGCTTGGATCTAACGAACAGTTATTTATTACTTCGCATAATTTGGATATTCTTGATATGAAAATACCTAAACATTCTTTTGCCTTTTTAAGGAGAGATACTATGGATGATAATCGTATTTCATGTGTATTCGCTTCAGAATACCTTAAGAAAAACACAGAATCCGTAAAGAATGCAGTTGAGAATGATGTCTTTTCAACGGCTCCAGATCTTAGTGGTATTTTTAGTTTGAAAGATATTTAGGAGGATTACAATATTGAGAAAAGGGGTTAAATATCAGTATTTTGTAGAAGGAAAATGCGAAGAAAAACTAATTAAGGTTTTGAAAGAACAAAAAGATCAAATAATCTCCGGCAAAGTAGAAGTGTTAAATGTTGTGCAGGAAAGATTGACGGATACAAAGCTCAGGTTAATTACTCCTGATACAATAATAATATTGATATTTGACACAGACACCGGAGAGGTTGAAATATTAAAGGAAAATCTGAAGAAACTCGAAAAATGGGGAATTAAGAAAGTTTGGTGTGTTGTTCAAGTTAAAAACCTTGAAGATGAAATCTTGCGCGCTACTTCGCTTAGAAATGTAAAAGATTTGTTTAAATGCAAAAACTTAGATGAGTTCAAAGAGCAATTTATCAAAGAAAAGAATCTGTACAAGAAACTAACTGATAAAGATTTTGATCTTGATAAAATGTGGATTACGAAGCCGCCGAAAGAATATTGTTGGTTAAATAATGATGGGTATAAGATAAAAAAATAAAGAGTGAGTATGTGCCAGGTACATTTAAGTTAGAAGAGGGTACGAATAATGATACTTTCTAGGAAAATGTGAATGTCAACGAAAAAGTTTACCGTGGCTCACTTTTATATTAGCATTTATAATTGTGCTTCGATTGAAAACGGTTCATATAAGTGAATTTGTTTTTTGTTGACTGATATATTGAAATAATTATGTTATAAGTAAAATGGTATTTTATATGAATTCTGCTTTGCAATTAGTGTGATTAAGTAGTTGAATATATGTCTGTTTAATTGTTTGCAGGTAGAAATGTTGAAGAATTGGATGGACGAGTATGGATTGTTTTATTATTCACATATAAACTATTGAATGAATAAGATGTTTACAGGTAAAAATGAAAGGGATTAATAAATTGATAAAGAGAAAACTGTCGTTTGAAGAACAAATTGAAGATTTGAAGTCAAAAAATGTTAAGTTTGAGATTTATAGTGAAGATCTGTTTTGAAAAAATAATTGACAGTCAAGTTGTGCTAACATATAATAATAACGAACGAAAATCCTCGAGGTTTTCAACGGAAGCGGTGCCTGCATCAATTCCGTGCTTGAAGAAATTAGAACACTTAAATGTGTTCTTTTTTTCTATATATGCGTCAACCTGAAAGTGAGCCACGGAGGGTGATTTTAACTAATTAAGGCCTGGTTTTTATGAATTTGTTGACATAGCCGTACGAACATGTTAGGATTGAAATTGTAAGAATTTGTTTGAACGAACAAATTTTGGCGTAATTTGGATTGATATGTGCGTACGGCTATTTTTGGTGGTGCTATGAAAGATTATAAGAAAATTAATAATACGGCAGATTTTGGAAAAATGATAAGGGACAAGCGCAAGAAACTGGGGTATACGCAGCAGTATCTGTGTGATGTTACGGGGATAAGTACCAGTTTTATTTCTGATTTGGAGAATGGGAAAGAAACGGCGGAGCTGGGGAAGGCGATTTTTCTGGCGAATATGTTAGGGCTGGATGTTGGACTCATGGAGAGAGGGTAAAAGTGAAGAAACTTGATGTATATATACAAGTTAATGGTGAGTTTGTTTATGCAGGGGATATTGTAGGCAGAGACTACAGCGATGCGACATTTGGATATGGTGATGATTATTTGGCTTCGGCATTAAGACCAATATCTATAAGTCTTCCGCTACAAAAGGAACGTTTTAGCAAACAACAGACTTACAGGTATTTTGAAGGATTGCTGCCGGAGGGTTTTGCAAGACGTTCTGTTGCTAAGTGGATTGAAACAGATGAATTGGACTATTTGACAATACTTGAAAAACTGGGAAGCGAATGTCTTGGAGCCATCAGGATAGGTGATGCAAAACAAGAGGATTCTTATGAATTACTGTCGCTGTCCAGGATTAAGGATCTGGCATCAGAAGGGGCGACTGAGTCTACAAAACTATTGATGGAAACACACCTGTCTTTAACCGGTGCGTCCGGAAAAGTTGGGCTGTACTATTATGAGCAGAGTGATAAATGGTATTTGCCGCATGGGCTTAATGCAAGCACGCATATTCTTAAGCAGAGTCATATAAGATATAAAAAGATGGTTGTCAATGAACTGCTATGTATGAGAGTTGCCAGAGAAATGGGTATTGATGCGGCAGAGAGTTCAATTATGAATTTAGGTTCTGGCAGGGATGAAGATGTGCTGTATGTCACCCGGAGATTTGACAGGGTTATGCCGGGTGATTCGTCTCATGGTATGGTATCTCCGTACAGACTTCATCAGGAAGATTTTGGTCAGGCAATGGGGATTGATGCGATTAATAAGTACGAGACAGTTAAGCAGGGATATATTGGCAGAATGTTTGATCTTGTTCGAAACTATTCGTCGAAGCCGGTTGAGGATGTGTTAAAACTTTGGGATATGATTGTTTTTAATTACCTTATTGGTAATACGGACAGTCATATTAAGAATTATTCATTGCTGTATAGTGCCGGACTGGATCAAATAAGACTGGCTCCAGCGTATGACATTATTTCCACGAAAGTGTATGATGGAATGGAAAATATGGCTTACTATATTGGTGATGAGAGGAATATTCATAATATAGGAGCAGAGCAGTTTAAGATGGCGGCTGATGAAGCCAGGATTAGTCAGAGTGTTGCCATGGAGAGATACAACCATATAGCAAGAAACATAGGAGAGGTTATTAGTAAAGTATCTGCTGAAATGGCGAGTGAAGGTTTTGAGGATGCTGTGTGGGTTGGGGAGAAAATAGTGGGTATTTAGACCTAGGTCAATCTTCTGCGGAGGAGTTCCTGACTATTAGGAAGATAATTAAAGGGATAATCAAAGTTCTTTAAGGTTTGCCAAACTTTTTTAGGGTCTGACTTTAGGGGCTGATAATCATAAAAGAAAGAGTGGGGAATGACAATGATGACCTTCCCTTGATTTATTGTACAACAGTATATATAATAATATTAACAGAACCCAACACGCCTCTCAATGATGCGGACCACGTTGGGTCATTAATAAGTGATCGTGTTACAGATACTTGCGAAGCCTGTGACCTTATGGTGGCTCCCAAGGGAGCCATTTTTACTAAGAATTGAGGAGATTTAATGAGCTATCAACTTAGATTGTACGATACTAATTTAATAGATTTTGATGTAATTGAAAATCTTTCCAAACCTATTCTTAAAATCAATTGGATAAATGATAAGAAGAGAGAATTAATGCCTTTGGGAATGGAAGTATCTGCAGATGGGCTTTCAAGTTGGATTAGTCATAGAGGTATTCCGAGAAACAGAGCGTATGTTTCCTCTTTTTTGGCAAAATGTGGGCTTAATTCAAATCGTCCGATGGATGTCATTTTAGCATGTAGAGGTTTGTCATTAAATGACTCTTACTGGGTGTCTACATCAGATGATGACAGGTCATACGATAGTATCAATTTATATGAGAATAAGATTAGCAGGGTGCTGGCGAGAGTGGCTTTTACAGGATATGGAAGCAGTGAGAGAAGTTCTCTTGATTCATCTCCAGAATTTACTACCAATGGTATGCTTCCAAAATGTTGGAGAAGAGAAAATGGCAAAATTTATCTGTATAAAGGCGGTACATCCGGTGCTTCAAATACGGGTAATGAACCATATTCAGAGTTGTATGCATATTATATAGGAACGCGAATGGGCATGGATGTAGTACCGTATCATTTATCTAAATGGAAAGGAACTCTTTGCTCTGTTTGTGAACTGTTTACAGATATTGATACAGCTTTTGTTCCTATAGGACGTTTAATAAAAAATGGTGGAATGGATGACGTAAAAAAATATTATGAAAGTCTGGGACCGGAATATGTTAAGCGATTGAATGAGATGATAGTGTTTGATGCTATTATTTGCAATACAGACAGACATTTTGGAAATTTTGGAGTTCTTGTTAACAGCCATACAAATGAGATTATAAGTCCTGCACCGCTATTTGATCACGGTAATTCATTATTTAATATGGCAGGTAATTACTGGGATAGTAAGGAAGAATTACAAGAATATGTTGATACCTTAAAACCGCGTGTCTATGAGGATTTTATTGAGGAAGCCAGGCTGGTGATGGATAATAATTTATGCGAGAAGGTTAGGCATATATTGAATATTGAAATTGGTCGAATTGGCAAATACAACTATTCAAAAGAAAAAAGAAACCTTTTGGAAAGTCAAATAACGAATAGGGCTAAATTATTGTTATGAGGGGATTATGTTATGACTTCTGAGGAAATGAAGGAACTATATGAAATGGCGAAGGCTGAGGAAGAGGAGTTTCAGAGGTTGGTGGGGGAGATAATATTATGAGAGAACTAGAATATAAACTAAATAGTTTACCTGATGCATATTTCGCTTTTGTGCATGCGATTACAACGTATGCGAATAAAAAAAGAGAGCGTTATGATGCCATAATGAAATTTCTAGATGAGAATCCTGATACAAATCCGTCTGATGTTACTAAATTTGTTGCAATGCAACCGGATTTCTTTGAAGATGATGTTAGGAATGTAGATGGCGTTAATCAGCGAATTTATAATTGAGTTAAAAAATAAATATTGATTTAAGGATATTGTTAAAGGTAAAATATAAGAGTCGGGAGCAAGGGTGAGTTGAGGTATATGGTGAGGATGTTGTACCAGTGGACTTGGTAAAGGCTGAGGGCTCTTGCGAGATAATAAATATATGTGGGGTGAATAAATGAGAGTAGTTATTCAGGAAAATTATGAAAAGATGTGTAAATGGGCAGCAGATTATATTGCAGCCAAGATTAAGGCTCATAAAGAGGACAGACCTTTCGTGTTAGGGCTTCCAACCGGTTCAAGTCCTATAGGTGTTTATCAGGAACTTGTTAAGAAGAATAAGGCCGGTGAGTTATCTTTTGCCAATGTGGTTACATTCAATATGGATGAGTATTTGGGATTGCCACATGAGCATGATCAGAGTTATTGGTATTTTATGCATGATAACTTCTTTGATCATCTTGTAGATATGAAGCCTGAGAATATTAATATTCTCAATGGTATGACAGATGATCCTGAAGGTGAGTGTGCAAGATATGAAGAGAAAATTGCATCTTACGGTGGAATAGATTTATTTATGGGTGGTATCGGAGTTGATGGACATATAGCATTTAATGAGCCATTTACATCATTATCATCAAGAACAGGTGTAAGAAACTTAACTACAGATACAAGGATTGTTAATTCAAGATTCTTTGGAAATGATCCTGAGAAGGTTCCAAGTCAGGCTCTCTCAGTTGGTGTTGGAACAGTATTTGACAGTAAAGAAGTTTTGGTTTTAATTAACGGTCATAATAAAGCTCAGGCACTTGCTGCGACAGTTGAAGGAGCAGTAAGCCAGAAGTGGACATGCAGTGTGCTTCAGAATCATAATGGAGCCATCATTGCCTGCGATGAGGCGGCATGTGGTGAGCTTAAAGTTGATACATATAAGTATTTCCTTGATATTGAGAAGAAGGAAAGATACTAAGATGATATGCTAATGAAAGGGCCGTTTGAAACGGTCCTTTTTGTGCGAAGAGGGTGCAAGTGCAGACTTGCTTGCAAGTATATGTAACAGCAAAATAGACCGTGCACACTTGTGTGCTAAGGTATAATTTGCTGTTGCATATAGCATGTGTAAACATGCCAATCTGCATTTGCACCTAACGGACATCGAGTAGGGACCCCTACTCGATGGGAGGGAGGGAAGAGAATGAAGGTTGCTTTTTTTGATTCCAAGGAATATGATCAGAATTCCTTTGAAATAGCTAATAGTGCTGGTAAGTATGAGATATCATTTTATGAGACAAGGCTTACCAAGGATACTTGCAGGCTGGCTGAAGGCTGCGATGTAGTTTGCGTATTCGTTAATGATGATGTAAACCGTGATGTAATTGATGAACTGGTTAAGATGAATGTTAAGCTTATTGCTTTAAGGTGTGCTGGATATAACAACGTGGATATTCAGTATGCTTATGGAAAGATTCATGTTGTTCGTGTGCCGGCATATTCACCTTATGCGGTAGCTGAACATGCAATGGCATTGTTATTGACGTCAATCAGAAGGATTCATAAGGCTTATATCAGGACTAAGGATTTTAACTTTAGTTTGAATGGTTTGACTGGTTTTGATCTTCATGGGAAGACAGTTGGTGTTGTAGGTACAGGTAAGATTGGAAGAATCTTCATTGATATATGCCGTGGTTTTGGAATGAATGTTATTGCATATGATAAGTTTCCGGCTAAGGATAGTGGCATTGAATATGTAGATATTGATGAACTTTGGAGACGAAGTGATATCATATCACTTCATTGTCCTTTGACTGATGAGAACAGGCATATGGTTAATGCTGAGAGCATTGCCCAAATGAAGAAAGGTGTTGTAATTATTAATACATCAAGAGGCGCTCTTATAGATGCAGAAGCACTGGTAGAAGGAATAAAGATGCGTCAGGTTGGAGCTGCTTGCCTTGATGTATATGAAGAGGAATCCAACGTATTCTTCCATGATTATTCAGGACATATCGTGGATGATGACGTGCTTGCAAGACTTATATCAATGCCGAATGTTATCGTTACATCGCACCAGGCATTCTTAACCAACGAGGCTCTTGCCAATATAGCGGATACTACTTTTGGAAATATAGAGGAATTCTTTGATAAAGAATACAGTATTAATGAGATTTGTTATAAGTGTCCGGAACTTGCTAATTGTAAGCAGGAACATGATAAGAAGTGCTTCTAGAATTAATAGTTTTTTAATGAAATGTTACCATTTTAACACGCTTTATTTTCTTTACAAAGAAGAATGATGTGAGATATAATGTACTAGGTGGCGAACCTTAGGAAATAAGGTTTGCAAACAAGAATAATGGGAATGATATGTATAGCGACAAAGGAGGATAACACATGGCTAACAAATACGCAGGAACACAGACAGAGAAGAATCTTCAGGCTGCTTTTGCAGGGGAGTCTCAGGCAAGAAATAAATATACATATTTCGCTTCCAAGGCTAAGAAGGAAGGCTATGAGCAGATTGCTGAATTATTCTTAAAAACTGCAGATAATGAGAAAGAGCATGCTAAAATCTGGTTCAAGGAACTTGAAGGCATCGGGACTACAGCAGAGAACCTTGCTGCAGCAGCTGATGGTGAGAATTATGAGTGGACAGATATGTATGAGGACTTTGCTAAGACAGCTGAAGCAGAAGGCTTCACAGCACTTGCTTATAAGTTCCGTGCAGTAGCAGCAATTGAGAAGCAGCATGAAGAGAGATACAGAGCACTCCTTAAGAATGTAGAGATGCAGGAAGTATTCGCCAAGAGCGAAGTTAAGGTTTGGGAGTGCAGAAACTGCGGTCACATCGTAGTTGGTACAAAGGCTCCTGAAGTTTGTCCTGTTTGTGCTCATCCACAGAGTTACTTCGAGGTACATGCGGATAATTATTAATTAATTTCTTTATAATTTGATTGGGCCTGGCTGATGCCAAGCCCTTTTTATAAATTGTTTAGAATTATCATTGACTAACAGCGATAAAAATGGTATATTTTAGACGTTGCAAGTTAAGTTTTTGCAAGTTATTATTTTATTTATGTAGGAGGACGAAATGGATACTAAAACAACATCAATTTTAGCTTACATTACAATCGTTGGTTGGCTCATTGCTTTCTTAGCAGGTGACAAGGAAGGTGCTAAGTTCCACTTAAATCAGGGTCTTGTATTATTCCTCTTTGGTTTACTTGGTGTAGTTCCTGTTCTTGGACAGATTTGGGCTATCTTCGTATTTGTATGCCTTATTATTGGTCTTATCGGCGCTATCAATGGCGAAGAGAAAGAAGTTCCACTTCTTGGAAAGATCAAAATTCTTAAATAATTAAAATTGAGTAGTGATAGAAAACCCCCGTGCTAGCGCACGGGGGTTTTTGTGTTGGGGGGCCTGCGGCGCTTCTCACCCCGCGCAGAAGCGCGGGGCGAGTGGAAATGGGTGTGATGTGCCTGCGGCGTTGTACGCGTGCTGAAGCGCGGGGCGGGTGAGAAGTGGTGTGTAGGCGGTGCTATATGCGTGCTGAAGCGCGGGGCGAGTGGAAAATGGGTGTGATGCGCCTGCGGCGCTATACGCGCCAAAATTGGCAGGGTATTGTGGGCGTAAGATTGGTGTGTTTTTGTTGGAATAGGCTGGCGGGTGTGGTATAATCACTATGTATGTGTTTAAGACAGATAGGAGTATGAATATATGAAAAAAGCGTTGATAACTGGTGTGACCGGGCAGGATGGTTCTTATCTATCTGAGTTTCTGATTGAGAAGGGCTATGATGTGCATGGTATTATTCGTAGGAGTTCTGTAGATTACAGGGAGAGGATTGCGCATTTAGAAGGGCATCCGAACTTCCATCTTCATTATGGTGATATGGGTGATACCGCATCTTTGGTTAAGGTTATTGCCATGATTCGCCCTGATGAGATATATAACTTAGCGGCTCAGAGCCATGTTCAGGTGTCTTTTGATTCGCCGGAGTTTACCGCAGATGTGGATGCAGTTGGCGTACTCAGAGTGCTTGAGGCTGTTAGAATTACGGGACTGGCGGATACATGCCGTATATATCAGGCTTCCACTTCCGAGCTCTATGGCAAGGTAGAAGAGGTTCCACAGTCTGAGACTACTCCTTTTCATCCATACAGTCCTTATGCAGTTGCCAAGCAGTATGGTTTCTGGATAGTTAAGGAATACAGGGAAGCATATAATATGTTCTGCTGTAGCGGTATTCTCTTTAATCATGAATCAGAGAGAAGAGGAGAGACTTTCGTCACAAGAAAAATCACCCTTGCAGCTGCACGTATTGTACAGGGTAAGCAGGATAAACTTTACTTGGGTAATCTTTCATCACTGCGTGACTGGGGATATGCCAAGGATTATGTTGAATGTATGTGGTTAATCCTTCAGCATGATAAGCCGGATGATTTCGTTATTGCTACCGGAGAGCAGCATACAGTAAGAGAATTTTGTACACTTGCTTTCCATTATGCAGGCATTGAACTTAAGTGGGAAGGTGAAGGAGTAGATGAAAAGGGTATAGATGCAAAGACCGGAAGGGTTCTGGTTGAAGTATCCCCGGATTTTTACAGACCGACTGATGTAGTTAATTTACTTGGTGACCCAAGTAAGGCTAAGAAAGAACTTGGCTGGAATCCAACCAAGACATCATTTGATGAACTTGTAAAAATAATGGTTGAGCATGATTTGAAGAAGGTGGCTGTTGAAAGAGCAGATGAACATGTAGAAACCAATCTTGCAGAATATTTGGAAAAAGGTGTTGTGAAATAAGATGATGGAGAAAGATGCAAAAATATATGTGGCTGGACACCGTGGAATGGTGGGTTCTGCCATAGTTAGAGAACTTGAAAGACAGGGATATCATAACCTGGTACTTAGAACTCATAAGGAACTTGATCTTACAAGACAGGATCAGGTAGAAAAATTCTTTGAGGAAGAAAAGCCTGAATATGTATTTCTTGCAGCTGCCAAGGTGGGTGGCATTATGGGTAATGCTACTGCGAAGGCGGATTTTATGTATGATAACATGATTCTGGAGATGAACGTAATTCATTCAGCATGGAAGAATGGCTGTAAGAAGTTAGAGTTCTTAGGGTCGTCCTGCATATATCCAAGGCTTGCGCCTCAGCCAATGAAAGAGGACTGTCTTCTTACATCGGCTTTGGAGCAGACTAATGAAGCTTATGCTCTTGCGAAAATATCCGGACTTAAGTACTGCGAATATCTTAATACTCAATATGGCACAGATTATATTTCAGTAATGCCAACTAATCTTTATGGACCAAATGATAATTATCATCCTGAGCACAGCCATGTGCTTCCGGCTTTAATAAGAAGATTTCATGAGGCTAAAGTATCAGGATTAAAGGAAGTAGTATGCTGGGGTGATGGCTCACCACTCAGAGAATTCTTATATGTGGATGACCTGGCTAATCTTTGCGTATTTCTTATGAATAATTATTCAGGTAATGAGACAGTTAATGCGGGTACAGGTAAGGAACTTACAATTAAAGAACTTACTGAATTAGTTGCCAAGGTTATAGGATATGAAGGCGAGATTAAGTGGGATCCTTCCAAGCCTAACGGTACACCGAGAAAACTTCTTGATGTATCCAAGGCTAAGAATCTTGGCTGGGAATATAAGACAGAACTTGAGGATGGAATTAAACTAGCGTACGAGGATTTCCTAAATAATCCAATGAGAGCAGAAAGGTAAGGTTGAGTGATGAATATTGTACTTTTGTCAGGTGGTAGTGGAAAGAGATTATGGCCTTTATCAAATGAAATAAGATCAAAGCAGTTTATTAAGATTTTTAAAACTGATGTTGAGGGCGAGTATGAATCCATGGTTCAGAGGGTTTACAAACAGATTAAAAAAGTAGATCCTAATGCCAGTGTAACTATTGCTACAAGTAAGACACAGGTTTCTGCAATTCATAATCAGTTAGGTCAGGATGTAGGCATTTCAATAGAACCATGCAGAAGAGATACTTTCCCGGCTATAGCGCTGGCCAGTGCATATTTACATGATGTAATGGGTGTAAGAGACAATGAGCCTGTAGTTGTTTGCCCTGTTGATCCATATGTAAATGAAGACTATTTTGAAGCTGTTAAGAACTTGTCAGACAGAGCAGCAAATAGCGATGCTAACCTTGTACTTATGGGTATAGAGCCAACATATCCGTCAGAAAAATATGGATATATTATTCCAAAAAGTAAAGATGATATCAGTGATGTTTCTGAGTTTAAAGAAAAACCAACAGAAGAGGTCGCTAAAGAATATATATCTAAAGGTGCTTTATGGAATGGTGGTGTATTCGCATATAAACTTGGATATGTTCTTAACAAGTCTCATGAATTGATTAATTATACAGATTATGATCATTTATTTAATATTTATGAGACGTTACCAAAGATTTCTTTCGACTATGAAGTTGTGGAAAAAGAACCTAAGATTGAGGTTATGCGATTCAATGGTCAGTGGAAGGATTTAGGAACATGGAATACTCTTGCTGAGGCAATGGAAGATAATGTTATTGGTAAGGGTATGATTGGTGGAGACAGTGAGAATGTACATATCATTAATGAGACAGATATGGAGATTCTCGCCATGGGACTTAAAGATGTAATTATTTCAGCATCTCCTGATGGCATTATCATTAGTGATAAGGAGCAAAGTTCCTATATAAAACCATATGTTGACCGAATTGCTGAGCCGGTAAAATATGCCGAAAAGAGCTGGGGTTCATTTAAAGTTATAGATGTAGATAAAGAGAGTATGACCATTAAGGTTACACTTAATCCGGGACATAGTATGAATTACCACTCTCATCAGCATCGCGATGAAGTGTGGGTAGTAGTAGAAGGACAGGGAAAGACAATAATTGATGGCATGGAACAGTCTGTAGGAGTTGGTGATGTTATTACCATGCAATCTGGTTGCAGACATACTGTTATTGCAGAGACTGAACTTAAACTTATTGAAGTTCAGTTAGGCAGGGAGATAGATGTCAATGACAAACAAAAATTCAAACTTGAATAAGCCTTTCTTCTTAAAGCCTGCTGCTAAGGATTATCTTTGGGGTGGAAGCCGTTTAAATGACGATTATTCCAAAGAGATTGACATATCACCTTTAGCGGAAACATGGGAAGGCAGTACGCATCCGGATGGAGTCAGTATGGTGGCTTCAGGTGAATATGAAGGACAAAACTTACTTGAGGTATTAAAGGCTCATCCTGAATACCTTGGTACTCATCCTAAGAATCGTGAAGGTCTTCCAATTCTTGTTAAGCTGATTGATGCAAAACTTGATTTATCTGTTCAGGTTCATCCTAATGATGAGTATGCATATAAATATGAGAATGGACAGCAGGGCAAGACGGAGATGTGGTATGTGCTTGATGCAGATCCGAATGCGGAACTTGTCTATGGTTTTAATAAAGACATGACAAAAGACAAGGTTCGCGATGCTCTTAGTAATGGTAAGATAGAGAAATATCTTCAGAAGGTTAAGGTTAAGAAGGATGATGTTTTCTATATCGAAGCAGGTATAGTTCATGCCATTGGTGGTGGAATACTGGTTGCAGAGATTCAGGAGAATTCCAATCTTACATACAGGCTTTATGATTATGACAGAGAAGATAAGAACGGAAGAAAAAGAGAACTTCATATAGATAAGGCTCTTGAGGTAGCAAACCTTAAGTCATCAAAAGAACCAAGGCAGCCTCTTCGTGTTCTTAGATACATACCGGGCTGCGCAAAGGAACTATTATGCAGATGCGAGTATTTTGAAGTTTATAGAATGCTGATTAATACGGAAAGATGCAGGTCGATGGTTGATTTTAAATCAGATGAGTTATCTTTTAGAATCCTGCTTTGTACTGACGGATGCGGTTCCATTCGATATAATGATGAGTCCTATGACTTTTTTAAAGGCGACTGTATCTTTGTGCCGGCATCATCTGTGGATATAAAGATACATGGACAGGCGCAGTTCCTGGACATTAGAGGATAAATGTTATTTAGGAGGTATCGCTCATGAGCGATAAAACCAGAAGAAAAAGAGTTGTAGTATTTGGGGGTGGCACAGGGCTTAGCTGCTTGCTTCAGGGACTTAAACTTTTTCCCATTGATGTTACCACAATAGTGGCAGTAAGCGATAACGGCAGCAGTACAGGTGTACTTAAAGAAGAACTTGATATTCCTGCAGTTGGTGATGTGGGTAAGGTATTGCTTGCCATGGCTAACGTGGACGAGGATTTTGTGAGTCTTTTAAGATACAGATTCAAGGATGAGGGCTCTCTTCATAATCATCCTGTTCGTAATATTATGCTGGCGGCTCTTATTAATCTTAAGGGCAATCTTACCGAAGCTACCAAATATATGGCAACCCTTCTTAATGTACAGGGTACGGTGCTTCCACTGACCGAGGAAAAGGTGGATCTGGTGGGACACGGCGATAAGGATTATTACGGCGAGGAAGAGGTTAGTCTTAATATAAAGAATATTGACAGAATCTCCTATGATCATGAGGTTGGCGTAGGTGAAGATGTGCTTATGAGCGTGCTTAACGCAGACCTTATTATCTTTAGTTCGGGATCCCTCTATACAAGCATTATTCCTAATCTCTTATCTAAGGATGTGCTTAAGGCCATTGATTCATCCAAGGCACCGATTATGTATGTATCTAACTTAGTGACTCAGCCGGGTGAGACTGATGGATATGCAGTAAGCGACCATCTTAAGGTCCTTAATTCTTATCTTGGAAACAGAAAGATTAATTACGTGGTTGCCAATGATGCGAAGATTCAGGATGAGATAATTGAGAAATATATCAAGGATGAGAATAAACATCAGGTTCCACTTGATGCTGATGAGATTAGCAAAATGGGCGTCACCTTAATTGCTGATGATGTCTTTGATGTAGATGATGGAAGGGTAAGACATGATTATCTTAAGACAGCATATCTTATCTTCCAGGTACTTATGGAAAATAGTGGTTATGACCACATTTTATATATTTAAGGAGATTTTGTGATGTACGATTATTTAATTGTTGGTGCAGGACTTTATGGTGCTACATGTGCCAATATCTTAAGAAAAGCCGGTAAGAATGTTCTTATAATTGATAAAAGAGATACTATTGCAGGAAATATCTATACCAGGGATGAGAATGGTATTAAGGTGCATGTTTACGGGGCGCATATTTTTCACACTAATGATGATGAAGTGTGGGAATATGTAACTAAGTTTGGTGAGTTTAATGATTATATTAATTCGCCGATTGCAAACTATCATGGAGAGATGTACCACCTGCCGTTTAATATGAATACATTTAAGGAAATGTGGGGAGTTACTGAACCCGAAGAGGCGGAGGCCATTATTGAATCTCAAAGGCAGGAGATTAAAGGCGAGATTACAAACCTTGAGAAGCAGGCAATATCGTTGGTTGGCCGCGATGTATATGAGAAACTGATTAAAGGTTATACCCAGAAACAGTGGGGCAGACCGTGTACTGAGCTGCCGTCATTCATTATTAAGAGACTGCCGGTTCGTTTTACATATGATAATAATTATTTTAATGCCAAGTATCAGGGTATTCCGGTGGCGGGATATACTGCTTTAGTTGAGAAGATGATTGAAGGCTGTGATGTGAAACTTGGAGTGGATTATCTTAAAGATAAGGCGTCTTGGGATTCGCAGGCTGAGCATGTAATTTATACAGGGCCTATTGATGCATATTACGATTATAAATTTGGTCCACTTAAGTACAGAACAGTCAGATTTGAAACAGAGGCACTCAGTACCAATGATTTCCAGGGTAATGCGGTAATTAATTATACTGATGCCGAGACGCCTTATACCAGAATTATTGAGCATAAGTGGTTCAATTTTGGTAAAGATGAGAACGGTAAGGATATAGATGGTACCATTATAAGTCGTGAGTACAGCACAGAGTGGTCATTAGGTGATGAGCCTTATTATCCTGTTAATGATGAGGAGAATGGGGCACTTTATGCTAAGTACCGTGCTTTGGCAGATGAAGATGATGTTATTATAGCAGGAAGACTTGGGGAATATCGTTATTATGATATGGATCAGGTTATTAGAAGTGCTATTGATATGATGAAGAGTAAAGGATATACGATTTAAGTTTAGTTTAACTTGAAGAAAGAAGATTATTATGGCTGAAAAATTGGCAATTAATGGCGGTGTGCCGGTAAGAGACAAAGATCATAAAATTTTTTACGGAAAGCAGTGGATAGATGAGGCTGACGTCAAGGCAGTTTCCGATGTACTTGTTAGTCCGTATATAACCTGTGGACCAAAGGTGGATGAGACAGAGAAGAAACTTGCTGAAGTTACAGGCACGCCTTATGTTACTTTAGTAAGTAACGGTACAGCGGCACTCCATATAGCATGTATGGCTATCGGTATTAAAGAAGGAGATGAAGTTATTGTATCTTCCATAACCTTTGCAGCCAGTGCCAATTGCGTATTATACTGCGGCGGTACACCAGTATTTGCGGATATAGATGAACATACCTACAATATTGATGTTGAGGATGTTAAGCGCAAGATTACACCTAAAACCAAGGCTGTCATAGCGGTAGACTTTACCGGACAGGCTGCTAATCTTAAGGCGATAAGAGAGTTATGCGATGAGCATGGCTTGTATTTTATTGAAGATGCGGCTCATTCCATTGGAACAGTATATGACGGTAAGAAGGTAGGCTCAATAGCGGACATTACTACCTTCAGTTTCCACCCGGTTAAGACTGTCACTGCAGGTGAAGGTGGAGCGGTAGCGACCATACATGAAGACCTTCATAAGAAGATTCATCTTCTTCGCTCACATGGCATTACAAGGGATATGAGTGAGATGCGTAATCCATCTGATGCCAGGTGGTATAATGAGCAGGTTATGCTGGGATATAATTACAGGATGACTGATTTTCAGGCAGCATTATTACTTAGTCAGCTTGATAAACTTTCAATGTTTATAAAAAGACGTAAAGAGATAAGAGCGATGTATGATGAGGCTTTCTCTAAGTGTGAAGGCATCATTCTTCAGGAATGTATTCCCGAATCGGACACAGCATGGCATTTATATATAATAAGGCTTGATAAGAATATAATCAAAGCATCAAGAAGGGAATTCTTCGATGCTCTTTACGAGGAAGGTACCTGTCCACAGGTTCATTATCTTCCTGTATATATGCATTCATATTACGAGAGTCTAGGATATAAGAAAGGACTGTGCCCGGTGGCTGAGAGTACATATGAGAGTGTTATGAGTATACCTTTTTATCCGGCTTTGACTGATGAGGAAGTTAAAGACGTAATTAAGGCAGTTTGCAAGGTGGCAGAGAATTACAGATGATGACGGAAAAGAAGAAAAAAAGAATAGAAAAAAGCATTATGATTGCCATGCCGATAGTGATGGCGCTTATTATAGGATATCTGGGATTTTATATGTTTTTTGCCAGAGTTAACACGGATAGTTCTTTTCGCGCGGATGTATCCGAAATGGCATCTGATGTGTATGATACCATGCTGATTAATACATATGATGAAAAGGTTTATAATCCCAAACTTATGACTATGTATACCAACAGCAAAATCTACGAGTGCACACATACATGCCATCGCCTTCCTGATCTTGGCGCATTAATTGACAAGTCGGCATCACAGGATAATAAACTTAAGGTTGTTTACATTTCTCTTGACCCGGAGATAATCAACAAGTATTATTTTACATCTTCGAGAGCATATACAAAAGCGCTTAATAACAGGCTTATGAATGTAATAAACAAGTATCCGAATATCGAGTTTCGTGTGCTTTATCCCGCTTATTCCATTAAATACTGGAATACTATGAGTCTTACTGATGGAATAAGCTCAGGCCAGAGAGAGATAATGGATGACTATGAGATTATTACAACGGTTCTTACATCTGCCCCTAATGTTAAAGTTTACTGGGCCGGTGATGAGGAGTGGATAATCGGTAATGAACTTAATTATCTTGATGATGTAATGGATGACGGCTGCTGTTATGTGGGTAATACCAATCCAAAAATCAAAGAACTTGAATATACCAATGATTACATAGATGATTTGTTATTAGGTTTCAGCATTAATGGAGCTGATATGGAACTTAATAATGCGAATGCAAGCATTCGTATGGAAAAGTTAAGAGGAGTGCTGCTTAAGGATAAGGAAATCATTGATGATAATTATGATAACGTGGATGTGATTTTCTTTGGGGACAGTATTGTTGGTAATTTTACTGATACATCCTCCATACCGGGTGTTGTTGCAGGTCTTACCAAGTGCCATGTTTATAACATGGCAACAGGGGGCTCTTCCGGATCATATGTGCCGGGAAGAAGTTGTAACTTCCCGACAGAAGCGAGAGCATATGCTGAACTTGATCCGTCTGTTATGACCAGCGGTTTTCAGACCAGACTGGGACTTGAAGTATTCTTGGAGCATATGAATACAAGCGACAATAATATTGATAAGAGAGATACTTATTTCGTAGTACATTATGGTGTGAATGATTATTTTGGTTCATTCCCTGTAGATGATTATATTGCGGGTATGGAAGAGGGTATTAATCATTTAAGAAGTGCCAATCCGGAAGCCAAGATACTGGTTATTGTTCCAAATCAGACTGCATATTTTGATTATGGAAGAACAATAGTTGATCCGTACAAAGAAGGGGGCGCGCAGTATATAGAATATATAGAAGCGCTTCGCGAGTATGTATCAGGGCGTGATGATTATGATTCAAGCGTATATATGCTGGATAACTACAACCTGATTCAGGTGTATGATGATTATTCCTCTCATTATTATACCAACGACGGTGTTCATTTAAATGGAAACGGACGCTATCTTACAGGCGTAAATATAGCCGCCTGGCTTGAAAATATGAGATAAGATATTTATAATGAACTTTGTAGGGTTTATGGCTGTTTGAGTATATTATACATAGCGGTGGCCCTTGGTTATAAGTTAATACAAAAAAGGAGATTGAAAAATGATTTGTCCAAATTGTGGAAATGAAATTGCAGATGGTTCTGTTTTCTGCCCAAATTGTGGAAACAAGATTGAAAATGCAGTTACCGAGGCTGCTAACGAAGCAGTTAAAGCAGCAGAGCCTGTTGTAGAAGAAGTAAAGGCTGAAGCAGCTGAGACAGTAGAAGAAGTTAAGGCTGAAGCTGCTGAGGCAGTAGAAGAAGTAAAGGCTGAGGCTACTGAGGCAGTAGAAGAGGTTAAGGCAGAAACTGTTCAGGAGGCTGCTCCTGTAGTAGAGCCTGTAGTAGAGCCTGCACCAGCTGTAGAGCCAACACCTGTAGTAGAGCCAACACCAGCTGCCCAGCCAACTGCTCAGACATTTAGTTATGATACAACATATGCTATGGGAGATGCTCCTGTAGAAGAGCCAAAGAAGAAAGGCAATGGTCTTGGTGTTGCTGCTTTAATCTTTGGTATTCTGTCTGTTGTATGTTGTCCTTTGGCCGGACTCTTCGCTCTTATAGGCCTTATTCTTGCAATTATTTCATTTGTTAAGAAACCTGCCAAAAAGGGTCTTACGATTGCCGGTCTTATCCTTTCAATTCTTGGTATGATTGTAGGTCTCATCGTAGGTATTGTTGCTATTATCAATGCAGGTGCCATTGCAGGTGCCTTAGGCTTAGGCGCTGCAACTACAGCAGCAACTGCAGCAGCATGGGATGATTATGATGATTACTCATATGACAACGATTATGATTATGATGACTATAACTACGACGATATAGATTTTGATAATTTCGAAGACTATTTCGTAACACCACCTGCTGATGATACAGATGATTATGACGACGATGATGACTATGACGACGATGATTCCTGGGAAGGTACTATTGAGAATACAGAAGATGAATACGGAAGCGGATTCACTGATGTTGAAGCAGACGGTGTAACTTTCCATGTGGATAATTACTGGTATCATTATGACAGAGGCGAGGACGGTGAAAACGGCTGGGCAGTATTCTTAAATGATGCCGGTGATGAACTGGAGATTCCGGCTTATGTTATGGATTTGAACGGATATGCTCCGGAAGACGCTTATGACAGCCTTAAGGATAGTTTGGTGGGCCAGATGTTATCATCCAAGTCTGTAGATGAAGACTTAACAGAGTATTTCTGGAATGAAGAATGGCAATATGGTATTATTGAGGGCGTAAATGGATATAATGAGTTCACCAATACAACCATTGCCATTAATGAAGCCAATGGTAAGGTTGTTGTTCTTATGTGCAGACCTTACGGTTCGGGAGAAGATAATTATAACAGAGAATGCATGCTTGAATTCCTTGATCATATTGAGTTTTAATTTATTTTAATAATGTTTTTTTTACCACCCTCTGTACCCGGAGGGTGGTTTTTACACTAAAAAAGAGATTTGTTTGAAAGAGATATTTATGAAAAAGAAAACCATAATTACAATTATTGCAGTTACAGCAGGCCTTGCACTTTTGTGGAGTGGAATAGTGGTGCTGCTTTATTTCTCAACAAAGAAGCATAATGATGGAGAGACGATAGCCATAGAAGAAGCTCTGGATGATGTTTCGGGTAATGCCGGTGCAACAGAGGAGAAATCAGATGATGAACCGGATGAGACCATCGTCAGTGTTGACTCTGACCATAACTATGGTACTATCAGTAATCACATTGTTGTGGGTACTGCCAAAGGTGAAGGTTATGAAGGCATAAAGGGAACCGGTGATTATAATTATGGTGAAGCTTTGCAGAAATCTCTTATTTTTTATGAACTTCAGCGTTCAGGTGCTCTTCCTGAAACAGTAAGATGTAACTGGAGAGGAGATTCCTGCCTGGGTGATGGCTCAGATAATAATATTGATCTTACAGGTGGCTGGTATGACGCGGGAGATAATGTCAAATTCAATCTTCCTATGTCCTATACTGCTACAATGCTTGCCTGGTCATTATATGAAGACAAGCAGTCTTATATAGACAGCAATCAGTATGAATATGCTCTTGCCAACGTTAAATGGGCCAATGATTATTTCATTAAATGTCATCCTGAGGATGAAGTTTATTATTATCAGGTTGGCGATGGTGGTTCAGACCACGGATTCTGGGGACCATGTGAGGTCGTAGATCTTGCAACGAACAGACCATCATATAAGGTGGATAAAGATCATCCGGGCGGAGCTGTATGTGCAGAAACTGCTGCATCACTTGCTGCAGCATCTGTAGTATTCAAAGATGAAGATGCAGAATATTCAAAACTCTGCTTACAGCATGCCAAGAGTTTATATGAATTTGCGGCCAAATATCCTTCAGATGAAGGATATACAGCAGCAAACGGATTCTATAATTCCTGGAGCGGCTCATCAGATGAATTATCATGGGCTTCCATCTGGCTTTATATTGCAACAGGTGATGATTCTTATCTTGATAAGGCAAAGACATATTATGAAGCAGCAGGTCATGATTATGACTGGGCTATGTGCTGGGATGATGTGCACATTGGCTGCCTTATGATGCTTGCCAAACTTACAGATGAAAAAGAATATAAAGATGAAATAGAACATCATCTGGATTACTGGACAACAGGTACTGCAGATGGTGAGAGAATTACATATTCACCAAAAGGCCTTGCATGGCTTGACAGCTGGGGTTCTCTTCGATATGCCACAACTACAGCCTTTATTGCCTGTGTATATTCAAGATGGGATGGAGCAGATTCCAAGAAGGCTGATGTGTACTGGGATTTTGCGGTAAGTCAGGCTAATTATGCTCTTGGTAGTTCAGGACGCTCATATCTTATAGGTTTTGGAGAAGACTATCCGACTCATCCGCATCACAGAACAGCTCAGGGTTCTTATGCCAATAACATGAATGAGCCTGCTGAGTTCAGACATACCTTATATGGCGCCTTGGTGGGTGGACCGGATGCATCCGACGGTTATACAGATGAGGTTTCCAATTATACAACCAACGAAGTGGCCTGTGATTATAATGCGGGATTTACAGGACTTATGGCTGCTCTCTATGGTGAATATCACGGACAGACATTAATTAACTTCGGTGCCGTGGAAGACATCACATATGATGAGATGTATGTGGAGGCTGCAGTTAATGTAGACGGGGATGATTTTACCGAGATTAAATGCATGACATATAATGTTTCTTCTTTCCCTGCAAGAAAAGCCAATAATTTAGAGTTAAGATATTTTATTGACTTATCGGAAGTTTATGCGGCAGGCGGTTCTGCAGAAGATGTGGAGATAACCACCAATTATATGCAGGGCGCATATGTAGATGGAATAAAGACATGGGATGAAGATAATCATATTTATTATTTAAGCATACTTTATGATGATTCACTTTATCCGGGTGGACAGGAGAATTATAAGAAAGAAACACAGGTCAGAATGATATGTAAGACGGCCTGGGATCCGTCAAACGATTATTCATATGAAGGACTTCCAAATGGAAATGTGGTTTTAACCACTAAAATTGCTTTATATGAAGATGGCAAATTAATCTTCGGAAGCGAGCCTGATAAGGGTAATAATGCAGGACAGAGTGTGGTTAGTCTTGGAAGTGGTTCGGGCAATGGTTCCGGAAATGATTCAGGAAATGGCGGTAATAATCAGGGATCCGGAAATAGCGGACAGCCTGCAAATAATGTAACATCTACTGCATCTGAGGGTGATTTATCACTGCAGGTTAAATATAATCAGTCAGGTTCTAATGTAAACAGTATTGCCGGCACAATAACAATTACAAATGAGGGTAAAGACAGCATTGATTTATCCGATATAAGTATAGAGTATTATTTTACCAACGAAGAATCCAAATCAATGACCTTTAACTGCTACTATGCATCCATGCAAAATGGAGATACATACAGTGCACTTAGTTCTGTAACAGGTAAGTTTGAAAGCGCAGATGGAGATAATGCGGATACAGTTTGTGTTATTACTCCGGGAAGCGGAACTTTGGCAAGCGGTGGAACTGTTGGCATTGATTTTGCCATTAATCATGATGACTGGTCATCACTTAATATGACCAATGATTATTCATCAGATGCAGGTAATGTTGTTATCGTATCCGGCGGTAAGGTGATTTTCGGTAAAAGACCTTAAAAAATAGTGTGCAAAACGCCGATTTTGTGATATTGTAGAGGTGTAGGCGGTTAAAAACCATTTACGAATTGTAATGTAGTTTGAGGAACAGGATATGCCAGCTAAGAAATTGAATGACTTGTGGCCTGGAATAGAAAGTAATGTGGCAGTGCTTCACGGAATAGTGAATGATACCATACTTTCCAAACTTGAGCTTGCCAGGGATTCCAGTCCGGAGACAATTGAAAAGAAAGCCAGAGTTAATCTTGTTAATGCTTTCAGCAGGGCGATATATGGCGAAAATATGCTTAAGATAGATAAGAAGAATCTCAGAACAGAGATTGCTCTTGCTACAGACAAGTATACTCATTTCCTGTCTTCAGTGCGTATTGGTGACAAGGATCTCATTGATATATTTGGTGAGGAGAAGCTTCTTAACAAGGATACAGGTGTTGAGGCTATCCTTAAGATAATTCCGGATGAGATTGCCTATGTAAATGATGATTGTAAGGGTATATATGTTTTCGATATTAATGGAGTTATGATCCTTCCAGAGATTACCGTTAATATGAAGAACCTGTTTACCTGCAAATATGATAAATATGATGATATTCCAAAACCGAAAAAGAGCGAGTTTATTACGAATCACGCCAAGTATGTTGAGGATACCAAACTTTACGAAGAATATCAGCAGGCCCTTCAGGATACAGAGACTGTGGGTATTGCGATTGATAAGTCAATGAAGAGAATCTCCAATGCGGCTTCTACTGCAGGTAAGAGAGATGAGGTGAAGGCTGAGAACTTCAGGCTTCATTTCCTTAAGGCCCAGAGGCAGACATCAGAGATTAATGAATATACCACTTTGGTTGGAATTGCCAGAGAGGTTGAGAATCTTCAGAAGATAATTGAAGATAAGAAGACTGACAGAAGAACTTATAATCGTTCTTTGGAGCAGACTGACATAATGAAGATAAGGATGAGAGTCCTTGAGAAAATCATTGCCGAGCGTAACTGTCATCTTGAACTTGTGCGCCTCACCAGTGAATATGCCACATATGCGGAATATCTTGTTTTTGATAATCTGCCGGAGGATGTTAGAAGAAGGCTTACTCTTATAAGAAGCATTTCGCAGATTGTTATTGATACCTTAAAAGACATTCATAAGGGCGATGAGATTGCATCCTTTGATTACTATGGAAATCTCCTTAAGGTTGGTGATGTGAACTTATCCGGCGATGATATGAAAGATGCCCTTGACAGGATGGAAGAACTTTACAGTGATTACTTTAGAAGCGATCTTCCGCAGATACCTCTGGAAAAACTCCAGGAGATTGAAGGATATGTTAAGGAAAGACGTTCCATCTTACAGGCAGTTGAAAAAGGTGAAGACATAGAATATTTCCTGCCGCTTTCAGTGGCACGTTTTACACGCCAGAATAAGGAAGTGTCCAAATATACAACAGAAGTTGTTGATATGGCTATAAAGGCCAATTTCATGCAGATAGCAGCCAAGGAAGATGAAGAGATGCTTCTTCTTGGTAATCCTGCAATGTCTCCGGAGCGAAGAGCTATCGGGTATGCCGAAGCCATGGAGCATAAGATGTGCATGGATCAGCTCTTTATGTGTATGACTGTGGCTGACCAGTTTAAGATTCTGAAGACTCTTGAGCAGAAAGATATCACGGCTGAGATTCAGAATTACACAGATCTTCATGATGCACTGGCTGTAAGCTATGTGGAAATCAAGGAAGAGGAGACCGAGAGAAAGGAACAGTTCGAGGATTTTGACCACGATGTTGCTCCGGATAAGGATAAATTTGATATAGATTTTAAGTAAAATGACGTGACATTGGGGACGGTTCTTGATGTCACGTTGTTAAGTTGGAGATCGAAAATGGAAAAACTTCGTTGCAAAATCTGCGGCGCGGAACTGAATACAAAACCACATTTCACCTATATCACATGCAAGAATTGTGGAATGGAGCAGACACTGCCAAGGCTTAAGTCGGAGCCGGAGGTGGTTATTTATAATGCGGCTCACAGGGACAGGATTCTAACTAATGATTTTATTCTGTCCAGAGAAAAGATGGATAATCTCTGGAGATTCAATGCGAAAGAGGCGGACCTTGGTTATGACATGATGCTGGCTCAGTATGGCGTTGTATATTATCAACTTCCTGACAAAACCTCATATCCTATTTTGGCAAAATATGTGGATACGCCGATACCACTTTATGAGCCTTATCAGAGGGCCTTACAGCTTGGTAATGACAAGCAGATAGCCATCTGGAAGAAGCAGGCCAAAGAGATAGAGGATATTCGCAAGAAATGCGCTCCATACAAGGATTATTACAAAGACGAGAAGGTCGATGTTTTGATTGACTGGGCATATGATACTGATGAAGTGGCAGAACTGGCTGAAGAGATAATTAAGGAACTGAACAAGGCAGGATATTATACTTTTGCCCGTAACAGGATATTTAAATATAAGCCGGATGTGGATGTTTCAGACAGGCAGCATTTTATGATGCAGCGTTATGAGGCGGCGAAAATTGCGAAATGTTGTCTTTGCTTAAATGTAAATGAGTTGTTCAGGGGATATGGTTTCTTCTGTTTATACAGCGCTGAGCATAAGGATGATGCCAAGTTTATTGAACTTACCAGCCTTGAACCGTCGCCATTTTTCAAGGAAAGTGTTTTGTTTGGGGAGGCCGACTGGAAGAAGCAGCTGGTTGAGGCTGTCAGGAAGGTTATTGGACCTCCGGGTTCGGCCAAGGCTCTGGGTGCGTCAGCCGATTCGGATGATGATGAAGATGATGCCGATATGACGGCAGCACTTGAAGAAATGCGTAAACTTCGTGAGACTGTGAGAGATGCAATTAAGAGCCTTGGTGGGGCAGAGGCTTCAAAATCAGTATTTATAAGTTATAGTAGCAGGGAGACTGCTGAGGCAAGAAAGGTTAAGGATCTTCTCGAGAAAGAAGGCATAAGCTGCTGGATGGCACCTGAATCAATACCAGCAGGTAGTGATTATGGTAATGAGATAGCCAATGCGATTAGAACGGCTGACTTTGTGGTTGTAATGCTTTCAGCGAATTCACAGAGTTCGAAGTGGGTGTCAAAGGAAGTGGACTTTGCACTAAAATATGACAGAACGGTAATTCCGTTTCAGTTGGACGATTCAGAGCTTACTCCGGCCTTTGATTTCAGGCTTACGGATGTGCAGAGAATATATGCAAGTGGCAGATTTTACGAGGCATTTAGTGAACTTTTGAAGAGGATTGGGTGACAGTAGGGACGGTTCTTCCTGTCACGTTTTAATGAATTAGTAATGCTAATAATGGGAGAGTTATCAGGCAAAGGAGTGTGCTTAAGAGTATGCAGTTGGCTGATGACTCTCTTTCGCTTTTATGGATTTCAGCGAGGGTCAGGATGACTGAAGCACAAGGGGTGCCTGAGAGAATTAAAATGCTATATTTAAGAACCGGGTCCACCGGCAGGAAATAAACAAGGGCAAATGAAAACAATGGGAATACAAGGAGTTTCATGCCGCAGATGAAATAGACAAAAGGAGTTGTGAAGAGTTTCTTCGGGTCCATGGCGGAGAGTCTGATTCCCAGAATTATCATACATACAGGGGTTGTCATTGTGCCCAGAAGATTAATGGATGTTATGGCCTGGGCAGGGAGAAATTTATAGAAATCAATTATATACAGAGGAAGGCCGATTAGCATACCGATAAAAGCCGGGTTGGCTACAGCTGACTTGATTGAAATGAATTTCTTATCGGATGTCAGTGCATAAACGCCTAAAGTGAATACAAAGATATTCATTGTGATGACGAAGATGCAGGAATAGCAGGCAACTTCAGGGTTATTCGGGAACAAGGCCTTAATCAGAGGCAACCCAAAGAAACCCACATTTCCGAGGCTGCTTGCGGTGGTCATCATTCGATATTTGCTGTCTGCGAATTTTTTTCGAAAGAGCAGAATCAGGATTCCCATGAATATGAGCTGAGTGCATATGCTGATAATTGCAAAAAGTCCCATTCTGTAGAGATTGACCACTGAGACTTCAAGATTCATGAAGGCGGAGATAATCATCATTGGGGAGAGTATATATATTAATACTCCGGACAGAGTGGGAAGATGCTCCGGTTTGGCCATTTTACCCTTGGCAAGAAGATAACCGGTCATCATGTATGCAATTGATGTAAGTACGCTGACGTAGGCAATTTTAAAACTCATAAGGAAATATTATATTAGTACAAGGGAAAATGCAAGGGTATCATCTTTCTTCATAGAAAAGGGCGCTGATCTCCGGGAGGGAGTTGGTGCCTGTTTTTTCTTTTATGCCCGCTATGTGCCTTGAGATTGTTCGTAAAGTGATGTTTTGCATGTCTGCCAGCTCTTTCTGAGTTTTGCCGGGATTGGCGAGAAAGAGGGAGAGGGTAGCTGTTTCTTTATCTGATAATTTGTACTTACCTGCCCAGGAAGTGACCTGGTCGTCGAAGGATGGGGTGGTCGCCGGGGCGGAGATTGCGGCGGTGGTGGTCGTGGAGGCCGGAACGGCGAGCGCGGTCGGGGTAGACGCTGGGGCAGAGATTGTGGCGGTGGTCGGAGTGGTCGCCGGGGCGGAGGTTGTGCCAGGTGCTGATATCTGGTCCCCTGATTCCTTTGGCAAGGTTGGTACACTCGCAGGGGCAATACCAGGGGTGTCATAGTAAAGCTGCTTTACGGCCTGGAATGAGGAACAGCCTGTCTTGTCGCAGATATTACTTAAGGTTCTGTAGAGGACGGATCTGGATATATACAGCTTCTTTGCAAGTTCTGACATATTACCGTCAAAAGAAATAGCTGTAATGAACAGTTCAGCTTCTTTATCTGTAAGATTATATTTCTTCACAAAATCATAGGGTGATATATGGTAGACGCTGTCTGTCCTGGCTTCAGACATGTTGAGTTCACCTGTAATGGCAAAGATAATAATGATAATAATGGTGCAGACAAGCTCAATTCCTACAATGACATAGCTTGGAAGAGTATAAAAAAGTGGAGTAATAAAAATAAATGAAAAAACAGAGTCCACCACACGGCCACTGGTAGCAATAAGAGGCGCAAAACGTTGGCCACGTGAAAGCTTAAGCATTATTAGTACAAAGAAACTGTTAATGGTTCCTGCAACAAGGTAATAAACGCATGCATTAACATAGATAGATGATACATCCTTAAGAAGAATAGGATTAAGTATTCCGAAAAGCACAAGGGTAATGGAGATGATACTGATATACTTCATATCCTTTATTTCCATAGCGATACCCATAATGATATATGGAACTATAATGATAAGTCTCGGCTTGTCATAAGCCACCATATTGTTATTATGTAAACTTTCCAAAAGCGGGAAAGTAAGGAAGTTACCTATGAATTCATATAAGATGATAACAATAATCATAGAAACAAAGACGAAAGTGAAACTGTGTTTATTTCCTGATTCAATATGGTCTTCACTAAGCTCACTGGCATAAACATCGTTATTATGTGCCCAGTTGGTCGTTGCCTTTAGAAATGCCACAATCAAGAGGGTAAACAGGCATACATTGGATGAAAAGACAAATTGCATGACATACTGGATAAAAATGGCAGCAGACATACTTATGATGTAAATAAGTCCTACATGATGCAATTTATTAATGGCTTTAGATAAATGAAGATAATAATAGACGCATTCAAATCCTATTAATATTGTAAAAAGATACATAAATATAAGGAAAATACGCGGATTGTGAGTTCTGTATATACAAAGAATCGCCGGCGCACTAAGCAGGGAAACAATTCCCATCAAGCGCTTTAATGTGGTCTGGGAAAACTTGAAAAAACTTAAGATAAGGCCTGCGACAATAATTGAAGCACCAAAAGAAAGCAGGGTGAGTCTGTCATGAAACATGGCAGCATCAGAATCAACATATTCGTTGATATGTATATTAAAATGGCTCATTACTGTTGAGTAGGTAAAATTATAGAAGAATAATAAAATTGCAAGTAAAATATGATTCTTGCCAAATCTTTTTTTAGAGCCGATGTCCATAATGTGTCACCTCATTAAAAGCCTTAAAATCAAGGTTTATAATAAAAAATAAAAAAAGGTTTGTAAAGTGACAAAAGGTCAAATGTCTACAATATGACATCCATTTTGGACAATAGAAACATGTGTCACCTTATATTTGGGGAGGCTGGTTGGTAAGATGGGGGTATCAGTTTTGTGAAATGAAAGGAGAGATTGAATGAAAAAGTTTTTAAGTAAAGTTCTGCCGATTTCTTTGGCAGCAGTTTTAGTACTAGGTATGATACCGAGCGTTGGTGTTAAGGCCATGGATCCGAATATTGACAATAATCAAGTAGTTCGTGAAAAAATTGATACATTGTCATTTTCGTACGCACAGCCAAAAGCTGGTGATGCACTTAGCATAGATTCAGTTTTTACGTTGACTAGTGGCGATGGTACTATTATTGCAGACAGCCTTGCACTTGTTGATTCATACGAAGAGGTTCAAGATGGAGATGTCAGCTTTATAGAAGCACAGGTACATCGACCAGTGGATGGTGAAAAGTATGAAGCTGGAAAAACCTATCATTTTGAAGTAAACATTCGTTTTGCAGAGGATGGTTATTATTTCGCAGATAAAGATGAAATGAAAGTAACTTTCACTCCAGATGGTGTTACATATGTCATTGGATTTTGGGGCATACCAGGAGAGCAGAGCCAGGGTGGAATGATTTATGGTGATTTCACTGTAGCAGCAGCTGAAGAACAGAAAGAAGAAGCTAAAGAAGAAACCAAGGAAGAAACTAAAGAAGAAACCAAAGAAGAAACCAAAGAAGAAGCAAAAGAAGAGGCAACTACTCCTGCTGAACTTAAGATTTTAGATGGTGCTAATCAGGAAGTTGATGGTACAGGTGATGTTACAATCAGAGCAAATGGTGAGTTCGCGAATTTTGACAAACTTCTTATGGATGATAAGGAAGTAGATCCTTCTAATTATGACAAGAAGGAAGGTTCTACAATCGTTACACTTAAGGCGGCATATGTTGCAAGTCTTGGCGCAGGTGCTCATACCGTATCTTTCGTATATAAGGATGGCAGCGCAGTTAAGACTACATTAACACTTAAGGCAACAGGTAATTCAGAGGCAGCTCCTGCAGCTACTAATACAAGCACACCGGCAGCAACTCCTGCTCCGGCAGCAGCTGCAACTGATTCAGTAGCTCCTAAGACAGGTGAGAATGTTATGTGGATTTATGTAATTCTTGCAATGTCAGCTCTTGGTATGGGTGTTACAGCAGTTAGTATTAAGAAAAATAAATAATCCTTCGCAAAACTAAATAAAAATCAAGTCCAAACGGCGCCTTAGGGCGTCGTTTGTGCTTAAGAGCGGAGATTCTCCTGCCTGATGATTAACGTTAAAACATAAGCTCGGTGGCATACTTGGGGGAAAAGTGGTATAATTAAAAAAGTTTTTGCAAAAGGAGAAAAAGTATGCATAAGAAGATTTATAAGAGTATATTATGTGCTTTAATGGCAACGGTGATGACAGTTTCACTTGTAAGCTGTAATCCGCCGGAATTGCCAGAGGAGAAGCCTGAAGAGGTGATTGAGATAACTCCGGAGGTAGAGGAGCCGTCTGAAACTGAAGAAGAAGAGGTAGCAGAGGAACTTGAAGAAGTATATTCAGATGATGAAATCCGTTCCATGATTGAGAATATGACCACTGAGCAGAAAATTGCCCAGATGATTACCATAGATATTCGTAAGTTCGGACCGGACGCCGATAATCTTGAAGGTGTTAAGGTATTACCGGATGAGTTGAAAACAATGCTTGGTAAATATGATTTCGGTGGTGTGATTCTGTTTGCGGATAATGTGTCCGGTACTGAGCAATGCGTTAAGTTAATAGCCGATATTGATGAAGCGTCGGCAGGAGAAGACGCTAAGGGTCATATAGCCCCGATTATTTCCATAGATCAGGAGGGAGGTTATATTACAAGACTTCCCATGGGTACATCTATGCCGGGAAACATGCTCCTTGGAGCCACAGGTAATAAGGAACTGGCTTTTGAAAACGGTGCTTTAATCGCAAGAGAACTTAACGCTCTTGGAATTGATGTGGATTTTGCCCCGGTTTGCGATGTTAATAATAATCCGGCCAATCCCGTAATCGGCGTCAGGTCATTTGGGGATGATCCTGCTACTGTATCAGAAATGTCGGCCAGGATGGTTGAAGGTTTTGAGAGCGAAGGAATAATCACCTCCCTTAAGCATTTCCCGGGACACGGTAATACGGATACGGATTCTCATACGGGACTTCCTGTTATTAACAGTACTCTTGATGAACTGAGAAATTATGAATTGGAAGCTTTTAAGGGAGCGCTGGCTGAGTCGGGAATGGTTATGACCGCTCATATCATATATCCTAACGTTTCCACCGAAAAATACACATCTTTGGCAGATGGGGAGGAAATAACCCTGCCGGCAACCTTATCTAAAACAATTCTTACTGATGTTCTCAGAAATGAAATGGGATATGAAGGGGTGATTGTTACGGATGCATTCGATATGGAGGCAATCACAAGTCATATCGACAGATATGATGCTGCCTCTCTTGCAATTGATGCAGGGGTGGATATGATTCTTATGCCGGTTAAAACCACTACTCCGGAAGGCATTGCCGACATGGACGTATATATGGAAAAACTTGTTTCCATGGTGGATGACGGAACCATCAGTAAGGACAGAGTTGATGAGTCGGTATTCAGAATCTTAAGATTAAAAGCAGACTATGGAAAACTTGATTATGTACAGACCAGTGCTGAGGGTGTTGAGGGACTTGTAACAAATGCCAAAAAAATAGTGGGTTCAGAAGGCAACCATTATACTGAGTATCAAATTGCCAAAGAAGGAACCACCTTAATTTATAATGGTGAAAATGATGATGTGCTTCCTCTAAACGCAAAGGAAGACAGAGGATTGATTATTTACTCTTCGAAGAAAGCTGAATTTAATCTTGCAGTGGACAATGCTTTTGCAAGGCTTAGGGAGGAAGGTCTTGCTGAGCCGGCTTCACTGGTGGGATTTGTGGATATTGAACAAAATAGTGTGGATAGCATTAAAGCTATGATGACCAATGTGGATTTTGTAATTCTTTTAAATGAGTGCAATAACCTTGATATGCTTAATCCGACTTTGGAAACATCCGAATATGCTAAAACAATGCATGAGATTGCTGATGCCGTTAAGGAGAATCAGAAACTGATTATTGTCAGTACACATCTTCCTTATGATATAGGTTCATTCGATAAAGCGGACGCCATTGTGTGCGCATATGGCAAGAAGTGTCTGACGGGTTCTATGGATAATGAAATGGAAGAGGGCGATAACAGAGCATACGGAGTCAACACAGAAGCGGCAATATGCGGTATCTTCGGTGAATATGAGTTTAATGGAACGCTTCCTGTAAATGTTTATAAACTTGATTCTGATTATAAGCTGACCGATGAAATTCTCTACGAAAGAGGCTACGGAATCAGACAGTATGAATAGTGGAAATACTGTAGTACTTCCTATTGAAATTTTACCTTTAAAAAGGTACACTAATAATGTTTGACAAAATTATCATATTTAGAAAAGGAATTTAACAATGAAAAACGGTGACAGATTGTATAATCCGGCTGAGATTGAGCCTAAGTGGCAGAAATACTGGGAAGATAATCAGACATTCAAGACTGACGTCTGGGATTTTAGCAAGCCAAAATTCTATGCGCTTGATATGTTCCCATATCCATCAGGCGTAGGCCTTCATGCAGGTCATCCTGAAGGATATACTGCAACAGATATCGTATCACGTATGAAGAGAATGCAGGGCTACAACGTCCTTCATCCAATGGGATATGATTCATTCGGCCTTCCTGCAGAGCAGTATGCTGTTACAACAGGACATCATCCTAGTGGATTTACAGAGGAGAATATCAAGACTTTCTCAAAACAGCTTAAGGAGCTTGGTTTTGACTATGACTGGAGCAAAATGATTGCCACATCAGATCCGAAGTTCTACAAGTGGACCCAGTGGATATTCAAACAGTTATACCTGGACGGATATGCTAAATATATTGATATGCCGGTTAACTGGTGTGAAGAATTAGGTACCGTTTTATCAAATGATGAAGTTATAGATGGTAAGTCAGAGCGTGGCGGTTATCCTGTTGTTCGTAAGAATATGAAGCAGTGGGTTATCGATCAGCCTGCATTTGCTGAGGAACTTCTTGATGGTCTTAATGAGATTGACTGGCCTGAAAGTACCAAGGCTATTCAGCGTAACTGGATTGGCCGTTCTACAGGTGTGGAAGTTAAGTTTGATATTGTTGGCGGTGGAGAGTTCTCCATCTTTACAACCTGTATTGAAACAATCTACGGTATTACATTCATGGTTCTTGCTCCTGACGGAGACATTGTTAAGGGCCTCCTTGACAGGGTTCAGAACAGGGATGAGGTTCAGGCTTATATCGATGAGACCTTAAAGAAAAATGATATGGACCGTACTGAACTTAATAAGACCAAGTCAGGATGTGAGCTTAAGGGCGTAACCTGTATAAATCCGGTTAATGGCAAGGAAGTAAGAATGTTTATCGGTGACTTCGTTCTTGCAAGTTACGGTACAGGTGCAGTTATGGCGGTTCCAAGCCATGACCAGAGAGACTTTGAATATGCAATCGCTCATAACATTGAGATGATTCAGGTTATTGATGGCGATGAGAAGTTAGGTCATGTTGATGTTTCAGGGGCGGCTTTTGAAAAAGGGGCTTATCTTGGCAAGGGATATAAGTTAATTAATTCAGAAGAATTTACAGGTCTTACCGTTGAGGAGGCCAAGGAAGCAATTACTGCTAAATTAGAGAAAATGGGCGTTGCCAAGAGAACAGTAAACTATCACTTCAGAGAGTGGATATTTGCCCGTCAGCGTTACTGGGGTGAGCCGGTTCCTGTGGTACATGGTGAGGACGGTAAGATTCATGTACTTGATGACAGCGAACTGCCACTTATTCTGCCTGAACTTGAAGATTATAAGGGTAAGAATGGCAAGGCTCCGCTTGATAATGCCACTGAGTGGAAGCAGTATGACCATAATGGAATAAAGGGCGTCAGAGAAACATCCACAATGCCGGGTTCAGCCGGTTCAAGCTGGTATTATTTCAGATATATTGATCCGGATAATGAGAATGAATTTGCCAATCAGGAACTTCTTAAGCACTGGATGCCGGTTGACCTTTATATCGGTGGACCGGAGCATGCGGTAGGTCACCTTATGTATTCACGTATCTGGAACAGATTCTTATATAATAAGGGCTTAGCACCAACCAAAGAACCGTTTAAGAAACTGGTTCACCAGGGTATGATTCTGGGTGAGAACGGTATCAAGATGGGTAAAAGATTCCCTGAATTCGTTGTTAATCCAAGTGATATCGTAAGAGAATATGGCGCAGATACACTTAGATTATATGAGATGTTTATGGGACCTCTTGAGGTTTCAAAACCATGGAGCCAGACTGGTGTTGAAGGCTCACGTAAGTTCCTTGGAAGAGTATGGAACTTCTTTACAAACTCTGAGAATCTTACAGATGACAATGATGGCGAACTTACAAAAGTTTATCATCAGACAGTTAAGAAAGTTACTGATGATTTCGAGGCACTTGCATTTAATACAGCTATCAGCCAGATTATGATTTTCATGAATGCAGCATACAAGAAGGGAACATGCCCTAAGGAATATGCTGAAGGCATAATCAAGATGTTATCATGTATTACACCTCATATAGGCGAGGAAATCTGGAATGTGCTGGGACATGAGAATACAATCGCTTATGAGCCATGGCCTGAATATGACGAGAAAGAACTTGTTGAAAACGAGATTGAAATCGGTGTTCAGATTGCAGGTAAACTTAAGGGTACAGTTCTTATTGGTGTAGATGAGGAGCAGGATAGTGCCATTGCCAAGGCTAAGGCTAATCCGGCAATTGCCAAGGCGCTTGAAGGCAAGACCATCATCAAGGAAATATATGTAAAGGGTAAGATTATAAATATCGTTGCCAAATAGTGCCACTAGGGACGGGGGAATATGCATCTTTCATAATGACAAAAGGGACGGAGACGTTTGTCATATTTCACAACGCAACTTTTAGGAGGAAACAGTAATGGAATTAAAACCAATTAAAGAAGGAAAAGTCAGAGAGATTTATGATAATGGCGACAGCTTAATCATGGTTGCAACAGACCGTATCAGCTGCTTCGATGTTATCCTTAATAATGAAGTAACAAAGAAGGGTACAGTACTTACCCAGATGTCAAAGTTCTGGTTTGACATGACAGAGGACATCATTCCTAATCATATGATTTCCGTTGATGTTAATGATATGCCGGAATTCTTCCGTCAGCCTAAATTTGATGGCAATTCAATGATGTGTAAGAAACTTAATATGCTTCCTATCGAGTGTATCGTAAGAGGTTATATTACAGGTTCAGGCTGGGCAAGTTATCAGAAAGATGGCACGGTATGCGGAATCAAATTACCTGAGGGATTAAAGGAATCAGATAAGCTTCCTGAGCCAATTTATACACCTTCAACCAAGGCTGAAATTGGTGATCATGACGAGAATATTTCATATGAGCAGTCTATTGCTCATCTTGAAAAATACTTCCCGGGCAAGGGCGAGGAATATGCCAAGAAACTTAAAGATGCTACAATCAGTTTATATGTAAAGTGTGCAGATTATGCACTTTCAAAGGGTATCATCATTGCAGACACAAAGTTTGAATTTGGTCTTGATGAAGATGGCAATTTAGTTATCGGTGATGAAATGTTAACACCGGACAGTTCAAGATTCTGGCCACTCGAAGGTTATGAACCGGGACATTCACAGCCATCATTTGATAAGCAGTTTGCAAGAGACTGGCTCAAGGCTAATGAAGGCCATAACTGGACATTGCCTCAGGATATTGTTGATAAGACAATTGCCAAATATCTTGAAGGTTATGAGAGATTAACAGGTAAGAAGTTATAATTCTTAAGTTACAATTTTAAATTTATTATTTTATTTATTATCTTAAAGAAGGTTTTATTTGAAGGCAAAAACATTTTTAAAAGATAAAAATATATATGTTGCGCTTATAAGTGTATTTGTTTTTGGAATGATTGCTCACGGATACAGATTTGTTGATCTGGCATTTGGTGGGGATTCAATGCTTATGATAGTGCAGGATGATTATTTATGGCAGGTATCCCTTGGAAGGTTTATGCAGCCTCTTCTTCTTATGCTTAGAGGTGGCATGGAGACTCCGCTGCTCATTGGCTTTTTGTCAATGCTGTGGATTGGGTTATCTGCTTTAATCATTATAAGAATGCTTAATATTAAAAGTTATTTGGGCATTATTCTTACAGCCGGAATTATGGTATGTAATACCGTGCTTACATCTGCCAATGCAGCTTTCCTTGGATGGCTTGATTTATATGCTGTGGCACTGCTTCTTGCAGTACTTGGTGTAAGACTTATTGATAAGGATAAAATCTGGCAGATAATTCTTGGAATTCTATGTATCGCCTTATCGCTTGGAACATATCAGTCATATCTCTTTGTGGCGGTTGGTCTTATGATGTTTATTATCATAAGAGAGTTATACAGTAATTCAGATATTAAGAAGACACTTCTTAAGGCTTTGAGATATGTGGCATCCCTTCTTATTGGTGGTGGTATATATTATCTTTTATGGAAACTGATTCTTAAAAGTATTCACCTTGGTGCGGCAGAAAGTTACAATGGAATTGCCGATGTGGGTAATTACAGTAATACATCCATATTTGGTCTTATTGGTCTTACATATAAGAAGTTCTTTGAATTTTTGTGTAAGCCGGGATTATTCATACATCCTGATATGGAAGGAAGACTGGCTGGTTCATTCTGGCCTCTGGTGCTTCTTTTTGCAAATATTCTTATATTCTTAATGATAATCGAACTTATCATCATTATTAATATTATTACCAAGAAAGGCCTCTGGGCTTATATCCTTCAGGCTCTTATTGTTATTTTGCTTCCATTTGGACTTGGAGGCGTAACCTTTATTTCAAAGGGACTTATTCATCCGTTAATGATATATGGTTCATATATGATATATATTTTCTTCATTGCCGTTATGGAAGATTATCTTCAGGTGGCAGCAGATAAAACTAAGGACATTCATCTGTCTGCAGTGCAGATTATGGTAATGGTGCTCCTTGGAATTCTTATATGGAATAATATCGTATATTCCAATCAGGTTTATCTTAAGAGAGCCTTACAGGAAAATGTGGTTAAAACCACAATGACATCCATTCTTGATGATATTAAAGAAGTGGAAGGCTATGTGCCGGGCATTACTCCTGTGGCATTCTACGGCGATTTGGATAGTAATGAATATATATTTGATATTGACGGAACTGAATTACTTACAGTATATGGAATGGGCAAGACTTCCCTTAGTTATCAGGGAACGGACTATGCCTATATTAAATATTACACATCTGAAAGAATAAATCTTACAAGGGCAGAATATAACAATCCCGATGTTATTGCCATGCCTCAGTACCCGAATCAGGGATCCATAGGTTTTGTCGGGGATGTTCTTGTCATCAAATTATCGGATTAGTACTTTAATCTAGTAAAATCTCTTGTATTAGACCACAATATATTGTATAATTGATGTGAGTTTGTTAAAAAATACACAATCTGATTATGGGGGATAATTTTATGGATAATAAGAGTGTTACATTTTCTTTTGATTCGTTACCTAATAATGTGGCTGAACTTCAGGCTCTTCCTGAAAGTTCATTGGACACACCGTTCAAAACTGCCGCTTTGGTAGTTCTTGCATTGGCAAGATATGAAGCAAGCCAGCAGGACACAATAGATATGCTGAATTTCCTTAAGGGACCTGAAAGCGTTAACCAGTTTCAGATTCAGTTTTTAAGAGACAGACTTAGTGGTAAGCAGTATAAAGTTAATTCTTTCTTTGAAGGAACAAGTCCGGAAAACGGTTATCAGATGACTGCTCCGTATAAGATTACGGTTTCTGAGAATCCATATAGTTATCCGGAAGCAAACTGGGCTACCTTATGGCTTAAGTCATCAGGGGCAGATTCAATGAGAGAAGTTAAATTAAGATGTAAACCTAGTACAGGTCAGTGGTTTATGGTAGATCAGATGTTACTTGCCGATATCAGAGTACCGGCAGCTTCCGATCCGTGGGCATAAAATAAATTTGTGTAATTGATGAAATAATCCGGGTGTGGGAAGCCGGGAATAGTGTATTATGTGTATTATATTGGGAATGAAGAAAAATTATAGGGTGTTACCGGGCGTATAATTGTACGTCTTGTTTGTAACACCTTTTTTTATGCAAAGAAGTCGAAAAAGCCGGCTTACGCCTGGCGAGTACAAGGTAAGTGAGACAGGCAGGATTGGCATAAATAGAAAGGAATATATCTATGGGAAATCTTATTGAGATTAAGGATATGCATAAGATATATAATCCCGGAGAAAATGAAGTAAGAGCTTTGGACGGTGTAGACCTTAGTATTGCTGACAGAGAATTCGTTGCAATTATAGGTCAGTCGGGTTCAGGTAAATCCACCTTGATGAATATGTTAGGGTGCCTGGACGTGCCCACAAGTGGCAGCTATTATCTTCATGGCCAGGATGTATCTCAGATGCTGGATGATGAGTTATCAGATATACGAAATAAGGAAATAGGTTTTATTTTTCAGGGATTCAACCTTATATCAAATCTGACAGCTTTGGAGAATGTGGAATTACCACTTATATACAGAGGAGTAGGTAAGAAGGAAAGAACTGAACTTGCCAAGGTAGCATTAGAGAAAGTTGGTCTTGGCAACCGTATGTCACATAAGCCTACTGAAATGTCCGGTGGTCAGCAGCAGAGAGTTGCCATAGCAAGAGCCATAGCTCAGGCGCCGCCTATAATATTAGCGGATGAGCCTACCGGTAACCTTGATTCCAGATCCAGTGAAGAAATCATGGGTATCCTTAAGGATTTACATGAAGAGGGTAGAACGGTAATTCTTATTACGCATGATAATGGTATTGCAGCAAGAGCGAAGAGAGTTATTCGTATAAGCGATGGCAGAATCATCGACGACTATATGAATGATAAAGAAACAATGGCACATGCAGATACCAATAAGAATATAGCAGGAAGTGAGATGCCTAAAGAGGCTGCAGTAAGCGAAGTAGAAGCGACTAAGGCTGAAGCGGTAGCTGAGAGTTCTAAGGAGGCAGAAGCAGCTACAGTAGAGAATGATAATCAGGCAGCGACAGAAAATAATGAGCCCCACACCATGCTTGCTAATTATGATGATGAGCCGACAGGGGATAAGGAGGAATAAATGAGCAAGAAAAAAGATGTAGAACTTACAAGAGAAGAAAGAGCAAAAAAACAGAAAAGAAAAAGAATCTTACTTATAGTAGGAGGAGTATTATTATTCTTCTTTATCGTAATTGTTGTGGCAGTAATTATTATTGCAAAGAATATTTCCAATTCTTTTGCATCAGGTGCTGAAGTAGAGAAGATGGAAGCAAGAGACATTCAGTCAAGCTTTACAATTGGCGGTACAATCCAGAGTGATAATACAGTTAATTTAACAACCCCTTCGGCTATTTTGGTTGCTGATGCAATTCCGGTTGGTACTTTTGTTAAGAAGGGTGATCCTATCTTAGTATTTGACAGAACATCTTTTGATGAAGCTTATACACTTGCAGATGTTCAGGATACAATCTCCATGAATACATATTTATCTTCAATGGAGAAGATGGATGATGCGCTTACAAAGTTAAATGCAGCACAGGCTGATGTTAATAAATATACAAAGCTTGTTAATGAGCAGCAGGCATTAGTTGACAGCCTTAAGGCTGGTATGACTGATACAGATCAGAGAATTGCACAGCTTCAGAGTAAAATCGCTATCGCCTCAGCTGAATATAAAGAATATTCGCTTTACTGTGAACCGCTTAATGGTTTAAAAGGACCTGGTGAGTCTCCTTATGGTATGACACAGGAGGCTATGCAGACATACCAGACTTATGCAGATCAGAAAGCGGCAGAAATAGCTCAGGCGCAAAGAGAACTTGCTGCAATTCAGGATGGTATGGGTAATGTTAACCAGACAACACAGTTAACAGAAGCAAATACAAAACTTGCTGAATATAAGACTGAACTTGCTACTGCCAAAGGTAAAGTAGAAAGTTATGAAGCGGCAGCCGGTAATGAATATGACAGAGAGAATGTTCTTCTTAATGGTCAGATTACACAGATAAATATTGGAAAAGGAACAGAGATTCTTGATAATTATGCAGATGGTATTGTAAGAGCTCCATATGATGGCGTGCTTATTGCACTTACAACAACAAAGGGCAACTATACAACTCCAAATACTACATTCGCTACTTTTGCAAGTCTTGATGATGTAAGTCTTCTTGTAAGCCTTACAAAGAAGGATTTGGACAGCCTTGATGTTGGAGATAAGGCTTCAATCAAGATTCTTGATAAGACTTATGACGGTGTTGTATCACAGGTTAACAGAATGGCAACAACAACTGCCAATGGTACAACAAGTATCGGTGCAATTGTAGATATTAAGACACCGGATGATGATATTTATATCGGTCTTGAAGGCAAGGCTACAATTACAACTGCTGATGAAACAGGAGTTAACAGTATTCCAATTGAAGCCCTTAATTCAGACAATGATGGTGATTATGTTTATGTAGTTGATAATAAGATGACAGTTTCAAAGAAATATATTGAAACAGGTATTTCATCAGCAGATTATATTGAAGTTAAGAGTGGTCTTGATGAGTCAGACTGGGTTGTAACATCATATACAATCGAGCCTATGGAAGGCGAGACACTTGTTGTAAGTACACCAGAGTATCTTGAGCAGATAGGACAGTAATATCGAATGGGACAGGCTGTAGAATATATTAAAATTGCATTTAAAAGTATTCTTGCCAACAAGATGCGTTCACTTCTTACCATGCTTGGTATTATTATTGGTATTTCCTCAGTTATTGCCATAACAGGTCTTGGTAACGGTGTTAGTGATTATGTTGAGGATTCTTTGACCGGCTCTTTCGCAGGTCAGATTCAGGTTGTATGTGTATCTGAATCTTTCACCAAAGAAGATGTGGATAAGGTTATTGATTCCGTTCCGGGTGTAAAAGTATTTACCATGGAGCAGCATACTTACGTAACTTCTTATTCCAAGAAAGGCCGTTTTCAGACATGGCTTACTTACTGCCATTTTACCAATGCAAACGCAACGCCTGATCAGGGATTTGTTTCGGGCAGGTATTTTAACGAACATGAGTATGACAGTAATGCCAGAGTCTGTGTAATTCTGGAGAATTCTGCCATGAATCTTTTCGGAAGTACTGATGTTGTAGGTAAAACCATTGAGGTGGATTTTGGAACAGGTAATGAAGAGGAATTTGAAATCGTCGGAGTAAGAGAACTTAACAAAAGTACAGCTTACGAGACATACTACTATGATGATGTTGAGATGGATATTCCTTATAGTACCTATCTTGATATTATGGATTATGACGAGGAAGATTACTATATTTCACAGCTTCTTCTGATGGCTGATAATACAGACATTCAGGAGGAAGTTGTGGATCAGGTTGTGGCTGTTCTTAACAGAGCACATGGTTTTAAGAAATCCGATCATGATATTCAGATTGTTGATATTAACAGTTATACAGATAATATTACAAATATTGTTGGATATGTAACTTTATTCATCACTTTCGTTGCGGCCATCGCTCTTTTCGTTGGTGGTATCGGTGTTATGAATATCATGCTGGTTTCGGTTACTGAAAGAACCGGCGAGATTGGTATTCGTAAGGCTCTTGGTGCCAAGACAGGTTCCATTATATGGCAGTTCCTGGCTGAGTCTGCGATTATATCGCTAATTGGTGGTGTTATTGGAATAATTATTGGATATTTGCTTGCGATGGTTCTTGCATTTGTTGCAGGTAAGATTGCACAGATGTCAATACATTCATCCATTGACTTAATGACGGTACTTGTAGTAGTAATATTCTCTACTGCAATAGGTATATTCTTTGGTATTTATCCGGCTTTGAAGGCGGCTAAATTAAATCCGATTGAAGCTTTAAGACAGGAGTAAGAATGAGACAGATTTTAGAATATTTTAAAATTGCATTTTTCAATCTTAAAGCAAATAAGATGAGAACTTTCCTGACCATGCTGGGTATCATCATTGGTATCGGCTCGGTTGTGGTTGTTGTGTCATCAGGTATGGGCGTTAAGAAAAGTCTTGAATCAGAAGTATCTTCTTTAGTTGGCTCATATGTGGACATTTATGCTCAGACTGATGATATTACCTTAAATGATGATGACTTTGAAGCTATTAGTAAGATTCCGCATGTTACCGGACTGGGAAGACAGTATTCGACACGTAACGCATCAGTGGAAACAAGCAGCAAGTATTTTAAAGCACAGGTTACTTATGAGTCAGCCAACTTCCAGGAGTATAACAGAGCGAAGCTTGTTCAGGGACGATTCTTCACGGAGGATGAGGAAGAAAGAGCAGCAGCAGTCTGCATTATAGATGAGGAAGATGCAAAGGCCATATTTGGACACAAGTCGGTAATTGGTTATAAACTTGATGTGACAATTATAAATACCACTGAAGAATATGTAATAGTTGGTGTAAGAGAGCATAAGGGTGCCGGCCTGGATGGGCTTTTGTATGGTATAAGTGGTTCACAAGAAAGAACTGTTACTCTGGAAGTTCCATTTAATACAGTCCTTGAAAAATGCGTGCCGGAACATCTTGTAGATACTTTTACAGGCGGCAGTGTATCTTTACTTGTTGATGATATGGAAAATGGACCTGAAGTAGGTAAAAAAGCCATGAATCTTCTTAATAAGAGACATCATGTTGTTGAGAAGGATAAAGGTTTTTCATATTATGAGATGTCATTCCTTACAGAAACAGTCAGCAGTACACTTTTGATTGTAACGCTGCTTATCAGTTTTATCGCGGCTATAGCGCTTCTTGTTGGTGGTATAGGCGTTATGAATATTATGCTAGTTACTGTAACTGAGAGAACAAAGGAAATTGGTATCAGAAAAGCTCTTGGAGCCAGAACCAATTCTGTTATGCTTCAGTTCTTAATAGAGTCAGGTGTTATTGCACTTGTTGGTGGAACAATTGGTCTTGTTGGCGGATATACCTTGTCAGTCGTAGGATGTGCAATAGTTTCAAAGTTGGTTGGAAGCTTCCACATCGCGCCTGATTTTAATCCGTTCTTTATTCTTGGAACCATGGTATTTTCCATGGGAATCGGCATATTCTTCGGAGTTATTCCGGCAAGAAAGGCGGCAAAATTAACCCCTGTGGATGCCTTGCGCCATAAATGATATTAAAAAGGAGTTAAGATTGCATAGAGGCGAAGAAAATGAAAAAATGTGTAATAGTCGGTGGCGCCGACATCAACAACTACGAATATATCAAAACTTTAATATCGAAAGATGATTATATAATATACTGCGACAGCGGGCTTAAGCATATGGATAAATTAGGGCTTAAGCCTTCTTTGATTGTCGGGGATTTTGACTCTCATGACAATCCTCATATGGATGTGGAAACCATTGTGCTTCCTGTGGTTAAGGATGACACAGATACGGTATATGCGGCTAAAGAGGGAGTAAAGAGAGGGTTCGAAGATTTTGTTTTAATTGGAGTAATTGGGGGAAGGCTTGATCATTCGCTTGCGAATGTGTCTATACTTTTGTATCTTCGTGCAAATGGCAGGAGGGCGCAGATAATAGACGATTATTCTGTTATGAAAATTGTGGGTCAAAAAACAGAATATATTCCCGATAAGTATTCTTATTTTTCCCTTGTGAACATTACGGGCAAAGCAGAGGGTATAACCATAAAGAATGCCAAATACGAAATCCAAAATGCAGTCATTACCACGGATTACCAGTATGGGGTAAGTAATGAAATAACCCCGGGCAAGGTGGCCGAGGTTAGTGTTAGTGATGGTGAGCTGCTGCTCATAATGGTTAGGTAATCGCCATCTGGTGTGGCGTGGGCCGTGGCGGCCGAAAGCCGAAGGAGTGGCACGGCTGGGCTGGCGGGGCGCAAGAGGCGAGGCCGTGACGAAGATCTAACGGCGAAGGGCGCCGATTATAACACAGATTAAAAAACCGACCATATCGACTGCAACAATTGTAGCACCCACAGGAGTGTTGATTAAGATTGAAAGAATGATTCCTGATAAGGTGCATACTACTGAAAATACAGCAGAAAATATGGTTACTGATTTAAAACTGTTATATATTCTCATGGCTGAAAGCGCCGGGAATATAATGAGCGCTGATACCAAAAGTGAACCCACAAGATTCATGGCAAGCACGATAATAACTGCGATTACAATGGCAGTTACGAAGTTTAGAATCTTCACTTTTGTACCAACCGCTTTGGCAAAATTCTCGTCGAAAGTAATAGCAAAAATATAATTATAAAGCAGTATAAAAAATGTCACTACAACAACGGAAAGTATAATACATAATATTACATTCCAGTTTGAAAGTGTCATTATGGAAGTACTACCAAAAAGCGTACTGCAGACATCTCCTGAAAGGTTGGATGATGTATTAAATATATTCATAAGAAGATAACCAAGTGCCAGTGCACCGACTGATATCATTGCAATGGCCGCATCTCCTTTTATCCTGGCATTCTGCCCTGCGCTTAATATAACAATAGCGCTTATAACCGTAATAGGAAGAATAACATACATATTGATGGAACCAAGCCCAAGAACGGCTGCAATTGCCATTCCACCGAAGGCTACGTGTGATAAACCATCTCCAATAAATGAGAGCCTTTTAAGCACCAGTGTGACACCTAAAAGCGAAGAGCAGAGCGCAATAAGCACGCCTACAATCAAAGCCTTCTGCACAAAAGGTTTGGATAAATATAATGCTAAAACAGAAAGTGTATCATTCATGAGCTTCACTTCCTTTCACATATATTTCCCCAAGATCTGATGCTAAATATTCTTCAGTTGTTCCATAATAAATCTTCGAGCCGATATGAAGAATATGCTTTGCATATCTTACGCAAGATAAGATATCATGGGATATCATGATAATGCTTATTCCTTCGTTATTAAGCTGTTTAATAATATCATACATCTCAAGTGTAACCTTTGGATCAAGACCTGCCACAGGTTCATCAAGAAGGAGCATCTTCTTTGTTGCGCAAAGGGCTCTTGCAAGTAAAACTCTTTGCTGCTGACCACCTGAAAGGTCGCGGTAGCAGTTGTTTGCAAGGTCATCAATGCCAAGTCTTACCATGTTATCCATGGCAAGTTTCTTATCTTCTTTACTGTAGAAAAGTCTGCCTTTAAGTCTTGACTGGCAGCCTGATAAAACTACCTCTTTAACGCTTGCAGGAAAGTCTCTCTGGACCTTAGTCTGCTGCGGAAGATAGCCAACCTCAGTTGCATTAATTCCCGGCATTTCAACTGTGCCGGAAATAGGCTTTTGAAGCCCAAGGAGAGTACGCATAAGTGTGGATTTGCCTGCGCCGTTTTCTCCAACAATGCAAAGATAGTCGCCCTCTTCAAGAGTGAAAGATAAGTCCTTTATAAGTATGGAATTGTCATAACCCAAAGTCAGGTCTTTTGCAATTAATTCTTCCAATTTTTTATCCTTTTAGCAAAATTATTCTAACGCTTTTTTTAGTATCTCGAGGTTGTCTGTCATAATCTGAAGATATGTTTTGCCGCCCTCGATATCAGTCTTATTTATGCCCTGCATTGAATCAAGCACCAGAATTTCCTGGTCTTTGTCTGTGGTATTTTCGATAATTGTTTTGGCAATTGACTCATCGCTTCCCTCAGTTACCAGAACAGTCTTAAGGCCCAACTCATTAACCTTATCAGATAAGAAAACAATAGTTTCAAAATCCGCCTCCGTCTCAGCACTGCATCCCGCAAATGCTGCGTAATAGTTAAGGTTATAATCATCTGTTAAATATCTGAATGGAAATCTGTCTCCAAATAAAATTGTATCTTTGGATGCGTTTTCTACTGCATCTTTATACTGATTATCAAGTGTCTTTAATGCAACACTGTAATTAATGCAGTTGGCAAGATAAATACTTTCGTTTTCCGGGTCAAGTTCTGTCATTGCATCCGTGATTTCATAGATGATCTCTTCCGCATTTTCCAAAGATAACCATACATGCTCATCGTATTCGGTTTCGCCTTCTTCGGAATCTTCGTCGCCGGATTCTTCTTCCTGCATTCCTTCAACGATTTCTTCTTCCTTTATATTTTCGCTTACAACATCAAGAAGATTGATGACTTTCATTTCATCATTGCCTGATTCTTTTAATACATCATCAACCCAGGCGTCTGATTCACCGCCTACATATATAAAAAGATCAGCGTCTGAAATTGCAACTATGTCCTGTGCGGTTGGCTGGTAACTGTGAAGGTCCACGCCGTTGTCAGCAAGAAGCATCAGGTCGATATTGGCATCTGCATCCTTGATGATTTCTCTGGTCCAGTCATATTCAGGGAAGATTGTGGTAACAATCTTTATTGTTTCCTTACTTTCATCAGTTCCTCTTACCTCGTAGGTTTCGTGGCTTGATGCTGATGTATTATTGCAACCCTGCATCAAAAGAGCGCCGGCCATGGCGCCTAAAAGGGCGGTTATTATAAGTGATTTACGATTTATTAATTTCATTATGATTCTTCTTTCTTTGTATTTGTATGTGTTGGTGCGAGGGTTAGAGCGCTGCGCAGTCCTTACATATTCCATAGAATACGGTTCTCATTGGGTCTACTTTAAAGCCGTGATGCTCTGCGATATGCTCTTCAAACAGTGTAACTTCGTGGCATTCTAAGTGAATTATCTTGCCACATTTCTCGCATTTTAAGTGGAACATCTGCTGGCAGCCATTTGCATCGCTCTGGCCTATGTACTCGTAGCAGGCGGAGGAGGTTTCGTCGATGTTATATTTCTTTACAACGCCTTCGCTGATTAATTTATCCAGCTGTCTGTAAATAGTTGTGGTTCCCACCTTAATGCCTTTGGTTTTGAAATACATATCTAGGTCGGCAACTGTAAAATGACCGGGCCCCTTACTTTCAAGGAAATTAAGAATTTCCTGTTTTTGCTTGGTATTATATTTTGTCTTAATATCCATATATAACTCCTAAAAACAAAAATGAAAATCATTTTCAATTCTTGATTATAAGAGTTATTTTCTTAAAAGTCAAGGAAAGCGGGGCGGATATTTTGCAAACTTGCAAAAGAGGCGCAAATTTTATACAATAGATAATGGTTTAAAAGGCGAAATAAAGGAGTGCGTATGCAGGGACTTAATAAGGAAATAAATTTAAATGGAAAACTGATAGGAGAGGGACACCCGGCGTATATTATTGCCAGTATGGGCGCTAATCATATGGGTGATCTTGATGTTGCAAAAAGTATAATCAGGGCGGCTAAAGAGGCGGGTGCTGACTGCGTTAAGATTCAGACATATGAGCCGGAGACCCTGACTATTAATTGTGATAATAAGTATTTTAAGGATATGCCAAGCAGGGGAGAGACGCTGTATCATCATTACAGTAAATGTTCCATGCCTCTTTACTGGATTGAGGAGTTGTTTCATGAAGCCAAAGAGGTGGGAATTGATATTTTTTCCACGGCTTATGATTATCAGACTGTTGATTTCCTGGAAGATTTGGACAATCCGTTCTATAAAGTGTGCTCTTATGAGTTGACGGATCTTGATTTTATATTATATGCGGCGTCAACGGGTAAGCCTTTGTTTGTTTCCACAGGTATGGCTACCTGGGAAGAAATATATGAAGCGGTGGAAACCGTTATTGAGGGTGATGGCGAGGATCTTTGCCTTATGATAAGCACGGGCGCTTTCCCGTCATCTACGTCGGATATGCATCTTGCGAATATCAGGGATATAAAGAATAAACTGGATATTCCGGTGGGATTATGCGACCACTCCATCGGTTCAATCGGTGCGATTACAGCTGTTGCATACGGCGCAGATGTAATTGAGAAGAATATTTGTTTAACCAGAGATCCTGACAGTGCGGATGCGCCTTATTCAATGACAGTTGAAGAATTTAAGGAGATGGTAGACTGTATCAGGGATGCAGAACGTGCCATCGGTGATGTGGAATATGGATGTTCAGAGGCGGATCAGGGAAGGTATGCTTTAAGGCGTTCACTCTTTGTAACCAAGGATGTTGAGAAGGGCGAATTTTTCACAGAAGATAATATTAGAAGTATCAGACCGGGCAACGGTATTGCGCCTAAATATTACAGAGATGTGCTTACCATGACGGCGGATATGAGTATTAAGAAGGGTACTCCTTTCTCCTTTGATATGGTTCAGCCGGGAGTGATTCTGGCTCTTTCTGATGACGAGGAATGTTTCCAGGGCCTGTTTAATGGCGACCTTTATCAGATATCTCATGAGGTTGATATTGATATGATTAAGACGCTGGATCCTTCGCAGATTATTATTTATAAGTATAAATATGAAATTTCCGAAGAAATTGAGAAATTTATGGAGGGCAGAATTGCCAGGGTAGAACGCGGCGAGGAAGCCAAAGCGATGATAATTAAGACTTTCTTTAATTAAGAAAGGCTTAAATGGGAGTAAGATGGAATTAGTTACTATAATCGTGCCTGTTTACAATACCTCTAAGTATCTTAATAAGTGCCTGGATACGCTACTTGCGCAGACTTATGAGAATATAGAGATTATTCTGGTGGACGACGGCTCTACGGATAATTCCCTTGAGATTTGTAAGAGTTACGCGGAAAAAGATAAAAGAATAGTAGTTATATCCAAGGCTAATGGCGGCTCGTCTTCTGCAAGAAATGTGGGGCTTGATGCTGCGAAGGGCAGTTACGTAGGTTTTGTGGACAGCGATGACTACGTGGACGGGGATTTTGTCAGCCTTATGATGGAGGCTATAGAGAAATATGATGTGCCAATGGCGCAGATTTCGAGAGATGAAATTAACGAAGATGGCACAAAAAGAGATGATATCTGCACCCCGCCGAAGGAAGATTATATGATATCGTCGAAAGAGCAGCTTCGGGAACTTCTTCTTCACAGAGGTGACTGCAGCTACTGTACAAGAATTACCAGAAAAGATTTATTTGATGGTTTGCGCTTCCCGGAGGGGAAACTAAATGAAGATTTTTATCTTATGATAAATATGCTTCCGAGGATAGAAAAGTTTATAATTTTACCATCTCAGGGTTATCATGTGTTCTACAGACTGGGAAGTAACAGCCGCTCGGAGGATGCCAGAAATAATTTTTCTAGGGTATTTACGGACTGTGTGGACAATGCAGATTATGTGATGAAGGTGGTTGAAAAATCCTATCCGGATCTTAAAAAGGAAGCTCTCAGATTCAATTTATTCCAGAGGCTGGAGTATCTTCTGCACATCCCAATCAGGCAAATGACCAAGTCGGACAATTACTATTTGAGTGTGGTTAAATATGTAAGAAAACATTATTTTTCACAAATGTTAAATCCATATTTAACTTTTAAGAATAAGATATATTTATGCCTCCTTGGAGCGGCTCCGAGGACGGTGAGAGTGGTCCATGCCAGGTTGAAGGGGTGGGATTACTAGGGGAGTGAAAGGTGGAAAGCGCTGTGGCAAAAGATGCATTTTACCCCGTCCCTAATGGCATTGCCTGGTGCACTTTACCCCGTCCCTAGTGGCAAAATGTATATTGATATGATATAATAATAAGGTTAAATATTTACAAGGAGATTAGTTATGGACTTATCACAAACACAATTTTTTTCAGTTCCAAATGAAGTGGACGTAAGTGTAGAAAAAATTCTGGAGATGGTTTATCAGGCTCTTACAGAAAAGGGATACAATCCTGTTAACCAGATTGTTGGTTATATTATGTCCGGTGACCCGACATATATCACAAGTCATAAGAGTGCCAGAAGCCTTATCATGAAAGTTGAAAGAGATGAGCTTGTTGAAGCAATGCTTAGAAGCTACATCAGAGAGAAAGGCTGGTAGGATGAGGATATTAGGCTTGGACTTCGGCTCTAAAACCGTGGGAGTGGCAGTAAGTGATGAGAATGAATTCTTAGCTTCCGGGGTTGAGACCATCAGAAGGGAAAGAGAAGACAAACTGCGCAAGACCTATGCCAGGATAGAAGCCTTAATCGAGGAACTTGGCGTAGAGAAAATTGTTTTGGGTCTCCCCCTTACACTTGATGGCGAAGAGGGAGTCAGGGTTCAAAAGACCAGGGACTTTGGAGAGAATCTTCAAAGAAGAACAGGCCTTGATATTGAATACCAGGATGAGAGACTCACAACAGTGGAAGCTTATAATCTCATGAGCGAGTCAGGTGTTAAAAAAGATAAACAACTTCAGATGGTGGATGAAGTTGCGGCAACGATTATACTTCAGGATTATCTGGATTCAAAGAAGGGTTAAATATGGGGATGAAAGTGGAAAAAATAATTTTAAATCCTGATAACGAGGATAGAATTGAGTTCTTTGTATTGGAGCAGACTACTGTGGCAGGTGTGGATTATCTCCTGGTTACAGATTCTGAAGAAGGGGATGGAGAAGCCCTGATTCTTAAGGACAAATCCAAAAAAGAAGACACAGAAGCGGTATATGAAATTGTCTCCGAGACACAGGAATTAAAAGCGCTGGCGGATATTTTTGAGAATCTGCTGGATGATGTGCAATTCGTATCTGATGATGAGTAATCACGGATTGAAGGGAGATATTACAATTGGATAAGGTTAAAATAATTCCTTTAGGCGGTTTGGAGCAGATAGGACTTAATATGACCGCCATTGAATATGATAACGATATTGTTGTTATAGACTGTGGTCTGGGCTTTCCGGACAATGATATGCTGGGTATCGATCTGGTTATTCCGGATGTGACATACCTTAAGGACAATTTAAGTAAAGTCAGAGGCTTATTCATAACTCATGGTCATGAGGACCACATTGGAGCGATTCCATATGTTATGAAAGAACTGCCGGGTGTGCCGGTTTACGGTACGACCTTAACCTGCGGAATCATAGAACTTAAATTAAAAGAATTTGGTTTGGAATCCGTGGTGGAACTTAGACAGGTTACCTTTGGGGATACCCTGGTGGCAGGACCTCTTAAAGTTGAATACATAAGAACCAACCACAGCATTGTTGATGCTGCGGCTCTTGCAATATATACACCTCAGGGAATCATAATTCATACAGGTGATTTCAAGGTTGATTACACACCGGTTTACGGTGATGCCATTGACCTTCAGAGATTTGCAGAACTTGGTCATCACGGAGTACTGCTTCTTATGAGCGACTCCACTAACGCAGAGAGACCGGGATTCACTCCGTCAGAGAAGACTTTAAAACATACTTTTGAAAGTCTGTTTTTAGAGCATGAAGAAAAAAGGCTTATTATAGCGACCTTTGCATCCAATGTGGACAGGGTTCAGCAGATTATTAATACAGCTCAGAGATTCAAACGTAAAGTGGCAGTTGAAGGCAGGAGCATGAATAATATCATCAATACTGCCATCAGACTGGGAAGAATCAATATCCCGGAAGGGCTTCTTGTGGATATCGATACCCTTAATAATCTTCCGCCAAAGGATGTCTGCATTATAACCACAGGTTCCCAGGGCGAAAGTATGGCAGCCTTAAGCCGTATGGCCATGGGCATACATAAAAAGATTGATATCGGACCTACGGATACGGTGATTTTTTCATCTCATCCGATTCCGGGTAATGAAAAAGCAGTTATCAAGATTGTTAATGAACTGCATAAGAGAAGGGCAACTGTTGTTATTGAGGATGCTCATGTTTCCGGACATGCCTGCCAGGAAGAGATTAAGTTAATATATGCGCTGACAAGCCCGAAGTTTGCCATGCCGGTGCATGGTGAATATAAGCATCGTCTTGCCAACGCGGGACTGGCCAGGGATCTGGGTATTCCGTCAGAGAATATATTCATGCTTAACTCGGGAGATGTGCTGGAGGTAACCAAAGACAGCTGCCAGGTAAATGGCAAGGTGGAAGCGGGATATGCATATGTGGACGGACTTGAAATAACCAATGCGCAGAATGCTTCACTTCGTGACAGACAGAGACTTTCGGAAGAAGGTATCGTGGTTATTTCCGCAGTTGTGGATATAGAGGGCAAGGACCTTTATTCGCTGCCGCAGGTTATGGACAGAGGTATAAGCATAACTCAGGAAATCGATGCCAAGTGGGCACAGGAAGTTGGCGAGAAGTTCACACAAAGTTATTACGACTGCATGGAAAAAGGCATTAATCAGAAGACCAAACTAATTACGGAACTTCGTAACAGCGTAAGCTCATATATCTGGTCAACCATGAAGAAGAGGCCGCTTGTGCTTATTATACTTGAGGAGTTATAGATTTAAGGCTATGTTGGAATTTGATAAAGAGACAAAAGAATTTGTGGCGCAGCTTAAGCAGAGTCATATATATCTTGAATACTTAACGGCCAAGGAAGAGGCCATTAAGGATGAGAATCTGTGGAACAGAATCATGGACTACAGAAGAAACAGATTTGATATGTCCAGCATCTTAAATGGCCGGGAGATATATGACAGAATAGAAATATTTGAAAGAGATTATGCTGATCTCTATGATAATGAAATCGCCAGAAATTATCTGGATGCAGAACTGGCACTTTGCAGACTGCTTCAGGATATCAGTCTGAGCCTTGTGGCAGACCTGGACTTCTAGGAGAGTGAGATGAAAGACAGTAAAGTACTTGTCAAAATTTTATACGCAGTAATTCGAATATCAGCAGTTGTTATTGTGCTGCTTCTTCTTTATAAGCTTCTGTTCTGGTCCTATGATTTTGGATACAGAATCTTTTCGGACGAACCGATGGAAGCCGGAATTGGAAGAACCATAAGTGTGGCAATTGTGGATGGCAAAAGTGTAAAAGAAGTGGGAGAACTCTTAGAGAATAAGGGACTTATTCGTAATTCCACTCTTTTTGTATTTCAGGAGAAGTTTTCAGAATATGAAGGCATGATGAAGCCGGGCGTATATGAACTTAAGACCTCAATGACTCCTCAGGAGATTATTGAATTCATGGCTACCGAGCAGGAGACAGAGGAAGAAGAGATAGAAGAGGGTAATTCCAACGGAGCATCCATCGGTGATGAGGATGAAGTCGAAGTCGAAGGCGAAGAAGAACTGGTTAATCCGGACATAACCGATGGCGAGAATGCTGAAGGCGAGAGTACGCAGGAAACCGATGAGGTGAATGAATAGTCATGGATTATGAAAGACTTGAAGTATTCTTATCTACTTTGGCTGAGGACAATGGAGAATATATTGAAGGCTTAAGAGAGAAGGCCTTATCTGATGATGTTCCGATTATCAGACGAACCTCGGAAAGGCTGATTAAATTTATCATTAATACATATCAGCCTAAATCCATTCTTGAGATAGGCACAGCAGTTGGATACAGCGCTATCTTCATGGCCAGTATCAGTAATGCTCACATAACAACTATTGAAAAATATCCGCCGCGCATCACAGAGGCAAAAAAGAACTTTGAAGAGTGCGGCTATGGAGAGAGAATAACTTTCCTTACAGGCGATGCAATAGAGATACTTAAAGAACTTGATGGCTCATATGACATGATATTTATGGATGCAGCCAAGGGACAGTATCAGGTATTTCTTGAAGATTCATTAAGGCTTCTTGATAAAAATGGAATTTTAGTATGCGACAATGTGCTTCAGGAAGGTGATATTCTGGAATCCAGATATGGAATTATCAGAAGAAACAGAAGTATTCATTCAAGAATGAGAGATTTCTTATATGACATCACTCATGATGAAAAACTTGTGTCAACAATTATTCCACTAGGAGATGGAATGAGTCTTACGACTTATAAAAAATAAGTGGTTGTAACCACATTTTAAGGATTATATATGGATAGAAAAGTTGAACTTCTTGTTCCTGCAGGAAGTCTGGAAGTACTGAAAATTGCAATTATGTTTGGAGCCGATGCGGTATATATTGGCGGTGAGGAATTCTCATTAAGAGCCAAGGCTGCAAACTTTAGTGATGAAGATATGATTGCGGGCATTGATTTTGCACATAAGTTTGGAAAGAAAGTTTATGTAACAGTAAATATCTTTGCACATAATTATGATATGGATGAGGCAGTAGATTACTTAAAAAGGCTTAATGAGATTAAGCCGGATGGTCTTATTATGTCTGATCCGGGACTTATATCCCTTGCTTTTGAATATGCTCCAAATGTGGAAGTTCATATCTCAACCCAGGCTAACAATACCAATTATATGACATATAAATTCTGGTATAAGATGGGCGTTAAGAGAGTTGTAAGTGCAAGAGAATTATCCTTAGAAGAGATAAAGGGAATAAGAGAAAATATTCCTGATGATATGGAGATAGAGTCATTTATTCATGGCGCCATGTGCATTTCTTATTCGGGAAGATGTCTTTTGTCCAATTATTTTACCGGAAGGGATGCCAACAGGGGTGAGTGCACCCATCCTTGCAGATGGCAGTATGCGGTAGTGGAAGAAAAGAGACCCGGCGAATATCTTCCCGTATACGAGAATGAAAGAGGCACCTTTATATTTAATTCCAAGGATCTTTGTATGATAGGACATATTCCTGAAATGATAGATGCCGGAATTGATTCATTCAAAATCGAAGGCAGAATGAAGACCTCGCTTTATGTGGCAACTGTTGCAAGAACCTACAGAAAAGCGATTGATGATTATTATAAAAGTATTGATACATATAAGTCCAATATGGACTGGTACATGGATGAAATATCCAAGTGTACATACAGAAAATTTACTACCGGATTTTATTTCGGAAAGCCTAATGAAGAAACACAGATTTATGACAGTAATACCTATATAAGTGAATATATTTATTTGGGTTTTGTGGAAGAGATAAGGAGCGGAAAATACAAAATCACCCAGAGAAACAAGTTCTTAATCGGAGATGAGATAGAGATTATGAAACCTGGTGGTGAGAATGTAATTGCAAAGGTTATCAATATAGAAGATGAAGAAGGTAATGTGGTGCCGGCCGCATCTCACGCCAAGCAGACTTTGTATATTACATTAAGTGAAAAAGCAGATGAATATGACATATTCAGAGTTCAGAATAAAGATGTTAAAAAGCCTTAAATAAGGTGCAGATAGATGAGAGGAAAACTAAATGAACAAGATTAACATTGAAGAAATCTTTGGACAGAATGTATTCAGTTTAGGTGTAATGAAAGAATACATTGAGTCTGAAAAAGCCTATGCTGATGTAGTAGAGATTATCAAGCATGGCGGAGAACTTAATTTGGAAACTGCTGACATTGTGGCAGATGCAATGAAGAGATGGGCCATTGAAAGAGGTGCAACCCATTATACACACTGGTTCCAGCCACTTACGGGATATACTGCTGAGAAGCATGATTCTTTTATTACTCATCCTGATGATGATGGAAAAGTAATTCTTAAATTCTCAGGTAAGGAATTAATAAAAGGTGAGCCTGATGCATCATCATTCCCATCAGGTGGACTAAGAGCAACATTCGAGGCAAGAGGTTATACAACCTGGGATATTACATCACCTGCCTTCCTTAAGGAAGATGCAACAGGAACAATTCTCTGTATTCCTACAGCATTCTGCTCATATAAGGGCGAAGCTCTTGATAAGAAGACTCCGCTCCTTCGTTCCATGGAAGTTCTTGATAAGCAGACTTTAAGACTGCTTCGTCTTCTTGGCAATACAACATCAACAAAGGTTACTGCCAATGTTGGTGCTGAGCAGGAATATTTCTTAATCGACAGAGATTTATATTTAAACAGATATGACCTTATTTATACAGGAAGAACATTATTTGGTGCACCTGCTCCTAAGGGACAGGAAATGGATGACCACTACTATGGATGCATCAGAGAGAGAATCGGTGCCTTCATGAAAGACATTAATGTGGAACTCTGGAAACTTGGTGTAACGGCGAAGACACAGCATAATGAAGTAGCACCTGCGCAGCATGAACTTGCACCTATTTATGAGGTTGCAAATATTGCGGTAGACCACAACCATCTTGTAATGGAGACAATGAAGGAAGTAGCTGAGAGACATAATCTTACATGCCTTCTTCATGAGAAACCATTTGCTCATGTTAATGGTTCAGGTAAGCATAATAACTGGTCAATCTGTACTGATGACGGTATCAATTTACTTGATCCGGGAGATACACCAAATGATAATATTCAGTTCCTGTTATTCTTATCCTGCATTATGAAAGCAGTTGATGAGCATGCTGATCTCCTTCGTCAGAGTGCATCTGATGTTGGTAACGATTACAGACTTGGTGCTGATGAAGCGCCGCCTGCAATTATTTCAATCTTCCTTGGAGAGCAGCTTGAAGATGTGGTTAAGCAGTTAGTTGAAACAGGTGAGGCAGCCAACTGTATCGAAGGCGGTGTTCTCGAAACAGGTGTATCATATCTTCCTGATTTAGAGAAGGATGCAACAGACAGAAACAGAACATCACCATTTGCATTCACAGGAAATAAGTTCGAATTTCGTATGGTAGGTTCACAGGATTCAATCGGTGACCCTAATGTAATATTAAATACAATTGCGGCGGAGGCTTTTGCACAGGCAGCAGATGTTATTGAAAAATCTGATGATGTTGCCATGGCAGTTCATGATATCATTAAAGAGAATATGACAAAGCATCAGAGAATTATCTTTAACGGCGACGGATATTCAGAGGACTGGATTAAGGAAGCAAAGAGAAGAGGTCTTCCTAATCTTCCAACAATGCTTGATGCTGTTGATACATTAACTACTGACAAGTCAATTGCCTTATTCGAGAAGTTTGGTATCTTCACAAAGGCAGAACTTGAATCAAGAAAAGAAGTCTTGTATGAAAAATACGCCAAGACCATGAACATTGAAGCAACATGTATGGTTGAGATGGCATCAAAGCAGATTATTCCTGCAGTAATTAATTATATTGGCAGACTTACAGATGTGGTTTTGGCAACGGATAAGGCAGGCGTAAATAATCGTGCAATTAAGGAGATTTTATATAAGTCATCTGATTACCTGGACAGAATGCAGGAAGCATTAACAAAGCTTCAGAACAATCTTGAGTTCGCACAGGCAATTGCTGATTACAAGAAGAGAGCTTTTGCATACAGGGATGTGGTTAAGGTAACCATGGATGAATTAAGAGTTGAAGCTGATAAACTTGAAATGATAGTTGATAAGGAAGACTGGCCGATTCCAACTTATGGGGATTTGTTGTTTGAGGTATAGTGTATATTAAAAATCAAAGTGGCCTTAAGGCTAAAGAAGGAGGTATTATGGAGAATCCGGTATTGGTAATTATGGCAGCAGGTATGGGTAGTCGTTATGGTGGTCTTAAACAGATTGACCCGGTAGACAAGGAAGGGCACAAAATCATCGACTTCTCAATCTATGATGCGTACAGGGCAGGTTTTAAGAAAGTAATCTTCATTATCAAGAAAGAGAATGAAGAATTATTCAAAGAAGTAATTGGTAATGCAGTAAGTAATAAGATGGAAGTTGAATATGCATTCCAGGATTTAAATGATGTTCCGGAAGGTTTTGTAATTCCTGAAGGAAGAGTTAAACCATGGGGTACAGCACATGCAATTTACTGCGCAAGAAATATCATAAACGGTCCTTTTGCAGTAATTAATTCTGATGATTATTACGGTGTTGATGCATTCCAGGTTATGTATGATTTCCTTACAACTCATGAAGATGATGAGAAGCATCGTTTTGCAATGGTTGGATATAAACTTGAAAATACACTGACTGAGAATGGTTATGTATCAAGAGGATGCTGTAATACAGATGAGAAAGGCAGACTTGCAGATGTAATTGAGAGAACTCATATAATCAAGACTGAAGATGGCGCTGCCTTCTCAGAAGATGACGGAGTAACATATACTCCAATTCCTGTTGATACTTTAGTATCCATGAATTTCTGGGGATTCAGTAAAGGCATCATGGCAGAACTTAAGGAATCACTTGATTATTTCTTTGAAAACACAGTTGCAGGAAATCCTATGAAATCAGAGTGCTATATTCCGCTTGAGGTAGGCAGACTTCTTAAGGAGAATAAGGCAACAGTTGAAATACTTACATCCAATGACAAGTGGTTTGGCGTAACATATAAAGAAGATAAGCCATTTGTTGAGGCTTCAATTCAGGCACTTAAGGACAAGGGAGTATATCCTGACAAATTGTGGTCATAACCACGAAATTAAAATTATAACCAGGAGGTTTGGTATGTCAATATTAGTTACCGGTGGAGCCGGATATATTGGTAGTCATACAGTAGTTGAATTATTAAATCAGGGAGAAGATGTGGTTATAGTAGACAACCTGATTAATTCTTCAGTTAAAAGTTTGGACGGCGTAGAGCAAATTACAGGAAAGAGACCTAAATTCTACGAATGTGATATCAGGGATAAAGCAGGACTTGACGCAATCTTCGAAAAAGAAGATATAACCGCATGCATTCATTTTGCGGGTCTTAAGGCAGTAGGTGAAAGCGTGGCAAAGCCTTGGCTTTATTATGAGAATAATATTAATGGTACTCTGGTTTTGATTAAATCAATGGAAGAACATGGAGTTAAGAATATTGTATTCTCATCATCAGCTACAGTATATGGTGATCCGAAGGAAATCCCTATTACAGAGAATTGTCCAAAGGGTGAGATAACCAATCCTTATGGTCAGACCAAGTCAATGCTTGAGCAGATACTTATGGATATTCAAAAAGCAGATAATGCATGGAACGTAGTACTCCTTCGTTACTTCAATCCAATCGGTGCTCACGAAAGCGGACTTATAGGCGAGAATCCAAATGGTATTCCGAATAACTTAATGCCATATATTACACAGGTGGCAGTTGGTAAGAGAGAGTTCCTTGGTGTATTTGGTAATGACTATGATACAGTTGACGGAACAGGTGTAAGAGATTATATCCATGTTGTTGATCTTGCCATCGGACATCTTCGTGCACTTGATAAGATTAAGGAGAATCCGGGCGTTGCAATTTATAACCTTGGAACAGGTCACGGTTACAGTGTACTTGAGGTTGTTTCAAACTTTGAGAAGGCAACAGGAGTTAAGATTCCATATAAGATTATGCCTCGCCGTCCAGGTGATATTGCAACATGTTATGCTTCTCCAGAGAAAGCTAAAAAAGAACTTAACTGGGAAGCAAAGAGAGATATATATGATATGTGCAAGGACAGCTGGAAATGGCAGAGCACACATCCGGACGGATTTAAGTAAGATTTTATTTGGGTAGTATAGAGGCGACTACGTGGAAAGAATACTTACATATAATTACAATTCGAGTGTTAGCAAACCCCTGGCTGAATTCCTTATGAATAAGGGATATGGCGAACATCTTATGGTTAATTTCCGCAAGGATGATAATCAGACTTTGATTAATGGAATTCCAAGTTTCCTTAATTCAGAGATTCACCAGGGAGACATGATAACAGTTGTGGTCAGTGAAACATCTTTGGGTGATAATATCATTCCAACACCGATGGACCTGGATATTATTTATGAAGATGAAGATATTATTCTGATTAATAAAGGTATTAATCTTCCGGTTCATCCAACCAGACATGAGAATGAACATACTCTTGCCAATGGACTTAAGTATTATTACCGTAATGAGAAAACACCATTCATATTCAGGTGTATAACAAGGCTCGATAAGGATACAACCGGCATAGTGCTGGTTGCAAAGAATCCTTTCAGCGCGGCTCTTCTTTCAAAGCAGATGACCGTGTCGAAGATTTTTAAAACTTATTATGCAATAGTGGAAGGTGTGCCGGATCCGAAAGAAGACATTATTAATATGCCGATTGCAAGAGAAGGCGAAGATGGCATAAAGAGAGTTATTGATTATACAAATGGTGATGAGTGTTATACAAGGTATCTGGTTGAGAAGGAAGCAAAGGGCTATGCTTTCGTTAAGGCAATTCCGGTTACCGGAAGAACTCATCAGATAAGAGTGCATATGAAGGCCATAGGTTGTCCTATTATCGGGGATAAATTATATAATCCTGAGAATAATACAATGGCAAGGCAGGCTCTTCATGCATATTCAATTACATTTACCCATCCCATAACCAAGGCGGAGGTGACTTATGAAGCGCCTATGCCGAAGGATATGCAGGATGTATATGACAGATTATTTAAATAGGAAAGAAAGAGTGGATTTAAGATGAAAATTGCTGTCTTATCAGGAGGTAACAGTACAGAAAGAGAAGTGTCTTTAATATCAGGCAAGGGTGTATATGGTGCCCTTAAGGAACTCGGACACAAAGTAGTTTTGCTGGATGTTTATTTAGGAAGAGATGATGTTAATCCAAAGACATGTTTTGATGAAGATATAGACTGGACAAAAGGCATCGGCGGTATCGGTGAAGACAGTCCGTCACTTGAAGCAATTAAGGCTCTAAAAAATGGTGAGCGTAATTTCTTCGGACCTAATGTACTTGAAATCTGTGCTGAAGCAGACATCGCTTTTATGGCTCTTCATGGAGCAAATGGGGAAGATGGAAGAATTCAGGCAGCATTTGATCTTCTTGGAATCAAATATACCGGAACTGATTATTTAAGCAGTGCCATCTGCATGGATAAGGGAATTACCAAAGAGTTGCTGCTTGCAGACAAGGTTCCTACTCCATTGGGCTTTTCTTTTGAAAAGGGAGAAGGATATGAAGATAAACTCGATGGTCTTAAATATCCGCTTGTGGTAAAAGCTTCCTGTGGCGGTTCATCCGTGGGCGTGTATTTTGCACATTCAAAGGAAGAGGTTAAACCATATGTAGAAAAGGCTCTTACCTATGGAGATAAGGTTGTAATTGAAGAATTTGTAAAGGGAAGAGAGTTTACCTGTGGCATCATTGATGGTGAGGCGCTTCCGATTGTTGAGATTCTTCCAAGAGAAGGAAAATATGATTATAAGAATAAATATCAGTCAGGCGGCGCAACTGAGGTTTGCCCGGCTCAGATTGATGATGAGTTAAGAGACAGAATACAGGCTGTAACAAGGGATGTTTACAAGGCGCTCAAGATTCGTACCTATGCAAGAGTGGATATTATTGTGGATGAGAATAATGATATCTACTGCCTTGAGGCTAATACACTTCCTGGTATGACACCCACATCTCTGCTTCCTCAGGAGGCAAGGGAGATTGGCCTTAATTACGGCCAGCTTTGTGAAAAAATAATCCAGATTTCTTTGGAGAAATATTAGGAGCAGATAATGAATATACAAGAAGTTGCAGAATGCTGTCACGGACAGATTGTTAATTGTAAGAAACCGGCCAAGGTAGAAGTTGAAGGTGGCGTGGTTGATTCAAGATTAGTTAAGGATAAGAATATTTTCTTTGCATCAAAGGGTGCCAAAGTGGATGGCCATGATTATATAAATAAGGCATTTTCCATGGGCGCTTCTGTGTGCGTATGTGAAAGGGTTCCTGATGACGTTAAGAAGCCTTGCATCGTTGTTCCTGATACAATGACAGCACTTGCGGACATAGCAGCATATTATCTTGGAACATTAAGCTGTAAGGTAGTTGGTATTACAGGTTCAGTGGGCAAAACCACCACCAAGGAATTTATCGCAGCCATCCTTTCAGCTAAATATAATGTTATTAAAACACAGAAGAATTTTAATAATGAAGTTGGACTTCCTCTTACGGTTCTTTCTATCAGGCCGGAGCATGAGGTGGCAGTGCTTGAGATGGGAATTGCTGATTTTGGCCAGATGAGATTCCTGGCCAATATTGCCAGACCTGATGTGGAGGTAATTACAAATATAGGAACATGTCATTTGGAGAGACTGGGAGATCGGGACGGAGTATTCAAAGCTAAAACTGAGATGTTTGATTATCTTCAGGTGGACGGCTCTGTATGTCTTTTCTATGATGATGATAAATTATGCCAGGTTAAGGAAGTGGATGGAAAACCACCGGTATTCTTTGGCTTTGGTGAAGGCGCAGACATAAGGGCAACTGATGTTAAGTCTTATGGATTAAAGGGAAGCAGCGCCAAGGTTACAGGACCGGATTTTGATATGAATATCAGGGTTAATCTTCCCGGTAAGCATATGATTAATGATGCCCTTGCTGCAATAGCAGTTGCAAGATGCTTGGGACTTAACAGCTACGAGATTATTGAAGGACTTAAAAATGTTGAATCCTTAGAGGGAAGAAGTCATATTATTCTTGGAGAGAAATATACAATTATTGATGATGTTTATAATGCGAATCCTGCATCCATGAGAGCAGCTCTTGATATGTTATCTCTGGCAGATACAAGAAAGGTTGCAATCCTTGGAGACATGTTTGAACTTGGCGAAAAGGAAGTAGAATATCACGAGGAAATCGGAACATATGCTGTTGATAAATGTGATGTCCTGGTTGCCATTGGAAAACTTTCATATAATATGGCACTTAAGGCCAAGGCAGCAGTTAAGATTCCAATTTACCACTATGATACAAAAGAAGAATTTATGGAGAATATGGGTGAGATTATAAAGGATGGAGATTCCATTTTGTTAAAGGCATCTCACGGTATGGATTTCAAGGCTATATTAGATAAGTTGATTGCTTAACAGGAGGGGAATAAAATGGCTGATGAAAATATCAAAGATGATGGGTTAAATGTGGTTGAAACCACGGAAGAGAAAACAGCTACTGAACTTGATCCAAAGGAAGTTAAAAAGGCTGAGAATGAGAAGCAGAGAAAAAAGATTCTCATTATAAGCGCAATAGTTGCTGCAGTTATTCTTATTGGCGTTATTGTTTTTGGCTGTTATAAGATTTCTTCAGACATAAAGGCAAAGAGAGGCGAAATCGTATTCTTTAACGGAAACAATATGTATACAGACGGAACTTTCTCTGATCCTCTTCACAGTGATAAGGTTGATATTTATTCAGCACGTTCAGGATATGTTAATACAGATGGTAAATATCTTTACTATATGGAAGGTGAATCATTATATTATGATTCATTAAATTCAGAAAAAGAAAATCTTATTGCTGATCAGGTTGAGTTTTTTGAAGTAGATAAGAAAGGTCATATTTATTATCTTTCAGATTCTGACCTTTATGAATATACAATTCATGGCTCAGGAACAAGAAACCTTCTTTATAATAATGTAAGAATGGCGTATTTTGACGAAAAGAAAGAGAGAGCCATCCTTGTACTTAATGACGGTACAATGGGAACTCTGGAACTTAAATCATCTGCACAGTTCAATGCTCTTGATGACGGCGTTACATACGTGGTTGATTATGATTCCAAACTTGAGAATATTATTTACTGCAAGGGTAATGTACTTGATGTAATGGATAAGAAGGGCAACAAGCTTATCGTTGCAGATTCCTTCTCTGAAGTTTATCCGGTAAATATTACAAAGGGTGTTGAAGTTTATTATCTGGATAACAGTAATCATTTGTATTACTGCAAGAGTGCCACATCTTCAAAGGGTGTTACCGATGTTGCAAACTTCACTGACATCACAGGAATATACTGTGACATGGAAAACAGGGAAGCCTTCCTTATAAGTGGTACAGTTGATGGAGTAACCGGCGTATATCTTATAAATGATGGTAAGGCTGAGAGAATTGAAGGCCTTGCTTCAACATCTATTGATTATGGTATTGCACTTGATGCCAAAGCAAAGAAGATTTACTTTACATCACTTCCTGGTGACGGCGGCGGAACTGCCAAGAGTTTATATTCAGTAAGTTATGGAGCATTCAAGAAACCTAAGGCTGTTGTTGAACAAAACAGTGTGGATTCAATTCTTGCAATTGAAAAAGGTAAATTATATACATTAAGAAATACAGATAATGGTCTGGCTTTATATTATAACAATGGTGAAGTTGTTGATAATGTATTAGCTGATTCCATTATTAAGACTCTTGATGAAAAGGGTTATGTGCTTAAATATAAAACTGCTGATGGCGAAGTAAGAGTAGGCTTTGCAAGCAAAGGAAGTTTTAAGGATTTATCCTCTGATTTAGGTGATGAGTTATATGCAGTTTCTGCAAAGAAGATATATATGATTCGTACTACTGAAGAAGGTGCAAGAAGCCTTGGTGTATTTAACGGAAAGAAAGTTAAGTCAGTCGCGGAGGATGTATCTGCATTTACATATATTCATTATTAATCAACAGAGGTAAAAAATGTTATTAATTAAAAACGGACATATTTTAGATCCTTTATCAGGAGCATCATATGTTGGAAATATCTATGTTGAAGGGGACAGAATTATTAAAGTGGAAGAAGGCACTCCTTCGATTGAATGCGATAAGGTAATTGATGCTTCAAATCTTACTGTGGTTCCGGGACTTATTGATGTACATTCACATTTCAGGGATCCGGGATATACATATAAGGAAGATATTTATACAGGTGCTTTGTCGGCGGCTGCAGGTGGATATACCACAGTAGTTCTTATGTGTAATACCAATCCGACAGTTGATAATGTAGAGACTTTAAAATATGTCATAGACAGAGGACTTGAAACAGAGATTAATGTATTATCATGCGGCAGTGTAACTTATGGACTTAAAGGAAAAGAGTTAACTGATTTTGATGCTTTATATGAAGCAGGAGCCGTTGGCTTTACAGATGACGGTATTCCTCTTATGGATGCTGACCTTCTTAGAAAAGCCATGGAAAAGGCTGCTAAGATGAAACTTCCAATCAGTCTTCATGAAGAAGATAAAAACCTGATTGATAATAATGGAATTAACAGAGGAAAGGCTTCTGAATATTATAACTGTGGCGGCTCGCCAAGAGAAGCTGAGATTACTTTGGTTGCAAGGGATGTTGAGATAGCTAAGGAAACAGGAGCAATTCTTGATGTGCAGCATATAAGTACAAAGGAAGTGGCCGATCTTCTCAGGAAAGTTAAGGCTGAAGGATATACCAATATTCACGGCGAAGGAACACCACATCATTTTTCGTTAACTGAAGATGATGTAATCAAGAAAGGTACTCTTGCCAAGGTTAATCCTCCGATTAGAACAGAGGAAGACAGACAGGCAGTTATTGAAGCGATTCGTGATGGTGTTATCGATATAATTGCCACAGACCATGCACCTCACTCTGAAGAAGAGAAGAATAAGAGCATGCTTAATGCTCCAAGTGGAATGATAGGTCTTGAGACAGCGCTTGCCTTATCCATTACAAAACTGGTTAAGGAAAGTGGTGTGGATATAATGACAGTTATAAAGGCTCTTACCATTAATCCTGCAAATATGTATGGATTTAAAGAGGTTGGTGCAATTAAAGAAGGATATAAAGCTGATATCTGTATCTTTGATGAAAATGAAGAGTGGGTAGTTGATAAGTTTGCCTCAAGAAGCAAGAATTCTCCTTTTATTGGAGAGAAACTTACGGGTAAGGTTAAATATACAATCTGCTCAGGAAATATAGTTTATAAGGGATAAGAACAGCCATGCAGGCGAGGCTTCAGGCCCGCGGCCCGGCGCATGTAGAGCTTAAGGAGGCATGGCGAAAGGCGGATAAATATATGTTTATGAAAAAAGTTAAGGCTGAGGTTATCAGCTCTAAGATGATAGAAAAAGATATATATGATTTATGTCTTAATTATGAGGGGGCTAAGGATGCAAAGCCGGGACAGTTCGTTGGCGTCTTTCCTGAGTCTGATGCTCATCTTTTAATGAGACCAATCAGTATATGTTCATTTGATGATAAGACTCTAAGACTTGTATACAGAGTTGTAGGTTTTGGTACTGATGAGTTTAGTAAACTTAAAGAGGGAGACAGTGCCATAATCCTTGGAAATCTCGGCAATGGTTTTGATGTAGATCTTTGCAAGGGTAAGACAGTTGTTTTGATGGGAGGCGGAATCGGAATTCCTCCAATGCTTGGACTTGCAAAGACTCTTAAGGAAAAGGGTATTACAGATGATGTTCATGCCTTCCTTGGATACAGGGATAAGAATACATTCCTTGATAAGGAATTCGAAGAGGTATGTAATGTGCATCTGGCATCTGATAATGGAGAGATTGGTTTTCACGGTAATGTAGTGGATGCACTTAAGAGTTCAGGTGTGAAAGCAGATATAATAATGGCATGCGGACCAATGCCTATGCTTAAGGGTATTAAGTATTATGCCGAAGGCGAAAATATAGATGCATATATTTCTCTTGAAGAGAGAATGGCATGCGGTGTTGGTGCTTGTTTAGGATGCGTGGTTAAAACCACAAAAGAAGATCACCATTCACATGTTAATAATGCAAGAATCTGTACTGACGGACCTGTATTTGATGCAAGGGATGTAGATATATAGAGGTGTAATAATGAATACAAAGATTAATATTGCGGGAGTTGAATTTAAGAATCCGGTTATGACTGCATCCGGAACCTTCGGATCAGGAATGGAATATTCTTCTTTCGTTGATTTAAATAAATTAGGCGCTGTAGTTACCAAGGGTGTGGCATCTGTTCCATGGCCGGGTAATCCAACCAAGAGAGTAGCGGAAGTTTACGGAGGCATGCTTAATGCAATCGGTCTTCAGAATCCTGGTGTGGATGTTTTTATGGAAAGAGATTTGGCTTTCCTTTCAAACTATGACACCAAGGTAATTGTTAATGTATGCGGCAAGAGCGTAGAAGAATATATTGCTGTTGTAGAGAAACTTAATGATACAAAAGTGGATATGTATGAAATCAATGTATCATGTCCTAATGTTAAGGAAGGTGCCATTGCTTTTGGACAGAATGCGGATGTGCTTTATGATGTAACCAAGAAGATTAAGGAAGCATCAAAGAAGCCTATCATTATGAAATTAAGTCCTAATGTTACATCAATTAAGGATATGGCCAAGGCAGCAGAGGCAGGCGGCGCTGATGCAATTTCACTTATTAATACCATTACAGGTATGAAGATAGATATTGAAAGACAGACCTTTGTACTTGCCAATAAAACAGGTGGTATGTCTGGTCCTGCCATTAAACCGGTTGCAGTTCGTATGGTATATGAATGTGCCAATGCAGTTTCAATTCCGATTATCGGTATGGGCGGTATAGCAACAGCTGAAGATGCGATTGAATTTATGCTGGCAGGCGCTACAGGTGTGGCAGTAGGTATGATGAATTTTGTTAATCCTTATGCAACTGAAGAAGTTGTTAAGGGAATTGAAGATTATATGATTCGTCATAATATTGATGATATTAATACTATAATTGGCGCGGTTCATTAGCCTTTGGAGTTAAGTAAATGAGTGTAACAGTAGATGCTTATGCAAAAATAAATATGGGACTTGATGTTCTTGGAAGATTTCCAAACGGATATCATAATCTTGCCATGGTAATGCAGACCATATCTTTAAAGGATGTAATTACTTTAGAAGAAAGAGAAGATAATGAGATTCATTTATCAATGACAGACCCTTCACTTCCAACTGATGCATCCAATCTTGCATATAAGGCAGCAGCAAAAATGATGGAAGCATATCCTTTAGTTAAGGGCGTGAATATTCATGTAGAGAAAACTATTCCGAAGGCAGCAGGTCTTGCCGGTGGTTCGGCTGATGCGGCCGGCGTAATAAATGGAATAGATAAGTTATATAATCTTAATCTTTCTTTGGAAGATAAATGCGCAGTTGGCGTAAAGATTGGGGCAGATGTTCCATTTTGTATATTAGGTCATACTGCTCTCGCAGAAGGAATTGGTGAGATATTAACTCCACTAAAACCGCTTCCAAAACATAAAGTTCTTGTGGCAAAGCCTGATGTTGATGTTTCAACAAAGGAAGTATTTGAGGCTATTGATTCTAAAGACTCCTATGAGCATCCACAGATTAAGACCATGGCTGAGGCTGTGGAAGGCGGGGATTTTGGCAAGGTTTTAGAGTTGATGGGCAATGTGCTTGAGTTAGTGACTGAGCCGAAGGTTAAGGAAATAACTTTAATTAAAGAGGTAATGATGGGCTCAGGTGCTCTTAATGCAATGATGAGCGGCAGCGGTCCTACAGTATTTGGAATATATGATGATGAGAAAAAGGCGCGAAAAGCCAAGGAGGAGATTGAGACAAAAGGCTATGCTCCGGCGGCTTTCGTCTGCGACTTTGTATAGGTGTAAAAATGGATGCTAGGAAAGTTACAATAGAACATATGGCAAGGCTTAACAGCGGTGAGGGCTGGGATGAGGCTTTCAATATATATAAGGGTATTCTTCGTCATAAGGAAGATCATGATTTGATTACATATAAGTCTAAGATTAATGGTATGGAGATTAGAAATGCCATTAAGATTTTAAGTCCGAATCAGATTGTCATCACCTTAAGCGGCGGAGCTGAGAATATTTATCCTATGTATATGGGTGAAATCAGCGATGTAACAATTAAGGAAAAAGAATATGAACTTAGGCTTAAACTTGTCTGCAAGGATGTGACCTTAAGTCAGGATAAGGGAACCATGGGCATAACGGTGGAATATGATATGCTTACGGAGGATATGAATATACTGACCCAGGGGTATCATTTCTTCAATATATATTCTGAAGAACCGAAGGAGATGGCTGAAGATCCGAATGCCATTGAGTAAAATACGCATCAAGGCTCCCGGCGTAGCCCGAGTGCGCTGGTTTGGCGGGACTTGGGCAGGAAGATTTGATTTGGATAAAAAAATTGTAACAAGGGGTTAAGTTTTATTTTTAATGGTCGATATTTATGATAGAGGTATTTGTCGCTTCGTCTAAATGTCACCAAGGAGGGTATGTTTATGAGCGTAAATGGAATTACATCAAGTGAGAGCAGTTATACATCTAAAGTGTCATCTGCATCTTCCAATGCAAAAACAAAAGTAAATAATGAAGCTCCTAAGGCTGAGACTGTGCAGGATGGCGCTGTATATGAGTCATCAGGCAAGGCTAAGTATGTTAAGGTAGCAAATCCGGATATGGTTGCTTATCTTAAGTCAACAACTGAGGAGAGAACAAATCAGCTTCAGAATATAGTTAAAGATCTTATGATGAAGCAGGGCGAAGCATATGGAGCAGCCAATGATATGTGGAAGTTCCTTGCAAGCGGTAATTTCGAAGTAGATGCTGCAACCAAGGCACAGGCACAGGCTGATATTGCAGAAGACGGTTTCTGGGGTGTTGAGGCAACATCTGATCGAATCATTGATTTTGCCAAAGCTTTGGCAGGAGATAATCCTGAAATGCTTGAGAAGATGAGAGGTGCTTTTGAGAAGGGATTCGCCATGGCTAAAGAGACATGGGGCGGAGAACTTCCGGATATTTCCCAAAGAACTTATGAAGCTGTTCAGAAGAAATTTGATGCACTTATTAATCCTAAAGAGGAAGAATAATTTTAAAATTAAATAATGAATCCAAGGCACCGGCTGTATGGCCGGTGTTTTGTTTTTTAAAAATATTGTTGACAGAATAAAAGAACTGTTTTATACTACTAAATGAACAGATGAATAAATGTTCAACTGTCAAAAGAAAAAATGCCATTTTTCAAAGTGGCGCGCAGGAGGCAGCAAGGGGCTGCCATTTATAAAAACATATTGTTAGCGAGGACTAACTTAAGGAGGATATTATGTCAGAGCAGGAAAGAAAATTTTTGGAGATCGTTGATCTTAAGAAGGGTTTCGGATCGGGGGATACGAGGCAGGAAGTACTTAGGGGAATGAACTTCAGTGTGTCGAAGGGCGAATTTTGCGTGCTTCTTGGACCATCAGGTTCAGGTAAGTCCACACTTCTGAATATTATTGGTGGCATCGACGGAGCTGATTCAGGTTACATTTCAATCAATGGTGACAAGCTTGAAGACATGGGTGAGAAGGGGCTTACCCTGTATCGCAGAAAACACCTTGGCTATGTATTTCAGATGTATAATCTGATTCCAAATCTTAATGTTAAGGAAAATATTGAGGTGGGCGCTTATCTTTCAGATGCCCCGCTGGACATCGACGAACTTCTTAATACACTTGGACTGTTTGAGCACAGATACAAACTTCCTAATCAGCTTTCAGGCGGTCAGCAGCAGAGAGTATCCATCGGAAGAGCGATAGTTAAGAATCCGGATATTTTACTCTGTGATGAGCCGACAGGCGCACTTGATTACAATACATCCAAGGAAATTCTTAAACTCATTGAAGACGTTAATGCCAAGTACGGCAACACAATTATCATGGTTACACATAATGAGGCAATTAAGAACATGGCTGATCATGTAATTAAATTAAGAGATGGCGTTGTCAGACATAATGATATAAATGAGAGCAAAATCTCCGCCGTGGATCTTGAGTGGTAGGAAAGGGTAAAGCGATATGAAAAAGAAGAAAATTGTTAATCCACTGCTTAAGAGAATACCTAAAGAACTTCTTAATGAGTGGAGAAAATATCTGGTTATTTTTATATTCCTCTCACTTACAATCAGTGCCGTATCAGGAATCGATGTGGCCAACAACAGTATGCTGACGGCGCTTGAAAATGCAAAGAACGAGCTTGATTTAGAGGACGGTCATTTTGTCCTTGATGAAGAGGCAAGTGAGGAATTCATAGAGAAAATTGAGAGTGGCGAAAAGATTGATTTAAGACAATTCTACATCGATGAAGCTCATGACGAGATTGATGAAAAAGTTGTGGAAGAAGGCGAGAAGGAACTTAAGAAAACTGTCGAAGAAGAGCTTCGTAAAACCATAAAAGAAGAGATTACAAAGAAGGCTACAGATGCTGTTATGACAGCAATTGAGCCAATGAAAGCTTTTATGACAAAAGAGCAGATTGATGCGGCAATTGATGAAGCTGTAGAGAAAGCTTTAGATGAAAATCTCGAGAAAGTATATGAAGAAAATTATGATGAAGCCTATGAAGAGGCTTTAAAGAGTGATGAATATAAGGATGCTCTGGAAGAGGCGAGGGCAGATGCTTACAAGGAAGCAGAAGATGAAATCAATGAAGAATTTGATGAAATCGATGCAAAGAAATCCAAGTCTGAACTGGAGTCTGAGGCAAACTTTAAAGTAACGCCTGTTGAGATTTATCCATTCTTTTATAAGGATGTGGATGAGGATAATGATCTTGATGGTGAGCCGGATGGACGAATCAGAATTTATGCCGTAAACGATGAGATAAACAGAGCAGATTTCTTAGAGGGACGTGCGCCTGAAAATGATGGAGAAATTGCCATCGACAGAATGCATGCAGATAATGTTAATCTCGCAGTTGGTGATGTGGTAAAAGTTGGAGATGAAGAGTTTAAGATTGTTGGACTTCTTGCATATGTTAATTACTCAACTTTATATGAGAATAATACGGATATAATGTTTGATGCCATTAGTTTTGATGTAGCTATGGTTACCAAGGATGGCTGGGATAAAGTTAATTCAAAGATTAATTATTCATATTCATTTAAGTATGCAGATGACACATATAATAATGATAATGAAGAAAAAGTCTTATCAGATAACTTTATGCAGGCCTTAGCGTCCCAGTGCGTAGCTGAAGAAAATGATCTTCTTGATTATGTGCCAAGATATGGTAACCAGGCGGTGATTTTTGCACCGGATGATTTGGGTGGAGACAAGGTAATGGCAGGGGTGCTTATCTACATTCTTGTGGTTGTAATGGCATTTATATTTGCAATTACAATTAGTAGTACCATCACTAAAGAATCCTCAGTTATCGGAACTTTGAGGGCGTCCGGTTACACTAAATGGGAACTTATTAAGCACTATACAGCAATGCCGATTATTGTTACGTTCTTAGCAGCGATTGCGGGTAATATTTTGGGATATACTTATCTTAAAGATGTGGCAGTAAGTATGTATTATAACAGTTATTCATTGCCGACATATGTTACACTCTGGAACTATGATGCTTTTGTTAAGACTACACTTATTCCTGTGCTTCTCATGATCATAGTTAACTATGTGGTAGTTATAAGAATGATGCGTTTTACACCGCTTCAGTTCTTAAGACATAATCTTAAGACATCCAAAAAGAAGAAAGCCATGAGGCTCCCAAGATTTAAGTTTATCAACAGATTCAGACTACGAATCATGCTTCAGAATATTCCTAACTATCTGGTGCTTTGTGTTGGAATCTTCCTCGTACTTGTACTTCTGGTATTTGCATTCGGGCTTCCTGATACGCTGGATAATTATCAGGAAAAAGCAGTTGAGCAGATGTATGCCAAATATCAGTATGTGCTTAAAAGCACAGAAGACGACGACGGTGATTTAATTACAACAAAAGCGGCCGGAGCAGAAAAATATTCGCAGGCTTCACTTAAGAGTGTGGGCGGAGCAAGAGATGGCGAGGCTGTAAGCGTATTAGGTATTGAAGATGACAGTACTCATATTACTTTAAATGGAGAATATGGCGAAGGAGATGTAAGTGTATCAAGTGCCTACGCAGACAAGTTCGGACTCTCCATAGGAGACGAGATTACACTTAAGGAAAAATATAATTCGACTGAATATACATTCAAGGTAAAGGATATTTATGATTATATGGGAGGCATTGCAGTCTTTATGCCGCTTGATAATTATAATGAAACATTTGGATATGTGGAAGGTTCATTCAATGGTTATATGGCAGATGAACGCATCACTGACATAGATGATAAATATATTTATATGTCAATTACGGAGGATGATATAACAAAAGTTTCCAGACAACTTGATCATTCCATGGGCGGATATATGGATTTCTTCAAAGTGATTTGTTTCCTTCTCTCATTAGTTTTAATTTATCTGCTTACAAAAGTAATTATTGAGAAGAATGAAAATTCCATATCCATGACCAAAATCCTCGGCTACAGCAATGGTGAAATCGGCGGCCTGTATCTTCTTCCGACAAGCATAGTGGTTGTTATTTCATCAAGCATTATGACATTTGGATCTGTTGAGGCAATTAAACTTTTGTGGATTGTTATTATGAGAAGAATGGATGGATGGCTTCCGGCATATGTATCACCCTTAAGCATGGTTTACTGTGTGGCAATAGTTGTAGCCGCATATCTTCTCGTTATGCTTATTGACTTTAGAAGAATTAAGAAAGTGCCAATGGATGAAGCACTTAAAAATGTAGAATAGTTTTTGATTTGTATTGTATTTATAAATTGTTGTTTGAATAACCCTGTAGAGAAATCTTCGGGGTTATTTTTTTTGTAATTGCTTAAAGTTTTCACAGGCTATTTTTGAGATTCCAATATGGAGTTGGTTTTATTGTTGAATTTTGCTATAATACTTAAAGTGAAAAGCAACGAGGTGACTGATGTTTACTAAATTGAAGAATAAGATAACTAATATTGGTTTAGAAAAATTATTTACAGCTTTACTGTTGATTATTCTTGGAATTGAAATAATTTATCTGATAAAATTGAATTTTTGGCATATGTCAGATTCGATGGATCATGATGCAGCAAAATTAATGATGCATATGATTGAAATTGTAAGAAACAGGCGTTTGCTCATACCTGACTGGAGTTATATGACGACGCATGAAATTGATTCAGCAATGCTGTGTTCAATACCATTTTATATTATTACAAAGAATGTATATTTATCGTTTGGCTTTGCAAATACCATTTATATATTTGCTATTCTTGCGATTGTTCTTCGCATTTTCAAAAACTGTGGTGCAAAACTCTGCTACGCATTAATTACCAGCTGCCTTATTTTTATGCCGTATCAATTTGGCATGTTGGAGTATTTAAATATGATGTTTTTTAGAGGTGCACAGTATAGTATCAAAATTCTTATTCCTCTTCTTGCTATTGCAATACTCACATATACCGGTAAAAAATGGAAAAAAATAATACTCTTGTGTGTGTGGTTTTGTTTGATATATTTATGCTCTTTTTCGAGTGGATTATTTCCGTTTATGACAGGACTCATTCCAATTATTGTTATTAAAATTAAGGATATTGCTTTATCTGATAAGAAAATTAAGGAAATTACATCGCTTGATAATATTGTTCTAATAATCGGAACCGTTATTAGTATAATAGGGTTTATTGTTCATCAGATTAACAACATTAGTCCGAGTGGAATTAATGCCATGATTGCCGGATCGCAGGATTTTCCGGAAAAGATTCACATTTGTTTTTCCAAATTTCTTAGCGTTATCAATGCTCTTCCATCTTATGATTCCGGCTATGTAGAAGTTATTTCATTAGCAGGATTTGGATATATTTGCCGATTTGTTATCGCGCTTGCACTTCTTTGTGTCGCATTATTTTATTTAATTCGTGTTATTAAAACGGTTGATATAAAGAAAAGTGAAAAGAGAGAAGTTGCAATAGAGTATTTTGTAATGATTATTGCTGTGAATGTTTTCATTCATTTACTGTGTTCATATGATAGTGCCCGCTATTATATAATAGAATCTGTGTGTATGATGTTTCTTGTTGGTTTATATCTTGCAAGTTACTCGGAAAAAAATAAAATACTTCGTACACCGTTATTCTATTTTTCGATTCTATTAGTTCTTGCTTTATGTTGGATTACATCCAAACGTACTGTTGATTATGGCATAGAATACAGAAATGAGTTTCAGCATTGTTATGATATGTGTAACTGTTTTAAGGAACAGGATGTGGATAATGTTATTTTTGTGGACAATACCGCATCAGAAGAAGTGTGCAGAATTCTTATGCCAGAACAAAAATTTTCAAATTATTCACTTGGTTTAATGGATTTTGAATCACATGACTGGTACACATATACCGGAGAAGCATCATATTATGGTACAAGTGTAATAATTGTTGCATCTGGTCAAGATAATGTTGATGAAATATTTGCTGACAGCGGCGACAATTATGAGAATATTGGCAATATAGCTGGATATAATATGTATAGGTGCGATGACTTTTGTCTTCAGAATAATTAATAGGTTATGACTCAAAATGATAATAAAAAACAAAAGAATAGATTTGGAATAAACATTCAGCGCACTGTAATGTATTTTTGCGGTTTGGTTTCGGTTTTTATAGTTTTGTGCTGCTGCTTTGCTCCACTTGCTAAACAGTGGGCTATGATGTATATGACTGCACAAAATTATCCGACTATTGTTCTTATTGTTCCGGGTATTCTTTTTTTTGCTGTTATTATGGTGTGTGTTACAGCACTTAATAAACTTAAGATATCACGCCGAGTTAAAATAGTGTTGTATATTATTTTTAATTTCATACTTTTCTTTTTGCATGTTATTGTTATTCGCAGTTATTATTTTCATGCTGCGTGGGATGCGAATGCCGTTATACAACTTGCAGATAGTCTGGCACATGGAGAGGATGTTTCTTTTTTAAACCATTATTATTCTTTTTATCCAAACAATCTTTTTCTTGGCAGCATCTTCGCAATAATAAGAAAAGCGGTTCATATTATCGGACTTCATAATTATGAGTATTTTATGCTTATTGTTGTGCAATGTATTTTGTGTGAATTGGCCGGTTATTTTGTTTTTAAGATTATTCGAAAGATAACGGGAGATAATGTTGCTGCGTTGTATGGACAGATAATATATGTTCTTATTGTCTGGAGCTCTCCGTGGATATCGGTTCCTTATTCTGATTCATTTGGATTGATTATTCCTATTACGATTATTTATATTTACGCTTATAAGGATAAATTTAAGTATCCCATTTTTGCGTGGGTTTTGATAAGTGCTCTTGCGATGATTGGGTACTCGATTAAACCGCAGACATTTATGGCTTTTCTCGCAGTCCTTGTTGCTGAAGTGGTTTTTTTTACAAGAAAGAATTTTAAAGTAAAAACACTGATAACAGCGCTGGTTGTTGTTATAACTCTTGCCTGCACTTTCATGGCGGTTGCTGGTATGAAAAAAAGCACAGGAATTATAGTAGATAAGGATCAGACTTATGCGCTTCCACATTTTCTTATGATGGGTCTTAATTATGAGTATATGGGATCCTGGGCGCCTAACGATGTTGGATATTCAGCCACATTTGATAATTTGGATGAAAGAAATAAAGCAGATTTAAAAGAAGCATTTAGAAGATTTCGCACAATGGGTGTTCCTAAATTAATGATACTTGCTGTTAGAAAAACAATAAGTAATTATAACGACGGAACATTTTGCTGGGGTGGCGAAGGAGGCTTTTATATAAGGATTCTTGAATCGGATGGCTCAATGCTTAGCCAGATTACGCGAGGTATGTATTATTGCTTTGATGATGATACAAGAGGTGAGTACTACCGAATATGGTCAAACTATGCAATGATGGTATGGATTGCGTGCTTATTCTTTGCGATTTTTTCGGTGCTCCAGACACCTGGCAAAGAGTTGATGAGTATATCTGTTTCGATTGTATTTATAACAGTCTTTGAACTTCTTTTTGAGTGTAGAGCAAGATATATTTTTGCATATGCCCCGATTTTCATCGTGGCTTCTTCGATTGGCATACATTATTTGACTAATTTGATTAAATTAAAAAGGCCCAAAGAAAAACAATAATGCCTTGTTATTTATATAACAATATTGTATTCTTTTGTGAGAGAAAGCAGGAGGAAATATGGAACAAAGTAATAAAAGATCATCATTTTCAAGTTCACTGGGATTTGTACTTGCAGCAGCAGGAAGCGCCGTTGGACTTGGTAATATATGGAGGTTCCCTTATCTGGCGGCTAAAGACGGAGGCGGACTTTTTTTAGTTATATATATTATATTGGCCCTTACCTTTGGTTTTACTCTTTTGACAACTGAAATTGCAATAGGAAGAAAGACCAAACAGAGCCCGCTTACAGCATATAAAATGGTTCACCCAAAGTTCAGATGGCTGGGCGTAATGGCATGTATAGTGCCTATGATTATTCTTCCTTATTATGCGGTAATAGGTGGATGGGTATTAAAATACTTCACGACCTTCGCACTTAATAAAGGGGCTGAGGCTACTGTCGACGGGTATTTTGACAATTTTATTTCAAGCCCTGTTGAACCCCTTGTTTTTATGACACTTTTTTTACTTGCAACTGCAGGTATTATCATACTCGGCGTTGGTGATGGCATTGAGAAAATGTCCAAAATCCTCATGCCGCTTCTCATTGTTCTCGTAGTAGGAATTGCGATTTTCTCACTTACAATTAAGCATACTGATGCAGACGGCGCAGTAAGAACCGGTCTTCAGGGCCTTAAGATATATCTGATTCCGTCGTTAGAGGACAAGACATTTAAAGATGTTCTTGTGGTAATCATGGATGCCATGGGGCAGCTTTTCTATTCCTTAAGTATTGCCATGGGTATTATGGTTGCCTATGGTTCCTATGTTAAAGATGAAGATAATCTGATGAAGTCCATTAATCAGATTGAAATATTCGATACCATGGTTGCTTTCCTTGCAGGCGTTATGATTATTCCTGCAGTTTATGTATTCCAGGGTGCAGACGGACTTGGCGCCTCAGGTCCGGGACTTATGTTTGTTTCCATGCCAAAAATCTTCACTGAGATGGGATTCATTGGCAAAATCATCGGCATCGTTTTCTTTTTGATGGTTATTTTTGCAGCACTTACAAGCTGCATCTCAATTATGGAAGCAATCGTTTCAAGTTTCATTGACAGATTCCATTTAACCAGAAAGAAAGCCACAGTAATCGTTACTGCAATTTCATTTGTTATGGCAGTTATTGTCTGCCTTGGATATAATCTGTTATTCTTCAGGTTTGAACTTCCTAATGGTTCAGAGGCACAGATTCTGGATATTATGGATTACATCAGTAATAACGTTATGATGCCAATAGTTGCTATTGCGACATGTATTCTTATTGGATGGATTGTTAAGCCAGGATATGTTATTGATGAGGTTACAAAAACAAAAACTAAATTCGGAAGAAAGTATTTATATATTGCGATGGTAACAGTTATTGCTCCGCTGCTTTTGGTGATTTTACTCTTGCAGGCGCTGGGCGTGGTATAGGAGGTTCATTAATTGATTAAAAGAAAAATAATAAATAGAATATTTAGTTTTACTTTGGCAGCAGGACTTGCCTGTACTGCTGTTATGGCCGGATGCCAGAGTGCGGACAATGGTGATGGCGTTCAGGGCACAAATGAGGAAAATGTGGTTATAACCACGGAAGATGGAGCGGCGTCTTCAGATAATGAAGGAGGCACGGGCGATAATGAGGTGCCCGGGGATTCCATAAAGGCAACATATCTTGGAGTTGTGGGATATGGAGAAGAGGAAACCAACTCTGAGAATAAGGATAATTTTACTTATTATTTTGATATAAATGGTGAAGAGAAAATCTTTAGTATTGCAAATGATGAGAATTATTCCATTCAAAATAAACTAAAAGAAAAATATGAATATAACATTGTAGTTGAAGATGATGTGGTAGTTGATGTTACTGAGTGCGAGAAAGATGCCACAGGATATGAGCCGGTAGTTACTGGAACTCCCGGGGAGAAAACAGTTGGTAACTTTCTTAAGACTGCCATGGAACCGGTTGGAACCACGCTTTATATCTATGGCGGCGGATGGGACTGGCAGGATGAAGGCTCATCCATTCAGACAAGAACACTTGGTGTGTCGGATGACTGGATAAGATTTTTTGATGAGCAGGATAGCACTTATACATTTAAGGAAGTGGATGGAAATCCTGATAAGGCAGATCCTCAAAACAGTTATTATCCATATGGTGCATATAATGAATATTATTATGCAGGTCTGGACTGTTCAGGATATCTTGGCTGGACTTTATATAATACTTTTGAAACTGAAGATGGAAAAGAAGGATATGTGTCAGGTTCTACCGGTCTTGCAAAGAAATTATCCGAGTCAGGGTATGGAGAGTGGACACAGGATGTAAAAGTTCCAGAGAGTACAAACAATACAATGTTTTATCCGGGATGCATAATGAGTCTTAACGGACATGTGTGGATATGTCTTGGAACCTGTAAGGACGGCAGCGTTGTAATTGCTCATTCAACACCTTCCCTGAGCCGCGATGGACAGCCGGGTGGTGGAGTGCAGCTTGGCGCAATTGGAGAAAATACAACCTGTGATGCCTATATTCTGGCAGACAAATATATGTCTGAGTATTTTCCAAAGTGGTATGAAAGATATCCGGTATCCCTTAAGGAGCCTTCGGTTTATTATTCTTTTGAAGGTGAGAAGGCGGGGCTTTTTACCTGGGATACTGAGGGTGAGATGAAGGACCCTGACGGAGTTATGGATATGACTCCAAGAGAAGTTCTGGAATTCCTGTTTGGAGCGAAAGAAGTGAGTCAGAATACAGAACTGCTGACTCCGACGGAAAGACTGGATTTAAATATAGGTGATTCCCCTTCCTGGGCATCCAAACTGGCCCCTGAGGACTGCGACCAGCTCTTTGTGGTGGCAGGATATGAGAACTCCACAGCATGGATTACCATGCATGAAAAAGATGAGAATGGCAACTGGAAGATGATACTTACCACACCGGGATATATAGGTCAGGCGGGACTTGGCAAGGAGAAAGAAGGGGACAAAAAGACCCCGAGAGGGTATTATTCCTTTAACAAGGCTTTCGGTATAGAAGAAGACCCGGGCTGCGCTCTGCCTTATATACAGGTTGATGATGATATCTACTGGTCCGGAGATATGGAGGGTAATGCTCCCTATAACGAACTTGTTAATATAAATGAATATCCGGATCTTGATAAGGATAACAGTGAACATATAATTGATTATACTTATCATTACAGATATTGTCTTAATATTAGTTATAATGATAAGCATGTGCCTGGCAAAGGTTCGGGCTTATTCCTTCACTGCTTCGGCGACAGAAAACCATATACCATGGGTTGTGTTGCCATTCCGGAAGAACAGATGTATTTTGTCATGAGACATGTAAAGGAAGATTGCGTGGTAGTAATTGATTCCATGGAGAATCTTGGAATTACATGGTAAAATTTACAGATTAAAGGAGTTTGGAAAGATGAGTGAAAAAAGCTACAAAATTCCCGCTATTTTAGGTGCTGCATTTTATATACTTGCAGTAGTTATTGGCATTGTTATTACAGTAATTTATCTGTCTGTAGCCATGAGTAATACAAGTCTTCCTGGTTTGGGAGGAGCGGTCATTCCCTGGACAGTAATCAGAATGATTCTTATTATGATCGTTTATATTGCATCCATGCTGACAGTAATTCTGTATAAGGGCTCAAAACGCAGAATGGTTGGAGTTATATTGTTTATAGTTATGGGTTTGGTAGCGGTATTATCAGCAGCTGCCAGTTATATAATCAATATGTTTTTCTTACGTACAATGACTTCAATGGCGATTGCTGCAACAAGCACTCTTAATAATGCATTGTCAGTAACCACATCATTGTTTACATTCCTTTCAAATCTTTTTATGATAATGGGTATTGCAAGATTTGGTGTCTCCACTCCTGAAGAAGAACCTGAAGAAGATGCTTAAGTAAGACCCTTAAGGAAGATGGCACTTGCTAAATTAATATAAAAATGATATTATGTGTTAGTGCTTTTTTTAGCAGTTATTATTTGGAAGTTTATTAAAGGTAGAGATATATGATTTTAGAAGGACTTAGTACATTTGGAATAGTGATGATTGTGATTACAGTCATTTTACTGATTGCGGCTGTGGCCCTATACTTTCTAGGCAAGAATGCCGAGAAGAAACAGGCAGAGCAGACTGCTGCCATGGAAGCAAACAAGCAGGTGGTCTCCATGCTGGTCATTGATAAGAAAAAGGTCAGATTTAAAGACGCAGGCTTTCCACAGTCAGTGGTCGATCAGGCTCCAAAGCTTAGCAGGTTCATGAAAGTCCCTGCAGTCAAAGCTAAAGTAGGTCCTCAGATTATTACTTTCATTGCTGATGAGAAGATTTTTGACAGTATTCCGATTAAGAAGGAAGTTAAGGCAACCATTAGTGGTATGTATATTACAGGCGTTAAGGAATTAAGAGCAACCAAAGGTCCTGTAGAACCTCCTAAGAAGAAAGGATTCTTCAAAAAAGCTGTTGATAAGTTGCAGGAATCAGCAAGTGCAAAACCTCTTGAGAACAAGAAGAAAAAGTAATAATTATTTCAGTATGTTTATGATGGCCTAATGACGAAAGTTATTAGGCTTTTTCATTGTAAATATGGCGGTTTGAGAGTATAATTATGTTGTGAGAGTTTGGGAAAGGAGGAGATGAAATGCATAAAGTAAGACTTGATAAATTCGTTAAACGAATTACAAGTGTTATGATGATTGGCATCATAACCACAGCTACCATATGGTTTTTACCTATGGAAGCAAAGGCAACATCTTCTGCTCAGATTCAGCAGCAGCAGAATGACTTGAACAGTCAAATCCAGGAAAATAAAGAGAATTTAAATGAATTAAACAGCCTGACCAATTCCCTTAGCAATGAGCAGGCCCAGGTACTTAGTGAGGTGGCAATGCTTCAGGCTGAGATAACTGATCTGATGACCAGTATTGATATATTAGAGGACGAGATTGAAGCCAAGACTCAGGAAATTGCAGATGTAACTGTTCAGCTTGAAGAGGCAATTGCAAGGGAAGAAAAACAGTATGAAGATGCCAAGATAAGAGTCAAGGCCATGTATGAAATGGGAGATATGTCCTATTTTGGCCTGCTTTTGGAGGCAGGAAGCTTCGGCGAGATTTTTACCAGAGTTGAATATATAGACAAGTTATATGAGTATGACCAGAATCTTCTGGATGAATATAATCAGACAAGGATAGAGGTTGCTGAACTTAAAGAGACTTTGGAAAATGAAGAGGCAGAACTTGAGACAACCAAAGAGGAATGTTTGATAGAACAGGAAGCTTTGGAAGAGTCTGCGGCAGAACTTCAGGCAATTGCTGATGACTATGGTTCACAGATTGCGGCTGCCAAGAGAGAAGCGGCAGCATATGCGGCTGAGATTAAGAGACAAAATCAGGAATATCAGCAGCTTGAGGCACAGCGTCAGGCGGCAATTCTTCGTGAAGAGGAAGAGAAGAAAAAGAAGGAAGAGGCAGCAAAATTAGCAGCAGCCCAGGCTAATGGAACTAATTCAGGTGGCGCATCTTCTGTTAATATACTTAATCCTGACGGCAGCGTAACTACAACAGTGGCAGGAGTGACAACGACTACGGGCGGAACTGCAACGACAACTACAACTACAGGCGGTGGTTTTACGGGAGACGCTTATACAGTGGATACCTCGATTATTTCCAATGCCAATGGTTCACAGGCAGGTAAGGACGTGGCACTTTATGCGGTGCAGTTTTTAGGTAATCCGTATGTGGCTGGAGGAACTTCGCTTACCAATGGAGCAGACTGCTCAGGATTTACACAGGCGGTTTATTCATCCTTTGGATATTCAATTCCGAGAAACTCTTATTCACAGAGGTCGGCGGGAACTGAAGTGGCTTATTCGGATGCGCAGCCGGGTGACATTATCTGCTATGCGGGACATGTGGCGCTTTATATAGGCGGCGGCAAGATTGTACATGCAAGTACGGAGAGATCAGGAATCAAAATCTCCAACGCCACATACAGACCGATTCTTTCGGTAAGACGTATTGTTTAATTTCCTTGATAATCATATATCAGGGTGTTATAATTGTTTTTTGAGATTATTTTTAGGGCTTCGGCCTTTAAGGAGAAAGTTTGAGTAACAGTCAGAGAGAATTCTATATAATTTGCGGTCATTATGGCGTAGGTAAAAGTAACTTTTCCATCAATCTTGCAATAGAAAGAGCAAAGATGGGAAGAAAGGTTATTCTTATGGACCTTGACCTGGTTAATCCATATTTCCTTTCTTCAGGATATGAAGAACTGATGAATGGCTATGGAATAAGAGTAATCAAACCTTTATATGCAAACAGCAATGTAGATATTCCGGCGCTTCCGGCGGACATCAATGTGGCATTTGAAGATGATGCTGACGTTGTAATGGATGTAGGCGGAGATGATGCCGGTTCCACAGTGCTTGGAAGATTCCAGGAAAGAATCAATTCCATGGAATACAAGATGATATATGTGGTAAATAAATATAGAAACTTAACGCATACACCAAAAGAGGCAGCAGAACTTCTTGGAGAGATTGAACAGGCTTCAAGATGTCATGCAACTGCCATTGTGAATAATTCACATCTTAAGGCAGAAACAAAGGCAGAGACAATAATTAATGCGCTGGATTTTGGACAGGAAGTTGGAAATATTCTTAATCTTCCGCTGCTTGCAACAACAGTTCCAAAGAGTATTTATGAAGACGAGAGCAATAAGGCAGTTTTAAGTGAGAATGAAACAAAAGCTGTCAAGTGGTATCCGGTTGATATTATTGTGAAGGCTCCTTGGGAATAACCAGGGTTAAAGAGTCAAAAATATATAATGATATATTAGGGAGAAATAATCAGGAAGGAAGGTGACTTGAGAATGGCAAGAATTATTGTTAACGAAGCTCTTTGTAAGGGTTGTGAAATGTGTGTTAACAACTGCCCGAAAGGAATCATCGCGTTGGCAACAGACCGAATTAATGCCAAGGGATATCATCCTGCAACATTAGTTGATGAAGAAAAATGCATAGGTTGTGCGTCATGTGCCACGATGTGTCCAGACGTGGCAATTACCGTAGAAAGATAGTAAAGGAGATTTAGAAAAATGGCAGAGAAAGTTCTTATGAAGGGTAACGAAGCTTTAGCTGAAGCTGCTATTCAGTGTGGTTGCAGGCATTATTTCGGTTATCCTATCACCCCGCAAACAGAAGTTGCGGCATATATGTCAAAGAGACTTCCAAAAGAAGGCGGAGTTTTCTTACAGGCAGAATCAGAAATTGCAGCTGTTAACATGGTACTTGGTGCAACATCTGCAGGTGTCAGAGCAATGACATCTTCATCATCACCAGGAATCAGCCTTAAGTCAGAAGGTGTTTCATACATTGGTGGTTCAGACCTTCCGGCACTTATTATTAACGTACAGCGTGGCGGCCCTGGTCTTGGCGGTATTCAGCCTTCACAGTCAGATTACTGGCAGGCAACAAAGGCTTTGGGACATGGTGATTTTCAGTTATTCGTACTTGCTCCTTCAACTATTCAGGAGATGGTAGACTTCGTATCACTTGCATATGAAGTAGGTGAGAAGTACAGAGTTCCTGCAATGATTCTTTCTGATGGTATGTTAGGTCAGATGATGGAGCCTGTTGAATTCCCTACCAAGAAAGAGGGCGGTGCTGAAAAGCCTTGGGCAACAAATGGTCACCAGAATAAGAGAAAGAAAAATATAATCAACTCATTATATATTCAGCCAGAAGAACTTGAAAACTTAATCAGAGAACGTTATCAGAGATACGAGCAGATTAAGGCTAACGAGCAGAGAGCAGAAGAGTTCATGATGGAAGATGCTGAATATGTAGTAGTTGCATTTGGCGCATCTTCAAGAGTTTCCAGATCTGCAGTTATGCAGGCAAGAGCTGAGGGTATTAAGGCAGGTCTCATAAGACCTATTACATTATGGCCTTTCCCTGAGAAATTCATCAAAAAGAGCATCCCTAATACCAAGAAGTATCTCTGCGTAGAGATGAATATGGGACAGATGGTTGATGATGTTAAACTGGTTGTAAACGGAGAAAGAGAAGTTGGATTCTTCGGACGTACCGGTGGTGTTATTCCTACACCTGCAGAAGTATTAGACCAGATTCGCAAGATGGCTGGAAAGGAGAATTAAGATGGCAGTAGTATTTGAAAAACCAAAGGCACTTTCTGATGTGCCATTCCATTACTGCCCAGGATGTACACATGGTATTGTACATCGTCTGGTAGCAGAGGTTATAGATGAACTTGGAGTAGAGGGACAGACAGTTGGTGTTGCTTCCGTTGGATGCTCTGTATTTGCTTACAATTATTTTAACTGTGATATGGTTCAGGCGGCTCACGGTAGAGCTCCGGCTGTTGCAACAGGTCTTAAGAGAGCATTACCTGACAATGTAATCTTTACATATCAGGGTGATGGCGACCTTGCTGCTATCGGTATGGCTGAAACAGTTCATGCAGCAACAAGAGGCGAGAACATTACAGTTATCTTCATTAACAATGCAATCTATGGTATGACAGGTGGTCAGATGGCTCCTACATCATTACCGGGACAGGTTACACAGACTTCTCCTTATGGCCGTGATGTTAAATATGCAGGCTATCCAATCAGAGTTTGCGAACTTCTTTCAACATTATCAGGTACAGCACTTGCACAGAGAGTTACAGTTGACAGTGTAAAGAATGTTAATATTGCAAAGAAAGCAATTAAGAAAGGTTTTGAGAACCAGATCAACAAGAGAGGTTACTCAATTATCGAGGTTGTTTCAACATGTCCTACAAACTGGGGCTTATCACCACAGGAAGCTATCAAGTGGCTTAGAGAGAACATGCTTGAGTATTATCCTTTAGGTGTATATAAAGATGTAACTGCAGAAGGAGGCGATAAATAATGGCTAAGACAATGAACGTATTATTAGCTGGTTTTGGTGGCCAGGGTATCCTTTTCGCAGGTAAAACCATCGCCTACTCAGCACTTATGGATGGCAAGGAATTATCATGGCTTCCATCATACGGTCCTGAGATGAGAGGTGGTACATGTAACTGTTCAGTAGTTGTATCGGATGAACCAATCGGTTCTCCACTTGTTACAACTCCTGATGTACTTGTAGCAATGAACCTTCCTTCACTGGATAAGTTCGTTAATGCAGTAGTACCTGGTGGTACAATTTTAGTAGACAGCTCAATGATCAATAAGAAAGTTGAGAGAACAGACGTTAACGTTTATTACGTTGATGCTACAAAGATTGCTGATGAGAATAATATGCATTCATGTGCTATTATCATTCTTATTGGTAAGATGTTTAAAGAACTTGGCTTCTGCTCAAAAGAAGCTCTTGATGCAGGTATCAGAAAATGTATTCCTGCTAAAAAGGCCGCTATGTTAGACCTTAACTTAAAGGCTCTTGAAATCGGTCAGAATTCATAATTAAAACAACTTTCGCAGGTTAGGGCCAGGGGTTCTAACCTGCGAAAGTTACTTTGATATTGTGTAAGGGGCACAAAATAACGGGGTAAAGAATATGGATGAAATTAAAGAAATTGCAATGAGAATAAAAGAACTTAGGGAAGTCTGCGATTATACCGTGGATCAGATTGCTGCCAGACTTGGCATTCCTAAGGAAGTTTATGAAGGATACGAAGCAACCGGTGATGATATTCCAATCAATGTGATTTACCAGCTTGCTAAAATATATAATGTGGATCTCTCGGATATTTTAACGGGAGTTTCAGCCAAATTAAACACCTATCAGGTGGTGAGAAAGGGAGAGGGCCAGGCTGCAGACAGATACCCGGGCTATGCTTTTAAGGACTTAGCATATAATTACGCCAATCAGATTATGCAGCCGTTTATCGTCACCCTTGATCCTTCCGATGAACCGGCAGACTTAGTGTGCCACAGGGGAGAGGAATTCAATTTATGCTTAAAAGGAAAAGTCATAGTTACTTTTGCTGACCAGGAGATTTTGCTTGAAGCAGGAGATTCAATTTACTTCAATCCTAATTATCCTCATGGTCAGAAATGCGGTGGTGATGAACCAGGCATATTCTTAACTGTGATTGCAGAATAATTTACAGATGGTGGTTGAAAAAATGTTAGAGAAATATTTACCTAGAATTGATTTTGATTCTTACGAGGATTTTAAGAAGAATTACAAAGTTAACTGTCCGGATGATTTTAATTTTGCCTATGATATTGTTGATGGATGGGCGAAGGCAGAACCGGAGAAAAAAGCACTTGTATGGTGCGATGATTTCGGCAACGAAAGAACTTTTACATTTACAGACATTAGCAAAATGTCAAACCAGGCTGCGAACATGTTCAAGGCAATGGGACTTAAGAAAGGTTCAGTTTGTATGCTCATCTTAAGAAGAAGATGGGAATACTGGATTTGTGCAGTAGGTCTTATGAAGATTGGTGCAATCATTGTGCCTGGTACTCTTCAGCTTACAAAAAAAGATATTGCATACAGAGCAAATGCTGCTAATATCGAAGCATTTGTTTGCGTTGATGATGATTATGTTATTGAGCAGATGGAACTTGCACTTCCAGAGGCTCCTTGTATTAAGAATGTTCTTGGAGTTAACCTTCAAAGAGAAGGCTGGCTTAATCTGGATGAGGAATTATCAAAGTATTCTGATGAATTCGAAAGACCAACAGGCGATGATGCCACAAAGAGTACCGATATAATGCAGATTTATTTTACATCCGGTACAACAGGTATGCCTAAGATGGTTTGCCACAATTATCTTCATCCTCTTGGACATATTGTTACAGCCAAATACTGGCAGAGAGTTCAGGAGAATAAGCTTCACATGAGCGTTTCGGATTCCGGCTGGGCTAAGTTTGGCTGGGGTAAGATTTACGGTCAGTGGATATGCGGGGCGGTGATTTTTGCATATGATATGGTTGGCAAATTCCATGGTGACAAGTTATTAAATGTTATTGAGAAATATAAATTAACTACATTCTGCGCACCACCTACCATGTACAGATTTATGCTTCAGGAAGATGTTGCCAAATATGATTTATCAAGCGTTCAGCACTGGGCAACTGCCGGTGAACCGCTTAATCCTGAAGTGTTTAACAAGTGGCAGGAATTCACGGGCAAAAAGATCGCCACAGGTTTTGGCCAGACAGAAGGAACAGTTCTTATTGCCAACTTCCCATGGTTTGAGGCTAAGCCGGGTACTCTCGGTAAACCGTCACCTATTTATGACATCAAACTTATGATTGATGGCAAGGAATGTGTCAGTGGTGATGAGGGTGAAATCTGCATCTGCGGCGTTGACAAGAATCCTCCTGTAGGTTTGTTTGTAGGCTACTATAAGGATAAAGAAAAGACAGAAGAAGCTCTTGGCAGTGGTATCTATAATCTTAAGGACGTTGCCTGGAGAGATAATGAAGGATATTACTGGTTCGTTGGCAGACATGATGATGTTATTAAGTGTTCAGGTTACAGAATCGGACCTTTCGAAGTTGAGAGTGCACTTATTGAGCATCCTGCAGTAGTAGAATGTGCCATTACTGCGGCTCCTGATCCAATCAGAGGACAGGTTGTTAAGGCAACAGTTGTTCTTGCCAAGGGTTATGAACCAAGTGAAGCGCTTGTTAAAGAACTTCAGAATCACGTTAAGCATGCAACGGCTCCTTATAAATATCCAAGAATCGTTGAATTCGTTGACGAACTTCCTAAGACTTTAGGTGGTAAGATTAAGAGAGCAGAAATCAGAAAAGCTGATGCCGATGCGGCGAGTGATAATAAATAATCATAACTATATGTTATTAAGGAGTTACATATGACAAAAGCAGATAATAAAATGTCCAGGAAAGAAAAGCGGGAGGCAGAAGCCAAGAAGGATAAAAACAAAAGCAGGATAGTTACAGTAGTAGTAGTTCTAATTATTCTTGCAGCTGTTGGTCTGGCCGGTTTTCTCATTGTTAAGAAGGCGCTTTTTACTGTCAAATCAATTGATGATTACAGCACCGGTTTAACAGATGAAGGTTACATTGAAGGAGTTAGGGCTCTTGATTATGTTACACTTCCTGACCTTGATAATCTGAGTGTTAATTATTCTGATTTAGCTCCAACTGATGAAGAGGTTCAGAGTCATATCGATTCTCTTTTAACTGCTTATCCTGTATATAATCAGGAAGCAGGTACAAAAGTTAAAATGGGCGACAGAGTTAATGTTGATTACACAGGATATATGGATGGTGAAGCCTTTAGCGGCGGAAGCACCGGCGGAATGGGAGAAGAGATTCTTCTTGGTCAGCAGGGTTATATCGATGATTTTGAAGAACAGATTTCAAAACATACCGTGGGCGAGAATTTTGACATAGAGGTTACATTCCCTGATGATTATGGTGCAACTGATCTTGCGGGAAAAGACGCAACTTTCAATATTACAATCAATGGTGTGTATGAGAAGGCAAAGTTTGATGATGCATTCGTTGAGACAAATCTTTCAGACAAGGCACTAACTGCTGATGCATATATTAAAAAATATATTGAGGATCAGTATGAAATGGCACTTGAAAAATACGTGCAGGATTATGTGAAGAATAATTCTGTTGTTAATTCATATCCTGAGAATTACGTTAAGATTCTCATGGGAATTACCAAAGCAACAGATGAAGGTAATTATGTGGCAGCCAATAATTATAATCAGTCATCTTATGGTGTTGATATGTATTCATCTTTCAATGAATATACAGGCATGGATGACAAGGAATATATGGCAAACTTAAGAGTTCAGGCTGAGGGTATGGCGGATAATGCTCTTTTGATTCAGGCTGTTATGGAAGAAAAAGGACTCAGCGTTTCAACTGCTGATGTTAATGAACTTATTGAGAGTTATGGTGTTGATTCCACATACTATAATACTTTGGTTAATACCTATGGTAAGGGATATCTGTATCAGTCAGCAATGTCATATACAGTTACAAATTATCTTAAGGAGAATATTACAGTAGTTAAATAAGGGGGGAGACTATGGATAATAATGTTAATCAGGGCGGACAGGCAGCGCCACAGGGTGTAGCGCCGCAGAGTGCTCAGGCACCACAGCAGGCAGCTATGCAGAATGCCGCACCACAGGCTGATTCACGGATGCAGCCGATGTTTAATACGGCAGGTAATGCTCCAGTCGGTAATGCGCCGGCATCTGCTAAAAAGAAGAAAGAGATTACAAACGAGAAACTCTATAAGGCAATTATTGTAAATAGAATTCTTACTCTTTTTACCATCTTTTTAATGGTAATCTTTATTGTGATTGCCTGTGTAATATTCTACAGAGTAAATGTACTTATTAATGAGATACAGCCGGTAATCGATCTTATTGAGACAATAGATCTGGAAGGAATTAATAAAGTCCTTGTTGAACTTGAAGATATCTTCGGTGAGGTTGACTGGGAGAAGACAGCGGATGCTCTTAATAAGTTTGATGTGGATGCTGTTAACGAAATGGTTTCAGCCTTTGATATAAATAAGCTTAATACGGCAATCGACAATATTAATTCGGCTTATAAGACCATGGAAGATATATCGGCTAAGCTGCAACCGGTATTGAATTTCTTTGGTGGAGGAAGGTAAGTAAACTATTGCGAATTAAATATAAATAGAATATAATTATTACATCTAGTGAAATGGAGGGATACTTACATGGGTTTATTAAAAGAGTTTAAAGAATTTGCATTAAAAGGTAACGTAATGGATATGGCAATCGGTGTTATCATCGGTGGTGCTTTCTCAGCTATTGTTACTTCACTTACAGATAGTTTTATTAATCCACTTATTAACAGTATTGGTGGAGCAGAAGTGGCTGGTGCAATTAAGCTTCCTTGGGTTGATTACACAGGTCTTGATTCAGAAGCAGCACTTGCTCTCTCAATCAACTACGGTGCTTTTATTACAGCAGTTATCAATTTCTTAATCATTGCAGTTATTCTTTTCGCTATGCTTAAGGCAATCAATGCAGCAAGCAAGGCAGCAGAGAATGCAGCTAAGAAGCTTAAAAAGACTAAAGAAGAGGAAGCAGCTCCAACAACCAAGATTTGCCCTTACTGCAAGAGCGAAATCAATATCGAAGCTACAAAGTGCCCTCACTGTACATCAGACCAGCCTAAAGAGGCGTAAAATCGAGATTCGGTATGTATAATAATTAAGGCTGCATCCTAGGGTGCAGCCTTGTTTTGTGCGAAAAGAGCCAATATTAAAAAAGTTCTTGCATTTATTATTACTTTTATGTATAATATCAAAGTGCGTGAACAAATATAGCGCCATCGCCAAACGGTAAGGCAACGGACTCTGACTCCGTCATCTCAAGGTTCGAATCCTTGTGGCGCTGCTAATAAAAAAGAACTTCAGGTTTACTGAAGTTCTTTTTTGGTATATTTGGTAAAATCATATTTGAACCTGCGTGGAGCCAGGCTATTCCTCGTAGAGAAGATATGGTCTTCTTTGCTCTAAGAAGGCTTCTTCTTCTGATTTCCATGAGTCCTTGATTTCTTCTTCGCTTAAACCGGTTTCAATCTGATTTCTGAGTGTGTCTGATCCGCTTAAAAGGTCAATCCAGTATCTGCCATCTGCATCAGGTGTGCCCCAGAAAGATTCATCAGGATATTTGGCATGGATGGCATTATATGTATCAATAAGATAACTTAAGTTAATGCCCTGTGAACTTATCTCATCAAGTGAAACGGAGGCGAAACTTACACCAAAGCAGGTTTCTCCAAGGAAAGGAGGATTGGTTGCTCCGGCAACACTTTCAGGGGTGAAAGCATATTCATAACCATCTGCCTTGGTGAGATATGGACTGCCATATACTTCAAAAGGAGTATCGGTTCCACGGCCTACCGATACGAGAGTATTCTCAAAAAAGCAAAGAGAAGAGTAGAGATATACTGCCTTCATGGTTCTGATATTTGGTGATGGATTAACTATAAGTGAAGTTTTGGTCTGGTGAGTATAATTCTCACATGGAATAACTGTAAACTGGCATGCATTCTCGCCAGCCTTAAGCCAGCCTTCTCCATTAATCATCTGCCCCAGTTCTCCCCAGGTCAGGCCGTATACTATAGGAATAGGAAGCTGGCCTACACCTGATTTATAATCTTCCTTAAGTATCGGTCCTTCAACATAGAAACCATTGGGATTAGGTCTGTCAAGAATCATGACTTCTTTATCATATTTGGCACAGGCATCCATTAAATAATACATTGAAATATAATATGTATAATAGCGAAGCCCCACATCCTGCATATCAATCACAAGTATGTCGAACTTGTCCATATCTTCAGCAGCCGGTTCGTGAGTTTTATCTGAAGAATAAAGTGAGAGAAGCGGAACTCCTGTCTTCTCATCAACGCTGGATTCAATGTCGGCTCCGGCATCCTCAGTTCCCCTGAAACCATGTTCCGGACAAAATACTGCAACCACATTTACATCTCTCTCTAAAAGGGCATCAAGAATATGGTCCCCACCTTCAATGTTTCCAACGATACCAGTCTGATTTGTAAATAAAGCAACTTTCTTTCCTTCAAGTATCGGAAGATATTCGTCGAATCTTTCATCTCCGAGAATAACCCTCTCAGAAACTTCGTCTTCCTTTGCATTATCTGTTTCAGCCAAAGTCTCTTCAGTAGCAGTCTCTGTCTCTGAGGCTATTGTTTCTTCATTTTCATCTTCAATAACCACATCCCCAGAAGGAGCATTGTTACATGCAGCAAATGGAAGCATGAGGCAAATCAAAGAAAGTGCAATAAATCTCTTTAGTAGATTTCTTTTAATCATTTATCATATCTCCGTTATCAGTTTTTGTTATAGTAAAATTATATCATATTTTATACTTTGAGCCACGCTGATTTTTTAGTATAATGGATACGCTGGGTTTATTAAAAATAATTACCATATGATGGAGGGTAATTGGATATAGATGAAGAAGTTAGATGAAAAGAAAATTAATATTATACTTTGCGTCATTCTTGTAGCATTAACAGTTTTTAGATTATTAATACATCTTAAAATGCCGCTGGCGATTTTCCCTGAGGAGGGATTTGATGACAGGCTTTGTTATGAGCACGGATTTGCTTTGGCAAGGCTGGATTATCTGGGAGAGTATAATTATCTTTTGCTGTCAAAGTATTATATGTATGGTCTGTTTATGGCGATATGTTATTTTCTGATGATTCCATATTCTCTGGGACTTGGACTTCTTAATGTGGGTTCTGCCTATGCGCTTAAAAGAGCCCTTGGTGCCAAACTTGGAAAAGTGGAATGTGCAGTTATATATCTGCTTTGTATTTATAGTCCTGTTTATTTCACATCAAATATTACTCAGAGAGTTTATCGTAATGCCATTTTACCATCGGCAGTAGTGCTGGTGATGGCAGCATTCTTTGGCATTTATTTTAATGCCGGTGTTAATAAAAAGAGAATGATACTTTGGAGCATTCTCGGAGCGCTGGCTCTTCCGTTTATGTGGTATATAAAAGAGGACTCAATATGGATAGCGCCTTTTATGCTGGTAACATATGTACTGACCACAGTAAAACTCATTCTGGCAACAAAGGACAAGGAAACGTCAGATGATGGCTGTGATGAGACTGCAAAAAACGAAGAGGGCGTGCAGGCTAAGGCTAAGTCAGGAATTTGCATAAAGAGAGCAGCAGGACCGGTGGCAATAGCCCTTATTCCTGTTTATTCTCTTATAGCAGTAACCCTTCTCATTTCTGTACTTAATTACACTCACTATGGTGTATTTATGACAAATGACAGAAAACAGGGTGAGTTTGCCAAACTTATAGGTAATCTCATGTCCATTGAAAGTGATGACAAGAATGAAGTTATCTGGGTTAGCAACAGCATGATCAAGGAAGCTGAACAATACAGCCCTACACTTGCATCCATAGATGAGATTTTAGTTGGAGAAAATGATGAGCCGGGAGACCATATTGAATGGCATCTTAAATTTGCCATGGTAAACAGCGGAGTTCATTATTCGGCTACGGATGCAGAAGAATTCTGTGGTAAGGTTAATGATGAATTAGAGGTTGCTTTTAAGGAAGGAAAACTTAAGAGAGACAGCCTTATTCATATCACCAAGGGAATGCGTGGCATGACAATAGGAGAGATATTTGGTGAAATACCGGATGCCTTCGTATTTGTCTGGAACGGCTTTAGATATACAAATACCGGTTATGCTGATTTTTATAATTCATATGGCAATTATGATGATGTAAGAAGAGTAGAGGCTTTTCTTGGATCCATAGCCTCATATTATTATGATGATTTCAGCATTAAGTACGGAGTATATCCAATTAAAATCGGCAACATTTTGGTAAATACCTATCAGGCTTTATCCTGGATAACAGCCATCGCGTCAATTGGTATTTTCCTTGGAATGACAATAGACAAAATAAGATGCTTAATTAAGAAAATAAAAGCCGACAACGATTTATACATAATGGCCCTTGGCTCCATCCTTACAGCCCTTGTGGTAGCATATGAATTTGCAGTATTCTCATCTTTTTATACAAAAGAGATGATTAGCAATTACCGGGCATTTTACCTCTGCGGAGAATATATGCTGGTATTCATGTTTAAGATGATATGTATTGGATGGGGATATAACAGACTGGTTAAGTTTATAAAAAATAAAAAAGAAACTAAATAAATATAAAAAGCAGGCGTAAAAACCTGCTTTAATTTTATATCGCACTGCGTCGAAAACTACTCTCACCAAAGCTCATTGCAGCAAGCTGCACTTAGATCGCTTTGTTGAGAGCATTTTCTCCTTGTGCTGCACTTTTATTACATTATTGTGGAGAACAGATATCGTTCTCAGGTGTATCTCCTGCTGTGTCCTTACCACCGGTTTTGTCTGTCTGTGTAAGGGTAACATGAACAGCGTTGTTGATAATCTCAACATGGAAATGTGTACCACCGCCATGAGTTGATTTAACTTCATTAATAAGCATTGGAAGACTCATCCCCAGTGTCTCTTTCATATTCTCCTCCAGGAGACATCCGCTTCCTGTAAGCGGTGAACTGGCGCCTGGAACAGGATCTGTTGTATCAATATCAATTCCACCATTCTCAAGAGCATCAAGATATGGCTGACTAGGCACGTCTTCAATGATTCGAACGTCTGTAACGCTTGCTTCGATACAGCCTCTGACAGTATCAGCGAGCTGAATGTCGGATGATACTTTGGATTTTTCAACAAACTTAAGAAGAAGAGGCGCCATCATACCAATCAGGATAGCCATGATTGCGATGGTTATTATTAGTTCAACTAATGAAAAACCTTTGTTATTCCTTTTCATAATTATTTCCTCGAAATCTATAAAAAATGCCCCCTGCATTAAAATTACTACCCAAAATTACATTTTTAGGTTATCATAGTAAAAGTAAATAATCAAACTGAATTGATGAATAACCAATATTTTGCTATGAGTTTATAAAAATTTTAGAAATATACATACGGGAGAGAATATGTTTAATTTAGGTGAGTATCAGAAACTGAAAGCATTTCGAAGAGAAGATTTTGGAATGCTCTTTATAGACGGCGACAACAAAGATGAGAAAATCTTATTGCCAAAGGCTCAGGTGCCTGAGGATATGAAGGTTGGTGACGAGGCGGAGCTTTTTATCTATAAGGATTCCTCAGACAGGCCAATTGCCACAATCCATAAGCCTCTCATCACACTTGGAGAAATCGCATCTTTAAAAGTAGTATCTTTGACTAAAATAGGCGCCTTCCTTGACTGGGGCTTAGAGAAAGATCTTCTCCTTCCATTTAAGGAACAGACCGGCGATTTAAGAGCAGGCGATGATGTGCTGGTTTCGCTCTACATCGATAAGAGTAAGCGCCTTTGCGCAACCATGAAACTTTATCATCACTTCAGCGAAGTCAGCAGTTATAAAAAAGATGACTGGGTAGAAGGCAGGGTATATGAACTCAGCGGCAACTTCGGGGCTTTTGTGGCAGTTGATGATAAGTATTCAGCACTCATTCCAAAACAGGAACTCAGCGCAAATCTTAAGGTCGGCGACAAGGTAAAGGGCAGGGTAATAGAAGTAACCGAAGATGGCAGACTCACCCTTAGCATCAGGGAAAAAGCCTATATTCAGATGGCAGTTGATGCCCAGAAAGTGCTGGAAGTAATAGACAGTTTTGACGGCGTGCTTCCATTTAATGACAAGGCCAATCCGGAGGTCATTAAGCGTGAAATGGGCATGAGCAAAAACGAGTTCAAAAGAGCCGTCGGCAGACTCCTTAAAGAGGGCTTAATCGAGATAAAAGAGAATTGCATAAGATTAAAGTAGAAATTATTTCACAAATATTCAAAATCCACAATTTTTTTGGCGAAAATTGTGGATTTTTACCTATATTTGGTATAAAATTATAGGCAGTGTGATTAGATTTAAATCCTGGAGGTTATGAATGATTTCCAATCAGATATTACAGGAAGCAATAGATGGAATTAAGTCCATTGCCGGTGTTGATTTATTCGTAGTGGACTTAGATGGCAAGGTAATTGTTGAGACAGCGCCTTCCATCAACTCTTATTCCGACAGTTCCATGGAATTCGCCAAGTCCCCTGCAGACTCGCAGGAGATTCAGGGCTGCCAGTTTTTCAAGATATATAATGATGAGCAGCTTGAGTATGTGCTCATATGTACCGGCGCCGGCGAGAATTCCTACCTGGTTGGCAAAATGGCCGCCTTCCAGCTTCAGGGTCTGGTGGTAGCATATAAAGAAAGATTTGATAAAGATAACTTCATTAAGAATCTGCTTCTTGATAACATGCTTTTGGTGGATATTTATTCAAGAGCAAAGAGGCTTAAGGTTCAGACAGATACCAAGAGAGCGGTTCTCTTAGTTGAAACCGACAGTGGTAAAGATAATAATTCCCTTGAACTTGTAAGGGAAGCAGTAAGCCATAACAAAAGCGCCTTCGCCACAGCAGTTGATGAAACCAATGTGGTAATAATCAAAGATCTTGCTGAGAATCAGGATGTTGAAGAAGTTGAAGCCTGCGCAAGATATGTGGTGGCTTATCTTAAGAAACACGGAGTAGAGGGCGTAAGAGTTGCTTACGGTAATCCGGTAGAAGAAATCAGAGATGTATCAAGATCCTACAAGGAAGCCAAGATGGCGCTGGATGTGGGAAAGATATTCTTTGAGGAAAGAGAAGTAGTTGCTTATTGTGCACTGGGAATCGGGAGGCTGATTTTTCAAATTCCATTACCACTTTGCAGAATGTTTATGAATGAAATATTCGGTGATAAGAATCCGGGCGAGCTTGATGAAGAAACACTTATGACAATTAATAAGTTTTTCGCAAACAGCTTAAATGTGTCCGAAACATCAAGACAGTTATTCATTCACCGTAATACCCTGGTTTACAGACTTGATAAGATTCAGTCGGCAACGGGGCTTGATTTGAGAGTATTTGATGATGCCATAACATTTAAGATTGCGCTTATGGTATTTAGTTATATGAAGCATATGGAAAGTATAGATTACTAGAAAGGACAGATTATAGATGGCCAGAAACAGAAGAAAAGATATGGGCGACAAGCATTCAAGATATGCAGTATGCCTTGAGAATGTTAACAAACAGTACGAAGATGGCATTCCGGCTTTGGTGGATATCAATCTCAAAATCAATCCCGGCGAATTTGTATTCATTGTGGGTGAAAGTGGCTGCGGTAAGTCAACTTTAATCAGACTGCTTCTTCGTGAACTTACAGCAACATCAGGTAAGGTATATGTTAATGGTTATGACTTAAATAAGATGAAGCACAGAGTTATACCTAAGTTTAGACGTGGTATCGGCGTGGTATTCCAGGACTTCAGACTTCTTAAGGACAGAACAGTTTATGAAAATGTTGCTTTTGCACAGAGAGTTGTTCAGAAGAAAGAATCAGAGATTCGTAAGAACGTACCAAGTATGTTAGGTATCGTTGGTCTGGCAAGTAAATATAATTCAAAGCCAACTCATCTTTCAGGTGGTGAGCAGCAAAGAACAGCCCTGGCCAGAGCTTTGATTAATAAGCCTTCAATTCTTCTTGCAGACGAGCCTACAGGTAACCTTGATCCTCGTAACTCGGAAGAAATCATGGCCCTTCTTGAGAAGATTAATGAGAATGGAACCACAATCGTGGTTGTAACTCATGATGTACAGATAGTTAATGCAATGCATAAGAGAGTTATTACTCTTAAGCAGGGAACCATAGTAAGTGATGAAATAGAAGGCGGATATAACAAATGAACTTAAGAACATTTTTTTATACATTAGGTCAGGGTATCAAGAATATATTCAAAAACGGCTGGTTCACAATTGCGTCACTGGCAACCATCAGCGCCTGCCTGTTTGTATTCGGTACTTTCTTTTTAGTAGCAGTTAACTTGGATCACATTGTCAAAACCGCCGAGCAGGGCGTATCAATTACAGTATTCTTTGATGAAGGCCTGTCGGATGAGAGAATTAAGGAAATCGGCGATTTGATTGCAATGAGATCTGAAGTTTCAAAGGTTGAATTTATTTCAGCAGATCAGGCGTGGGAAGATTTCTCCAAGGAACTTGGCGAGAATGCAGAAGGCTTTACAGAGAACCCACTTGAGAACTGTGCAAACTATCAGATATATCTTCGTGATGTTTCCCTTCAGTCAAGACTGGTTAATTATCTTGAGAATGTGGAAGGCATAAGAAAGGTTAATAAATCAGATATTACTGCCAATACCTTGGCAGGTGTAAATATGATTATTGCATATGTATCAATCGGTATGATTGGAATACTTCTTGCAGTATCAATCTTCCTTATCAGTAATACCGTTACAATCGGTATTTCCATGAGACAGGAAGAAATCAAAATCATGAAATACATCGGTGCAACAGACTTCTTTGTAAGATCACCATATGTTATTGAATGTATTATCATTGGTCTTGTTGGTTCACTGATACCGCTTGCAGTATTATTCTACGGCTATAATTTTGCCCTTGAATTTATTGAAGACAAGTTCTTCTTCATTAGAGACATTGTGGCATGTATTCCGGTATTTGATGTATTTAAATACTTAGCACCTATATCAATCATAATCGGTGTTGGTATCGGTTTCTTTGGTAGCTTCTTCACTGTTAGAAAGCATCTGAAAGTTTAATGAGGTATAGATGGTTAAACTTAGTAGAAAATCAATTCTATATTCTGCTCTGGTATTAAGTCTTGCAGGTAGTGTATTATTTACATCACTGCCTGTTTATGCAACTTCCAATTCGTCTTCCTCATCAGAAAGCACTTCTTCAAATGAAAAAAGTGATGAGAAGACAGAGGAAGAAAAGAAAGCGGAGGAGGCCAAAATCTCCGCCATTCAATCCAGCATAGCCAATAAGGAACAGCAGATAAAAGATGCTGAAGATGAAAAGAAAAAAATCAACAGCGGTCTTACAGACATAAAAGCAATTAAGGCAAAGCTTGTGGCAGCCAAGGCTTCCCTTGCCCAGTATGTTAAGGAACTTGATGAGAATGCCACAGCCATTCAGGAAAAAATAGATTCCCTTACTGAAGAGATTAAAGTAAAGGAAGAAGAAATAGTTCAGGCTGAGGAAGATCTGAACGAAGCCATTGAAATGCGTGACGAGCAGTATGACTCAATGAAGAAGAGACTTCAGGTCATGTATGAAAATGGCGGCGATACGTATTATATTAATATTCTGACAGCATCGTCCAGCTTCGGGGATTTTTTAAATAAGATGGATTACATTAATGAAATCTCTGAATATGACAATAAGATGTTTGAAGAATTTGCCGAGAACGTGGAATATGTAGAGGTCTGCAAGACAAGTCTTGAAACGGAAAAGGACTTACTTGATACTACCAGGACTGCGGCAGAAGAAGAGCGAAAAGCACTGGAAGAATTAATTTCTGAAAAGGAAGCAGAGATTGCAGCATATGAAGCAGATATTCGTAATCAGCAGGCACTGATTGATGAATATGAAGCATATATAGCAGAGCAGAACAGTATAATTGCTGAACTGGAAAAGGCAGTGGCACTTGAGAAGGAGAATCTTCAGAGCGCCAGATCATATGATGGTGGTAAGTTCTGCTGGCCGGCGCCAAGTTATACCAGAATATCCGATGATTACGGCTGGAGACTTCATCCAACACTTAATGTGCAGAAGTTTCATAACGGGGTTGATCTGGCGGCTCCGGGAGGAACCAACATACTGGCAGCTTATGACGGCAAGGTCGTGGGCGCAGCCTACAGTTCCACCATGGGTAATTATGTTATGATAGACCATGGCGACGGACTCTATACAGTTTATATGCATGCCTCGTCCCTTTGTGTAAGTGCAGGACAGGAAGTTACAAAAGGACAGGTAATCGCAAAGGTGGGTACAACAGGAAGAAGTACCGGTAACCATTTGCATTTTGGTGTGAGATTAAATGGTGAATATGTAAGTCCGTGGGGATACATATCAGCACCATAAAAGGAAGTGATAAAAATGGATAACAACAATGTAGTTCAGGAAAATGAAAACAAGGTAGTGGTTGAAGAAAATGCCGCAAAGCCTAAGAAAAAAGGCAGACTGACCTGGAGCGGAGTGCTTCTTGGAATACTGATTGGTATTCTTGTGATGTTTATTCCGACGGTTATTTTCTGTGCAATTAATCTTATAAGCTATACACGGCTTAAGGTACGTCTGGATAATATTAATTCATCCATAGTTACTCAGGATGTGGCTACCAAACTTGATAATCTGGATGCCATTTTGAATGCTTATTATTACGAAGACGTGGATAAAGAAGCAGAAAAGGACGCCCTTTATTATGGCTTAATGGAGTCGGTTGGTGACCCGTATACCTGCTATTATAACGAAGAAGAAATTGCTGAGTTATATGAAGATTTGTCCGGTAATTTTCAGGGAATCGGTGCTTATATCCATAAGGATGTAGATGCGGATTATTGTGAGATTCAGAGTATCATTCCCAATTCCCCCGCATCTACCACAGACCTTCAGGCAGGAGATGTGATTATTAAGGTTGATGATACGGATACCTTTGGCATGACCTTAAATGAAGTTGTAAGTATGATAAGAGGCGATGAAGGTACCACGGTTGTGCTTACGGTAAGCAGAGGCGGAGAAGAGAAGGAAATCTCAATTGTAAGAGCCAAGGTCAATGCTCCAAGTGCCACATATGAAAGCCTTGATAACGGAATCGGTCTTATTACAATCACCGAATTCAATGATAATACTTATGAGCAGTTTGTGGAAGCAAAACAGCAGTTTATAGATAATGGAGATACTTCTTTAATTATTGACTTAAGAGGAAATCCTGGTGGCAACCTTGATACAGTTGTAAACATTGCCCAGGAGATTCTTCCACAGGGACTTGTAGTTTATACAGAAGATAAATATGGCAAGAGAGAAGAGTATAAGTGCGATGGAAAGAAGGAGATGAACGTTCCTATCGTTGTACTTGTGGACGGCTCTTCAGCCAGCGCATCAGAAATTCTTGCAGGCGCAATCAAAGACCATAACAAGGGTACATTAATCGGAACCACAACCTTCGGTAAAGGCATAGTTCAGAAACTGATTTCCCTTTCGGACGGTACTGCGGTTAAGGTTACAGTAAGCAAGTATTATACACCGAATGGCGTTAATATCCATGGTACAGGTATTGAACCTGACATTGAAGTTGAGTTTGATGCTGATGCTTATACAGAAGATGGAACTGATAATCAGATGGAAGCAGCAATCGAATATTTAACAAAATAATATTCGAACAAATGTTCCTAAAGTTGTAGACAGATTATGAATATAAGTGGTATACTTTATGAGTATGCCACTTTATTTAATTTGCATAGTATATTAAGGACAGGATATGGATTTTAAATTACATTCAAGTTACAAGCCGACAGGTGATCAGCCGGAAGCCATAAAGAAACTGACAGAAGGATTTAAGAAGGGTAATCAGTGTCAGACTCTTCTTGGTGTTACTGGTTCCGGCAAGACTTTTACCATGGCGAATATTATAGAAAACTTAAACAAGCCGACGCTGGTTCTTGCTCATAACAAGACGCTGGCAGCTCAGTTATATGGGGAATTCAAGGAGTTTTTCCCGGAGAATGCGGTGGAGTATTTTGTATCATATTATGATTATTATCAGCCTGAAGCTTATGTTCCCCAGAGTGATACATATATTGAGAAAGACTCATCCATTAATGATGAAATTGATAAGTTAAGACTGTCGGCAACCGCATCTTTGACAGAAAGAAATGATGTTATTGTTGTGGCGTCGGTATCATGTATATATGGTCTCGGCAGTCCTGATGATTATCAGTCTCTCGTTGTGTCATTAAGACCGGGACAGGAAATATCAAGGGATGATGTAATTAGAAGTCTGATTGCAATTCAGTATGACAGAAATGACCTTGATTTAAACCGTGGTTCATTCCGTGTTCGCGGTGATGTTGTGGATATAGCACCGGCTGAAGGCAATAAATATAATATAAGAATTGAATTTTTTGGAGATGAGATAGACAGAATCTGTCAGATAGACAAGGTATCAGGCAAGGTGCAGGGAACACTGGAACATACCATTATTTTTCCGGCATCCCACTATGTTGTGGCGCCTGAAAAATTAGCGAAGGCCTGCGATGAAATAGAAGCCGAGATGAATGAAAGAGTTGAATATTTCAGAGGCGAGGATAAATTTCTGGAGGCTCAGCGTATTAAGGAGAGAACTTCTTTTGATATAGAGATGCTGAGGGAGACGGGATTTTGCACAGGTATTGAGAACTATTCAAGAATACTTAGCGGAAGAAAACCGGGAGAGCCTCCTATGTGTCTTCTTGATTTCTTCAAGGGGGATTTTCTGATGATAATAGATGAGTCACATATGACCATTCCTCAGGTTGGAGCCATGTATCATGGAGACAGGTCAAGAAAGACAACGCTGGTGGATTATGGTTTCAGACTTCCGTCTGCCCTTGATAACAGGCCCCTAGCATTTAATGAATTTGAAGATCATATAGATCAGGTTTTATTTGTATCTGCAACGCCGGGTACTTATGAAGAAAATCATGAATTATTAAGAGCAGAGCAGATCATTAGACCTACCGGTTTGCTTGATCCTGAGATTACTGTTAAGAGCGCTGAAGGTCAGATTGATGATCTGATTTCTGAGTGTAAAAAAGAAATAGAAAAAGGTAATAAGGTTTTAGTTACCACCCTTACCAAGAAGATGGCAGAAAGTCTTACATCATATATGGAGAAGGTGGATATAAGAGTAAGATATCTGCATTCGGATATTGATGCTTTGGAAAGAACGGAGATTATCCGCTCCATGAGACTGGATGAATTCGATGTGCTTGTGGGTATCAACCTTCTTCGTGAAGGTCTTGATATTCCGGAGATTGGCCTAGTGGCAATTCTGGATGCGGATAAGGAAGGATTTCTACGTTCAAAAACATCCATGATTCAGACTATAGGACGAGCTGCCCGTAATGTAAACGGCAGGGTTATCATGTATGCCGACAACATGACCGAGTCCATGGAATATGCAATTAATGAGACAAACAGACGCCGTAAAATTCAGGATGAATATAATAAAGAACATGGTATTACTCCAAAGAGTATTGTGAAGGAAGTAAGAGATTCCATCAGTATTTCCAGAAAGGCTGCTGAGACTGATGATGGTGATACTTACGAATCCATGTCCAATAAAGACCTTAAGAAACTTATTGTGGAATATGAGAATAAGATGCGTAAGGCTGCCGTTGAACTTGATTTTGAGTCTGCGGCAAAATACAGAGATGAAATTAAAGAGATGAGGAAGTATATAGATGAGTGACAGTATTAAAATGATTCCACCAAGCGAATGTATAAGAATAGTTGGTGCCAGGGAGCATAATCTTAAATCCGTTGATATTAATATACCAAGGGATAAGTTCATTGTTTTTACGGGACTTTCAGGTTCCGGTAAATCGTCACTGGCTTTTGATACCATTTATGCAGAAGGTCAGAGAAGATATATGGAGTCTTTGTCTTCATATGCAAGACAGTTCCTGGGGCAGATGGAAAAGCCTGATGTGGAGAAGATTGAAGGCCTGTCTCCGGCCATAAGCATTGATCAGAAATCCAATAACCGTAACCCACGTTCTACCGTTGGTACAGTTACTGAAATCTATGATTATTTCAGGCTGCTTTATGCAAGAATTGGTATTCCTCACTGCCCGAACTGCGGTAAGGAAATCAGAAAGCAGAGCATTGATGAAATTGTGGACAGTATCATGACATTGCCTGAAGGCACAAGAATTCAGGTGCTTGCACCTATTGTAAGAGGACGAAAGGGTGAGCATGCCAAGATACTTGAAAAGGCTGTTAAGATGGGCTATGTAAGAGTTCGTGTTGATGGCAACATGTATGAACTTTCTGAAGAGATTAAGCTTGATAAAAATATCAAGCATAATATCGATATTGTTATAGACAGACTTAAGATTAATCCTGATATTACATCCAGACTTACAGGCTCTGCAGAGGCTGCAATGAAGATAACGGATGGTCTTCTTACCATTGATGTTATTGCGGGTAAGGAATTGCATTTTTCCCAGAATTTTGCCTGCCCTGACTGCGGTGTAAGTATTGATGAGATCGAACCAAGAAGTTTCTCATTCAATAATCCTCAGGGTGCATGTCCTTACTGTAAGGGTATAGGTTTCAGGTCTGAGTTTTCTCTTGCCAAGATGATACCGGATGAGAGTTTATCCTTAAATGAAGGTGCCATTAAAGTGCCGGGATGGATTAATGCCAAGAAGGAAGGAAGTTTTGGCCATCAGCTTCTTGAAGCACTGGCTAAGAGATATAAATTTTCTTTGGATACACCATATAAGAAATTAAGTCAGAAGGCTAAGGATTTAATTGTTTACGGTGCACCGGATTACCTGGATTTTGAATATACGGGACGAACCGGAAGCGGTACATATTCAAGAATGTTTGAAGGTCTTCTTGCCAATACACAGCAAAGATATAAAGAATGTTTTTCCGACAAACAGAGAGAAAATTATGAAGAATTTATGGAAATTACAGCCTGTACCGAGTGTCAGGGTAAGAGGCTTAAGGCATCATCCCTGGCTGTAACCATAAATGGTCTTAATATATATGACATTACATCAATGTCCATTGGTGAGTTAATGACATTTCTTGATAATCTTGAACTCACCAAGACAGAGCAGGTTATCGGTAAGGCACTGCTTAAGGAGATTAAGGCAAGGGTTTCTTTCTTAAATGAAGTTGGACTTGAATATCTTACACTTTCTCGTCAGGCATCATCCCTTTCAGGTGGTGAGGCTCAGAGAATCAGACTTGCTACCCAGATAGGTGCAGGCTTAGTGGGAGTAACATATATTCTTGATGAGCCCAGTATTGGTCTTCATCAAAGAGATAATGACAAACTTATTGAGGCCTTAAAGAGACTTAAGAATCTTGGTAATACTCTTATTGTCGTTGAGCATGATGAAGATACAATGCTGGCAGCAGATTATGTTTTGGATATAGGACCCGGAGCCGGCAAGGAAGGTGGAGAAGTAGTTGCCTTTGGTACAGCCGAGGAGATTATGAAGAATCCTAAGTCCATAACAGGTCAGTATTTAAGTGGCGCTAAATATATCAAGGCTCCGGATGAAAGAAGAGAGCCGAAGGGATTCCTGACAATTAAGGGAGCTAGGGTTAATAATCTTAAAAATATAGATGTGGATATTCCGCTGGGGATTTTTACCTGTGTAACCGGTGTATCGGGTTCAGGTAAGAGTTCGCTCGTTAATGAGATTTTGTATAAGTCTTTAGCCAAGAAACTTAACAGGGCAGAGATTACGCCGGGAGATCATGATGAGATAACAGGGATTGATAAACTGGATAAAATTATTAACATAGACCAGTCTCCAATTGGTAAGACACCGAGATCAAATCCGGCAACTTATACGGGACTCTTTGATATAATCAGGGACCTTTTTGCAGGTACCAATGATGCCAAGGCAGCAGGTTATACCAAGGGAAGATTCAGCTTTAATGTTAAGGGCGGAAGATGTGAAGCCTGCTCGGGCGATGGTATCATTAAGATTGAGATGCATTTCCTTCCTGATGTATATGTGCCTTGTGAGGTCTGCGGCGGAAGAAGATATAACAGAGAGACTCTTGAGGTTTATTACAAGGGTAAGAATATTGCGGATGTACTTGATATGACAGTGGATGAGGCCCTGGAATTCTTTAAGAACCTTCCGACCATCAGAAATAAGATTCAGACTCTTCATGATGTAGGTCTTGGATATATTAAGTTAGGTCAGCCATCTACCACACTTTCAGGTGGTGAGGCTCAGAGAATTAAACTTGCTACGGAACTTAGCAGAACATCTACAGGCAAGACAATATATGTGCTTGATGAACCAACAACGGGACTTCATTTTGAAGATGTTAACAAGCTGGTTAATATTATTCAGAGACTTGCGGATGAAGGTAATACGGTAGTTGTTATTGAACATAATCTGGATGTAATTAAATGTGCCGATTATCTTATTGATTTAGGTCCGGAAGGCGGAGACAAGGGTGGAACCGTTATTGCGACCGGAACTCCAGAGGAAGTAAGTAAGAATAAGAAGTCATACACAGGCGCTTATGTAGGGGCAATTCTCAAAAGAGACAAAGAAAGGTTAAGGAAGAAAAAGAAATAACCGATATAGAACTATGAAAGGTTTAATTGATTTCTAATCTTTTCTTTTCTAATCTTTTAGAGTATAATGTTAAATGGTTTTTTATGATTATATGATGATAGTGGTTAGAAAGGAGCATTGTGATGCAGGGTACAGATATAGGTATAGATTTAGGTACCGCTTCTATTTTAGTATATGTTAAAGGTAAGGGTGTTGTCCTTAAAGAGCCTTCAGTTGTGGCAATTGATTCCGATACAAAGCAGATTAAGGCTATCGGTGAGGAAGCAAGACTGATGCTTGGCAGAACACCTGATAATATAAGAGCAATCAGACCACTTAGACAGGGTGTTATTTCAGATTATACAGTTACTGAAAAGATGATGAAATATTTCATTCGTAAGGCCCTGGGTAAGAGAAATTTCCGTAAGCCAAGAGTTGCAGTCTGTGTACCTAGTGGCGTTACAGAAGTAGAAAGAAAAGCAGTATTCGATGCTACCGAGCAGGCAGGCGCAAGAGAGGTTTCAATTATTGAAGAGCCTATCGCAGCAGCCATCGGTGCAGGTATTGATATATCAAAGCCATGTGGAAATATGATAGTTGATATCGGCGGTGGTACAACAGATATCGCAGTTATTTCCTTAGGCGGAACAGTAGTAAGCGAATCTATTAAGATTGCGGGCGATGATTTTGACGAAGCGATTGGTTACTACATTAAGAAGAAACATAATGTTATCATTGGTGAAAGAACATCCGAAGATATCAAGATAAAGATTGGTTCAGCTTTCCCAAGAGCAGAGACCGATTATATGGATGTAAGAGGACGTAATCTTCTTACAGGTTTGCCTAATACAATTAAGGTTTCATCAGATGAAACTGAAGAGGCTCTCAGAGATTCAACATCCAAGATTGTTGATGCAATTCACAGAGTACTTGAGAAGACTCCACCTGAACTTGCAGCAGATATTGCTGACAGAGGAATCGTTCTTACAGGCGGCGGAAGCATGTTAAGAGGACTTGAGAATCTAATAGAGAGCAGAACAGGCATTAATACAATGACAGCCGACGAACCTATGACCTGCGTGGCTATAGGTACAGGTAAGTTTGTAGAATTTAACTCAGTTAACAATACCACCATCTAATATCAGGAGGATTATATGTTAAAAGGATTGTATACAGCCTACACAGGAATGCTTAATGAGCAGAATCGTATGGACATACTGACCAACAATATGGCCAATGTTGCAACGACGGGTTTTAAGAAAGAGGGCTCAACAAGCCAGGGTTTTGATACGGTTTTAACATATAGAATCAAGGATATGGATGGCAATGGAATGTGGAACAGTGCCCACATTGGACAGGGAACTCCGGGTGTTAAGATTGGAGAAGCATATACGGATTACAGTCAGGGCTCATTCAGAGAGACAGGCAATACTTTTGACATGGCTATTTCCGGTTCAGGATTCTTCAACATTGAATATACAAATAAGCAGGGCGAAACATCTACAATGTATACCAGAGATGGTGGATTCACATTAACCAAAGACGGATATGTGGTTACCAAGGATGGCGATTATCTTTTAGGCCAGGGCAGTGGCAGCAGCGGAGCAAGAATTAAGGTTGATCCGACCAAGCCTGCAGCTATTGACCAGCAGGGAAGAATTATACAGGAAGATAAAGTAGTTGCTACCGTTAAGCTCACGGATTTTGAAGATTATAATTATCTGGAGCATTATGGTGAGAATTTCTATACACCGGTTGAAGGCGCAAAGATGACAGAAACCAAGGCCGGTATATATTCAGGATACTTAGAGGCGTCCAATGTTCAGGTAGTTCAGGAGATGGTTAATCTTATCTCAGTTACCAGACAGTATGAATCCAATCAGAAGATTATTCAGGCATATGATGAAACATTGGATATTTCAGTTAATCAGATTGGTAAGTTATAATTTGGGAGGGTGAATAATGGTTAGATCTCTTTGGACAGCAGCATCAGGAATGATTGCACAGCAGAATAACGTGGATACAATTGCCAACAACCTGGCAAATGTTAATACTACAGGTTATAAAACAGAAGTAGCAGAATTTAAGTCACTTCTGTATCAGGATATACAGGCAAAAACAACATCAGCCAATGGGGAGAACAAACCGGTTCCTGCACAGGTTGGTCTTGGTGTTCGTAACTCAGCCATTAATTCTATTTTCAGTCAGGGTAATTTCTATGACTCATCCAATGATTTGGCTTTTGCCATAAGTGGTGACGGATTCTTCGGTATCAAGGCAGCAGATGGTGGCACATATTATACAAGAAACGGTGATTTTCACCTGGCTACCATGCCTAACGGACTTGCCCTTACAACATCAGATGGTTCTTTAGTTCTTGATACCAAGGGTAAGGAAATTACTTTCAGTAAGGATATTGTTTCAAGCAAGATTACAATTACTGGTGATGGACAGATCTGCTATCCGGATAAGTCCAACAATCCTGCTCCTATGGGTATGCAGATTGGTTTATGGCAGTTCAATAATCCATCAGGTCTTACCAAGACAGGAAGCACACAGTTCCAGGAATCACCTGCAAGCGGAACTCCACTTAATGAATCAACAGACAAGAATGTAATTAAGAGTGAGATTCGTCAGGGATATCTGGAAGGTTCAAACGTTCAGGTAGCTGATGAAATGGTTAATATGATCGTAGCTCAGAGAGCTTATGAGCTTAATTCAAAGGCTATTCAGGCATCAGATGAGATGATGCAGCAGGCTAATAACTTAAGAAGATAAGTGACTGGCAGATAGCGGATTGACTGATAGCGAAATAAACAGGAAACAAAAATCAGATAACAGATAAGCGGATAACAGGTACAGGTAAAAAGATAAGCAGATTAACAGATAGGCAGATTAACAGGTACAGGTATGGATAATTTAGGTGCATTAAGTTCAATAAATGGTTTAAATGGCATGGGAGGCATGTCTGAGATTTATTCAAATCTTCAGTCGGACAGCGCCAGTGCGGCCAAGGCAAGTGCACTTAAGCAGTCCATTGAAGGCCTTAATAAAGAAACAACAGATGAAGAATTAATGGAAGTCTGCAAAAGCTTCGAAAGTTATTTTGTGGAACAGGTTTATAAAAAGATGATGGATACAGTTCCTACATCTTCTCTTACAGGTGATTCTTCCACTGCTTCTTTGGTTGATTATTTTAAAGACGAAGCCATTAAGTCTGTAGCGGAGCAGACTACCAGTCAGAATGGCGGAACAGGCCTGGCTCAGACTCTGTATGAACAGATGAAGAGACAGCTTAATCCTGATATTCCATCAGCAGATTTATAAAGAGTAATTAATTCATATGAAATTAAATGGATATGTAGATAGATTTTTATACACCGGTGAGAATAATCATTACGGTGTTATTAATTTGGTCACGGAAGACTATGAAGACGGAGAGATAATCTGCACGGGAACCATATATGGAGTTAACCCGGGGGACAGGCTCAGCGTGGAAGGTGATCTTTATAATCATCCGACCAGAGGTACACAATTTCGCATAAATTCTTTTCAGGTTGTTATGCCGGATGATGAAGATGGCATAATTACCTATCTTTCGTCGGGCGCAATCAAAGGTGTTGGTGAAGCCCTGGCTACCAGAATAGTTGCCATATTCGGCACAGACACTCTTAATGTAATTGAGAAGACACCACAGAAACTTGTGCAGGTTAAGGGCATAAGTGAACGTAAAGCAATGGATATTGCTTCGCAGGTTGTTGACAAAAAAGACATAAGACAGGCAGTAATGTACCTTGGTGAACATGGTATATCTTATAATCTTGGTCTCAAAATTTATGACAGATATGGTCCTGCCATATATGAAGTTTTGAGCAAAAATCCTTATAAACTGGTAGAGGATGTAAGCGGCGTTGGTTTTAAAACTGCTGATGATATCGCATCCAAAATGGGCGTCCCATTTAATTCTGACGAAAGAATAAATGCAGGCCTTATATATGTGCTTGAAGAAGCAGCCCAGAAGGGTAATACATATATGAGAAAGGCGGATATGGTCAAATCTGCAAAAAGTATTTTAAAAGTTGAGGAAGAACAGATTCTTCATCAGCTGGATACTTTACTGGTGGACAGAAAATTAATCTCTAAGAAAAATGATGATGAAGAGCAGATTTTCCTAAGTTACATGTACAGGGAAGAACTGAACTGTGCAGCGATGCTTTATGATCTTGACCGTACCTATTCCGGCAGGGAATATGATCAGAAGGCCATGGATGCAATAATAGCGGATATTAAAAAGCAGGTGGAAATTAATAAAGACAGCCTGGATGATGTGCAGTTTTCTGCGGTTCTTGGTTCATATCTTAATGGCGTTTATGTGCTTACCGGAGGACCGGGAACAGGTAAAACTACTACTATCAGGGCCATGATAAATTATTATTATAACAAGAATTATGACGTGGTTCTGGCGGCTCCTACGGGAAGAGCAGCTAAGAGAATGGAGGAAACAACCGGATTCAATGCTTTTACAATTCACAGGCTTCTTGGTGTAAGAACTGCAGAGAATTCAGACAAGCCACAGTTTATGCACTCAGAAGATATGCCGCTTGAGTGTGATGTACTTATAGTTGATGAAACATCCATGGTGGATATTCATCTTTTTTACCATCTTTTAAAGGCATTAAGACCGGGCACGAAACTGATTTTATCAGGCGACAGTAATCAGCTTCCAAGCGTGGGTCCCGGTAATGTTCTTAGGGATATAATTGACAGCGGTGTGTTTAAGGTGACTGAACTTACTACCATTTACAGGCAGGAAGCAAACAGCAGGATTGTTACTTATGCCCATGATGTAAATAATGGAATTAAGCCTCAGTTTGCCAATGATACAGATGATTTCTTCATGCTTAAAAGAGATACCAAAGAAAGCCTTTATACCGATATGGTAAGGCTTGTGAGGGATAAACTTCCAAAGAGGTTTGAAACGGATATGTATAATATCCAGGTGCTGACGCCGTCAAGAAAAACACAGTATGGCGTGGATGCGCTGAATCCGATTTTGCAGAATAATATTAATCCGCCATCACCGGCTAAAAAAGAACTGGAAAAAGATGATGTTATATTCAGGGAAGGGGACAAGGTTATGCAGATTAAGAATAATTATGACATAACCTGGATTCAGGAAGGATATAACGGTATAACGGTGAATACCGGCAACGGAGTATATAATGGCGATCTGGGAATAATTAAGCGGATAAATCCGGATAAGTCCATTAATGTTTTATTTGAAGACAAGAAAGAAGTTGTATATACATATGACATATTAAATGAACTGGAACTGGCTTATGCCATTACAATTCATAAGTCACAGGGTAGTGAGTATGCTGCGGTGGTTATTCCGATTGTGGAAGGCCCGGAGGTGCTTTTTACCAGGAGTCTGTTATATACAGGTATTACGAGAGCCGCTAAGTGCGTTATCATTATGGGCAGTCTGGATAAGGTTTATTCAATGATAGACAACAATCAGAAAGAAGTGCGTGATACCGCCCTTAGGCAAAGAATAATAGAAAGGGCTAATATTGAAGGATAAATTAATATATAAGCTTTTGTTCCCAAGGCACTGCGTTATATGTGACAGGGCACTTAAGTTAAATGATGACGGAATCTGCAAGGAGTGCAGTTTTGTGCCGCTCATCGTGCCGGCTCCAAGATGCAGTATCTGTGGAAAGGCAATTAGAAAAGGCAGAAATACGTGCCATGACTGCACTATAAAAAGACCTGAATACAATTATGGGAGAGCCCTGTATGAATACCGAAGCATACAGGATTCAATAAGCAGATTTAAGAATGTGGGAAGAGTGGAATATGGCAGATTTTACGGCCGTCAGATGGCTACGCTTCTTGCTGAGGAAATTGGTCGAATGAATGCCGAGGCCATAGTGCCCGTGCCCCTTCACAGGGATAAATTAATATACCGCGGATATAACCAGGCGGCTATTCTGGCTAAAGAAATTTCTGACTATCACAACATACCTCTTAGAGATGATGTATTAATTCGAGTACGAAAATCTGAAGATCAAAAAAAATTAGATGTATTCCAAAGGCAAAATAATCTCAAAAAGGCTTTTCATATAGCCCAAAATGATGTAAAATTAAAGGATATTATAGTGGTGGATGATGTGTATACGACAGGCAGTACCATCAGCACCATAAGTTCTTTACTAAAAGAACATGGGGCAGAAAATGTGTATTTTCTTACTTTGGCAATAGGCAAAGGAATGTAGCAAAGGAGGGATACTATGAACATAAAGAACTGTAGAATGTGTGGTAAGATGTTTAACTACGTTTCAGGCAAGATGATTTGTCCTGCTTGTAAGGATGAGATTGAACAGACTTTTCAGACTGTCAGGAAGTTCGTAGCAGAGAACCAGAAAGCGCGTATTAATGACATATGCGAGGCTTGTAATGTAAGTAAGTCCCAGCTTGAACAGTGGATCAGGGAAGAGAGACTGTTTTTCTCAGAAGATTCACCTATCAGTATTCAGTGTGAGAACTGCGGTGCCAATATCAGAACCGGAAGATTCTGTGAGAAGTGTAAGCTTGATATTGCAAGAGGTATCAGCAGTAAGTTTACCAAAGAAGACCTTAATACTGCTGAAGTTAAACCGGCTGGACCCAGAATGAGATTTTTGGATAATTAAGATGATTAGTGAAGCAAGAGTAAAACTTATGACACGCCTGGCTTCTTATGAGCAGGGCGAGGGCAAGGAAAATGCAGAAATCGGCACGTATTTTCGTGGTGATTATATTGGCTTGCAGGTAATTAAGTCAGTTATTTCTGCTACTATCTGCTATGGAATCGTAATTGCAACCATGATTCTTTATGATTCTGAAAGTTTTTTGTCTGATATATACAAGATGGATATTGTTTCCTACGCCAAGAATATGATTATTTATTATGTTATTTTTGTGGGTGGATACAGTATTATCACATATATTCTCTATTCCATCAGATACAGGAAGGCGAGAATAAAGCTTAAGACCTATTTTAATAATTTAAGAAGGTTACAGGCTCTCTATCAAAAGGAGAGGAAGGATAGAGTCAGATGATTAAGTTACTTGAGATCAGGGAATATCTTAGGAGATTTTATTCTAAGTATGAATTATATATAGTCCCTGCAGGTAAATTTATAATTGCATTACTGGTATTTTTACTGATAAATGGTAATCTTGGATATATGGAGAAGATAGCCAAAGTGCCGCTTATGTTTGTACTGGCACTGGCGTGCTCATTTTTGCCGGTTAGTTTTATTTTATTTTTTGCAGCAGCACTGATACTGCTTCATACCTATGCGCTGTCAATGGAAGTGGCAGCAGTTGTGGGTATTGTATTCGTGCTGATATTCCTGCTGTATTTAAGAATGTCACCGAAAGAGGTGCTTATAACAATGCTTACGCCGGTGGCTTTTGCACTGCATATACCATACATACTTCCAATTACAATTGGACTTGTTGGAAGTCCTGCATCAGTATTTTCAGTAGGAAGCGGTATAGTTATTTATTATACTCTTAATGCAGTAACTCAGATGTCCAATGCCATCGATTCGCTTGACAGCGAGAAGACAGCATCCAAATTCAGATTTATTATTGACGGCATTATTCAGAATAAAACAATGATGGTTATGATTGTTGCTTTTGCGGCGACAATTATTGTGGTTTATTTTGTTCATCGTATGAATATTGATCATGCATGGACAGTGGCAACCATAGTTGGTGCTCTTACCAATGCACTTATTGTTCTGGTTGGAGACCTTATGTTTGTAACAAGAGCATCACTCCTTGGTGTACTTGGCGGAACAGTACTTGCAATTGGTGTTGTATATGTGCTTAAGTTCTTCATGTTTAATCTTGATTATGCAAGAACGGAACGTGTACAGTTTGAGGATGATGAATATTATTATTACGTTAAGGCAGTTCCTAAGATTACTCTTCAGGAAACAAATAAAACCGTTAAGAAGGTATCTGCCAAGGCACCTGTTTCGGATAAGCCGAAGAGTGGCGGTATAAAGGCGGAGAAGACAGCGGAGAAGGCAACAGAGCAAACAACTGAGAGAAGAGTAAAGAAAGAATCTTCTTTGGAAGGCGCTGCTTCAGCAGTTAAGAGCCATTCATCAGTTGTAAAAAAGAGCGCAGGTACTACAGCGCATAAGAGTACATCTGCTTCCGGTTCTTATGACAGCCTTTCAGCAAATGATGCATTACTTGGTGAAACCAGGGTGGTAGCTGAAAAGTCTGTAGATGAAGGAAGAGTTGTTAAGAAAGCAGCTAATCCTGCTGCGAGTGCATCTCAGAGTGCATCTAATGCAGGTGCAGCCAGAAGTACTTCAAACAGCCGTATAGCAGGAGACCTGGCAGGCAGAAGAAACCAGGGACAGACAAGAGTACGTAATGATGGTTATGCAGGTCCGAATCCAAGTGTTGGAATGACCAATGGAGAGACCATTGCAGAGCGTATCAGAAGAGAAAGATTAAAAGAAGCTGAAAGCATTGATGCTGACAGACTTAGAAGACAAAATTCAGATTAAAGGATATAAAGGGATAGACAGTGAACGTATTTTTTTCATCGGCAGCTGAATATCTGAATCTGTTCAGACTTCCAAGAATTGGTGTTCTGGATGTCATTGAAATGATTGTATTAGCCTTTTTACTGTATCAGGTAATGGTATGGATGAGAAATACCAGAGCCTGGGCTATAGTGAAAGGCTTATTTGTGTTGCTTATTTTTATGGCACTTGCCGTAATGTTCAATATGACAACAATTATATGGATTGCAAAGAGTTTATTTACTCTTCTTGCAGTTGCCATTGTTGTTGCGCTTCAGCCTGAAATCAGAAGATTAATTGAGTCACTTGGACAGAAAAATCTTTTATCAGCACTGCTTAGTTTTGATAACAAGAATGTGGAAGGAAGATTCAGCGACAAGACACTTAATGAATTGATTTCGGCATGTTTTGAAATGGGAAGGGCAAGAACAGGTGCTCTTATTGTTATTGAGCAGAATACCCCGCTTGAAGAATATGAGAAGACAGGTATTCCTGTGGATGGTATTGTAACAAGCCAGCTTCTCATCAACATATTTGAGCATAATACTCCGCTTCATGATGGAGCGATTATTGTAAGGGGTGACAGGGTATCTGCAGCAACCTGTTATCTGCCTTTGTCTGACAGCAGGTCTATCAGTAAGGAACTTGGAACCAGACATCGTGCTGCTTTGGGTATATCTGAAAATACAGATTCAATGACAATTATCGTATCTGAAGAAACAGGTAAGGTAAGTGTTGCATATAAGGGTGAACTTTACAGAAGTCTTGATGTGGTAGAACTCAGAAAGAAACTTGAACTTGCCCAGGATAAGAGAAGGGTAGAAAAGAATATCATATCAAAGACGAAGAAAGACCGTAAGAAGAAAGGAAAGAAGGATGAAGGAGAGGCTTCTAAGGAACTGGGATCTTAAACTGTTAGCCGTGCTTTTCTCGATCATCCTCTGGCTGATAGTCGTAAATATAGATGATCCTGTTAAAAGCGTGGATTTTGCAGGTATTAATGTACAGATTCTTAATTCTGATGTACTTGCCCAGAAGGGAAAAGTATATGAGGTGCTTGACGATTCAGATGTGATTACTGTAACCGTAAGCGGCAGAAGATCTGTAATTGAAGATATTTCAAAAGAGAATATTAGTGCAGTTGCTGACCTTGCCAGTTTAAAGGAAGGCGAGAATGCGCTGGAGATAAAAGTATCTTCCAACAAGTATGCTTCCGATATTGATGGAATTACATCAAGTGTTGAAAATGTAATTCTTAATATTGAGGATCTTAAGAAGATTCAGAAGAGTATCTCAGTTGATGTTGTAGGCCAGGTAGCAGAGGGCTATATTTTGGGCGACCTTAATACAAACCTAAACCAGGTTGTTATTGAAGGCCCTGAATCCATTGTATCAACCATATCTACAGCCAGAGCAGAACTTAATGTCAGTGGTGTAACTGCCAATGTAAGTGCGAGCGCGCCTATTATTCTTTATGATGAGAACGGCAATGAGGTAGATACATCAAGACTTACACTTAATATCAAGACAGTAAGCATTACTCAGGAAGTGCTGGTTACCAAATATGTGGTTGTTTCAGCAGAAAGTTCCGGAGAACCGGCTGAAGGATATGCTCTTACAGGTGATATAACAGTCAGCCCTGAAATGATACTGATAGCAGGTAAGAAGGGAGCAATTGATGCTGTTAATTCAGTAATCATTCCTGGAACTGAACTTGATGTGACTGATCTTAAATCCTCACTTAAGGCAACAGTGGATGTTTCCAATTTCCTGTCTGATAATGTTGAGGTAGTGGACGAAAATGGTTCAAAAGTTAATGTAACTGTAGGCATTCAGAAGGAAACATTTACAAATGCCATTTTCTCCAGAAATGATATAACCATATCGGGAGATACAACAGGTTATGATGTAGAGGTTGTAACTGACGGCACATATCTTAAGGACAGCGGTAATGTGCTTAAGTTCTACGGATTGTCAGATGAACTTGCTGAACTTAATGAAACAGGTCTGGCAATGGATATAAATATGGATGATTTTAAAACCGGAAAGGGCTGGGATAAATTATATCCTGGAACCTACTGGGTAGTTCCTGTATTTAATGTACCTGAGGGAGTACATCTTAATGAAGATTACAAACTTCAGATTAAGATTACCACTCATAAGGAATAAAAGTATTTAAGGAAATGGAGATTAATTACAATGGGAAGAATGTTCGGAACTGATGGCGTAAGAGGCGTTGCTAACGAAGAACTTACTCCGCAGCTTGCCATGCAGCTTGGTCAGGCAGGTGCTTATGTTTTGTCAAAGGAGACCAGGCATAAACCTACAATTATGGTAGGATGCGATACACGTATATCAGGAGATATGCTTGCCAACGCACTTATGGCCGGTGCATGTTCAGTTGGAGCAAACGCAGTTTATGTAGGTGTGCTTCCTACTCCTGCAGTTGCATATCTTGCCAAGAAATATAAAGTGGATGCAGGCGTTGTTATTTCTGCATCCCACAATCCTGTAGAATTTAATGGTATTAAGTTCTTTGACGGAAACGGATATAAACTTCCTGATGCTTTGGAAGATGAAATTGAAGCACTTATCAGGAATAACATGGATGGTGTTAAATTCCCTACAGGTTCAGGCGTTGGTAAGATTAAATACAGAACTGATGCAAGAGAAGAATATATTAATCATTCCATTAAGTCAGTTAATGTAAGCCTTGACGGACTTAAAATCGTTGTCGACTGCGCTGAAGGAGCTTCCTATTATACTTCAGTTGAGGCACTTAAGGAATTAGGTGCAAGCGTAATTGCAATTCATAATAATCCTGATGGAACCAATATCAATGCTAACTGTGGTTCTACACATATGGAAGAGTTATGCGCAAGAGTTGTTGCAGAAAAAGCTGATTTAGGTCTTGCTTTTGACGGCGATGCTGACAGACTTCTTGCAGTAGATGAGAATGGTAAACTTGTTGACGGTGACCAGATTATGGCTATCGTTGGTAATTATATGAAAGAAAAAGGTGCTCTTGCCCAGAACACCATAGTTGTTACTGTAATGAGTAACCTTGGATTTACAATTATGGCAAAAGAGCATGATATTCACCTTGAAGTTACCAAGGTTGGTGACAGATATGTACTTGAGAGAATGAAAGAGATTGGCGCCGTTTTAGGTGGTGAGCAGTCAGGTCATATTATTGATCTTAATCATAATACAACCGGTGACGGACTTCTTACAGCACTCCTTCTTCTCCAGGTAGTAGTTGAAAGTGGTAAGAAGTTGTCAGAACTTGCTTCAATAATGGAAGTATTACCACAGGCTTTGGTTAATGCCAAGGTTCCAAATCATAAGAAAGATAAATATATGGAATATCCTGAAATCGCTCAGGCTATTAAGGAACTTGAAGATAAGTTTGGCGGTGAGGGAAGAGTTCTTATCAGACCTTCAGGAACAGAGCCTTTGGTAAGAGTAATGATTGAAGGCAAGGACCAGAAGTTAATCGAAGATGAAGCTAAGAAGTTAGCTGAACTTATACAGAATACTGTATTATAAAAATGTTCGGGGGAACAAATTACAGGGGGTAAAGCGCATGGTAACTAAGAAGGTAACAATTGTTAATCCTACCGGGTTACATATGAGACCGGTTTCGGTTTTCTGCAAAGAGGCAGTTAAATATAAGTCGCAGATTTTTATACATTTTAAAGACGGTGAGTATAATGCCAAGAGTGTTCTCAGTGTTTTAAGCGCCTGCGTAAGAAGCGGAGACGAGATTGAACTTGTCTGCGATGGCGGTGATGAGAATGAAGCGCTGGAAGACATGATTAATATTGTGGAAAACGGTCTGGGTGAAGAAATCCGGAAATAAGAGATTATAATAAACTTTAATTGGAAAAGGAGATCATAAGATCTCCTTTTTAGTTTGAAATATTAAATTGTTGCTGAATTAACAATATCCGTTGAACATCATTCCACTGTACTGGCTTGCAGCATATGGTGAAATTTCTCCCTTGCCCGGATTCTTATAGGCAACTATCTTCTGATTAACGTAGTCCATTGGATTTAGTGATACGTTGTCTGCTTTATTAAGCATATTGCCGGTGAACCTCTGAAGGTTATTGAGAGTATCCATCTGGTCGGATATTATATATTCAATCTCTTCACTAAATTTGTTCTTGTCCATTGAAATTCTTCCATTATCAGTAAGAGATAATCCCAATGAGTTCAGATCTGAAGAGTAGGATCTTGCTATGGTATTAAATTCACTTAACAGAAGGTTGGTCTTAGCCGTTCCGTTGTCGTACTTGGCTATTGAAGCCACAAATGAATTGTAACTTCTTACGAAAGTATCAATATTTTCTCCTATGGAGTCCACATTGGCCTTCAGTCCGATGGTAATCGGTCCATTATCGGTAGTGTTGTGAAGTTTGATTTCATATCCGTCATGAGTGAACTCATTGGAATATGATGATAACTCCCTGCCGTTAATGGTATATCTGGCATTGTCAGGCATTGTAGTAATGTTGTCCAATCCCAGATAGTTTACAGCGCCTTTGGTCTTGCTGGTGAGCGCATCGTCAATGGTAAATAGAAGCTCCTTGCCCGCTTCGGTTGGTGCACCGGTTTGGACACTGTTAATAGTCAGATGAGAAGTTCCTTCTTCTTCATTTTTAACTACTTCGCATTTCAGACCAATATTTGAATTGTTAAAAAGCCTCGCCAGTTTATTCTGTAATTCTTCGTTGGTGTCGCCTTCGGCAATATTGAACTGGAATTCGTAACTGCTCTGGCCTATGGATACGTCGAAGGAATATGTACCAGGAAACAGATTAATCTGTGCTTTGGATGGCATATCCTTGGTTGTATTTATCTGAGGAGTAGCAAGATTATCTACTGTTAAAGTAAGATCCCTGGCTTCCTCGCCATCAGAAGAACCTTTGAATTTGGCTTCGGCCACATCTTCGTTGGAAGAATACGCTATCTTGCGACTTAATAGTTCATCTTCGCCGATTCCGCTTAAAGAAGATATGGTATTCTTGAACTCCCTGGCATTCTCTTTCATATCTACTGCGAAAGATACTGCCTCTTCGCTGTTATTAACAATAGAAAGGGGAGCTTCTTTATTTAATTTAATCATGGAGTTGTAGACTTTGCGCAGTTCGCTGTCGCGATCTGTATCAGCTTTATTAGATCTAAGCTTTTTAGGCGCATAGGTCGTAAGATAATGATTATATAATCCGGATAATACATTGATATTAGCCATCTCAGCTTCCTCCTTTCTTCCTTGAAATAATGGCGGTTGCGATTGTCCGCAACAGGGAAATCCGTATCCCTTGGTCACCATGAGCCGACACTAAGGCTATTTTGGTATCTTCAACTTAACATAAAAATACTACAAGTGCAAGGTTTTTTTAAGAAAAATGTAATTTTTTTTCAAAATTAATGTAGAAATTGTTGACGAATTGCCCGGGGTGTGTTATTTTATTTAGGCGAGACTGCGAAAGAAGTCTTTTTTTAGTGCGTTTTGGGTTGGTCCGGGGCGGTGATTTTACTAATAGGAAGGCTTATTTGAGGGCAGTCTGGAGGATTGTTGAAGCATTGGAGGTGTAAATATGCGTACAAGAATTACTTTGGCATGTACAGAGTGCAAACAGCGTAATTATAATACTACTAAGGATAAGAAGACTCATCCGGACAGAATGGAAACACAGAAGTATTGCAGATTCTGCAAAAAGCATACATTACATAAAGAAACAAAATAATGTAATGTCCTAGTTTGAAAGGATGTGACTAAATGGCAGATTCTAAAGAAAAAGCTAAGAAGCCAGGGTTTTTCCGTGGTGTAAGGCGTGAATTTAAGAAGATTACATGGCCTTCCAAGAATGATGCATTTAAGCAGACAGTTGTTGTTTCTATTATAACAGTAATAACTGGCGTGCTTATTGGCTTAATTGACCTGTTGGTTAAGTATGGACTTAGTTTTATCACTAAGTAAACACTGAGTAGAGGTATAATTAATGGAAGATAACAAAGAATTTGACATCGGCCGCAGCGATAACAAGAGCGGCAAGGGTATGGGTTGGTATGTTGTACATACTTACTCAGGATATGAGAATAAAGTCAAAGTAAGTATTGAGAACGCAATTGAGAACCGTCATCTTGAGAACGAAATTCTTGAAGTAAGAGTTCCGGTTCGTGAGGAGACAGAGATAAAGAACGGTGCGAAGAAGACAGTATCACGCAAGATGCTTCCTGGTTATGTTCTTATACATATGGATGCAGATAATAATGATGCATGGTTCGTTGTTCGTAATACCAGAGGAGTTACAGGTTTCGTAGGCCCTGGAAGTAAGCCGGTTCCTCTTTCAGAAGAAGAAATGGCAGCACTTGACTTTAATACCACTCATGAGAAACTTTCACTTGATGTTAATGAAGGCGATACAGTTATTATTGTTACTGACGCCTGGAAAGACAGAGTGGGTGTTGTTAAGAAGATTGATGCAGGTAAGCAGACAGTTACTGTTAATCTTGAAATCTTCGGTAGAGAGACTCCTGTTGAATTCAGTTTCGCAGAAGTTAAAAAAATGTAACATTGGACGTATGTTCATAGGTTAATCCTATTTATATAGATTCCTTGAACAGTGGGAGCTACACTAGGGTAGCGCCAAACCACAATTTTTTAGGAGGTAGCCAAAATGGCAAAGAAAGTAACAGGTTATATTAAATTACAGATTCCTGCCGGCAAAGCAACACCGGCACCACCAGTTGGTCCTGCACTTGGTCAGCATGGTGTTAACATCGTTGAATTCACAAAGCAGTTCAACGCTAAGACAGCAGATAAGGGTGATCTTATCATTCCTGTTGTTATCACAGTTTACGCAGATAAGAGCTTCAGTTTTGTAACTAAGACTCCACCTGCTGCAGTATTAATTAAGAAGGCTTGTAACATCCAGAAGGCTTCAGCAGCACCTAACAAGAATAAGGTTGCAACAATCTCTAAGGCTAAAGTTAGAGAAATCGCTGAAATGAAGATGCCAGACCTTAATGCAGCAAGCATTGAAGCAGCTATGAGCATGATCGCTGGTACAGCTCGCAGCATGGGTATTGTAGTAGAGGAATAAGATGTAAATACGTGGGAGCTTATTTAAGCATCTGACCACAAGGAGGTAAAGTTAATGAAACATGGTAAGAAATATATGGAGGCTGCAAAGCAGGTAGATAATGCTAATCTTTACGATCCTGAAGAAGCAGTTGCATTAGTAAAGAAATGTGCTACAGCTAAGTTCGATGAGACAATCGAAGTTCATATCAGAACAGGTTGTGACGGACGTCATGCTGAAGAACAGATCCGTGGAGCTGTTGTTCTTCCTAACGGAACTGGTAAGACAGTCAGAGTATTAGTATTCGCTAAAGGCGATAAGGCTAACGAAGCAGAAGCTGCTGGTGCAGATTATGTTGGAGGAGAAGAACTCCTTCCTAAGATCCAGAATGATGGATGGCTTGATTTTGATGTAGTTGTAGCTACACCTGATATGATGGGTGTTGTAGGTCGTCTTGGTAAGGTACTCGGACCTAAAGGTCTTATGCCAAACCCTAAGGCTGGTACAGTTACTATGGATGTAACAAAAGCTGTTAATGATATCAAGGCTGGTAAGATTGAATACAGACTTGATAAGGCAAACATTGTTCACTGCCCAATCGGAAAGGCTTCTTTCTCAGAAGAGCAGCTTGGACAGAACTTCAAGGCTTTAATGGATGCTATTGTTAAGGCTAAACCAAGCACACTTAAGGGAACATACTTAAAGAGCGTTACTCTTACAAGCACAATGGGACCTGGTGTCAGAGTTAATACATTAAAGTTCTAATTTAAAGTTTATTTGATAATTAAGCACTCGATGAAAGTCGGGTGCTTTTCTTTTTGGGAAAACTGGCCTTAACTACAAAATATTGTGTTTTCGTCTTTAGTTTTCGCACAATTGGTAGTATAATGTATTATGTGTGTGATTAAGGAGAAAGTATGGCTTCAAAGAAACGTAAGAAAAAAAGTACAGAGATTCTTGATACGGCATTTTTGTTTGTGAAAGTACTGGCTTTTGTGCTTTTGTTTGGCATGGTGGTGCTTTTTGCCATATCATGGTATAAGAATAAATATAAACCCGGTCATCAGGAAGAAACAGTTGTAAGTGTTCAGGAAAATGTGGAGGAAACCACAGAGAGCGAAGAATCAAATGTTGTGGATCTGACCGCTTCAGAGGCAGAGGAAGAAGTAGAAGGAGGTCCGACAGAGGAGGAACTCAAAGAACAGGCCAGACAGGAAAGGATAGCATCGCTTCCTGGAACAGTGGTGGAAGTTGAGGATGATGGAAAGGCATTATCCTTCAGTTATGTTGGGGATATGCTTCTTGATGACAGCTATGCGACCATGAACAGATACAGGGCTGTTGGTGGAGACGTGGAGCAGATTTTTACCAATGGAAGTCTGGATATAATGCGAGGGGCGGATATTCTGGTAATCAATAATGAATTTCCTTTTACTGACAGAGGGACTCCGCTTAGTGGAAAACTTTATACATTCAGGGCAAAACCTGAAAATGTTAAGATTCTTACTGACATAGGGGCTGATGTGGCAGCGCTTGCCAATAATCATATTACGGATTTCGGTTTGACATCTCTGGAAGATACTCTGGATACTTTGGACGGCGCCGGAATATATCATATGGGCGCCGGCAGAAATATTGATGAGGCAACAACAACAATCTATGTTGTGAAAGGTGATCTTGTTGTGGCGCTTCTTAATGCTACGCAGCTTGAGAGGCTTCCTGTTCCAGATACGGCAGGTGCTACAGAGAACAGTGCTGGTACATTCAGATGCTATGATTCGGCAAGGCTTGAAGAAGAGATTAAGAAAGCCAAGGAATATGCGGATTATGCTGTGGTTTATGTGCACTGGGGCGCTGAGAGAGAAGTTAATCTTCATGCATATGAAACTAGCCAGGATGACTTATATGTTGATGCAGGTGCTGACCTGATAGTAGGTGCGCATCCTCATATCCTGCAGCAGGTTGGATATGTTAAAGGAGTGCCTGTGGTATACAGCCTGGGTAATTACTGGTTTTCGTCAGCATCTACCGACACGGGGATTTTGTCCTTCGATGTTAGTGATGAGGGAGTGGAGAATCTTAAGTTTAATCCATGTGTGTCTGAGCACTGCGTGGTAAGGCTTAGTGATGGAAGTGAGAAGAAGAGAATAATTGATTATCTTAATTCCTTATCGGATACGGCAGTTATAGATGATGAAGGATATATCAGTTCAAAATAAGGAGATGGAAATGGACAAGATTGAGGTTATGGAAAATTGCAATAATATAGCAGGTCTTAAGGTTATTACGCCTTCGGTTTATGGTGATAACAGAGGCTATTTCATGGAGACCTATAATTATAATGATTTTGCGGCAGCTGGCATTGACTGCAACTTCGTGCAGGATAACCAGAGCGCGTCAAAGAAAGGGGTCTTAAGAGGGCTTCACTTCCAGATTGACTACCCGCAGGATAAACTTGTGAGAGTAATTAAGGGCGAGGTTTTCGATGTGGCGGTTGATCTTCGAAAGGGTTCTGAGACTTTTGGACAGTGGTTTGGCGTGGTTTTGTCGGAAGAGAATAAAAAACAGTTCTTTATTCCGAAGAATTTTGCCCACGGTTTCCTGGTTTTGTCTGATTATGCTGAGTTCTGCTACAAGGTTACGGATTTTTACCATCCTAATGATGAGGGCGGAATGATATGGAATGATCCGGAAATTGGTATTAAATGGCCAATGCCGGAGGGAATGACTGAGAAGGACCTGATTTTCTCTGAGAAGGATACCAAATGGGGCGGTATTAAAGAGTATGTGGAGAAGTATGGGAAATAATCGGAATTTTGGTTAAAATGTATGAGGCGGCCCGGTGGTTGCCTCTTTTTATGGTGATTTTTAACAATTTGCAATTTAGGTGTTAAGTATTTCTAATTTTAAGTCGATAACTAAAGCAGATAAGTTGATACACTTATTTCACGGTAATCATGAAGTTGTGATGGAACGAAGTCTCGGCGGCATGATGAAATGGTAAATGATATCACTTATAAACTATAAGGAGGTGAAAATAATGCGTATTGATTCTATCGCACAGGCTCAGCAGATGTTTAATTTAAACAAGACAACTGCGACCACAAGAACAATGCCATCTAATTTTTCAGACAAACTCCAGATTTCAATGGTAGGTAAGGATATCCAGACTGCCAAGAATGCACTTGCTAATGCTCCAGAAATCAGAGAAGACTTAGTTGCTTCAATTAAGGAGAGATATTTAAGCGGTACATATGATGTATCTGGAAGAGAGTTCGCTGATAAAATAGTGGACAGATATTTTGACACACTTGCTTAATACAATATGAGTGATGTGATGTCCATATATGACAGGCGAATAAAGTGTGGATGAGATGGCTTTGCATCAACAAGATCATCTTGTATTAAGCGAAGTGTTTGCCAAGATGGCAGGCACTTTTCTTAAGTTTATGGGGAATTAAAAGATTAATAGTTGTCGGTATGCCAGGAGGGCTGAATATTGGCTAGTTTAATGGAAAATCTTATTTCGGTACTTGATAAAGAGTATGATGTTTATTTACAGCTTCTTGAACTTTCCAAGAAAAAGACTGCAATTATTGTAGATGGAAGTTTGGAAGCACTTACAGATATTACTGAGCAGGAACAGAATAAGAGTAGTGAAATAGCTAATTTAGAGAAAGCAAGAGAAGAGGTTATGAAGGATATCTGTATCGTTCTGAATATTCAGGGCGATGGCCTTCGTTTGACTGAACTTAAAGACATGCTTTCGTCAAGACCTGAAGAACAGGCAGCTTTGGCCGGCTCAATAGATAAATTAAAAACTATGGCGGTGCAGATGAAGAGAGTTAATGAGCAAAATCAAATGCTCCTTGAGAATGCACTTGATATGGTTAACTTTGATCTCAGCCTTATTCAGGCAATGAGACAGGCTCCTGAAACAGCTAATTATAATAAGGGAGCTTACAGTTCGGGAAGTATAATGGGTAGCGCCAATGGAATGTTTGATGCCAAGCAGTAATTAGGGGTCAATATCGGGGAGGACAAGCCTATGCCACTTATGGGAAGCATATATGTAGGAACAACTGGATTACAGACAAGCCAGAATGCTCTTAATACAACAGGTCATAATATAACTAACGCAGATACCGCAGGCTATGTGCGTCAGCAGACTATGCTGGGAGATAAGGATTATAATACTATTGCCATTACAGCAGGTGTTGTATCAAATAAGCAACTCGGTCTTGGTGTTACATATCAGCAGATAAGACAGGTTAGAGATGTATTTCTTGACCAGACTTACAGGGAAGAAAGTGGAAGGCTGGCATTTTACGAACTCCAGTATGATACAACTTCTGAAATAGAAGACCTTCTTGGTGAATTGGATGGCGCTTCTTTCGAAAATTCTATAAATGATTTATGGGTTTCAGTTCAGGAACTTGGTAAAGATCCTAGCAGCAGCGTAGTTCAGAGTATGTTTATGCAAAAAGCATATGCATTTATGACTGATGCACAGGCTGTATATAAGGGACTTTCCAATTATCAGGATAATCTTAATCAGTCAATCAAACTTACAATTGATGATATTAATGAAATGGGTGGCAGAATTAAGGAACTTAATGACGCCATTCGTAAGATAGAGTCTGCAGGCGTTGAAAAAGCTAACGACCTTAAGGACGAGAGAAATCAGCTTCTTGATAAGTTAAGCAGCCTGGCAAATATTCAGTATTATGATGATGCAATGGGTAACGTGCTTGTAAAACTTGAAGGTCACTCTTTCGTAGAAGCAGACAGAGTTAATGATGTTGCTTATCAGATTGATGAGACTACATCTTTTTATGATGTTTTCTGGAAAGATGATGCCAAATTCGTTTTGGATAATCATGGTGAAAGAGTATATAACACAGAGGGCGCTCTGGTATTTAATCTTGAACAGGAAATATCTTCTGCAATAGATACTGACCTTGGAAAACTTAAATCCATGGTTATTGCAAGAGGTGATCACAGAGCAACATATGCTGATCTCGAAGACCATTATGATGCAGATGGTAATCTGATTTCCTCAGCTGAAGATAATTATCATGCGGTTTCCAATTCGGTACTTATGAGTGCGCAGGCAGAATTTGACAGACTGATTCATGCTACTGTAACAGCCATAAACGGTGCTTTAGAACAGGCTTACCAGAAGGCTGGAAGCAGTGATTATATGTCAGATGGCAATGGTCACGCTCTTCAGATTTTCCATAGAAAAGTTTCTGATGTGGATGTTAAGGAAGATCTTGAAAAAACAGAAACATTATTCTCGATAGATAACCTTCAGATTAATTCTGAACTGATGCAGACTCCATCAAAACTTGGTTTTATCAGACCGGATGGTTCAGTGGATTATGATACAGCTACACTTCTTAAGGATGCTTTTGAGAATGCAGATTATCCGCTTAATCCAACGGCTAATACAAAACTTACAATAAATTCTTTCTATTCAGCTTTCGTTGCACAGATTGCGAATGAAGGTGCAGTATTTAAGAGTTTTAGAGATAATGAACAACTGACTTTAGATTCTACTGAGAATGCAAGGCAGCAGATTATCGGTGTATCTACTGATGAAGAATTATCAAATATGATCAGATATCAGAATGCTTACAATGCTTCTTCACGTTATATTAACGTTGTCAGCGAAATGTTGGAGCATCTGCTTAATTCTTTGGGATAACCTGCCGATATATGTATTGTAGGTAGTTTAAGATTTAATGTGAGGATTTATATATGGGTTCACAATTCTACGGATTAAATATTGCATATACAGGTTTACTTGCATCTAATGCATCTCTTAATACAACAGCTAATAACATTTCAAATGTAGAAACAGAAGGATACAGCCGTCAGCAGGTAACACAGACTGCAGCTGATTCTTTAAGAACATATGCAACTTACGGTTGTATGGGTTCCGGTGTTGACGTTAAGGGCGTTAACAGAGTAAGAGATGAATTCTATGATACAAAGTACTGGAATAATCAGAAGAATGTTGGTGAGTTTGACAAGAAAGCTTACTACATGGAACAACTTCAGGATTATTTACTTGATAACAGCAGCATTAAGGGATTCACAACTATTTTTGATGAACTTACCAATGCTTTGGAAGAACTTGATAAGAGTGCAGGTGATGAGACAAAGAGAAGTCAGTTCGCCGGATATGCCCAGAACCTGGCTACATATTTTAATGAAATGTCATCCAATCTTTCCAAGATTCAGGAAGATATAAATTCAGAGATTAAGATTAAGGTAGATGAGATTAATTCATATGCTGAAGAGATAGCATCACTTAATAAGCAGATTAATGTTATTGAACTTACAGGTGCTCAGGCTAATGAACTTAGAGATCAGAGAACCTTATTAGTTGATAAACTTTCACAGGTTGTAGATGTACAGGTAACAGAAACAGCAATTATTGATACAAATAATCCTGACAGAGTTACCGGCGCATCAAGATACAGAGTAACAATTGCAGGTGGACAGACACTAGTTGATATTAATGAATATAATACACTTAAGTGTGTTGCATTAAACGGTGATGAGAAGGCATATCAGTCGGATTTGGTTGGGCTTTATACAATTAAGTGGTCAAACGATGCGGATTTTGGTATGTATAACGCATCCATGGGTGGTGAACTTGCAGGACTCATCCAGATGAGAGATGGAAATAACGGCGAATTTTTCAATGGTACAGTTACAAAGGTTGCCAAGGATACAGCCGGAAATACAAAGGTTTCCATAGCAGTTTCAGATGATTACCTTCTTGATTTGAAGCAGAGTACATTACCTAATTCAGGTATAATTAGTGTTTCAAATACATTATATAAGTATTCAGACTGGTCATTTAATTTAGATACCAAGGAATATACATTTAATCTGCTTGCAGCAGAGAATGAAAGCGAACTTCCAAATGGTAACAGAGTTGGTAAGCAGGCTACAACAAATCAGGCAGTTAATTATCAGGGCGTTCCATATTATCAGGCACTCCTTAATGAGTGGGTAAGAAGTTATGCAAAGGGCGTTAATGATGTTCTTACATCTGATGGTACTTCCGATAATTATGGAAATAAAGGAAGCAATCTCTTTACAGGTATGAGAGGCGATGCGACTGAACTTGGATTCAGAAGAGAGGATAACATTGACAGAGTTATTACATCTTCAGATGACTGCTACAGAATGCTTACAGCTTCTAACTTCAAGGTTAGCTCAATGATTATGGAAGATCCTAATAAACTTGCTACACGTACTGATTCGGCAGCAGGACATGATAAGGCAAATATAGTTAAGAAACTTATTGATCTTAAAGATGACAGAAGTCTTAATTTCAGAGGAACTTCAGCCGGGGCTTTCCTTGAAAAGGTTTTATCTGATGTAGCTCTTAATACTGAAAGAGCAAAGACTTTCAGAGATAACAGTGAAACTTTATCAGGAGTAATTGATAATCAGAGAACGTCTATATCAGGTGTTGATCAGGATGAAGAAGCAGTTAACCTGGTTAAGTTCCAGAATGCATATAACCTGGCATCAAAAGTTATTCAGGTTTTAACAGAAGTTTATGACAGACTGATTCTTGAAACTGGCGTATAAGTGTTGAATAAGTAAGGAGAATCTTATATGAGAATTACAAATAAAATAATGCAGAATAATTCAGTATATAACATTAATCAGAATAAGATTCTGCAGGACAAACTTAATTCACAGATTACTACAAGACAGAAAGTACTTAAGCCTTCTGATGACCCGGTAACGGCTATTCGTTCACTTCGTCTTAGAAGTAACTTAAATCAGGTTTCACAGTATTACCAGAAGAATATTCCGGATGCTGAGAACTGGCTTGATCTTACTGAGAGTTCAATTACTACAACAGTTGATATTGTTACAGATATGATTAATGAATTCCAAAGAGGATCAAAGGGTAGTCTTACAACAAAGGACAGACAGATTATTCTTGATACTTTGAAGGAATGCCGTAATGAAGTATATGCTACCGGTGATAATGATTATGCCGGCAGAACTCTTTTCACAGGATACAGAACTGATTATTCATTATCTTTTGATAAGGGTATGGAGAAGACCTATTCAATTACTGAACAGTTAAATAAGTCTAATATGGAAACAATCACATATGTAGATACAGGTAAGCTTCTTGATTTAAATGAGACAAATTATGATACTCTTGCCGATACTGACCAGACCGATGTTGAAAGATATCAGGTTCACAGAATGAGACTGGCATATGAAGATGTTGATGCAGGAACAATTCCTACAATTAAGACAGTAGTTGGATATGATGATGATGGAAACGCGGTTTATGGGTCGGCCGTTGGAACTGTAACAGTTATGCCTCAGGCTGGTGCTACTGATCCTTATGTGGATATAGCCAATAATCCGGATGCGATTTATTTTGTTCCGGAGACCGGTGATCTTCTTTTAGGAGATAATGTTTATAAAAATTTAAGCGGTCTGCCTGCTGACACTGAAATCAGAATAGATTATAATAAGAGCAAGTGGGCAGATGGTGACTTAAGACCTGAACATTATTTCTCATGTTCTTCAGATGGAATTGATTATAACAAGGAATATCTGACAAAAGATGGAAAGAATAATAAACAGGTTATTACTTTCGATGTAGGCTTTAATCAGAAGCTGGATGTTAATATTACAGCTGATAAAGTATATAAGCATGGTATAGCACGTACTGTAGATGAAATGATTTCATATCTTGAGGAACTTGATTCATTAGATGCAGTAGTAAAAAAGTTAGAAGCTATGGTTGATGATGCAAATTATGATCAGGACATGGTTTCTGCCAAACTTGAAGCCGCTAAGAAAGCACAGACTTATCTGTCTGACACTATTCAAAAGAAGTTTGAACATGGCATTACTCAGATGCAGGGTTATCTGGATGATACCAATGCAGCACTTACAGATGTAGGTAATAAGGGAATGCGCCTTAAGTTAATAGAAAACAGACTCAGTAGTCAGGAAGAGTCCTTTACTACTTTGGCAACAAAGAATGATGAAGCGGATCTTGCTGAGCTGGCAGTTCATTTAAGCAGTGCAGAATTAACATACAATGCGTCACTTAATGCAACTGCAAAATTATTACAGACGACCCTTTTGAACTATATCTAAATCAATTTAAGCAGCATGATGCTGAGAAAGGTGGTAATTATGATAATTAACACAAGATTGTTTGGAAATGTTGATCTTTCTGATGACAAAATTCTTCATTTCCCGGGCGGAATCATCGGATTCCCGGAACTTCAGGACTTCGCTTTAATTCATGATGAAGATCAGGGCGAAGGAGCAGGTATCAGATATCTGCAGTGCATTCAGGAACCAGGCTTTGCAATGCCGGTTATTGATCCTCTCAAGGTTAAGCCTGATTATAATCCATTGGTAGAGGATGAACTCCTTAAGAGATTGGGAGATTATGATGCGAATGAATTATTAGTTCTTACAACTATCACAGTTCCATCAGATTTATCAAAGATGAGCGTTAATCTTAAAGCGCCATTTGTAATTAATGCAGGTAATCGTCAGGCATGTCAGATCATAGTTGAGGATTATGAAGTTAAGTTCCCAATTTATGAACTTCTGCAATCAATGAAGAAAGCAGGTGGTTGATATGTTGGCATTATCAAGAAAAAAGAATGAAGCAATCGTAATTAATAATAATGTAGAAGTTACGGTGCTGGAAGTAAAGGGAGACCAGGTTAAACTTGGTATATCAGCTCCTAAAGATATTCCGGTATATCGTAAGGAAGTATATGTTCAGATCCAGGAAGCTAACAAAGATGCTATGACAGCAGATAGTGTTAATGCTTTGAAAGGACTACTGTAATTTACATATATATTGTTTGAGTTTATTTGATGTTCAGGGCTGTACTTAAAGGTGCAGCCCTTGTTCGTAAAAAAAATTAAAAAAAATTATTTTTTGGTATAAAGTTTTGTTATTAATATCCGATAAAGATATTGAGATAATGCAAAGAGTCTTTATTTGCATATCAGATACTTATAGGTTATAATTAAATGGTAACATTAATTATTGTTTTTATATCACATGGAGGTGATAACTATGGCAATTGATGCATTAGGTGGAGTAGTTAGTTATCAGGCTCAGCAGATAACTAAACCACAGGTTGAAGTACAGCATACGGCAGAGTCCATGGAAGGACCAGATGTGCAGACTGTGAAAATGGTAGATGAGACTACCAAGATAGTTGAAAGCTCCGAGGAAAAGGAAGGTAATCTTCAGAATTTCCAGCAGCAGCAACAGGAACAGCAACAGGTCACAAATGAACAGATTCGTAAGACTGTAGAAGAAATTAACAAGAAAGCCATGAATTCTGAAGTTCAGTTCGGTATTCATGAAGCTACTAATCGTGTGACAATTAAGATTGTTGACAAGAAGACCAAAGAAGTAATTAAGGAGTTACCGCCTGAGAAGACTTTGGATATGATTGCAAAGGCTTGGGAGATTGCGGGAATCCTTGTAGATGAAAAGAGATAAGGAGGGAATACTATGCCAAGCTCAGCTAATTTGATAAGATTGACCGGTATGAACTCCGGTATGGATACTGAAAGTATCATTACAGCCCTTGTTTCTACAAAGCAGACTAAGGTTGATGATGCCAAGAAGGCTCAGACTAAACTGCAGTGGACCCAGGATGCATGGAAAGACATTAACTCTCAGGTATATAGTTTGTATTCAGGCAAACTTAGTAATATGAGATTTAGTACATCTTATGCTAAGATGGCAACTAAGACATCTAATAGTGCTCTTACAGTAGTCGCAGGTAGTAATGCCGTTCAGGGCGTGCAGACTGCTAAGATTGTTTCAGCAGCAAAGGCTGGATATCTTACTGGTGGTGAGTTAGAGACAGCAGAAGGTGGCAAAGTTAATGCAGATACAAAGCTTGCTGATATGGGTATCAGTGCAGGAAGTATTTCTGTGACAGTTGGTAAAGAAACCAAAAACATAGAAATTACTGATGATATGACTATGTCTGGTTTTGTAAACAAACTCAGAGACGCTGGTGTTAATGCAAACTTTGATGAAGTTAACCAGAGATTATTTATTAGTTCTAAGGCTACAGGTCTTAAGAATGATTTCTCATTCAGTGGAGATGCAGAGACACTTAAGAGTTTAGGGCTTTCAGCAGAAGGTGGTGCTAAGAAGTTAGCTGCATCTGATGCAGAACTTGAACTTAATGGTGCAACATTTAAGTCAGACAGTAATTCGTTAACCATTAATGGATCCACTTATATTATTAATGGCGAGACATCTGAAAACATATCTATTACAACTGAAACGGATACCAGCGGTATATATGATATGATTAAGGGTTTCCTTAAAGAGTACAATACTGCTATTAATGCGATGTCTAAAGCGTATAATGCTGAAGCAGCCAAGGGATATGAGCCGCTTACAGATGATATGAAAGCAGCGATGAGTGAGAAACAGATAGATGAGTGGGAATCTAAAATTAAGGATTCTCTGCTTCGCAAGGATTCTACATTAAGTGGTGTAATGTCTGCTATGCGTATGGCTATGCAAGAAGGCGTAGAGGTAGATGGCGTAACAATGTATCTTTCAGATTTTGGTATAAATACAGGTAGTTATTTCGATACTGATGCAAATGAGAGATATGCATACCATATTGATGGCGATGCTGATGATAGTACAACTGCAACAAAGGCAGACAAGTTGAAAGCGGCTATTGCCTCAGATCCTACAAAGGTTACAAAGTTCTTCCAAGAGTTATCAAGCAAAGTTTATACAGCCCTATATGATAAAATGGGTTCAACAGATTATAGTTCAATCTATAAAGTATATAATGATAAAAAGATGAAGAGCGATTATGATAGTTATACAAAGAAAATCGCTGATCTTGAGAAGAAACTGCAGGATGCTGAAGATAAGTATTATAAGCAGTTTAGTAAGATGGAAACGGCTTTATCTAAACTTAATAGTAACCAAAGTTACTTATCAGGCCTGTTTGCCAGATAGTTGATTATGTTATAATATAATTTAAATAAGAATATTCCCACTGCATTGCGGTGGGAATATTTATAAAGAAAAAATTTTCTTGCTAAAGGAGATTATTAAATGGCTAATAATCCATATGAACAGTATCAGAAGAGTAAAATATTAACAGCGTCACCAGCTGAATTAACATTGATGTTATATGATGGTGCTATCAAGTTTGGTAATATTGCAAAGAGTGGAATGGAAGAAAAAGACATTCAGAAGGCTCATACCAATGTAATTAAAGTTCAGAAGATTATCGAAGAGTTCCGTAATACTTTAGATCATAAATATCCTATTGCAGATGAACTTGATAATGTATATGCATACTTACTTCAAAGACTTATGGAAGCAAATATTAAGAAAGATCCAGAAATAATGGAAGAAATAATTGGTCATCTTCGCAGTATGAGAGATACCTGGGCAGAAGTGATGCGTAAGAATAAAGCAGGTGAAGCATAGTATATATCATATGGGGGTGACATATGGATAACAGTTATATTGATATGATGATTGATAGTATGAATAAAAAAATTGCTATTTTGAATCAACTGATTGATAAAACAGAAAACCAGAAAGATTTATTTAAAGATGATATAGAACCAGACTGGGACAAGTTTGATACTCTTATTGATGAGAAGGATGTTCTGATAAATAATCTGACAGAACTTGATAACGGTTTTGAATCTTTATTTAACAGAGTAAAAGAAGAACTTACAAACAATAAAGACAAATATGCATCCAAGATTGCGTTGATGCAGCAGTTAATAAGCGAGGTTACAAACTTAAGTACAAAACTTGAAGCTTTGGAAACAAGAAATAAAAGCCTTATTGAGCAAAAGGTGGCAGCAGGAAGACAAAATTTAAGAACAAGCAAAGTAAGTAATCAGGTTGCCATGAATTACTATAATAAGATGAATAAAATAAATAATGTAGATCCGCAATTAATGGATATGAAAAGTTAATCACTAGATGATGTGTATTTTCCCCTTATAAACAACATATTTAGTGAAATTGTATAAAATAATTATAAAATATCAAAAAAAGTTGAAAAAAATGTATAAAAGGGGTAAAGTATTATTAAATTAACCCGATATATAAGTTGTAAGGGTTAAAAACCGAACGATAATGATTCTGAAGGAGCGTACGGCCGGAGGATGAGTTATAAAAAACAATTAGGTGTAGCAAGGATGCTACGGATTTCTATTTCAAGGAGGAAACAATTATGGTAGTACAACACAACATTACAGCAATGAACTCAAACAGAATGCTTGGCGTTACAACAAGTTCCCAGGCAAAATCAACCGAGAAGTTATCTTCAGGTTACAAGATCAACAGAGCAGCAGATGATGCAGCTGGTTTAGCAATCTCTGAAAAAATGAGAAGACAGATTAGAGGCCTTACACAGGCAGCTAATAACGCTCAGGATGGTATTTCATGTGTACAGACAGCTGAAGGTGCTTTAGCAGAAGTTCATGATATGCTTCAGAGAATCAATGAGTTAGCAGTTCAGTCAGCAAATGGTACTAACATGTCCAAGGACCGTGAGTATCTTAACGCTGAAGTTAAGCAGCTTACAGACGAAATCGATAAGGTAGCAAACAGCGTTACTTTCAATGAGCAGAAGCTTCTTGATGGTAAGTTTGATACTAAATTACAGGTTGGCTCTGAAAAGGGTGACGAACTTGGAATTAAGATCGAGAAGATGACAGCTACAGCATTAAAGGTTGATGGTGTTGATATTTCTAAGGCTGATACAGCTAAGGATGCTATCAAGACTGTTAAAGATGCTCTTGAAACTGTTTCAAAACAGAGAGCAGATCTTGGTGCTATTCAGAACAGACTTGAGCATAAGGTTTCTAACCTCAACAATATCGTTGAGAATACAACCGCAGCTGAGTCAAGAATCCGTGATACAGATATGGCTTCTGAAATGGTTAAGTTTACAAACAATAACGTACTTGCTCAGGCAGGTACAGCAATGCTTGCTCAGGCTAACCAGTCAAATCAGAGCGTATTATCATTACTCGGATAATTATCATTGCGACAACTACCTCAAGGGATCGACATTAGTCGGTCCCTTTTTCTTTGTGAAATAATACGAAAAATTTGAAAAAAGGGTTAAGTATTTTGCAATTATTTCGATATATAATATGTAGGGCAATGAAACCGGTAATGATCTAGAGCATAAAGCTGTTAGATTCATTATCATAATGAGGATGGAAACCTCGGATTAAATATTAAGGAGAATAAGATTATGGTAGTACAGCACAATTTAACAGCAATGAATTCAAACAGAATGCTTGGAGTAACAACTTCATCACAGGCAAAATCAACAGAAAAGTTATCATCTGGTTACAAGATTAATAGAGCTGCAGATGATGCAGCTGGTTTAGCAATTTCAGAAAAAATGAGAAGACAGATTAGAGGTCTTTCACAGGCAGCTACAAATGCTCAGGATGGTATTTCATGTGTACAGACAGCTGAAGGTGCTTTAGCAGAAGTTCATGACATGCTTCAGAGAATTAATGAGTTAGCAGTTCAGTCAGCGAACGGTACTAATATGTCTAAGGATCGTGAGTATCTTAATGCTGAAGTTAAACAACTTAAAGATGAAATTGATAAAGTAGCAAATAGTGTTACTTTCAATGAACAGAAGCTTCTTGATGGTAAGTTTGATACAAAATTACAGGTTGGCTCTGAAAAGGGTGATGAGCTTGGAATCAAAATTGATAAGATGACTGCTACTGCATTAAAGATTGAGAGTATTGATATTTCTAAAGCTGATACAGCTAAGGATGCTATCAAGACTGTTAAAGATGCTCTTGAGACTGTTTCGAAACAGAGAGCAGATCTTGGTGCTATTCAGAACAGACTTGAACATAAGGTTTCTAACCTTAATAATATTGTTGAAAATACAACTGCAGCTGAGTCAAGAATTCGTGATACAGATATGGCTGCTGAGATGGTTAAGTTTACAAACAATAACGTACTTGCTCAGGCTGGTACATCAATGCTTGCACAGGCTAACCAAAGTAATCAGAATGTATTGTCATTACTTCAGTAAAATAATAGTAAAATAATTAATGATATATATGAAAAGGGCGTGTGAAAAACCGAAAGTTTTTTCATTCGCCCCTTTTTTATAGTTTTTTAAAAAGTCTGATGCTTTGCTCCCTTAATTAAAGCACCGTCTTTGGACAGATTATAGAATGTAATGTGATTATATTTTTTAATTTGATCTTCTATTCCAGAGATATATCTTTTGAAGTTTTCTCTTGTATATACGGATCCTCCATTCACGGAAGGAACTTCAATCATTGAATCGTGATTAATTTCTTTGTTGTCCATGGTGCCTTCGGCGTGGGTGTGATTTCCAGGATATGATAAATCCATTCCTACTAATTCTATTTCTTTGGCACCGAGGTAGGCTGCTACATCAATACATGTTCCGGTAACGGTTCCTCTTGGCGGCCAAAGATTTTTTTCAGTTTTTTTGTAATATTTTTGAGCAAAATAGTATTCAGTACTAGGAATTAAGTATTTTTCCCCTGGATATTTTTCACCAAATTGCCAATTGCTCATATTGTCCATAATTAGGGGAACGGAGGTATCAGTGGCATCAGATAGGTGACCATATGTCCTGTTTTGTGGATCAGAACAAACAATTATATCAGGTTTGATGCCTTCATTAATCAATCTATTATATATTGTTGTTGCTGCTACTATAACTTTTTCTGATATGTTTTGCTTAATGTAGTTAATACAATAATCTACAGATGGTCCGCCACCAACAATAATGAAATTTTTAGATTTTTTAGTTAATTTGAAATCATCAATATATTTATGTACGTTTGTTATGTTTCGATAAAAGTTTTGCTCACACATTCCAGATAAACTGTTACGACTTTCTGTAGCGGAAAGAATATCGTTAATGTATATTTGGTTTTCGCCAACTTTGTCATAAACATCTTTTTCTACATATAATACTGTTTCACTTGTAATAAAGGAATCAATATTGCTTCGGAGTGAATGAATTAGTTCTCTAATATCACTGTTAACTATTAAGTGTATTTTTTCATTAGGAATATTGCTAATAACTCCATAATTGGTTGCATAATCATACATTGTTCTATCAGTATCATAGATAAAAATATCAATGCTTTGATTAGAAAATTCATACATTTGTTGACAAAGATATCCTAAACTACATCCAAATGTACAAAAATTTTTCATAGTAGGAATATATAATTTACTTGCTTTTTCATATGCTTCCCAAAGTGGGTCGATTGAGCTGCACAGGAAATGATTATTTTGTGAATTTTGTATACCTAGATATCCACTCTTTGTACTGAATAATCTGTAAGTTCCTTCAGTAACATCTATTTTGCCATATAGGCTTATTGCTTTATATAAATACGGAATTAATTCCTCTAACTTATCCGCAACAGTGGTATATTCATTATTTTGTGCTTTTTCGCTGACAACTAATAATTCATTCCAAATGTATGAACCAAATTGAAGATCAGTTGAAACAAGACTTTTGCACAATTCTGCAATGGGATTTTGCAGGTTTAACCATAATTTATGAAAGAGAAAAGTTTGTTCTTTCTGACAATAAGTTATAGCTTTTTTTATTTCAAAAATTATTTCAGCTTTAGAATAAATTTCTTCTATAAAATCTTCTGCCATTTGAGTGCTCTCCTGATTAACAATTCTTATTTTATTATATCATAATATGCAAAAAAACAGAATTAGATTCAGAAAATGACAAAATAGAATTGACAATTAAAAGCGATAAGCATATAATTATGACAAAGAGAAAATGGCAGTATTTTTGTTGCTGCCTTTCGGCTATATTGTTTTCTGAATGACAATGTGATACAATTGTATTACAGACAAGGAGGAAAAAGATATGGCTACTTCATTATTACAAGTAAGGGTGGATGACACATTGAAAGAAGAAGCTGCAAGGATTTTTGACAATCTTGGAATAGATACTTCTACAGCGGTGAGGATGTTTCTTAAAAGAACGGTCATGGAAAATGGAATTCCGTTTAGAATGACTTTGCCTAAAGAGCCATATTATGCCGAAAGAGGATATAGAGCCATGTTGGAAATAGGTGAGCAATCAGTTGCTAATGGTCTTTCAAATATGTCATTGGAAGAAATAAATCAAGAAATAGATTCGTCTAGAAAAGAGCGAAAGGGCGCTAATTGATGAAGCATTATGCAGTGATTGATACCAATGTACTTGTTTCTGCCATGCTTAAAAATAATTCAATTCCGGGACGGGTTGTTGCTGAATCATTAGTTGGAGATATAATTCCTGTACTTAATGATGAGATAATTGCGGAGTATGAAGATGTTTTGAATCGTTCAAGGTTCAAGTTTAATAAGCATGCTGTTCAAGTTCTAATTGATGAATTAAAAAGAAGGGCTATATTCATTGATTATGATTTGATTGAGGATGAGATTCCGGATCCAAAGGATGTGGTTTTTTATGCGGTACTAATGGAGAAAAGAAAGGAAGAAGAAGCATATCTTGTTACAGGAAACTTACGTCATTTTCCTGTTAGAAGTTATGTAGTTACTCCCAGAGAAATGATGGATATTGTGGAAGAAGCCAGACGATAAAAAATAGTTATAGAGTTATCTTTAAGCCGATGCATATGCACCGGCTATTTTATGTCATTAAAATGACAAAATAAAATTGACACTAATAAGTGTACAACATATAATTAAGATATAATAAATATAAAAAAAGAGGATAGCAAGCCGTTTGAATCAAATGACCGCACGGTATAAAAACCACCTCTTCTAAAAAGTAATATACAATATTGTTTAAAAAACGTCAATAGAAATGAATAGATTAAAGAAGGAGAACATAATGGAAAATATTAAAAGTTTGGAAGAAGCACTCTTAATAATTGAAAGATTAGAAAATGAAAATAAATACCTAAAAGGAGAACTTGAGTATTATAAAAAAAGGAAGGCAAGCGGCAGACAAAAACATAATGCCAAGTGGACAGCTATTTATAATGATTTTGTATTATGTTATGAAAATGGAATGAGTTTGGAAGAAATAGCTAATAAAAGTAATCTAAGCGTTAGAACACTATATAGGTATAAAGCTTACTATGATAGTCTAAAGAAAAAAGGTGATTGATATCAATAAACGATGATATAATCGAAGTATAATTATTGACCGGAGGACAAGATAGTGGACATTCCTAGAGATTATCTGCTGGATGAAGTCAGATGTGGATATTACATCCCTGCCATGATGAAGAAGACCTGGGCTAACGCACTGGAAATCTTAAGCGAAATAGACAGGGTATGTACAAAATATAATATTAAATACTTTGCGGACTGGGGGACCTTCCTGGGAACAGTGCGCCATGGCGGCTACATTCCGTGGGATGACGACATGGACATCTGTATGAAAAGGGAAGATTACAGAAAGTTCTGCGAGGTTTGGCGCAGGGAACTTCCGGATACCTATTTTATGGAAAACTTCCACGAGAATCCGGACCATGATTTGTTCCTTGGCACGATTACTTCCAATCAGCATATCTGCTTTGATGAAGGTTATCTAAAGGCGCATCACAGCTTCCCGTACAGAAGCGGTGTGGATATTTTTGTGCTGGATTACCTGCCAAGAGATGAGAAGAAAAAAGAAGAGATTAAGGATAAATGTTTGTGGCTCATATCCGTCGGAGATATGCTATATGACAAGTATGAGACAAAGGGCATTGAGCCGTCAGACTATCGAATTACTGCTGAAGATGAAAATGTCATAGCTGACAGCGAGAGACGCGGTGGCTTCAAAGTAGACAGGAAGAAGAGACTGAGGCAGCAGTTCTATATAAGGGCTGAGGAGATAATGGCATCGACCAGTAGGGATGATGCAGATGAAATGGTTCAGATGTTTCCGTGGGGACTTAAAGGAAGAAAAGGATTTCCGAAGGAGATGTATGATGAGTCAGTCAGGCTCCCGTTTGAATTTACTGAGATGCCTGTGCCTCTTTGTTATGACAAAATGCTCAAGCACAGATATGGCAATTATATGCAGTATAACCGTAATTACGGCGCGCATGATTATCCATTTTATGAGTCACAAAAAAAGGATTTTAAACTCCTTACAGGTGCAGATGTGCCGGATTTCTTTGATCCGGTAATGCCATATGACAAGAAATACATAAGTCCACGAGACATGATATTGCCAAAGAACCGGAAGGAAGATGGCCGAAAAACGGTGATTTTTCTGCCGTGCAGGGATATTTACTGGGATAGTATGGCCCCGTTTTATGAGAAGGAAAAGGCGGATGAAAATAATGATGTGTACGTAATTCCGCTGGCTTTATATGTAAAAGAGATGGGCTATGATATTAAGGATGTAATCTATGATATTGATTATTATCCGGAAGATTTGGAATTATATGATTTTAACCAGGTTGACATAAGTGAACTAAAGCCGGATGTGATTTATATCCAGTATCCGTATGATTCATATCATGCTTCTGTAACAGTATCTCCGGATTATTACGCCGAGAATCTTCGTCAGTATACAGACATACTGGTATATGTTCCATATTTTGAAATCAAGGATTTTCCGGCAGGGAAGGACTCTAATGAGTATTTCTGCATGAGGCATTTTGTAACTGTGCCGGGTGTGGTTTTATCGGATGAGATTTATGTTGAATCTGAGGAAATTAAGAACCGATATATTGAAAAATTAACAGACTGGGCGGGCGGTGATGACATCGCTTCCGTCCATAACATAAGGGTAAGAGCACCTAAAGAAATGGCGAAATCCAAGAAGGAAAAAAGAGTTCTATTTAGAAATACCATCAGCTCCCTGGCTGAGTTTGGCCTTGAGGATATTGATAAAATTAAGAGGGTGCTGGAAACTTTCAGAGAGCAAAAAGAAGTTAAACTTTCCTGGGCTCCGCAGGAACTGATGAGTGATATTGAACGGTTTGCCGGCGAAAAAGTGACAGACGAGTATAAGAATGTAGTAGAAAAGTACATAAACGAAGGATGGGGCGAGTTTATTGAAAACGATGAAATGCTCATTCCTAAACTCGTCGATTATTCATATTTTGACGCATATTATGGGGATGCCAGCGAGGTTGCGACCTGGTTTAAGGAAGAGAAGAAACCGGTTATGCTCATGGATGTAAAAATATGAGAAAAATCTGCCCCGAAACCATAGAAAATCGTAGGTATTTATTGATTTAATCGGCGTTTTCGATTAAGATTATGGTAGGGTATGATTTGTTTGTACCAATGATGGGGTTAATTGGAGGTTATTTAGATGGCTAAATACGAATGCAGTGTATGCGGATTTATCTATAATGAGCAAAGTGCATCTTTGAAGTTCGCCGAATTGGATTCATGTCCAATCTGCGGAGCCGCAAAAGATGGTTTTAAAATGCTTGAGGAAGATGATAATGCTTTCGCTGGTGGAAGAGTGGTTAAGTTAGATGAAATCGGGGATATGCAGCCCGGTGAGACAGCTAATCCATTCGTTATCGAAAAACGTCAGGAATTCTGGTCTAAAGCTGACGGTGTTGAAGTAGAAAAGGATCCTAATATTGAGACTTACTACAACGACAGCAGTTCAGTAATTTCCCAAGAAGAATTCGATAAAAGAATACAGGAAGAGAAAGAAAAAGCCGAAAAAGCTACACTTCCTTATGGTGCCGGTATGGGTGCCATTCAGAGAGTACTTGGTTCTGAAGGTGATTCGGATATTAATGTAGATACCAACAACTCTCTTAATAGCGGTTTTGATCCAAGTATGGTTCAGACCGGGAACGGAGACCAAAGTCCCCCCAGAAGCGAGATATGTGATAACCAGGTGGTAGAGGACAAGGTGGAAGATGAAATCGCCCCTGAAGAAGAACCGGTAGTTAAAGAAGAAGTTGCCGCTGAAGAAAAAGCTGCCCCTGAAGAAGAAACTGCACCAGAAGAAGCAGCAACACCTGAAGAACCGGTAGTTGAAGAAGAGGCTGCACCTGAAGTAGAACCGGCGGCTGAGAATAATCCGGCTCCTGAACCTGAGGCAGAAACAGAATCTTTCTTTGATGACACTGTAGTTGATGAGAATGGAACAGAGGATGATGTTTCCTATGCATTCAAGGATTTGACAGCGGTTGATGAAGCTGAAGAAGAATTGGGGTCATTTGAAGAAGTTAATGTGGATTCTGAAGAATCATTCTTTGAAGAAGTCGTTGTAAATGGCGATATGAATACAGAAGAAATGCACAGCGAAATTCTTCCTGAAGATAAAGATGGTCTTGAGGAAGCGGATACATTTGAGAATTCCAGTGATTCGATTATTGGAGAGGAAGTATTCTTCAACGAAGATGATGAAGCACAGAGTTTCGTATTTAAAGATATTAATGAAGTAGAGGTTCCTGAAGTTAAAGAAGAACCGGTTCAGGAAGAATCAGTTCAGGAAGAATCAGTTCAGGAAGAACCAGTTCAGGAGGAACCAGTTCAGGAAGAGTCAATTCAGGAAGAAACCGTTCAGGAAGAACCAGAGGATACCGTGGAAGTAACTGAACTTCAGGAGACTGAAGCGGAAATAGAGGATGAAATCGAAGAAGAGGAAGAAGAATCTTCGGAAATTGACGAATCCATTTTTGAAATTGCTGAGGCAGAAGTTCTGGCAGCAGACGCTGAGGATAGCTTAGAAGAGGAAGAGGACGAATATATTGACATTCCGGAACTGGATGAGGAAACAGTAGAAGAAGAAATACTTCAGGATGAAAAAATAGCAGAAGAACTGGAAGTTCCGGCAACAAGGGCAGCAGCTCCTATTATAGTTATTAATAATCCTGATGAAGAAGATAAGGCTGTAACCTCAGATGATATTGAAGAGGAATTACCTGCTAATACGGAAGATTCAGACATTGCATATTCAATGCTCAAGGCAGATATGAGATATGATGTCAGATATGATGATAATGTTAACGAACTCTGCAAGCAGTATTCTGTTGATGGCGATGTATCAAATGGTCTTGAGAATATCATCATATTGCCGGCTCAGCTTAATCCAATGCCATTACCTGCAGATGCAGATGTGGATATCAGATCAGTCCTTGGTCAGTTTACAGACTGCCCGATTGAAGTTCCACAGCCATTTGGATTCACCAAGTTATTCCTGTGGGGTGAGATGATTCCTGGCAGGGAATACAGCAAGGCTGATTATGAAGACAAGGCATTAATCCTGATTAAGGGAGAAGATGGACATATACCATATACTGAAAGCAGAAAAGAAATTAAGGATATGGTAGACAGAGCCAGAAATATCTCCGAGGGCACACCTGTTGGTATTGATTTAATAGCAGGAAGAATTGAAAGAGATTTGGAAACTGCTGTTTATGCCGGTATGGATTACGTTATTATTAATGATGTATCCGGTGTGATCCTGCCATATATTCTCAGAAGAGCAAAGAATTATCTTAATAAGATTAATTCACATCTCGAGATATATGTTTGCGTTAATGCTCTTAAGGATGCAAGAGAACTTGCCAAACTGATCGCTCTTGGTGCTGACTTCGTATTTGTCGAAAGAGGCTTCAGCCTTGAGGCTGTTAAGAGCATTGGCAGAGAACTCAAGGATATTGCAAGAAGCACAGGACATGATGATATTTATGATATCAACATGCTCGATATATGTACGGTAGATATGGATATTGCTACATATACAGATATTGCACATATATAATTAAAAAATGCTGTTTAAAGTAAGGACAAGGACTTGGAGCCTTGTCCTTTTTTCTTTACTTTATCGTGTTAATATGTTATAGTAGAAATGTTCGTATTATTGATTATTATTTGGAGGTGGAATTTATGGACAACAATAATTTTGAGAACAATAATGTAGAAAATGTAACTTATGATTACTCAGTACAGGAGAATCCTGGTGATGGCAACAAGGGAGGCAATGCACTTGCAATCGTTTCACTTGTTTGTGGTATCCTTGCAGTAGTTTGCTGCTGTATCCCATTCGCTTACTGGCTTTGCACACCACTTGGAATCGCAGCTATCGTTTGCGGTATCATTGGTTTAAAGAAAGGTCAGACAAAGGGATTGTGCATCGCTGGTATCGTATGCGGTGGTTTAGGCTGCGTATTATTCGTAGTTAACCTGGTATCAAGCATCTTCTTTGCAACAACCGGCGCTTTGAGCGATATGATGAACTTCTAATCGGTTTTTACTGATTATCGGAATATTATAATGGACGATAACAATTATTCAGATTTAGAGAATGACAGTTTTGCCTATGCAGGTGGAAACATCAGCGAAGAGCGTAAAACCAAGGTAGGCAATGATGTTTATTATTATGAAGAAGATGAAGATTACCAGCCGCCAAGTGATGATAACAGCCTGGCAATAACATCTTTATCGACAGGAGCCGGAAGTATATTCTGTTACTGCTGCTCATGCTTTAGGTATTTTGGAATAATTGCTGCAATTGTAGCGATTGTTACAGGTATTATAGCTCTCAATAAAAGAGAGAATAAGGCTATGGCTATTATAGGTATTATTTTAGGCAGTTTATCAATTCTGGCTTGGATTGCTATGATTATTATAAGTGTGGCAAATGTTGGATTTAGTATGCTTGGGCCGGTGCTTTTTAACAGTAATAATTATAATTATTATGGTTTTTAGATATTTTTCTTGTTATTAGTTCAAATTTACCCCGGAGGTAGAAATGCTTCCGGGGTTTGATATTATTAGGATATGTTTAAGAAAATAAGACCTAAATATAATAGAAGATTTAAAGATGAACTTACACTAACCTGGTTTAAGTTTGGAATTTATCTGGGAATTGTAGGATTGCTGGCAGTTATTCTTTTTGTGTTTAAAGGAAATGTCATTGTAAGCGGACCGAGCACCTGTACCTTTAACAGGGTAACCGGCCTGTATTGTCCGGGCTGCGGCGCAACCAGAGCTTTTAACCAGTTTGTTCATTTTCACTTCTTAAAAAGCTTGCTTTTTAATCCCATTGTTCCATATGTGATTGCGGCGTATGTGGTCTTTATGACTAATACATTATTCGTGCTTCTTACTAAAAAGATGGGTTTTGCCAAATACCCGGTGACCATAACCATTTATATCGGAGTGGGAATTCTCTTGGGGCAGTGGGTTGTAAGAAATTTATTATTAATATTCTGGCATATTACAGTATTATAAAAGGGCTTGCCTAATGACAAACCCTTAATTTATTTTGCTCTTTCTGCGCTCCAGCGTCCGCTGGCTCCGCATGGAAGAATTAAATTGTTTTCTCTTACCGGAAGGCCGATTTCATCGGCGGCCACATTACCGGATATCTTCTTATTAACAGTTACATTTAAAATATATGTAAGAACTGCCGGCTGTAAGCCTGTTGTGTAGGAATTAATTAAGAAAAACTTCGCATCATCTGCAAGCAGCTGAGTAGTGAGTTCTACGAAAGGATACAGACTTTCTTCCAATTTCCATATCTCGCCTTTTGGGCCTCTGCCATATGACGGCGGATCCATAATGATACCCTGATATGTATTTCCTCTTCTTATTTCTCTTTCGACGAATTTAACACAGTCATCCACCAGCCATCTGATTGGCTTATCGGCAAGTCCTGATATTGTTGCATTTTCCTTGCCCCATGTTACCATACCTTTGGATGCATCCACATGTGTTACTGCGGCGCCGGCCTGAGCTGCAGCCAAAGTAGCGGCTCCCGTGTACCCGAAGAGGTTCAAAACCTTAAAAGGTTTATCGCCACGTCCGTCAGAATATTCCTTATTATTAATGGAAGATTTAATTATCTCGCTAAACCAGTCCCAGTTAACAGCCTGCTCAGGAAAAAGCCCCGTGTGCTTAAAACTGAATGGCTTAAGTCTGAATGATAATTCCCTGTAATGAATTGTCCATTCCTCCGGAAGATTATTGAACTCCCATTCGCCGCCGCCCTTATTACTTCTATGGTAATGTCCGTTTGGATGTTTCCAGGCTTTGTGGTTTTTAGGAAGGTTCCATATAACCTGAGGATCCGGGCGAATCAGTGTATAATCACCCCAGCGCTCCAGCTTCTCGCCGGAAGATGTGGCTAATACTTCATAATCTTTCCAATTGTCTGCTGTCCACATATTTTTTTCCTTCTATATATATGTAATAAAAAATTTTCTTCTATATAAATAGCAAAATCATTTCCTATAAATAGTAACAAAATATAAAAGTAAATACAAGAAGTATGGCAAATGCTTTTGAAATACTATATAATGGTACTCTGAGCCCTAAATATAGGGGAAAAATAAGAATTTTTGAATTTTTGTAAAAAATATATAAAAAATGCTTGCTTTTTCGGTAAATATAATGTAGACTAGTAAACGCTGTGGCATGATAGCGTTGATCCATAAGGTTGCTATCTTCCCATGAAGATAGGTTTTTATGAGGAGCGAATGTCAAGTCAAGATACTGGCGACAAGTCACTGTACAAATTATTAATGTCTACAATCAGGTAGAAACGACGTGTAGAACTTGGATGGATTCGGTGAATTGAGGTAACATCCAGGACACACACGGGAGAGTGTACAGTCACCGCTTGTCGTACTTATATTTATAAAGTGCGAAAAGGAGGCGACTTTTTTTATGGCAAATCAAGTAATGAGAATTACACTTAAGGCTTACGAGCATCAGACTGTAGATGCATCTGCAAAGAAGATCATCGATACAGTTAAGAAGAACGGATCTAAGGTAAGCGGACCAGTACCTCTTCCTACTAAGAAGGAAGTTGTAACAATCATCCGTGCCGTACATAAGTACAAAGATTCCAGAGAACAGTTCGAGCAGAGAACTCATAAGAGACTCATCGATGTAATCGATCCAAGTCAGAAAGTTATCGAGGCTATGCAGAACTTAGAGATGCCGGCAGGTGTTTTCATTAATATTAAAATGATGTAATTAAAACAATAAACCTTCTACAACTAGTATGCATCCGAAATTACCTCAGATGCCGCTGTAGTAGAAATGAATGGAGGTAAAAAATGAAGAAAGCGATTTTAGCAACAAAAATCGGAATGACTCAGATCTTCAATGAAGATGGAACACTTATTCCGGTAACAGTTCTTCAGGCTGGTCCTTGTGTAGTAACACAGATTAAGACTGTAGAGAACGATGGCTACGAAGCAGTTCAGGTTGGTTTCGTAGACATGAAGAACAAAGAAGTTAAGAAAGATGGCGCAGGCAAGAAGACAATCGTACATGCACATGGTACAACAAGACCATTGGCAAGAAAGTTTGAAAAGGTCGGCGTAACATCAAAGCGTTACTTAAGAGAGTTCAAGTTTGAGAACGCATCTGAGTATGCTTTAGCACAGGAAATCAAAGCAGATATCTTTGAAGCAGGCGATAAGGTAGATGCAACAGCAATTACTAAAGGTAAGGGATTCCAGGGTGCCATTAAGAGATTAGGTCAGCACAGAGGACCTATGGCTCACGGTTCCAAATTCCATCGTCATCAGGGTTCTAACGGTGCATGTTCAAGCCCAAGCAGAGTGTTCAAGGGAAAAGGCATGCCTGGTCAGATGGGTGGCAAGAAGGCTACAGTACGCAACCTTGAGGTTGTAAGAGTTGATGCTGAGAAGAATCTTCTCTTAGTTAAGGGTGCAGTACCGGGACCTAAGAAAGCTTTAGTAACAATCAAAGAAACTACTAAGGCAGAAGCTTAAGGAAGGAGGAGAGCACAGATGGCACAAGTATCTGTTTATAATATGGAAGGCAAGGAAGTCGGAAAGATGGACTTAAACGATGCAATCTTCGGTATCGAAGTTAACGAGCATTTAGTACATCTTGCAGTTGTACAGCACCTTGCTAATAAGCGTCAGGGTACTCAGAAGGCTAAGACACGTTCTGAAGTATCAGGTGGCGGAAGAAAGCCTTGGAGACAGAAAGGAACAGGCCACGCAAGACAGGGTTCAACAAGATCACCACAGTGGAGACATGGCGGCGTTGTTTTTGCACCAGTTCCAAGAGATTACTCTTTCAAGCTTAACAAGAAGGAAAAGAGAATTGCTCTTAAGTCTGCTCTTACAAGCAAAGTAAACGATGGCAAGTTATTGGTATTAGACGAGCTTAAGTTTGATGAAATCAAGACAAAAGAGTTCGCAAATGTTATGAAGAACATAAATGCTGTTAAGGCGTTGGTTGTAATCAATAATAACGATAACAATGTAGTTCTTTCAGCTAGAAACTATGCTGATGCACAGACTCAGCTTACAAGCGAAATCAATGTATATGATATTATGAAGGCTCAGACAGTAGTCCTTACAAAGGATGCTGTATCTACTATCGAGGAGGTGTATGCATAATGGCTGATATTAAATATTATGACGTAATCCTTAAACCGGTAGTTACAGAAAAGAGTATGTCCGGTATAGGCGAAAAGAAGTATACATTTTTAGTATCCAAGAGTGCTACTAAAGATCAGATTAGAGAAGCTGTTGAGAAAATGTTCCCAGGTACAATCGTTGCTTCAGTTAACACAATGAACTGCGAAGGCAAGAACAAGAGACGTGGAAACGTTTACGGCAAGACTGCCGAGAGAAAGAAAGCTATTGTAAAGCTTACAGAAGACAGCAAGGATATCGAGATTTTCTCAGGTATCTAATTAGATAACTATATGCAATGAAGCATGATAACAAATAAGAAAAGGAGATAAAGAAAATGGGAATTAGAACATATAACCCATATACACCTTCGAGAAGAAACATGACAGGCTCTGATTTCTCTGAGATTACAAAGAAGACTCCTGAGAAGTCACTGTTAGTTTCAAAGAACAGCAAGGCTGGACGTAATAATCAAGGTAAAATCACCGTCAGACATCGTGGTGGCGGTGGAAGAGTTAAATACAGAATCGTAGATTTCAAGAGAAATAAAGATGGAATCCACGCAAAGGTTTTAGGTATCGAGTACGATCCAAACAGAACAGCAAATATTGCTTTAATCTGTTATGAAGATGGTGAGAAAGCATACATTCTTGCACCAGAAGGACTTAAGGATGGTATGACCATTATGAACGGTCCTGATGCAGAAGTAAGAATTGGTAACTGCTTACCACTTGAGAATATTCCAATCGGTACTCAGGTACATAATATCGAGCTTCTTCCAGGCAAGGGCGGACAGATGGTTCGTTCAGCCGGAAACAGTGCACAGCTCATGGCTAAAGAAGGTAAGTACGCAACACTTCGTCTTCCTTCAGGCGAAATGAGAATGGTTCCTATCGGATGCCGTGCAACAGTCGGTGTTGTAGGTAACGTAGAGCACAGCCTTATCAAGATTGGTAAAGCAGGACGTAAGCGTCACATGGGTATCAGACCTACAGTACGTGGTTCTGTTATGAACCCTAA